>NZ_JAFLDT010000076.1 GCF_017302315.1 Zoogloea sp.
GGTTCAAGGAATGAGAGGGTGGAACGGTAACCGTTCCAGTTCAACCGCCAAGGCTCAGGCCGCCTTGTCCATCTCGGCCATCTGCTGGATGGCGACATAGTCGGTCTTGCCCGTGCCCAGAACCGGCACCTCGGTCACGCGCATGATCTTCTTGGGCACGGCCAGTTCCGGGGCGCCGTGGCTTCTGGCCCATTCGGCCAGGCGGCCGACATCGGCGTCCTTGCGGTCGGTGACCAGCACCAGCTTCTCGCCCTTGCGGGCGTCGGCGATGGAGACGACGGCATGGCGCGCTTCGGGCCAAACGGCGCTGGCCAGACCTTCAACGGCGGTCAGGCTGACCATCTCGCCGCCGATCTTGGCGAACCGTTTCACCCGTCCCAGGATCGCGACATAGCCGTCTCGGTCCACATCGACGATATCGCCCGTGTCGTGCCAGCCGCCCGCCAACGGTTCGATCACCTGGGGGTCGTCGGCCGACAGATACCCCTTCATGACATTGGGACCGCGCAGATACAGCCGCCCGCCCGCCTCGATGCCCGGCACCGGCGTCAGCTTCCACTCCATGCCCGGCAGCATCTGGCCGACCGTGCCCGGTCGGTTGCGGTCGGGATGGTTCACGGCGACGACCGGCGCGGCCTCGGTGGCGCCATAGCCTTCCAGCAGCTTCAGCCCGCCGAATTTGGTGTTGAACAGGTGATGGGTCTCGTCGCGCACGCGCTCGGCGCCCGCCACCACGAATTTGAGCGTCGAGAAGTCGTCCGGCCCGGCGACGCGGGCGTACTGGTTCAGGAAGGTGTCGGTCGCGAACAGGATCGAGGCCTTCACCTCGGGCAGCAGTTCGACAATCTGTTTGGCGTGCAACGGCGACGGATATTGGAACGCCTTCATCCCGCACAGCAGCGGCAGCAACACCCCGCCCGTCAGCCCGAAACAATGGAAGGTCGGCAGCGGGTTGAACATCACCCAGTCGGGGTTCAGGTCGATATGGGCGGCGACCTGACGGACGTTGGCGGTCAGATTGGCCTGGCTCAGCACCACGCCCTTGGGGGCGCCGAAACTGCCCGAAGTGAACAGGATGACGCCGGGGTCCTCCAGCTTCGTCCGCACACGGAACCGGCGCGGCGCCATGCCGGCCAGCAAGCCGTAGATCTTGTCCTGAAGTCCGATCGTCTTGCGCACGTCGTCCAGCCAGACGATTTCAGCGACGCTGGACAGGTCGTCGATCAGCCCTTCCAGCTTGGCCTGCTGGATGAAGCGTTTGGCCGTCAGGACCTTCTTCACGCCCGCGGCCTTGATGGCGGCCTTCAAGTTCCGTTCGCCCGAGGTGAAATTCAGCATCACCGGCGTGCGCCCATGGGCGTGCAACCCATAGAAGGTCACCACCACCCCAGCGCTGGAGGGCAGCAATACGCCCACGCGCTCACCCGGTTCGGTCATGGCGGCCAGCTTCCTGCCCAGGACGAAGGCGGCGCGGATCAGACCGGTATAGGTCAGGGGCCTTTTTAAAGAACGGCTGCCACAGCAGCGAAGAGGTGCGCATTATACAGAGCCTAAAAACCCTGTCAAGTACCTTGTTTCGAAAACCGCTTAACCACCGAAACAAACCACTTGGCGCAAGCATCGCAATACCTACCGCAACACCCCCTCCACCGCTTCGGAACACTTCATCGTGCGCCGCAGCGAAGAGAGGCCGAATTATAAAGACCAATCACTACGTGTCAACAAGATTAAGAAAATAAATCCTGTCTGTCACAAACATCCTGCCTCTTTCGGGGCGAGGTTCATTACAGCAGTCCACAAGCTCCGGCGCCGCCGGCCGCTTTGATCTTTCCCTATCCAGTCCGCCCCCCCCCGGTTGCTCAACCACATCCCTTGATGCGGCCAACGCGGCCCAGTTCAAGAGCTGCTAAGTGGTCCATTCGGCCAGCGCCCAGCCTTTCGGGCCTGTGGATGCCCCAAGCTCCCGCCGGGCACAATTGTAAAAAATGTTAAAAACGTAAATAACGGCAAAGGCATCGGCAGATTGGTGATCAGCAGTGTTACGGTAGGTCTTGTTCGACGACGTTGGGTTGAGGGTCTCCATATGAATGCTTTTGATTTCAGCCGCCTGCCGCGCATCCTCCTGACACTGGGAGTCGTTACGGTTGCAGGCTTGTGGATTGCAGAAGAGGCCGGGTGGCTGAAGATAGCAACGCCGATGGATGCCCTTCCGGCGGATCCGAGGGTTTCCGAGCCCTTGCCTGTTCGCGTCACACTCCAGGGTGTGATTGCAGGTGACCAGAACACGCCGGGCATCGCGATTCTTGCGGAAGCTGGCAAGCGGCCGCTGCTGGTGCCCGAGGGCGCACCGTTCAATGACGATCTGCATGTGGAAAGGGTGATGCCTGATCGGGTTGTCCTGCGGCAGCGCAGTTCGGGAGCGCCCATCGTACTTGCCCTGAGCCTGATGCCCGACGACATACCGGTCAGCCCCGGGATGGAGAAAGGGCACATCAGCGACTCGCAATGGAGGGATGATCCGCCGCCGCCACGTCCCGGTCGGGAGATGCCCGGCGCAGCCGACATACCGTCCAGCCGCTGAACCCGCCGCCCGCGGCAATCGGCCGCACCGGCTCTCCAGAGAAGGTCCTACTCGCTATTTGCCGCACTGTCTTGCGCAGGCAGTGCTTGCACCGCACAATTGGCCGTCATTCTCAAGGGCCAATCCATGCCCGCACCCGATGCGCACCTGACGCTGCCTGCCAATCCCGTCGCCTGTCACGAGTGCGATCTGCTGCAGTCCGAGCCACGGCTTGCGCCCGGAGAGACAGCCCGCTGCGTGCGCTGCGGCGCCGTGCTGGCCCGCAATCCTCCAGACAGTCTGGACCGCAGCCTCGCCCTGACGCTCACCGCGACAGTTCTCTATGTGATCGCCAACGTCTATCCGCTTGTCGGCCTGGAGATGCAGGGGCGACAGGTCGAAGTGACGCTCATCGAGGCCGTGCAGATCCTTTGGAAAGGAGGGGTTGAGCCTGTGGCGGCCCTGGTGTTCATCACAGCACTGCTGTTTCCCGTACTTGAATTGCTGATGTTCCTGCTGGTCCTTGTCCCCTTGCGCCTGGGGCGGGTATCACCACGGCTTGCCACCTTTTTTCGCCTGGTAAGGTCGGTTCAGCCATGGGGCATGATGGAGGTCTTCCTGCTTGGCATGCTGGTCTCCCTGGTCAAGCTCTCGCACTTGGCCACCGTGCTGCTCGGCCCGGCATTCTGGGCCACCGCCGCTCTGATCGTGGTACTGACCCTCGCCGCCCGGGCCTTTGATACCCGCCTGCTGTGGCAAACCCCTGTCGCGGAATCAGGCCGGTGAGAACCGACTACCCCACGGCACGCCAGCTTGGTCTGATGAGCTGCCATGTATGTGGTCAGCTCGCCCAGGCGCCGGACACGACGAACCGGTCTTTGCGCTGTCCGCGCTGCGGCACGCCCATGCATATGCGCAAGCACGCAAGCCTGTCCACCACCTGGGCCCTGATTGCGGCGGCCATCCTGCTGTATGTCCCAGCCAATCTGATGCCCATGATGGTGACGGCGTCGCTGCTCGGCAGCCAGGAGGACACCATCATGAGCGGCGTCGTCTTTCTATGGCAGTCGGGGTCATGGCCGCTGGCTACCGTGGTTTTCTTCGCGAGCGTAATGGTGCCTTTGCTCAAGATCATCGCCTTGATCTACCTGACCGCATCCGCCCAGCGCCGTTCGCGCCATAACCTCATCCAGCGCACACGCCTCTACCGGCTGGTGGAATTTGTCGGTCGCTGGTCGATGCTCGACATCTACGTCATTACCATTCTGGTAGCACTGGTTCAGTTTCAGGGGCTCGCCACCATCCAGGCCGGCCCTGCCGCGGTGGCATTCGGAGCGGTGGTCGTCGTGACGATGTTTGCGGCGATGAGCTTCGACCCCCGTCTCATCTGGGACCCCCTCTCCGATCCCACCCCACGTCGGCCAGACCATGACTGATCCAATTCCCCCCATTCTTCCAGTGGCCGTGGTGGAGCGCCCCCGGCGCTTCCGCATTCCCTTGGTGTGGGTCATTCCGCTGGTGGCCGCCCTGATCGGTCTCTTCCTTGCGGCGCGCACCTACTATGAGCAAGGCCCCACCATCACCATTGCCTTCCGCACCGGGGTAGGCCTTGAGCCTGGCAAGACCCGCATCAAGTACAAGGATGTGGACGTTGGCCAGCTAAGTTCCGTGGCACTGGCGGACGATGGCAGCCATGTTGTAGCCACCGCCCGGCTGGCCCGGGAGGCAGCCCGGCTGCTGGTGGATGACACTCGTTTCTGGGTGGTCAGCGCCCGGGTTTCGGGCAGTTCGGTATCCGGTCTGGACACCCTGCTGTCGGGCGCCTATATCGGTATGGACGTGGGCAAATCCAGTGAAGCCCGGCGCCATTTCACGGGGCTCGATGAGGCGCCGGTGGTCAGTTTCGACGTTCCGGGCCGCTACTTCTCACTTGAGGCGCCCACCCTGGGCTCGCTGGACGTCGGCACTCCCGTGTACTACCGCCGCATCCCGGTCGGCCAGGTCACGGGCTTCCGCCTGGACAAGACGGGCAAGCACGTGGATCTGCGCATCTTCGTCAAAGCACCCTATGACCGCTTCGTGACCACCGACACGCGCTTCTGGAACGCCAGCGGCGTGGACGTCAAGCTCGGCGCCGATGGCGTCCAGGTCAATACCGAGTCGCTGACCTCGATCGTCGCAGGCGGCCTGTCCTTCCTGACGCCCGAGTCCGGCGACAGTGAGCCAGCTCCCCAGGATCAGGCATTTCATCTCTTCAACACCCGGGAACAGGCTCTCAAGCAACCACACACGGTGGTCCAGCACTACCTGCTGCGCTTTACCGAGAGCGTGCGTGGTCTATCGGTGGGGGCGCCGGTGGAGTTCCGTGGCATCCAGCTCGGTGAGGTCAGCGCCATCCATGCTGACATCCAGAAGGGGGCCACCGACATGGGTCTGCTGGTCGAGGTCGCCATCTACCCGGGGCGAATGGAGGCCCGTCCCGATGTCGGCAAGCCCACCTTCTTCGGCAAGGGCTACCGGGACAAGGATTTCCGCAACTTCATCGACAAGCTGGTGAACAACGGCCTGCGGGCTCAGCTACGTAACGGCAACATCGTCACCGGTCAGCTCTATGTGGCTCTCGATTTCTTCCCCGGCGCCAAACCGGGCAAGGCGGACTGGGCCGCCAAACCGCCAAGCCTTCCGACCCAGCGGGGCAGTCTCGATGAACTGCAGACAACACTGCTGCGCATCGTTGACAGGCTCGACAAGTTACCCCTGAGCGAAATCGGCCAGGACACCCATAAGGCCATCGCCGGACTCGGACGCACCATTGAGGAGGCGGAGGCCTTGGTCAAGCGCATTGATGGTCTGGCCAAGGGTGACGTGCGTGATACCGTGGTCGAGGTGCGTGCCGCCATTGCCGACACTCGCAAGTTGCTCGCCAGTGACGCCCCCTTGCAGCAGGATCTGCGAGCCAGCCTGCAGGAACTCACGCGTGCTGCTCAGGCCCTGACACATCTGGTCGAAACCCTCGATCGTCATCCCGAAGCCCTGCTGCGCGGCAAACCCGAGGAAAAACCATGAGCCGGCTACCCCTGATCCTTGTTTGCGCCTTGCTGACAGCCTGCAGCGGCACCCCGCCGGTGCGCTACTACACCCTCGGGCCCTTGAGCCCGGCCAGCCCCGCCATCAGCAGCGGCCCGGGTCTGGTGATAGGGCCGGTGGGCGTGCCGGCAACCATCGATCGCCTGCTCATCGTGCGCCAAGTAGATGGCGCCCGGGCCGACGTGTCGGACGGGCACCGCTGGGCAGCCCCCCTGAAGACCGAGATCGCCCGCCGGGTGGCCGTCGAACTGTCCCGGCGCAGCGGCAACGGCCGAATCGTATCGTGGCCCCAATCGAGCATCATCGAGCCCGAGATGAGCGTACCCATCGACGTCCAGCGCTTTGACGCGGAAGGCTTCGGGAAGGTCACGCTGGAGGCGGTCTGGACCTTGCGCAAGGGGGGGAAGGATGTGGTCGGTCGGCGCTTCGCGGCCACCGAGCAGGTAGGCGAACCCACCTGGGAAGCCCTCGCGGCGGCCCATGGACGTCTCGTGGACGCCCTGGCAGCAGACATCGCCTCGGCACTTCCGATCACGCGCACCCCCTGACACCGGGGCCCTGCAGCCCAAACTCAGGCGGACGCCCTGGCCTTGCGTGCAGCAGGCCGTCGGGTGGCCGCCTTCGCCCGCGACGGCTTGATGCGTGCCAGACGCCGGCGGATCTCGTCGGAGTCCATCCACAGATCACTGCCCTGCAGGATGTGGGCAATGTCCGTCGCGCTCAGGAAAGGCGTGCACAAACGGGTGGTCACCTTCTCGAACCAGCTTCCCAGGGCATGCACCTCAGCCAGTTGTTCGCTGCCCTTGCCGGCAAAGCTGCTTGAGTAGGTGTGAAACATCAGTTGGCAGTTGTCATGGACGATCAGCTCGTCACCGCTCAGAAAAATGAACGCCGCCATTGAATAGGCACGCGCCTCCAGTACCGTAACCACGTGGGCGTCGGACGCCAGCATGTTGTTGATGATCTGCAGTCCGGTGTTGAAATCGCCGCCAGGCGAGTTGATGTGCAGATAGATCAGGTCTGTTTCTGCGGCGCTGCGCAGCGTGTAAAACAGCTCGGTGTAGTACTGGGGAGCCTGCAGCTCACCACACAGGTAATAGGACACCTGATGAATCGGCACATGCCGCTCGTAGCGCACCAACCCTCCAAAAGGCTCCGCCAGATCTTCGTCCGGCTCTACCTCCCGTCCACGCGCCGGTGATTGGTCAAGCATGACAGACTCCTCCCGATGGCTACGACCTGCCCAGTATGCGACGGGGTCCGGGTACCCGGCAAGCCGGACCGCGAAGGCCGGGAAGCCCGCTCCGAGGCACACGTCAGCCGCGGTTTTCACTCCCCCGCGCTGACCGGCTCCCAGGTCCTGTGAAGGGCGCATTCCCGGGGCAGAACAGGGATCGGGAGGCTTCTCGGAACGCCCCTTCGCGCCCCTCCGCCCTTGATGCGATAATCCGGCCTTTACATCTTCGGTGCCCGGCCTTGCGGGTGCCTGCCTGCGCATGCATTTTTCCTTGCCGGACTTCTCCGCCTGCCGTGTGCTCGTGTGCGGCGACGTGATGCTTGATCGATACTGGCACGGGGCAACGGCACGCATCTCGCCGGAAGCACCGGTACCGGTGGTGCAGGTAAAGAACGACGAAGTGCGTGCAGGAGGCGCCGGCAACGTGGCGCTCAATGCGGCCTCCCTGGGGGCGCAGGCGCGGGTCATCGGCCTGATCGGTGATGACGAAGCTGGCCGCCTGCTTGGGGAGAGCCTGGCCGCCCGAGGTGTTGCCTGTGCCTTCGAGCGTCTGTCCGACGCGCCGACGATCACCAAGCTGCGGGTCATCTCGCGCCACCAGCAGCTCATCCGCCTGGATTTCGAGGAACGGTTCGATGCCTGCCACGCCCCCCGGGTGGCCAATGCCCTGACCGCCCACCTGGAGGGCATCGATGTGCTGGTGCTGTCCGACTACGCCAAGGGCACCCTCGCCGACGTGCCGGCCCTGATCGCCCTGGCCCGGGCCCGGGGTGTGCCGGTGGTGGTGGACCCGAAGGGCAGCGACTTTTCCCGTTACCGCGGCGCCACCCTCGTCAAGCCCAACCTCTCCGAATTCGAGGCCGTGGTCGGCCCCTGCCCGGACGAGGCCACCCTGATCGCCCGCGGCGAGGCCCTGCGCGCCGAGCTCGACCTGGAGGCCCTGCTGGTGACCCGCGGTGAACAGGGCGTAACCCTGCTCCAGCGCGGCCAGCCGGCCCACCACCAGCCCACCCGGGCACGGGAAGTGTACGACGTGACCGGCGCTGGCGACACGGTGTCGGCGGCCCTCGGCTGCGGCATTGCCGCTGGCCTCAGCCTGCTCGAAGCCACCGCCCTGGCCAATCTGGCAGCCGGCGTGGTGGTGGGCAAGCTGGGTACTGCCACCGCCTCGCTGGACGAACTCTATGCCGCCATGGACACCCATTCGCCCGTGGCCCGTGGGCGCATGGCGGTGGAGGCGCTGATCAGCGCCGCCCAGCGCGCCCGTGCCGCCGGTGAGCGCATCGCCGTCATCGTCGGCCCTGTCGGCGCACCGGGGGCGGCCTTGCTGGCCCGTCTCGAACAGGCCGGCCGCCAGGCTGACCGGGTGCTCCTCGTCGAGCCCGCAGACACGGACGCGGATGCCCTCGCAGTGCTTGCGGCCCTGCGCCAGGTGGACTGGGTGGTGAGTGCCGACCCGGCCGGCCACGCCGATCTGCTGGCCCGGATCGGGCCCCACCTGTTGCTGCCCGCGCGCCCATGATCATGGACATCTCGACCACCAGCGGGCGTGTGCGCGCCTGGCTGGACATGCACCTGGTGGATCACGGCGCCGTCCGCGCCGTGTATAGCAATTTCTACAATCTGGGCGGCGGCATGTACCGCAGCAGCCAGCCCAGCCCGGCCCAGCTACGCAAGTACCGGCAAAGCCTCGGTCTGCGCAGCGTGATCAACCTGCGCGGCGCCCACGGCTACGGCTCCTACGCCCTGGAGAAGGAAGCCTGCGCGCAGCTCGGCATTGCCCTCCACGACGTCAAGCTGTACTCCCGCACGCCGCCGGAGGTCGAAGAGGTGCACGCCATGGACGCACTCTTCAAGACCATCGAATACCCCGCCCTGCTGCACTGCAAGTCCGGCGCCGACCGGGCCGGCCTGGGGGCCGCCCTGTACCGCATCCTGCACCTGGGTCACCCGGTCGAGGCGGCCATGGCCGAGCTGGGCTGGAAGTACGGCCACTTCAAGCAGGCCAAGACCGGCGTGCTGGATTTCTTCTTCGCCACCTACGTGGCCCGCAACCGCCAGTCGCCCATCGGCTTCCTGGAGTGGGTGAATACCGAATACAACCGCCTGGACATGCACAACCGCTTCCGCGCCGAAGGCTGGGCCAGTCTGATCGTCGACAAGGTCCTGCACCGGGAATGAAAAGCACCTTCCTGCTATACCGCCGCCTGCTCGGCTCCATCCGCCCCTACAGCAAGGTGGTGGCCCTGTCGGTGCTGGCCATGATCGCCGCGGCGTCGCTGGAGCCGGTGCTGCCGGCCCTGCTCAAGCCACTGGTGGACGAGAGCCTGATCAAGAAGAACCACGTGGCCCAGTGGCAGGTGCCCCTGTTCCTGATGCTGGCCTTCCTGGCCAAGGGGGTGGCCGAGTACGCCGCCAACGTGTCCAGCCAGTGGATCGCCCATAAGGCCATCACCGATCTGCGTCAGCAGGTCTTCCGCCACCAGATGCACCTGCCCATCCCGGTGCACCAGGCCGAGGCCGGCGGACGCATGCTGTCGCGCATCCTCTACGACATCCCCCAGGTGGGCGCGGCCCTGTCCAACGCCTGGATCATCGTGGTGCGCGACACCCTGATCATCATTGGCCTCACCGGCTACCTCATCTACACCGCCTGGGAACTGACCCTGGTCATCGTCGCCATCGCCCCCATCGTGGCCTGGCTGATCCGGGTGGCCAGCCGCAAGCTGCGCGGCTCCAACCAGGAGATGCAGGAGACCACCGGCCGCCTCACCGGCATGGTCGAGGAGACCCTGGGCGGGGTGCGCGAGATCAAGCTCTTCGGCACCCACGACCACGAAGACCGGCGCTTTGGTGAGGTGGCCGAGCGCCTGCGCAGCCAGACCATGCGCACCGTGCGGGTGTCGGCCGTCAACGTGCCCCTGGTGCAGGTGCTGGCCGCCGCGGCCGTGGCCACCGTAATCTGGACGGCCACCTCCCTGTCGGCCCAGGACAAGCTCAGCCCCGGCGAATTCGTGTCCTTCGTCACCGCCATGTCCATGCTCTTCGAGCCTATCCGCCGCCTGACCAACATCAACGCGGTGATCCAGCGCGGCCTGGCCGGCGCCCAGAGCATCTTCGAACTGCTCGACACCCCCGCCGAGGTGGATACCGCCACTGGCCGCTTCCCCCGCGCCATCGGCGAACTGCGCTTCGACGATGTGAGTTTCAGCTACCCCGGTCAGGCGGAAGCGGCCCTCAGCCATTTCAGCCTCGACGTGCATCCCGGCCAGACGGTGGCCCTGGTGGGCGCCTCCGGCAGCGGCAAGACCACCCTGATCAACCTGATCGCCCGCTTCTTCGAACCCGGCAGCGGCCGCATCCTGCTCGACGGCGCCAGCCTCGACAGCCTGCCCCTGGCCCACCTGCGCCAGCAGCTCGGATGGGTCGGCCAGCAGGTGGTGCTGTTCGACGACACCATCGCCGCCAACATCGCCTATGGCCGGCCGGATGTGCCCGCAGCCGACATCATCGCCGCTGCCCGTGCCGCCCACGCCATGGAGTTCATCGACAAGCTGCCCGACGGCCTCGCCACCCGCGTCGGCGCCAATGGCAGCCAGCTCTCCGGTGGCCAGCGCCAGCGTATCGCCATTGCCCGGGCCTTTCTGCGCGATGCGCCCATCCTGCTCCTCGACGAGGCCACCTCGGCCCTCGACAACGAATCCGAGCGGGCTGTGAAGGATGCGCTGGTCGAGCTGCGCCGCAACCGCACCGTGATCGTCATCGCCCACCGCCTGTCCACCATCCGCGACGCCGACCGCATTGTCGTCATGGAGCGTGGCCGCATCGCCGAGGCCGGCACCCATGACGAGCTCGTCGCCCGCGGCGAAGCCTATGCCCGCCTGCTGGCCAGTGGCGAGCAGGTGGCCCGGGATGAGGCCTGAGGTCATCCCATGAGCGACCGCGTTGCCGTTTATTTCGTTGCCTCGCCGCTCCAATACCTGGCCGCCCGGCGTATCGCCGAAGCCCACGAGGCCGGCGCCCGCCAGGTGCTGGTGTGGTACAAGCCGGGTGTCACCCCCATCGTCCGCGAGGCCGACTGGGATGCGGCGGTGTACATGCCCTGGCCGCGCTGGGAGCCCCTGCCGGGGCCCTTCGGGCGCCTGCGCCGGCAGCGTGCCAACATCCGCCTGGTGGCCGGCTTGGTCGGCCGCTGCAGCACCCTGCACATCCACAGTGCGGTCTTCGATACCGAGGCCATCAACTACTTCCTGCGCGCCCTCCCGCGGGCGGCGGGTGCCACGCAGATGCACGCCCGCATCCTGCCCGATGGCCTCATCAGCATCCGCCGCTATCCCCTGAGTGCGGCCAAGCGTCTGGCCCAGTACGCCCGCAAACTGCGCCGCCTGATCGCACCGGAACTCGACTACTGGTGTTTTTCCGGCGACCGCATCGGTTCCGACGCGCCCTTCTGCGACCGCATCTATGTGCTCCCCGGCCTGCCCCACGAATACCCGGCCGACAAGGTGGTGGTGCTGCCGCCTCTGGTCACACCGCGGGGCGACTGGGCCGCCGCGGGTGGCCCGCGGCGGGCGCTGGTCATCGGTCAGCCCCTGGTAGGTGCCGGCCTGATGAAGGCCGCCGATCGCGATGCAGTGAGGGAAGAGATCCACGCCTGGCTGGCCGCCGAAGGCATGGCACAGATCTTCTACAAGGGGCACCCCAAGGATCCGGAACTGGAGCTCAATCACCCCGACTATACGGTGGTAACCCTCGACGAACCCCTCGAAGTGCACCTCGCCAACACCCCCTACGATGCAGTCGTCGGGGTGCGCTCCAGCGCCCTGCTGTTCGCCCGCCAGACCAGCCCGGCGGCGACCCGGGTGGTGGCCTTCGGCTGGGACCGGGTGCGCTTCAAGTCCGATGACGAGATGCGTCAGATGCGCGAAGCCTTTCGCACCACCGGGGTGAGCCTGCACGATGTGCCCTGAGCGCCTGCATTCAGCGCAGCCGAACCGGGGGCTGCCGGCACTGGTGGCCCGCGTTGCTCCCTGGCTGCTGCCCTTGTTCCTGCTCGGACTGATGCTCTCGGCCGGTCTGGCCCGAAATCTGGCTGTCCTGATGGCTGCCGGCGGGCTGGTGCTGGCCGTTGCGCCCGGGAATCCGCTGGACCGCCTTGATCGGCGCTTCATGCTGGCCTGCGCGGTGCTGCCGGTCACCTATCTGCTCAACATGGCGCTGCTTGGCTGGAACGCCCGCGCCCTTGAGCGACCGGCCCACCTGCTGGCAGCCGTGCTGATATACCTCTTGTTCCGACGCCTGGGCATCTCTCGTCCATCAGTCTTGTTCGGACTTGCCCTTGCCGGGCTGGCGGCGGGAACCGTGGCAGTCATGGCCGTGGGCAGTGGTGGTGGCCAGGGCTTGCTGGCCCTCAACTCGGGGCGGCCAATGGGCCCGTTCTCCAGCCCCGGGCCCTTTGGCAACTACAGCGCCGTGGTCGCCGTGGCCGGGCTCGCCGGTGGTCTGGCGGTGGGGGTGCGCACGCTGACCGGGACGCCGGCCTTGGCCCTGCTGGCCATCACTGGCGGGCTGATGGCCGCCCTGTTGTCCGAAACCCGCTCCGCCTGGGCCGCGTTGCCGCTGATGTCCATCGCCGTCCTGATCATGCCCGGCCGTCGCCCGATTCCCCGGCGCTGGGTGATGGCAGGTGTCGTCTCGGCTGTACTGGCTGCCCTGCTGGCCAGCGAGCTGGTCGGGGCACGTCTGGCTGAAGGGATCGCCGAGGTCCGCGCCTACCTGGCCAATCCCGGCTCGCCCAGCGCCCGCGAGACCTCCCTCGGGCTGCGCCTGCTGAGCTGGCAGTGGGGCTGGGATCAGTTTCTGGCCAACCCGGTGTTCGGCATCGGCCTGGGAAATTTCCGCAGCGCCGTGGCAGCGGCGGTGGCGGCGGGTACCCTGCCACCAATCCTGAGCACCTTTGGCGGGCTGCACAACCTGTTCATCGACCATCTCACCACCACCGGCCTGGTGGGCACCCTGGCCATGCTGGCCTTCTGGGCCGGCACCCTGGGCCATTTCGTCGCGGCACGGCGCAGCCCGGATGCGGACAAGCGCCTGTTTGCCACCTGGGGGCTGGTATTGCTGATCGGCGAGCTGGTGTTTTCCAACGTGGGGTCGATGTTTGCCTCGTCCCTCGGCACCCTCGGTTTCAGCGTGCTGCTGGCGGTGTTTGCGGCCGGCGCCCATCCGGCCACGCCGGCACGGGCCTGAACAGGCTCAGGTCCATAGGCCCCGGGCAGCCAGCAGGCTGCCCAGCTTGAGGGCGTCGAGGCGCAGCTTGAGGCCACCACGGGCGCGTATCTGGAGGATCTTTCGGGCAGGCACAGCGCGGCCGGCATGAATCAGGTTCTTCACCAACCGACGGCCCTGCATCGAGCGCAGTAGCCCCGCCGGTGCCTTTTCCAGCCAGGCCAACAGGTCGGACTCGGGTAGCGCCCGGTGGAAGTTGAAGAGGCCATGGAAGCCGAAGACGGGCCCGCTGGGCGCTTCCAGTTCAAACGAGAAGCGCCGTGCCAGTTCCAGCGGCGCAAAGCGGATGCCGTGCTCCCCCTCCAGACGCGCCCGGTATAGCTCGCAGATGCAGTAGTCCTCGGGCTGCAGGTCGCAGATCTGCGGATCCTGCAGTGCGTCGAGCAAGCGCCGCGAGCGCAGCGAAAAGCCGCCGTTGCCCACCGGTGGCGCCCGGTGCGGCCAGGGGGCGCCCAGATAGTCGTAGTCGAGAAAGGCCGGATCCCAGGCGTCGGCATCGAGGATGAAGCTGTCCCACTGCATCACCAGCACATGGCTGCCGGTCACGTGGGTGCCCAGGGACTTGATGATGAAGGCCGAGTAGTCGGCCACGCTGCGCAGGCGCGCCACCGGCTGGACGCGGATGCGCGGGTCGGGGCTGACATAGCCGGCCACGGTCAGCAGGACTGCCTCGCCGAAGCAAGCCTGGTCGAGACAGCGCTGCATCGCAAAAACCGCCAGCTCGGGGTGACGGGTATCGAGGCAGAGCAGACTGACGTTGGGGAGCTTGAGCATCCGGGGGGCGGGCCGATGATCCGGCAAGACGGGCAAACCCGGAAGGGTAGCGCAAAGCGGCCACCAACAGATTTCCCCGACGAAGATCGGACGCACGATTCGAGGGATTACGGCACAATGCGGGCGATATGTCGCGCGCGTCCATCATGCCGAGCCCCGTTTCTTCGTCCGTGCCTGCTGTTTCCCCATTGCAAGCTCCGGCACCCGCTCCAGCGGGCGGGCGCCCCTACCTCGTCTTCATGCGCACGGGCGCCAACGGCCTCTATCCGGGCTGGCTGGCGCAGGAGCCCGGGCGCAACTGGGATCTCTTCCTCAGCACCTATATCCCGATGCCGGACCACCCGGCAGCCATTGCCACGGAAATGGGTGGTTACAACAAACTGGAGCACTTCCGCGACTGCGTCCTTTCGGGCAGCCTTGATCTGAGCCCCTATCGCCTGGTGTTACTGGCCGACGACGACCTGGACGTGACCGCGGGCAGCATCTCGGCCTTCTTCGAGAGCGCCGACCGCCTGGGACTCACGGTGTCCCATCCGGCCCAGGACTGGAGCGGCTACTGGTCATTGCGCATCATGCTCAGAAACCCCCTGGCCGAGTGGCGCGAGACCAATTTCGTCGAGATCATGTGTCCCTGCCTCGACACCGCTTTCGTGACGAGCAAGCTGGCGGATTTTCCCGTCACCCGCAGCACCTGGGGCAGCGATTACGCCATCAGCCACCTGGCGCGGGCCGGCGGTGGGCGGGTGGGTATCGTCGACACGGCGGTGATCCGCCACGTCAAGCCAATCCAGGCCTCCGGGGTGTTTTACCGCAAGCTGGCTGGCGATGGGGTGGTGCCCGCCGACGAGCTCCAGGCCGTTCTCGATACCTTGCCGCCCCAAGAGCGGTCACCCCGGGTGCTTGGCATCCACGTCCGCCCGGGCCCCCTGCAGTGGCTGCGCCGAAGTCTGGCCGGTCTGGTCGAGAAGAAAAAACGGGAAGTGATGAAGCTCTTCGGGCATCGCCAGGACCGGGAAGACTGATCGGCATGCACATCTTCATCATCAACCTGGAGCGCGCCACCGAACGACGCGAGACCATCCTGCGCCATCTGCGCGAGCTGGGCCTCGAAGCCGAGATCCTGCCGGCCGTCGAGGGCGCCCGCCTGCCGCCGGGCAGCCTGCCCCCAGGCACCCATCCGGGGCTGTCGCCCGGCGAGATCGGCTGCTATCTGAGCCATGTGCGCTTCTGGGAAACCGTGGTCGCGCGGCGCCTGCCCCACGCCATCGTCCTCGAGGACGACGTGCTGTGCAGCCCCAGCCTGATGCGCGTTGCCACCGAGACAGCGGCCCTCGGGCTGCCCCTGGACGGCCTGCGCCTGTCGGCCCTGCGGCCCATCCGTGGCCTGCCCATCGCCACCCTGTCGGGCGGCGAGCGGCTCATCCTGCCCACCAAGAACCCCAGCGGCACCCAGGGTTACATGGTCAGTCTGGCCGGCGCCCGGCGCCTGCTGGCGGCCCTGTCGGTGCCCCGTTGCCCCATCGATACGGCGCTGGACGCCTACTGGAAGCATGGCCTCCGAGTGCCCCTGGTGTCTCCCAGCGTGGTGACAGAGGATGCCAGCATCGCCAGCACCATCTCCGGGCGCTTCGGAACCCATCGCAGCAATCGCTTCGTTCAGCACATCACCCGGGTGGCCCAGTCCCAGCGGCGCAAACTGACCGTTTTCCTGATGGCGCGCCAGTTACGGCGGCGTCTGGACAGCCTCCCCAAGGGGAATGGGGCAGAATAGCGCCCCTGCCGCCGACCCTTGAACCGCCCCCGGCCTCAATGACCACACCCGACCTCCCCCGTACCGTCGTCGTCCATCACCGCAGCGGCATCGGCGACCTGATCTGGCACATCCCTTACCTGCGCGCCATTGCCGCCGTCAGTGCGGGTGGCAAGGTCAGCGTGATCGCCCGTCCCTCGTGCCGGGCCGCCGAGGTGCTGGCGGCGGAGCCGTGCATCGACGAAGTCATCGAGTTCGACCGCAAGCCGCGGAAGAGCGAGCGCCGGGTCGGCCGCCACGATGGCCTCGGTGCCCAGTTGGCCTTTGTGGCCGAACTGCGGGCCCGGCGCTTCGGGCGCATCTTCATCTTCTCGGGGCGTGCGCGCTATGCCGCCCTGGCTCTGCTGGCGGGCATCCCCCGGCGAGCCGGCTTCGGCTTCACGGCGGTCGAGCGTCTGCTCCTCAACCAGCCTCCTTACATCCGCCCCTACCGCGGGCCGGGCAACTGGGTATATCCCGAGGCCACGGATTTCTGTGTTGCCCATGGCCTGGTGAGCGGCCCGGTGGTGCCGCGGATGGCCGTCGCCACGGCCGCCCTGACCACCGCCGGGCGGGATCTCGCCCCCCTGCCCGAGCCGCGCTATGCCTTCTCCATCGGCACCTCCGAAGCCCGCAAGAACTGGGGCACGGAGCGCTTCGGCGCCCTCGCCGCGGCCCTGGCCGGGCGCGGCGGCAGCGTGGTGCTGCTGGGGGGGCCGGCCGAGCAGGGGGCCGCCGAATCCATCCTTGCCGCCGTTCCGGCCGCGCTGCGCAGCCGCGTGATGGTCTCCGCCCAGGCCTCGGTACAACGCTCTGCGGCCCTGCTGCGCCATTGCCAGTACTGTGTCGGTAACGACACCGGCGTGCTCAACATGGCGGTCGCCAACGGCGTGCCGGCCCTGGGCCTGTTCGGGGCCACCCCGCCCCTGGCCCATGACCCGCTGCTCCAGGCCCTGGCCGGGCAGGGCATGGATGCCATCACGGTGGACGCCGTCGTGGCCCGCCTGGCCGAGCTGGGAGCGCCCTGATGCGCGTCCTGATCGTGCGCAGCTCCGCCATCGGCGACGTGGTGTTCGCCTCGGCCCTGCCCGGAGCGATCCGGCGCCGCCACCCGGATGCCCATATCGCCTGGCTGGTGGAGCCGGGCATCCATGAGCTGCTGCTGTCCGATCCCGACATTGACGAAGTCATCCCCTGGTCCAAGGGCGAGTGGGTGCGCCTGTGGAAGTCCGGCCAGCGCCTCGAACTGTGGCGGCGCGTGCGCCAGCTACGGCGGGAGCTGCACGCGCGCCGCTTCGATCTGGCCCTGGACCTGCAGGGCCTGCTCAAGAGCGGCTTCCTCACCTGGCTGTCGGGGGCGCCCCGGCGGGTCGGGCTGGGCTCCAAGGAAGGCAGCCAGTGGCTGATGAGCGAGGTCATCCCGCGGGGGGGCGAGGCCGCCCGGATCGGCTCCGAATACCAGTACCTGGCCCGCCAGATGGGCTTCGACGCAGGGGATTTCCTGCCCACCCTCACGGTGGCCCCGGCGGCCGATGCGGCGGTGCTGGGCACCCTCGCGGAGCACCGCCTGACCCCGGGGGCCTACGCGGTGTTCGCCCCCTTCACCACGCGGCCCCAGAAGCACTGGTTCGAAGACGCCTGGCAGGCACTGGCCCCGCTGCTGATCAAGGCCACCGGCCTGACCCCGGTGATCCTCGGCGGCCCGGCCGATACCGAGGCCGCCGCGCGCATTGCCGCCGCCGACCCGCGCATCGTCAACCTGACCGGCAAGACCCGCCTGCCCGAGGCGGTCGCGGTGATCGCCCACTCGGCCCTGCTCATCGGCGTGGACACCGGCCTCACCCACATGGGCACCGCCCTGGCCCGCCCGACGGTGGCCATCTTCGGCTCCACCTGCCCCTACACCGACACCGGCCGGCCCACCGGCAGCGTGATCTGGCTGGGCATGGAATGCTCCCCGTGCCGGCGTCGCCCCACCTGCGGCGGCAAGTTCACCTGCCTGCGCGACATCACCCCGGCCATGGTGCTGGAACGCGCCCGGGCCATGCTCGCCGCCGGAGGCGCCGCGCCATGAAGATCCTCCACGTGGAAGCCGGCAAGCACCTCTACGGGGGCGCCCGCCAGGTGCAGTACATCACCGAGGGCCTGGCGGCCCGGGGCATCGACAGCCTGCTGGCCTGCCCCATCGACAGCGAGATGAGCCGTCAGCCGCCGGCCGGTGTGCGCGTGCTGCCCATCCGCATGGGCGGTGACGCCGACATCGGCCTGGCCTTCCGTCTGGCGCGCCTGATCCGTGCCGAACAACCCGACCTGGTGCACCTCCACAGCCGCCGTGGCGCCGACACCTGGGGCGGTCTGGCGGCCAAAATGGCAGGCGTGCCCTGCGTGCTGTCGCGGCGGGTGGACAACCCCGAGTCGCGCCTCGCCGTGGCCCTCAAGTACCGGCTCTACGACCACGTGATCACCATCTCCGAGGCCATCCGCCAGGTGCTGCTCGACGAAGGGCTGGCGGCCGACAAGGTGAGCTGCGTGCGCAGCGCCGTGGACCCGGCACCCTTCCTGGCGCCCGTCGATCCCTCCGCCTTCCGGGCCGAGTTCCGCCTGCCCCAGGATGCCCTGGTGATCGGTGTGGTGGCCCAGATGATTCCCCGCAAGGGCCACCGCTACCTGTTTTCCGCCCTGCCCGGGCTCCTCGAACGCTATCCCGAACTGCAGGTGCTGGTCTTCGGCCAGGGGCCGCTGCTCGGCGAGCTTCGCAGCGACGTGGCCGCCCGCGGGCTCGACGGCGTGGTGCATTTCACCGGCTTCCGTCACGACCTGGCGAGCTGGATCGGCGGCCTCGACATGCTGGTGCATCCGGCCGAGATGGAAGGCCTGGGCGTGTCCCTGTTGCAGGCCGCGGCGGCCGGCGTGCCGGTGATCACCAGCCGCGCCGGCGGCCTGCCCGAAGCCGTGCAGGATGGCGTCACCGGCATCCTGTGCCCGCCCGGTGACGTGGACGCCCTGGCCGCGGCCATCGACCGCCTGGCCGGCGATCCGGCCCTGCGCCGCCAGTACGGCGAGGCCGGCCGGCAGCGCATCCTGGCCGAGTTCTCCATCGGGCGCATGGTGGACGGCAACCTGGCCCTCTACCACCAGGTGCTCGGCCGGTGAAGATCCTGACCGTCCTGCGCAGCGTGAAGAGCGGCGGCGCCGAGCGCCACGCCCTGCAGCTCATGCGCGGCCTGCGGGCACGGGGCCACGAATGCCTGTATGCCGGCCCCATGGCCGGCTGGCTCGGCCAGCAGCTCCGGGCCGACGGCTTCGGTGGCATCGATCTGCCTCTGATGGGGCTCTACGACGTGCCCTCCCTGGTCCGTCTGGCCCTCTACGCCCGCCGCCAGCGGGTGGATCTGCTCCACGGCCACCTGACCCGCAGCGCCTGGTATGTGGGCTTTGCTGCCCGCCTGGCCGGCCTGCCCAATGTGGCCACGGCCCACTCCGACAACGCCGGCAAGCATTTCGGCCGGGCCGACCGCATCATCGCCGTGTCCGGCGCGGTGGCCGACTTCCTGCAGCGCGAGGGCTACGACCCGGCGCGCATCCGCATGGTGCACCACGGCATCGCCGACATCGCGGCGCGACTGCCTGCCGATGCCCGCCAGAGCACCCGGCACGGCCTCGGCCTGGCCGACGACGAACCCTGCCTGCTGATGGCGGCCCGCATCGTCCCGGCCAAGGGCCACGACACCGCCCTGCGCGCCCTGGCCCGCCTGTGCGAACAACGCTGGACCCTGCTGCTGGCCGGTGATCATCACGGCGACCTGGGGCCGCAGATGCAGGCCCTGGCACGGGAACTCGGCATTGCCGAGCGGGTCCGTTTCCTTGGGCTGCGGGAGGATGTGCCGGCCCTGCTGGCGGCCTCCGATCTGCTGCTGGCCCCGTCGCGGCGCGAAGCCCTGTCCCTGACCCTGCTCGAAGCCTCGGCCTGTGCCCTGCCCATCGTCGCCAGCCGCGTGGGCGGCATCGGCGAGGTGGTGGAGGACGGAGCCAGCGGTGCCCTGGTGGCGCCGGACGATCCGGCGGCCCTGGCGGCGGCCATCGCCCCGCTGCTGGC
>NZ_JAFLDT010000077.1 GCF_017302315.1 Zoogloea sp.
TGCTCGCTGCGCTGCTCGAACACCATCCGCACTGAACGCTCGCGCACTTCCGGGGCGTATTTCGTTGTCTTCTTCATGGCTCCATCTTCTCAAGAGTGGGAGCCTCCGCGAAACCCGGGGCGATTCATTCTTCAGGACCTCCTTGTGGATGCGCTGCCCTACATGCCAGTAGAGCATGGTCAGCGTGGCATTGGCGGTCTGGGCGACGTGCTGGCGGGCGACTTCGATCAGGCCGCGCAGTTCGCTCAGCAAGGCGTTGGAGGCCAAAGCGGGTTCAGCTTTCTTCGCCATCGCCATCTTCCTTTTGGGTCACATCACCTGCGTCGTCGCCCAGCGCGACCAGCGCCGCGTCGTCCTCCACGTCGTCCGGGCCGGGCTGCCAGCCGCGCTCATAGACATCGCACAGGCGGTCGTCGGCGATGTTCCAGATGAAGTCAGAAATCCACTTGATCTGGCTTCGGTCTGTCGATTGCATATTTTTCATAGGGCCTGAAAAGAGTCCCTGCGACGCCACAGGGAGGGGGTAAATGTCATTGTTTCATCGGGAGGCAGGGCAGTCTCACCTTCATGTCATGAAGCCGAGTAACGCAGCGCGGAACCTATCGGAAGTGGCGGCCAGTATCCGCAGGCAGGGGCCTGAGCCGGGCGCTGCGCGGGTCGGAAACGGAGACGAACGCCTGTGTAAGCGGCATCACTTCTCCGTCTGCGCTGGAACCCCAAAAGACGAGGAAACTACACAAAATCAGAGGTTGTGAGCAGGGGGTTTGTCTTGGGCTGGATTCGTCGCGCCCCATCAGCGCTTCAGTCCCAGTGACAGAGTCCTCAGAAACGGAAGTGCGCCAAATCACCCCTGCAGGTAACCCCGCTCAAGGGCTTCGTCTTTGCGAGGGCTGAAATCGGTCAGGGGGAAGCGTGTTGAGCCAGCTTTGGTCCGGGTTCTTCTCGACGAACCAAAGCTGGCCGCGCCGGAAGCGGGCCGCGGGAAAGACACAGGCGGACGGCATCGGCATGGGTATCCGTGGTTTGAATGGATTATTGAATTGAACCTAATTTCCTCCGTTTGACGCGTCGTCTGACGGTCGATACGGTCTCTCCTGTAGGGGCGATTTGTAGGGGCGACTTCAGTCGCCCATCCGTGCGCTGATCACCGACACACCCTTGATCGATGTCCGCGGGCGACTGAAGTCGCCCCCACAGTCCCTCCAGCCGCCCTCAGCGCGTCCCATAAACCCCTTCAGTTTCACCCATCGGGTGATACGGCCAGTGGCGGGAAAACCCGCGTCAGCATTGGGTTTGCGTCTGGCTCGGGGAGGACAAACGAGGAAAGCAGGTTGAAACGTGAATGAATACTAAAGGCTGAATTTCTTCAGCGTGGTGCGGCTCGTGGGGCGGCGGTGGGCATCGGGCTTTCGCCCGATGCGAGGGGGTCAGAGCTGTTCCAGGTTCTCCTTGCCGATGAGCTTCCACACGGCGGGGGCCTGGTCGGCGCGCAGGCGCACCAGGTAGACCTCGTCGTTGCCTTGTTTGATGCGGCTGACGGCTTCGGTGGTGGGGAGCTGCAGCAGGTGGGCGAGGATCAGGGGGGTGACGCCCCCGTGGCTGACGATGAGCACGCTGCCGCCGGGGTGGGCCTTGCGGATCTGGTCCACGGCGCGGGCGACCCGTTGGGCCTGGCTGTCGAGGGATTCACCGCCGTCCAGGCTGTCGGCCGGGTTGGCGGCGCGGGCCTTGAACTCGGGGCCGAGTTCGCCGCTGCGCTCGTCTTCAAACATGCCCTCAAACTTGCCAAAGCTGCGTTCGGCCAGGGCGGGCAGGGGCTGGGCGGGGAGTGCGGGCAGGGCGATGGCGGCGGTTTCGCGGGCGCGGGCCAGCTTGCTGCTATAGACGGCGGCAAAGTGTACGCCCTTCAGCTTGTCGCCAAGCTGGCGGGCCTGGCTCTTGCCGGTTTCGTTGAGGACGTTGTCGGTGGCGCCCTGCAGGCGCTTTTCCAGGTTCCAGGCGGTCTGGCCGTGGCGGGCCAGGTAGAGGTCCAGGGTGGCGTCGGCGGCCTGGGCGGCAAGGCTCGTAGCCGCGAGGGCCACGGCGGCGCTCAGCTTGAGCAATGGGCGGATCTTCATGGGCAGGCTTCCTCAGCGGGCGTTGAGCAGTTCGGGGACGCGGAGCAGGATGAGTTCGTTGTCGTCCTGCAGGTTGGGCTGGCGGGCGGCGGAGTAGGGCAGGTTGTTGTCGTTGGCGACGATGATGTGTTCGCTGTCCACCACGTCCACGTCTTCGATGGTCACGAAGGGAAAGGTGAATTTGCCGTCCTTGCCGCCGCGGCGGGCCAGGGCTTTCGGGTCCTGGATGTTGAGCAGATCGATGTGGCCGATTTTCCTGACAAAGCCGTCGCTGTCGGCCTCCTTGAGGCTGATCTTGTAGATGCGCTTGAACTTGGCCGGCACGTTCTGGCAGTCGGGGCGGGCGGGGCCGTCACAGGCGTGTTCGGGCAGGCCTTCGCCGTTGTCCCGTTCGATGATCAGGCCGGTGTCGGCATCGATCATGTTGAAGTCGCCGATGTTGTTGCCGTTCTGTTCCAGGGCGTATTTCCAGCTACGTCCGGTCCATTCGCCCTTATCGACGCTGAATTCCAGGATGCGCAGGTACTCGCGGCCGTCCTTGTTGTCCCACTTCTTGTCGTCGGGGTTCCAGAGGGGGCCTTCGAGCAGGGGGTAGAGCAGGCGGCCGTCCTTGGAGGCGGCCATGCCTTCGTAGCCGCGGGAGCGGCGGGCAATGGTGGTGAAGGTGCCGGAGGTGGCCGGGGTGTTCACGCTGAAGTGGTCGGGTGACTTGAGCGTCTTGCCGTCCACCTTGGTCTCGAACACGGCCAGCACTTTACCCTTCAGGTCGGTCTTGAGCAGGTAGGGGCCGAGTTCGTCGCCCAGCCACAGGGCATCGCCGATGGGCTGGATGGATTCGATGTCGAAGTCGGCGCCGGTGAGGTAGCGCTTGGTGGTGCCTTCGTTGACGATCAGGAAGGGCACCTTGCGGTCGGGGTCGTGGATGAAGGCGGTCTGCTCAAGCTTGACGCTGCCGCTTTGCCAGTCGGGGCGGATGCGGTGGACCATCAGCATGGCATCGGCGCTGTTGTTGCGGGCGCCGTAGCCGTTGTCCTGCAGCACCCAGTAGTGCCCCTTGCCCATGTGCTTGATGCCCGAGAAGCCCTGGATGGGCTGGCCGCGGAAGGGCAGGGAGACGTGGGTGGGGCGCGGCACGGCCTTGTCGGACAGGTAGGAGTTGCCCGGGAGGCTTTCCAGCGCGTCCACCCGGCGGCTTTCCGGCCCGGTGTACTTGCCGGAGGTGGCGAGGCTCGCCGGGGCATCCTTGGGAGGAATCATGAAGCTCTTGGCCGGCAGCAGGGCATGGCCGGCCAGGGTGGCGGGGAAGGTCTGGTCGGCGGCGGCCGCCGTCGGCAGCAGGGCGGCGAGGGCCAGGGCAAGGGGCGTGAGGTGCTGGGTGATCATGGGGAGCTCGATGGGGTGTCGGGATGGCCCATGACAGTAGGCAGGCAAGGTTACACAGGCGTTGCCGGTGTGCGGCAGGGGCTTTGCGCGGCGGCCGCTCGGGACGCCACGGCCGCGCTTGTCACCCGCTTGGCATTTCGGGCACGATGGGCGGGGCTGGCGGGGCGCAATGGGGGTGGTGTAGCGTTCGGCGGCGGCCGAACCCCGCCGGGGAAACCCCACTACTTATGGACTGCAAAGGGAGTATGACGTGGTGAACATCCAGCAGATTCTGGCGCCCATCGGCCTGGTTGCCGTGGCGGCGGCCCTTTTTTCGACAGCGGGCACGATCCAGACGGGCAACGTGGGGATCAGGACGACCCTGGGGATCATCTCGCAGGAGGAGATCGAGCCGGGCATCTATTTCAAATGGCCTGTCATCTCGACGGTGCATGAGTTTTCGGCCAAGGACATCGTGATCGACCTTTCCGATCTTACGCCGAAGGCCAAGGACAACCTGTCGCTGCGCGACATGGATGTGTCGATCTACTACCGGGCGGATCAAAAGGCCATTGCCGATCTGTTTGCCAAATATGCCTCCCAGTCGGCGCGCCACGCCGATGGCTATTACATGCCGGCCTACGAGCTGGTGTGGCGGATCGCGCGCAATGCCTGTTACGAAGAGATCGCACGGCTGGATTCGCTGGTGATCCATACCCAGCGGGATCAGCTGGGCGCGGCGATTGCAAAGAAGCTCCAGGAGGAGCTGGACCGGACCGACCGCGGGGTGTTCACCATCTCCCGCGTGGTGATCCGCTCGGTGCAGACCGACCCGTCCATCGAGCAGTCGATCCAGCAGGCGGTGGCCAATCAGAAGAAGCTGGAGGCGATGCAGGTGCAGACCGAGATTGCCAAGCGCGAGGCCGAGATCAAGGTGACGGAGGCGCGGGGGATTGCCGAGTCGAACAAGATCATTTCGGGTTCGCTGACGCGGGAGTATCTGCAGCACGAGGCGAATCTGGCCCTGCAGAAGTTCGCCGAGAAGGGCAATTCAAACACGGTGATCGTGCCGTCGGGCATGACGGTGACGCCCCTGGTCAATACCGGGAAGTGACGGCGCCGGGGGGCTTACCGATGGCCTTTCGGAGGACTGTTGCCCCCGGCGCGGGAGTGGGCTGGGCCGGCTCCCGCGCCGGGGCGGGATGCCCGCCCGGTAGCGCGGTGGGGCTCAGTAGGTCTTGTAGGGCAGGAACTTGCCGCTCATGGTGATCTTGACCCGGTCGCCCTTGGGGTCGGCTTCGCGGGTGAGGTCCATGTTGAAGTCGATGGCGCTCATGATGCCGTCGCCAAATTCTTCGTGGATCAGCGACTTGAAGGTGGTGCCATAGACGCTGATCAGTTCGTAGAAGCGGTAGATCAGCGGGTCGGTGGGCACGGCGGTGGGCAGGGAGCCCTTGTAGGGCACGACCTGAAGCTGGGTGACGGCTTCTTCCGGCAGGTCGAGGGCGGCGCCCACGGCCTGGGCCTGGGCTTCGGTCAGGGTCATCTGGCCGAGCAGGGCGGCGGTGCTCCATTCCTTGCTGTGGCCGACGATCTCGGCCAGTTTGGCCCAGGTGAGCTTTTTCTTGATCTTCTGGGTGACGATCAGGTCGGTGACTTCTTCGCGGTTCATGGTGGGTCTCCTTGGCAAATCAGGCGGCGAGGGTGTCGGGGGCGGGTTCGGTTTCGCCGGGGCGAACGACCGGTGGGTGGGTTTCGTCGGCCGGCTTGGGGTCTTTCGAGCGGCTGACGAGGAAATCGACCAGGTGGTTGCGGATGCGGTAGAAGCGCGGGTCGTGGTGCATGTCGTGGCGGGTGCGGCTGCGCGGCAGGCTCACTTCGACGATCTCGGCGATGCGGGCGCGGGGGCCGTTGCTCATCAGCAGGATGCGGTCGGAGAGCAGGATGGCTTCGTCCACGTCGTGGGTGATCATGAACACCGTCTGGGCCGTGGCCTGGACGATCTTCAGGAGCTCATCCTGGATCGTGCCGCGGGTCAGGGCGTCGAGGGCGCCGAAGGGTTCGTCGAGCAGGAGCATCTTGGGCTGGATGGCAAAGGCGCGGGCGATGCCGACGCGCTGCTTCATGCCGCCGGAGAGCATGCTTGGCTTTTTCTGCAGGGCGTGGCCGAGGCCGACCATCTCGAGATACTGGGCGGCCTGGGCCTCGATCTGCGTCTTGCGCCAGTCGGGCCAGCGGGAGCGCACGCCGAACTTCACGTTGTCGATAACGCTCATCCACGGCATCAGGGCGTGGCTCTGGAAGACTACGCCCCGGTCCAGCCCGGGCCCGGCCACTTCGCGGCCGTCCATGGTGAGGATGCCGTCGCTGGCCGTTTCCAGCCCGGCCAGGGCGTTGAGGATGGTGGTCTTGCCGCAGCCGGAGTGGCCGATGATGCAGACGAACTCGCCCTTGTCGATGGTGAAGTTGACGTTCTCGAACACCGGGGCGTCGTTGCCCGGGTAGGACTTGGTGAGGTTTTCCACGTGCAGGAAGGCCATGGCGCTTACTCCGTGTAGCTGACCAGCTTTTGCAGGCCGGCAAAGCAGCGGTCGAGGGCCATGCCGACAACGCCGATCACGAGGATGGCGAAGATCACGTTGGGCAGGGCCAGGTTGTTCCACTCGTTCCAGACGAAGTAGCCCACCCCGGTGCCCCCCACCAGCATTTCGGCGGCAACGATGACGAGCCAGGCAATGCCCATCGAGATGCGCATGCCGGTGAGGATGGTGGGCGCGGCGGCGGGCAGGATCACCGTGAGGGCCTTCCGGAGCGGCCGCACTTCCAGCGTGCGGGCGACGTTGAGCCAGTCCTTGCGCACGTTGGCCACACCGAAGGCGGTGTTGATCAGCATGGGCCATACCGAGCAGATGAAGATCACGAAGATGCCCGAGAGGTCGGAGTCCTTGATGGTGTAGAGGGCCAGGGGCATCCAGGCCAGGGGCGAGATGGGTTTGAGCACCTGGATGAAGGGGTCGAGCGCCCGATGCAGCAGGGGCGACATGCCGATGGTGAAGCCGAGCGGCAGGGCCACCAGAATGGCCAACACAAAGCCCATGCCGACGCGGCCCAGTGAATGGCCGAGCTGGATGGCGATGCCCTTGTCGTTCGGCCCGTTGTCCTTGAAGGGGTCGGACAGGTGGGTGACGATGGCCTTGCCGATCTCCTGCGGCGGCGGGAAACCGCCCGACTTGGCGGCCCCCTTGCCCATCAGGGCCGCGTATTCATCCTGCGCGGCGGACTGCTGCGCGCTCTCCTTCGGCTGCGTGGCGACGAACCACACGCCGATGAAGAGGGCGAACAGCACCACCGACAGCAGCAGGCTCTTCCCGTGCTCGTTCTTCATGGCGGGCTTTCGTCAGGCCTTCCGGATGGCGAAGGAATTCACGTAGGCGTCGGCCTTCATGGGGTCGAACTCCTTGCCCATGACCTTGAACCTGGCGTAGTTGTCCTTGGGGGCTGCCATGCCGATCTCGGCCATGTGCTTCTTGGCATCGGTGATCAGATACACCTTCTCGGCGATGTCCTTGTAGTTCACGTCGCCCTTGATGTAGCCCCAGCGCTTCATCTGGCTGAGGATCCACACCGCCATCGAGTACCACGGGAACGGGTCGAAATCGGCGCGGGTCGGCACGTTCTGCACGCTGCCCAGGCCATCGGCGAATTTGCCGGTGAGCACCTGTTCGAGCACTGTCTTGGGCTGGTTGAGGTAGGCGGCCGGCGACAGCACCTCGGCCATGATCGGCCGGTTCTTGGGGTCGCGGGCCATCTTGGCGGCGGTCAGGATGGCGCGGTAGAGGGCGGCGAAGGTGTTGGGGTTCTGCTTGACGAAGTCGGTGGGCACGCCGAAGGAGCAGCAGGGGTGGCCGTCCCAGATTTCCTTGGACAGGATGTGGATGAAGCCCACCTCGTCAAACACCGCGCGCTGGTTGAAGGGGTCGGGGCCGAGATAGCCGTCCAGGTTGCCGGCGCGCAGGTTGGCGACCATCTCCGGCGGCGGCACCACGCGGATCTGGATGTCCTTGTCCGGGTCGAGCCCGTGCTCGGCCACGTAGTAGCGGAGCAGGAAGTTGTGCATCGAATATTCGAAGGGCACGGCAAACTTGAAGCCCTTCCACTGCTTCGGGTCACGCTTGTCCTTGTGTTTGACGTGCAGGGTGATGGCCTGGCCGTTGGTGTTCTGGATGGTGGCCACATTGAGCGGCATGGGGTTGGAGCCGATGCCCATGCTCATGGCGATGGGCATGGGCGCCAGCATGTGGGAGGCGTCGTATTCGCGGTTGAGCACCTTGTCGCGGATCAGCGCCCAGCCGGCGGTCTTGATCATCTGCACGTTGAGGCCCTGCTGCTTGTAGAAACCGAGGGGGTCGGCCATCAGCAGGGGGCTGGCGCAGGTGATGGGGATGAAACCGATCTTCAGATCCTTCTTTTCCAGGGGGCCTTTTTCCTGGGCCATGGCTTCCAGGGCGCCGAGGGGGAAGAAGCTGGACAGGGCGGCCATGGCGGTCGAGCGGCCGACGGCCCGCAGGAAGCCGCGGCGTTCGCGGTCGTCCGGAAACACGGCACGCATGATGGCCGACTCGATGGTGCGGCGATTTAGCGATTCCTCATTGGCCTCCATCGGCAGGTCGGCGGCCTTCGCATGGGCAGCGTCGTGTTCTGCCTGGGAGTGGTGCTTGCCGCAGGTGCAGCTACCGAGCTTGATACCGTCGCTGAAAGGGTCCTTGAACGCAGACATGGCAATCTCCTCCTGGAAACAGGATCAAAGGGCGGGTAGGTTGGGTTCGCTGAATTCGATGTCGTGCCGGTACAGCTCGTAGGCCCGCTGGTATTCCATGACCCGGGCCACGTCGTCGATGAAGGCTTCGTCGTAGCCGGCCCGCCGCAGGAGGTGAAAACCCATCTCCATGCCCGAGGCGATGCCGCCGGCGGTGACGATGCGCCCGGCGTCCACCACCCGGGCGCGGCTGACGCGGCAGGCTGGTGCCATCTCGGCCAGGCGGTCGATGGGGGTCTTGCCCATATGCGAGGCTTCCAGCCGGTCGGGCTCCTTGCGGTTGGTGGCAGGCAGGCCGTCCAGCAGGCCCATGCGGGCGTAGATCCAGGAGCCGGTGCATACGCTGGTCAGCAGGCATTCGGGCGGCAGGGCGCGGATGTAGCGGTGCAGGTTGGTGTTGTTCATCTCCTGCCGCGTGCCGAAGCCGCCGGGAATCAGGAAGGCGTCCATGGTGGGCTGGTCGGCAAAGCTGTAGTTGGGGAGCACGGTGAAGCCGGCCTGGGTCTGGAGCGGCCGCATGGACTCGGCGATCAGGAAGGTGTCGAGCTCCGGATCGAGCCGCCGCGCCACCGAGATGACGCCGGCCGGCGCCGCATAGTCGACGATCTCCGCGTCCTTGAAGACGTAGATACCCAGCCTGAAACCCAGCTTGCGTGCCATGTGGCGACTCCCGTCAGAGAAGATTCAGGCAGTCGGCGCGGGTGGAACGCAGCGCCGGGCGGTTCTGCCTGTTGGATGGGATATTCCGGGAAGGCCGCGTGGCCGTGTATCAAGCAAACGTGATTTCGGTGTAGGGCGTGCACTACACGGCCCGCCTTTCTCGGGGGTGGGCTGATCGGGTATATTTCGCGGTTCGCCTGCGCCTTCGGCGCGGCTTCCTTTGCCTGCTCTTCCCACAAGGCCGCTGAAATGCTGACTGCACTGGTTCTCGTATTTGTCGTCGCCTACGCCGCGATTGCGCTGGAACATCCCCTCAAGATCAACAAGTCGGCGTCGGCGCTGGTGGGGGCCGGGCTGTTATGGACGATCTACGCCATGGCGACCGGCGACCACCACCGGGTGGCCGAGGAGCTGGGCGAGTCGCTGATGGGCACGGCGCAGATCGTGTTCTTCCTGATGGGGGCGATGGCCATCGTCGAGGTGGTGGATGCCCACAACGGTTTCGAGGTGATCACCCAGCGCATCCGCACGACCCGCTTGTCCAGCCTGATGTGGCTGGTGGGTTTCGTGACCTTCTTCCTCAGCTCGGTGCTCGACAACCTCACGACAACCATCGTGATGATCTCGCTGATGCGCAAGCTGCTGGCGCGGCACGACGATCGCCTGTTCTTCGCCGGCATCATCGTCATCGCCGCCAATGCCGGCGGGGCATGGTCGCCCATTGGTGATGTGACCACGACGATGCTGTGGATCGACGGCCAGATCACCGCCCTCGGCATCATGAAGTCGGTTCTTCTGCCGGCGCTGGTGAGCCTGCTCGTTCCCCTGGCCATCACCGCCTACGTGCTTCGCGGCCAGCAGGTGGCGTCGCCGAGTGAGGCGGCGGGCGATACCGGCGTCAAGAGCACCGCGTTCGAGCGCAATCTGATGTTCTTCCTGGGCATCGGCATCCTGGTGGCCGTGCCCGTGTTCAAGACGCTGACCCACCTGCCGCCTTTCATGGGCATCCTGTTCGGGCTGGGCATCCTGTGGCTGGTCGGCGATCTTGTCCATCGCGACAAGGAGGACGAGTTCAAGCATCCCCTCACCCTGGTGCACGCCCTGAGCCGCATCGACATGAGTTCGCTGGTGTTCTTTGTCGGCATCCTGCTGGCGGTGGCGACGCTGGAACACGCTCACATTCTGGGGTCGCTGGCCACGTGGCTGAACGATACGGTGGGCCGCCAGGACGTCATCGTGCTGATCATCGGCGTCGTCAGCGCCGTGGTGGACAACGTGCCCCTGGTGGCCGCCGCCATGGGCATGTACAGCCTTACCGAGTTTCCGGCCGATCACTTCTTGTGGCACTTCCTGGCCTATTGCGCGGGCACCGGCGGTTCGATCCTGATTATCGGTTCGGCGGCCGGGGTGGCGGCCATGGGGCTCGAGAAGATCCACTTCTTCTGGTACGTGAAGCGGATCAGCGGCTTGGCCCTGGTGGGCTACTTTGCGGGGGCGGGGGTTTATCTGCTTCAGCGGCAGCTGCTGGGCTGAGCGCCAGCGGGCCGTTGTCTAGGCCGTGAGCTTGTGCCGGGCGGCGTAGCTGAACAGGTCGGCGGGGTTGTGCAGGCCCAGCTTGTTGAAGATCCGCGCCCGGTAGGTGGAGATGGTGTTGGCCGACAGGGCGAGCTGTTGGGCGATCTGCGTCACGCTGCGGCCCTGGGCGAGCAGTTGCAATACCTGGAACTCCCGGTTGGAGAGGGCTTCGTGGGGCGGCTTTTCGTCATCGGGCACCCCGCGCACGTTCTGGGCCAGCAGTTCGGCCAGCACCGGCGTGATGTAAAGGCCGCCGCCGGCCACCTTGGCGATGGCCGCGAACAGCACATCGGGGCTGCAGCCCTTGTTGAGGTAGGCATGGGCGCCACCACGCATGGCGCGCAGGGCGAACTGGTTCTCGGGGTACACCGACAGCATGATGATGCCGAGGCGCGGAAACTCCCCGTGCAGGGTCTTGAGTACATCCAGCCCGTCCCGTTCGCCCAGGGCAATGTCGAGCAGCACCACATCAACGGGGGTCGTCCGCAACAGGTGCAGCGCCGCCGGGCCGTCCGCGGCTTCATGGATGTCACCGATGGCAGGCGACTCGGAAAGGATCTGCCGCAGGCCGCGGCGGATGATCATGTGGTCATCGATGATCAGGATGGTGGTCATGGCGGGTCAGGCGATGGCATTGGGCAGGCGCAGCACGATGCGGGTGCCGGCGCCCGGGAGACTGTCGATGTCGAGGGTGCCGCCCAGTGCGAGGGTCCGTTCACGCATGCCGAGCAGGCCGAAGGAGGTGGGTTGCAGCGGCACCTGCATGCCCAGGCCGTCGTCGGCAATGCTGAGGAGCAGATCGCGGTGGTCGGCCCGTGCTTCCAGCCGTACCTGGGTGGCGCGGGCGTGGCGGCTGACGTTGGTCAGCACCTCCTGGACGATGCGGTAAAGGGCGATCTCGGCATCACGGCCGAGGCGGCAGCGTTCGATCTCGGGGGTGCAGCGGTAGTGGCAGCCCAGCCCCGAGCGCCTCTGGAAATCGAGCAGCAGGCTCTCCAGGGCCGCCCACAGGCCCAGGTGGTCAAGCACGCCGGGGCGCAGGTCGTTGAGGATGCGGCGCACGGACTGCATGGCGTGGCTGCCGATTTCGAGCATGCCGTCGAGCTTGTCGCGCATCATGGCATCGTCTCCCAGGCGCTGGCGCAGCCAGTTCATCTCCAGTTGCAGCGCGGTGAGCGAGGCGCCCAGTTCGTCGTGGATGTCGCGGGCAATGTGCCGGCGTTCCTCTTCGCGCACGGTGTTGAGGTGGGCCGACAGGCGCCGCAGCGATTGGTGGGACTGGCGCAGGCTGTCGTGGGCGGTGGTGAGTTCGGCGGTGCGCTCCCGGACGCGCCTTTCCAGTTGGTCGTGGGCTTCCTGCAGGAGCCGCTGGGTGCGTTTGCGTTCGGTGATGTCGTTGAAGGTGACCACCGCCCCCACCACGGCATTGCCATCACGGATCGGGTAGGAGGCGTACTCGGCGGGGAAGCTGCGGCCCTCGCGTCGCCACAGCACTTCGTCGTCCACGCGTATGCCGCGGCCTTCCTGGAAGGCCTTGTAGATCCGGCATTCGTGCACCGGCATCAGGGTTTCGTCGGCGTGGGAGTGGTGGATCAGGTAGTGCATGGAGCGGCCGAGCACTTCATCCGGCGTGTAGCCGAGCATGGCCGCGCCAGCCTCGTTGATGAAGATGCAGCGCCCACGGAGGTCGATGCCGTAGATGCCTTCGCCGGTCGATTCGAGGATCAGCTCCAGCTGGCGGCGCCAGGCGGCATGGTGGGAGAGGTTGTGCAGATTGGCGAACATGCTCGGGGGCGCGTGCAGGTCCTGCGGTCGTGGCGCGGCGCCATGGGGAAGAAGGCTGCCAGCTTAGGTGTACCTCGAGCGGCAGGAAATACGCTGAATTGCGTAGGGTCGGCGTCTTCACGCCCGGGGCGTCCCGCCCGCGACTGGACGTGCCGGGGCTCTGCATCTATATCGATACATGGCTGACAAATACCCTTCCCGCGGCGTGGGCTTGCGTCCGTGAACGCGCCTCAGTTGTCCTGCGGCCTGCTGGTCATCAATGAGCGGGCCGAGTTGCTGGTGGGGCATTCCACGGGCAATGAACACTGGGATCTCCCCAAGGGCCTCATCGATCCCGGCGAGGCGGCGGTGGCCTGCGCCCTGCGGGAGGCCCAGGAGGAGTTCGGCCTGCACTTCGACCCCCGCAGCCTCTACGATCTCGGGCGTCACCCCTACTACCGGGGGAAGGATCTCCATCTCTTTGCCGTGGGGGTGGATTCCCGCGAGGTCCGGCCCGAGCTGTGCCTGTGCACGAGCTATTTCGCCCACTACCGGACCGGCGAGTCCGTCCCCGAGATCGATGCCTACACCTGGGCGGACGAACCGGAGTTGCGGCTGCGTCTGGCCAACAGCATGCAGCGTCTGCTGCTGAGCCGGGGCCTGCTGGCACGGGCACGGCGGCTGTTGGGGGTGCATGAGTCGGCCGGGCCCGACCGGATCGACCCTTCCGGCGCCTGACGGCGGAGCCCCGGCCTGCCTTTGATGCGACAACTCGCCGCATTCCGGTGGGTGATCGATTTCGCTATGGTCGGCCCCTTTGGGCAGCCATTCCGACAAATACATGGCGCTGCCCTCAACTTCCACACTCGGGGGCACCATGGGGCATGAAAGAGGGGATTTTTCCGCAGCGCACAGAACCTTGCGACGGACGATCATTTCCACGTTGGTCGGTAGCTGCTGTTCAGGCGCCTTTGCCCAGGAGGCGACCCAGCTCGGAACCGTTGATGTCCGGGCCGCTCCCGAGTACGACTATGTGGTGAAGTCCGTCAGTGCGGGGACCCGCACCGACACGCCGGTCGAGCACATCCCCCAATCCATCGTGAGCGTGCCCCGGGCCATGATCGAGGATCAAGGGGCGAGAACGCTCTCCGACGTGTTGCGCAATGTCAGCAATGTGTCGTTGGTGGATGCGCGCGACGCCAACAACGTGGTGTTCAAGATCCGCGGTTTCCATTCGGCCACGGTGGTGGATGGCGTCGCGCTCAAGGGCAACTTCACCAATCACGAGAGCCTCGTCAATGTGGATCGGGTTGATGTGGTCAAGGGGCCGTCGGGCGGGCTGTTTGGCGGCCAGGGCGTGGGCGGCTACGAGACCACCGGGGGCATCGTTGCCGTCACCACCGTCGAACCGGCCCAGGAGGTGGTGCGGAAGCTGGGCTTCAAGCTGGGTTCCTATGGCGAGAAGGGGGCGAACTTCGATGTCAATCAGCCCTTGAGCCCGGCGCTGGCTTTGCGGATGGTGGGGGAGTGGTCTGACAGCGACAGCGAGACCGACCGTGTCTTCTTCAAGAAGCGCGCCCTGTTCCCCAGCCTGGCCTGGACCCCGAGCGCCGACACCAAGGTGGTGCTGAGGCTGCGCTACCTGGACAACACCACGCTCGATTACAGCGGCCTGCCGACAAACGGCACGCTCAACACCACCACCTACACCCTGCCCAGGCGCACCAACATTGCCTCCCCCGATCTGCCGGATACGACCAACACCTCCAAGGGGGTCAATCTTCAGTGGCGGCAGCAGTTGAATGACAGCTGGAGCTTCTCGCTGCTCACTGCCTACAACGAGGTGAAGCTGGATCAGCGGGGAACCTGGCTGGTGGACACCATGGGCATGATGGGCTGCATGGGCTTCGGCAGCGCCACGCCCACCCTCAACACCCTGTGCGGGGCCCGCATGTGGGCGCACCTGAAGACGAGCACGGTGTCGCCGAGCCTGACCGGCAAGCTTCAGTTTGGTGAGGCGAAGCACACCGTGAACCTGGGCTTCGATTACGAGAACACCCGCGACAACGAGTTCATGATCTATTCGAACATGATCGGGGTGGTGTCCTTTGACAACGTGGATCTGACCAACCCGGTGTATCCGGCCTGGTCCGAGCCGGTGGCACCGACAACGCCCGATCAGCGCAACCGGTATCTGTCCAAGGTGGCCTACATCCAGGATCAGATCGATGTGGGCAACTGGCATTTCCTGGGCAGCCTGCGGCATTCGCAGATCAAGGTGAACGACGTCAATCCGTCCTGGGGCATCAACAACGTCAGCGACAACGCCAAGACCACGCCGCGAGTGGGTGCGGTCTATGAGTTCACCCCCCGGGTGTCGATGTTTGCCGGCTACGGCGAGGGCATGAAGGTACCCACCTTCTCGATCTTTTCTGCGCCGCCCAAGCCCGAAGAGTCTGCTCAGACCGAAGTGGGCTTCCGCCTGAAGGATCTGGCAGGTATCACGGCCACCCTGGCCTGGTTTGATCTGACGCGCAAGAATGTGGCCATCGGTGATCCGGCCAATCCGGGTTTCTCCATCCAGGCGGGCAAGCAGCGTTCCCGGGGCGTCGACCTGGACCTGAGATGGCAGGCCAGCCCGTCGTGGGCCTGGATTGCCGCCTTCACGACGCAGACGGCGGAGATCACCGAAGACAGCAATGCCACCCTGGTGGGCAAGCAGCTGTTCAACGTGCCTGAACAGTCGGCCCGTCTGGCAACCCGCTATGACTTCCGCTCGGGCGATCTCACTGGGCTTGGTCTGGGCCTGGGCGTGACCCATCATTCCCGGCTGCCGGGCAACTCGACCAATACCTTCTTCACCCCCGCAACCACTGTCTGGGATGCGCAGCTTTCGTATTCCCTGTGGAAGGCGCGCCTGGGGCTGAATGTCCTCAATCTGACCGACAAGAAGTACTACGTTCCGTCCGCCTATTTCGTCGGCGGCCAGGTCACCCCGGCCCTGCCGAGGACGATCACGGCGACGGCAACATTCAGTTTCTGAGGCCAGGCGAGCCGGAAGGCTTGCCTGCGCCGAGGACGCAGCCCCGGCCGGGAAGGCGGGGCCTGCGTGCTGGAGCGAGAAAAACAAAAAAGGCACCCGAGGGTGCCTTTTTTGCTGCATGTCGTCGCCAAGTTCTTGAAAACGCTACGCTGTATCTGGTGGGCGGTACTGGGATCGAACCAGTGGCTTCCACCGTGTGAAGGTGGCACTCTACCGCTGAGTTAACCGCCCGGTAGGTGAAGAGCGCGCATTTTAGTAAGGGGTCGGAGGGCTGTCAAGCGGCTTCGCACAATGGCGTGTACTTCGGGCCATCCGGGGAACTTGCTGATGGGGGCGGCGTTCTGGAGTGTGGGGGGGCGCGGCCCATCCGGTAGCCGACTTCACCCAGCGGAGGCTCTCATGAGGCGTGTGCGTGTGTTCCTGGTCCGTTTCGGATTGGTGGTGGTGGTGTCCGCCCCAGGGGCCGCCCAAGCGGCCTTGCTGGGTGAGGACGATCTGGCCGAGGTGGTGCGCAAGCCCGCCATCGGCCTCTACAAGGGTTATGCGGAATTCAAGATGGCCCACTATGCGGAGGCGCGGCAGATCTGGATGGCGCTGGCCGAGCGGGGCATGGGTGAAGCGTGGTTCAACCTGGGGATCCTGGCGGAGGATGGTCTGGGTGAGGCGAGGGATGGGGCGGAGGCCCGTCGGCGCTATGAAAAGGCGGCCCTGGCGGGTAGCCGCAATGCGGCGCTGCGCCTCGGCATTGCCTTGCAAACCGATCGCTTCGGGGTGTTGGACAAAGAGGGCGCGCGGCGCTGGCTGAAGCTCGCTGCCGACATGGGGGACGATGAGGCGGCTACCCAGCTGGCGGTGTTGGATGGGGCGGCAGCGCGCCCGGTGAGCGCCCGGGACGGGCGTCTGGCCCAGGCCAGGCGCCTGGAGGCGGACGGGAGCCTGCCGGAGGCGCTTGCGGCCTACCGGGCGCTGGCCGATGCGGGTGACCCCCGGGGGCTGACGCGGCTGGCCTGGTTGCATGAGGCGGGGCGGGGGGTGCCGCGTGATCTCGATGAGGCGGCGCGGCTGTTCCGGGAGGCGGCGGAGGCGGGCGAGCCCGAGGCCCAGTATGCCCTTTCGGTCATGCTGGATACCGGGGCGGGACAGGCGAAGGATCCGCAGCAGGCCCTGCGCTGGCTGCGCGCGTCGGCTGCCGGGCGCCATCCGCCGGCCGTGGAGGCCCTGAAGGCGCGCTGAGTCGGGCAGGCTTTTGTGAGCCGGGCTTTTGTGGGGGCGACTTCAGTCGCCCGCGGGCTTGGATCAAGGGTATGGCGGTGGTTCAACCCTCGATGGGCGACTGAAGTCGCCCCCCACAAGTCGCCACTACAGGCGCGGCTGCAATTCGACCCCGCAGGACGCTAGATGGCAGTGGTCCGGGCCACGCGGCGGCTGTCGATGGCGATGAGCACCCCCGCCGTGCCGATCACCAGCATGCCGCCGAGGGCAACCTGATCCGGTAGCTGGTCGAAGATCAGCCAGCCGAACAGGGTGGCCCACAGCAGTTGCACATAGAGCAAGGGCGAGAGCAGGGAGGCGGGGGCTTCGCGGAAGGCGCGGGTGAGGAGGAAATGTCCGCAACCGGCGAGAACGCCCATGGCCCCCATGGCCAGGTAATCGGGCAGGGCGGGTTCCGGGCCGTGGTTCATCCACGGCAAGGCGGCGGTGGTCAGGGTGCTGCCGATGAGGGCCGTATGGAAGAGCAGGGTGACGGGGCTTTCGGTGCTTGAGAGTTTGCGGGTCAGGATCTGGTAGAGGGCGTACACCACGGCGGCGGCAAGGGCGAAGGCAATGCCTTCGGGCACCAGCCCGCCGCCCGGCCGGGCCACCAGCAGCACGCCGCCAAAGCCGAGCATCACGGCGAGCCAGCGCAGGGCGCCGATCTTTTCGCGGAGCAGGGGGCGGGCCAGCAACACCACGATGACCGGTGAGGCAAAGATGATGGCGGTGGCCTCGGCCAGGGGCATGCGCTGGAAGGCGGCCACGCCGCACAGGCTGGTGGCGAGCAGGAGCAGCCCGCGCACCAGGTGCAGCCCCGGTCGCCGGGTGATGAAGAGCCGCGTGCGCAGGGTGGGGCCGAGCATCACCAGCATGAGCAGCAGGTGCACGGTGTAGCGTGCCCACACCAGCAGTGGCACCGGGAAGCGGGTGCTGAGGTGCTTGGTGGTGACGTCGAGCATCACGAAGAGCAGCAGCGAGGCCATGGCCAGGCCAATGCCCAGCAGGGGGCGCTGGGTGTGCGTCACGCGCCGAGGGAGAACAGGAAGGTGGCACCCTGGCCGGGTTGGCTTTCTGCGCGGATCCAGCCTCCATGGCGCTGGACGATACGATGCACCGTGGCCAGGCCGATGCCGCTGCCTTCGAACTCGGCGGCGGAATGGAAACGCTGGAAGGGCGTGAACAGCTTGGTTGCGTCGGCGCGATTGAAGCCCACACCATTGTCTTCTATGAAGAAAACCAGCCCCTCGGCCTCGCGGCGTCGCCCGAAGCGGATGCACGGATGGGGCACCGGGCGGGTGAACTTCCAGGCGTTGCCGATCAGGTTTTCCAGCACTGTCCGCAGCAGCACGGGGTCGCATTCGGCGTGGAGCCCCGGTTCGATCTCGAACTCTAGGGGGCGTCCGGGGGATTCGTCGAGGAAGTCCCGGGCGATGCTGGTGGCTGTGGCGGAAAGGTCGGTGTCACAGCGTTGCAGGGGTTTGCGGACGTGGCGCGACAGATCGAGCAGATCGTCGATCAGGCTGGCCATGCGGCATGCGGCGTCGCGAACCCGCCGCAGGTGGTCCATGCCTTCCGGCCCGAGGGCGTCGGCGTGTTCGTCCATGACCACGCTGGAGAAGCCCTCGATTGCCCGCAGGGGGGTGCGCAGATCGTGGGATACGGAGTAGCTGAAGGATTCGAGCTCGGCGAGGGTGGCGCTGAGTTCGTCGGTACGTTGGGCCACCCTTTCTTCGAGGGTGGCGTTGAGGGCGCGCACCTGTTCTTCCATCAGCACCCGGTCGGTGATGTCGCGGCCCACCACCACCAGCATCTGGCGGCTGCCGTCCGGGTTGAAGACGGGCTTCTTGATCACGTCCAGATGACAGGTCGTGCCGTCGGGGCAGACCAGGCTGTCGGTGTAGCGGTAGCCCTCCGGCGTGTTCCAGGCCAGTTCGTTGGTGCCTGCGCAGTTGAGCAGGCTTCGTGCCGCGGCGGGGGCGGCCAATCCGGCCAGCTCGGTCTCGGTACGGCCTGCGTAGTCGGCGCCGGAGAGTCCGAAGAGGCGCAGCCCGGTGCCGTTGCTCATCAGCCAGCGGTCTTCACCGTCTTTCACGATGACCATGTCGGGGGTGGACTCGATGATCCGCCGCAGGCGTTCCTCGCCTTCCCGGCGGGCCAGGCGCACACGCTGGTCGATCAGTTCCTGCTCCTGCTCGGCGATGATCTCCCGCAGGAAGGTAACGTAGCGTCCTTCCAGGCCGGCCACGATGTCGTGTTCCGAGAGCATGCCCACAAGGCGGTCGCCACGGGTCACGAGCAGGTGGCGGATGCCGCGTTGCTGCATGGTCTGGGCCGCCGACCATACCGATGCCGAGCACTCGACACTGATGGGGTTGGGGGTCATCACCTCGGCCAGGGTGATGTCGCTGATCCGCACGTTGCGTGACAGCAGGACGGTCAGGTCGTGGAAGGTGAATACCCCCACCGGGAGCCCGCCCGATTCGGCTACCACGCAGCCGATGTTGTACTGGCGCATCTGGCGGATCGCCTGCTCCACCCCCGCCGTTGCCGGCACGGTGTGGGCGCGCGGGCTCATCACGTGGCCTACCGTGGCCAGGTGGGTGAAGTGCTCGACGCCCAGGGCGCCCAGCAGTTCGGTTTCGGAAATCAGGACGCCCGGGTCTTCGCGGTCGTCCTGGATGCGGATGTGGCGGCTGCCGTGGCGGACCAGCAGCCGGTAGCCCTCGCGCAGGTCGGTGCGGGGGTGGCCGACCGGCGGGGTATCGCCTCGGGGAAACTTAATGATGTTCGTCATACCTTGACCCTCCACGCTCTAACGTGTCCAATGATGAGTTACTTCTCCCACCCTGGGAAAGTGCGGCCTCGGTGTGCCAGCAC
>NZ_JAFLDT010000078.1 GCF_017302315.1 Zoogloea sp.
CGGCACCAGGCCACGCCCGGCCCTCACCAGCAGCGGGTCGCCGGTGGTCTCGCGCAGGCGCGCCAGGGCCCGGCTCATGGCCGAGGGGCTGAGCCGCAGGCGCCGCGCAGCGCCAGCCACGCTGCCTTCGGCGAGCAGGGCATCCAGGGTGATCAGGAGGTTGAGATCGGGTGGGGACATGGGGTCTGCCCTGGGTCGGCGTGAGGAGGTCGAATTCATCCAAGTTTCCTCCGTTTGAAGCGTCATCTGACGGTCGATACGGTCTCTCCTGTAGGGGCGACCCGTAGGGGCGACTTCAGTCGCCCATCCGCGTATCAATCACAGGCATGCCCTTGATCTCAGCCCACGGGCGACTGAAGTCGCCCCTACAGTCCCTCCAGCCGCCGTCTGAGCCTCCCATAAACCCCTTCAGCTTCACCCATCGGGTGATCAGGCCAGTGGAGAGAGAACCCGCGTCAGCAATGGGTTTGCGTCTGGTTCGGGGAGGACAACCTAGGAAAACAGGTTCATTCGACTCCGGACGCGGATCAGCGGCCTGCTCTGAACCTAGCATATATGGCGTCTGGTGCATGGATTAAGTGCAAATGCTGCGCCTTCCGCCATGCCGACGCCAGCCCTATGCTTCCTGTAGCCCGAGTTGGAGCGCGATCAGGACAAGGAGTTGAAGATGAAGACCCTTCACGTACAAGTGGATGCAGTTACTCCCGTCAGCACGTCGGGGCGTTGGCCCCTGGCCAGCCTGGCCTTGCCCATGCTGCTGTCGGCCCTGGGCACCAGCATTGCCAACGTGGGCCTGCCGACCCTGGTGCAGGCTTTCGATGCGTCTTTCCAGGCGGTGCAGTGGGTCGTGCTGGCCTATCTGCTGGCGGTTACCACACTGGTTGTCAGCGCCGGGCGGCTGGGCGATACCTTCGGCCGGCGCCGGCTGTTGCTGGCGGGGCTGGGCCTGTTCACCGTGGCTTCGGCCCTGTGCGGCCTGGCGCCCACCCTCGGCTTGCTGATTGCCGCCCGTGCGCTGCAGGGCGTGGGGGCGGCCGTCATGATGGCGCTGACCCTGGCTTTCGTCGGTGAGATGGTGCCCAAGGCACAGACCGGCCGTGCCATGGGACTGCTGGCCACCATGTCGGCGACGGGGACGGCTCTCGGCCCCTCCCTCGGCGGCGTGCTGATCGCGGCGGAGGGCTGGCCGGCTCTCTTCTACGTCAATGTGCCCCTGGGCGTGCTGGCGCTGGGGCTGGCCTATCGCCATCTGCCGGCCGACCGGCGGAGCGGCAGCGTGGCGCGGGGTGCCCTTGACCCCCTGGGGAGCGCGCTGCTGGCCCTGACCCTCGCCGCCTACGCCCTCACCATGACCCTCGGGCGAGGCCACTTCGGGGGGCTCAACGCCGCCTTGCTGCTGGCGGCCCTGGGTGGGCTCGCTGCCTTTGTGCGGGTCGAGGCCAAGGCGGCAGCGCCGCTGATCCGCCCCGCCATGTTCCGGGATGCGGCCCTCTGCGCCAGTCTCGCGGCGAGCGCCTTGGTGGCGACGGTGATGATGGCGACCCTGGTGGTCGGGCCCTTCCATCTCGCCCGCGGGCTGGGGCTGGGCGCTGTGGAGGTGGGGCTGGTGGTGTCCGTCGGGCCCCTGGTCGTTGCCCTGGCCGGGGTGCCCGCAGGCCGCGCAACCGACCGCTTCGGCGCCCGGCGCATCACCCTTGTCGGGTTGCAGGTCATGGCGCTCGGGGCCTTCACCCTGGCGGCACTGCCGGCCGGCCAGGGCCTTCCCGGCTACCTGGTGCCTCTGGTGCTCATCACGGCCGGCTACGCCCTCTTTCAGACGGCCAACAACACGGCGCTCATGGCCGGTGCCGATCCCGCCCGCCGTGGGCTCCTCTCCGGACTGCTCAACCTGTCGCGCAACCTGGGCCTGATCACCGGTGCGTCGATGATGGGGGCGTTGTTCATGGCGGCGGCAGGGGGCGGAGATATTCTCGCCGTCGATCCCGGATCCGTCGCCATGGCCACCCGTATCACCTTTGCCGTGGCGGGGGGGCTGGTGCTGGTGGCCCTTGCGTGGGTAGGCTGCGGGCTTCGCAACCCAGCGGACTGAAGTCTGCCAGCATGGATGGCTGCACCCTCCATGCTGGCGAGCCCGACCGGACGCTGCAGAAAGGGGAAGACCATGAATCTTGCGTATCGCTGGATCGCCCGGGCGGCGATCCTCCTGGCCAGCACGGCCGTCATCGCTCAGGACGCGGACCGGCCCAGCCTGCGCGAGCGGCTGCGGGAGCGCATCGAGCAGCGCCGTGAGCCCGCCTCCGATGCCTCCGCGGCCGGGACCACCGAGTACAGCCTGCGCCACGGCGGGCTGACGCGGAAGTACCTGCTCCACATTCCCGCCCACCGCGACCCGGGCAAACCCCTGCCCCTGGTCATCGCCTTTCACGGCGGTGGCGGGCATGCGGAGTACATGGCCGATGACGCCCGTTACGGTTGGGTGAGCAAGGCCGACCGGGAAGGCTTTGCGGTGGCCTTTTCCAACGGCTACAGCAAGCTGCCCGGCGGGCGCTTTGCCACCTGGAACGCCGGCCAATGCTGCGGCGATGCCCGTGACAGGAACATCGATGACGTGGGTTTCGTGCGTGCCCTGGTGGTCGACGTGCGCCGCAAACTGGCCATCGATCCGACCCGCATCTTTGCCACCGGCATGTCCAACGGCGGCATGCTGAGCCACCGCCTCGCCTGCGACGCCGCCGACCTCGTCCGCGCCGTGGCGTCGGTGGCCGGCACCGATGCCACCTTGGACTGCAAGCCTTCCCGCCCGGTGTCGGTGCTGCACATCCACGCCAGGGACGACACCCATGTGCTTTTCAACGGTGGGGCTGGCAAGGACGCCTTCCGCGATCCGTCCAAGGTCTTCGACTTCGTTTCGGTGCCCGACACCCTGACCCGCTGGGTGGGGCGTGATCGCTGCAACCCGACCCCCCGGCGCAATCTGGATGTGCCCGGTGCCTATTGCGAGGCTTACAGCGGCTGTGCGGACGGCACCCGGCTGCAGCTATGTGTGACTGAAAGCGGTGGTCACTCCTGGCCCGGCGCCGAGCGCGTGCGCCGCGGCAAGGAGCCCGCATCCCAGGCCATCGACGCAACGGACGTGATCTGGGCTTTCTTTGTGGAGGCATCGCGCTGAAAAGGCCTCCGGACCGGTCGGGGGAATTCCCGATTCCGTTCGCGGATGGCCGCGGGAATGAGTTCTTTATTCTTCCGGGCCGGAATTGACCTGCATGACCATATAAGAAAATAGTGAATGTCAATTGAATTGTCGTGCGTCAATGACGTGGAGGTTCGTTGATGCTTGAGCGCTGATCTCGAGAAAAAGCATGCGGTGATATGCCGCATGGCCTTGATTATTGGGCGATATACCATTCCGGGCCATATCCCTCATGGTCCGTGGGTGCAGAGCTTCGGAGTGGCCGATTCATTTCGGTTCATTTGTCCTGGCGCCATTGCACCTGCGGTTTCCATTTCGAAGGGTCAATAATTCCTTTTTCTCGAGGTCCTCATGACGTCCCTCTGCGTGCCTGTGGCTGCCCTATGCCTCGTTACCGCGTCCTCGTGCCTTCAGGCGCAGGACCCTGCCCGCGAAAACAATTCATCTTCCCAGCCGACGCAGCTTGGCGCGATTGACGTGCAGGGTGCGGCGGAAGCCGCGCCCTATTCCGCGACCAAGGCCGCCTCCGGTACCAAGACCGATACGCCCCTGATGGAAACGCCGGTGTCCATCCAGGTGGTGTCCCGGGCAGTGATGGATGACCAGAAGGGCACGACGATCAAGGAAGTGCTGGAGAACGTCAGCGGCGTGCGTGCCCAGCCTTCCCTGGGCGGGACGTCCGGTTATCTGATCCGCGGCTTCCGTACCGGAAACATCTACCGCAACGGCCTGCTGACCACGGCGGGCAGCTCCCTGGGGGATTTTGACCTGGCCAACCTGGAGAGCATCGAGGTCGTCAAGGGGCCGGCCCAGCTCTATGGGCGTACCGAGCCTGGCGGCCTGATCAACCTCAACACCAAGCGCGGTCTGGACAGCCCCTACTACTCCATCGAACAGAGCGTCGGCTCGTATTCCTTCTATCGTACCCAGTGGGATGCGGGTGGCCCGATCACCCCGGGCAACGAATTCCAGTACCGTTTCTCCGGTTCGTATCAGGACAATGATTCGTTCCGCGACTTTGTCTCGTCGGACCGCCTGCTGCTCAACCCCAGCGTCACCTGGCGCCCCGCGCCGGGCACCGACATCACCATCGATGTCGAGTACCAGAAGAAAAAGGCGCTGGCGGATTTCGGCATTCCGGTGATCGGCCGGCGCCCGGCCGACATTCCCATCAGCCGCAACCTGGGCGATCCGAACACGCCGCGGGGTTATCAGGACACCCTGATGATCGGCTCCGAGATCAATCACAAACTCAATGCCGACTGGGCCATCCATCATCGCTTTCTGTATACCCATGGCGACAGCGTCAATACTTTCGTGAACCCGGCGCCGGCCTTCAATGCGGCTCAGGCCTTCAACGAAACCACCGGCATCATGCAGCGGAACATCTTCCAGCAGCGTAGCGAGCAGGAGGTTTACTCCACCAACCTCGACCTCACCGGAAAGCTGGATATCGCCGGCACCCGGCACGATCTGCTGGTGGGTGTCGATTACTACCGCTCCCACAACCTGTACGGCTCCGACGGGCAGTGGGTGGCACCCAACCCGGCACTGGCCATCGACATCTTCAACCCCGGCCCCAGCTACGGCATCGCCCGGTCGGTGTTCGACGCGGCCCTCAAGACCTCGTCCACGGCCCTCCCGCGCAGTGACATCTACAACCAGTGGCACGGGGTGTACCTGCAGGATCAGGTGACCATCGGCAAAAAGCTGCACCTGATGCTGGGTGGCCGCTACGATTGGGCGGAAACCGGCCGCGGGCGCGCCACCACCTTCTCTGCAGCGACCGACGCCCTGTTCAACTCCACTCCGTCGCTGATCCGCAAGGACCAGGGCTTCAGCCCGCGTCTGGGGGTGCTCTACGAGCTCACGCCCCAGCTCTCGGCGTATGGCACCTGGACCACGTCCTTCGGGGCCAACAACGCGCCCGCCGCCAATGGCCGGACCTTCGATCCCCAGGTGGGCGAGCAATATGAGCTCGGTCTCAAGGCCCAGCTCTTCGAATCCCGCCTGCTGGGCACCCTGGCGGCCTACAAGCTCACCAAGGACAACATCCTGGTGGCCGACCTGAATACCGCCGACCCCAACGACCGTATCGCCAACAAGCAGGGCAGCCAGGGCATCGAGCTGGACCTCACCGGCCGCGTCAGCCGCTACCTGAGCCTGATCGCCAGCTACGCCTACACCGAGACCAAGGTGATCGAAGATCACGCCGCCGGGTCGCCCACCAAGGGCAACCGGCTGGCCAACGTGCCCAAGCACTCGGGCAGCATGTCGGTGCGCTATGACCTCAACGGCCAGGGCGCCAAGGGCCTCAGCATGGGCATGGGCGCCTTCGTGGCGGGCAAGCGCGAGGTGGATCTGGCCAACACGGCCCAGCTGCCGGGCTATGTGCGTGTGGATGCCTTTGTGGCTTACAGCGGCTGGAAGCTCGGCGGCTCGCAGGCCACGGCCCAGCTCAACGTGCGCAACCTGCTCGATACCAAGTACTACGAATCGACCGACCCGGATTCCAACGTGGCGCCGCGCCTGGGGGTCTACCCCGGCGCGCCGCTGACCGTGATAGGGTCGCTGCGTCTCGAATACTGAGCGCCGCTACTCGCCGATCATGACCCGTCGCATCTGTCTCTTTCTGCACCGCTGGATCGGCCTGCTCCTGGCGGGCTTCCTGCTCGTCGTCGGGCTCACCGGCAGCCTGCTGGCTTTCTTTCCGGAGCTTGAGCGGGCCATCAACCCCGAGTTCTATCCGGTGCAGTCGTCCGGGCAGCGGCTCTCGGCCGGCGAACTGGCCGAACGGGTCGAGGCCCGGCTGCCGGAAGCCCGGGTCAACGCGCTCTACCTCGTGGGCAACCAGGGGGCCACCATGGCGGTGGTCTCCCCCCGCAAGGATCCGCAAACCGGCCAGCCCTTCAGCCTGGGCTTCGACCAGATCTACCTCGACCCCTACACCGGCGACGAGCTGGCCCGGCGCATGCGTGGCGTCATCTCCCACGGCGTCACCAACCTGATGCAGTTCCTGTATCGCCTGCACTGGGGGCTGGCGCTGGACAAGACCGGCATCTGGATCCTCGGCATCGCGGCCCTGTTGTGGACCATCGACTGCTTCACCAGCTTCTATCTCACCCTGCCGTCCCGCGCCCGGCGCGGATCGACGGCGGCCACCCCTGTTGCCCCGGCCCGGTCCTTCTGGGCACGCTGGAAACCCGCCTGGCTGGTCAAGACAAACGCCTCGACCTACCGCCTCAACTTCGACCTGCACCGGGCCGGCGGTCTGTGGCTGTGGGGCGTGCTGCTGGTCTTCGCCTGGTCCAGCGTGTACATGAACCTGTGGGACACCGTGTACACCCACACCACGCGCCTGGTATTCACGTATCACGAACCCTGGACCGACCTGCCCCTGCTGGAAAAGCCCCTTGATCAGCCCCGCATCGGCTGGCGCGAGGCCAACCGGATCGGCGAGCGGCTCATGGACGAGCAGGCCAAGGCACACGGCTTTGTGGTCGAAGAGCCCGTCACCCTGCGTCTGGATCGCACCCGGGGGGTCTATACCTACTTCGTGCGCAGCAGCCGTGACATTCAGGACAAGCGCGGCCGGACCCGGGTGTTCTTCGATGCCGACGACGGCAGCCTCAAGCTGGTGCTGCTGCCCACCGGGCAGTTCAGCGGCAACACCGTCACCAGCTGGCTGATCGCCCTTCACGACGCCAACGTCTTCGGTTTGCCGTATCGCATCTTCGTCAGCGCCCTCGGCCTGGTGATCGCCATGCTGTCGGTGACCGGCGTTTACATCTGGTGGAAGAAGCGCAAGGCCCGATCCCTGTCCTGGCAGCGTCGCAACAGCCCCTCTGCCGCCGCCTCCGCCGATGCCTGAGAAGCGCGCTTTCCTGTCCATCGACCGGGCGCTGGGCCTGGGTTTTGTGGTGGCCCTGCACGGGGCCGCCCTGTGGGGCCTGTGGCAGCACCGCCTCATCCCCACGCCGGACGAGGCCATGACGCTCTTCGTCAACTTCGTGGCCCCACCTGTGCCCGAGAAGAAGGTGGAGCCCAAGCGCCCGCCGCCCCCCGAGCCCAAGCCGAAGCACAAGCCCATCGAGAAGCCCCAGCCGCGGCAGATCGTGGCCGAAGCGCGGACGGTGGCGCCCACCGACCATGTGGCCCCGCCGCCACCGCACCAGCCCGTTCGTGAGGCCGCACCCGAGCCCGAGGCGAAGGCCCCGCCCATGCCCTTGCCCGCCGGGCCCGTGTCCCTGTCGTCCGAGCTCTCCGTGGCCTGCCCGGAGCGCACCGCACCGGCCTACCCGGCCCCGTCGCGCCGCCTGGGCGAGACCGGCGTCGTCGTGCTCCGGGTGGAGCTGAGTGAATCCGGAAACGTGGCCCATGCCCGCGTCGAGCGCAGCAGTGGCCACTCCCGCCTGGACGATGCCGCCCTCGCCGCGGTGCGGACCTGGCGTTGCACGCCGGCCAGCCGCAACGGCCAGCCCGTGCGGGCCGTGGCCCTGCAGCCCTTCAACTTCATCCTCAACGGAAACTGATTCATGGAACCGAGCGCCATCGATGGCCTGGGCTTTGCCCACTTTCTGACGCAAACCGACGGGGTCGGCAAGGCGGTGCTGGGCACCCTGCTGCTGCTCTCGGTGTCGAGCTGGTATCTCATCGTCACCCGCTTCGTCGCCAATGCCCTGGCCCAGCGCAAGGCCGACGCCTTTCTCAGGCGCTTCTGGCAGGCCGCGTCCCTCACCGAGGTGGAAGCCAGCCTGCGCGCCCAGCCCGCCGACAACGCCTTCGCCTCCCTGGTCCAGCGCGCCCTCGAAGCCCTGGCCGACAGCGGCAAGGACAACCTCGCCGTGGCCGGGGGCATGACCGAATACCTCACGCGCACCCTCAACAACGAGGTGGACCGCGAGGCGGCGGCCTCGGAATATGGCCTCACGGTGCTGGCCTCGGCCGGCTCTGCCTCGCCCTATGTGGGCCTGTTTGGCACCGTGTGGGGCATCTACCACGCCCTGGTGCAGATCGGCCTGTCGGGGCAGGGCACCCTGGACAAGGTGGCCGGGCCGGTGGGAGAGGCGCTGATCATGACCGCCCTCGGCCTGGCCGTGGCCATCCCCGCCGTGCTGGCCTACAACGCCTTCAACCGCCGCAACCGCATGTGGCTGTCCCGCCTGGAGTCCTTCGCCCACGACCTGTACGTGCTGCTTACCGTGAAGGGCGGCAATGGCAAGCCGGTGGCGCCCGCTGCCGCCCAGCGGAGCTGAGCCATGGCCCGGGGAGACTTCAACCGCTACCGGGGCAAGATGCCCATGGCCGACATGAACGTGGTCCCGCTGGTGGACGTCATGCTCGTGCTGCTGGTGATCTTCATCGTCACCGCGCCCCTGCTCACCCACTCGGTCAAGATCGAACTGCCCAAGGCCTCCAGCAGCCCGAACATCACCCGGCCGGAGCACATCGAGTTCGGCATCCGCGAAAACGGCGAGCTCTTCTGGAACGGCGAAGCCGTTGCCCTCGACGCGCTGCCCGCGCGCTTTGCCGCCGAGGCCGCCCGGGAGCCCCAGCCCGAAGTGCATATCCGCGCCGACCGCAATGTGCGCTACGACGTGGTGGCCAGGGTGATGGCCGCCGCCGCCAAGGCGGGGCTGGTGCGGATCGGTTTCATCTCCGACCCGGCGTCCTGATCGATCAGGCGTTTCGCGGGAAGGGTGTGGCTCAGAGGGTGTGAATAAATCAACTGCGCGACCCGATTTCGTCCCTGCGATGCTCACCGTACCCATGTACGGCTGCGCTTCTCGGGGCGAACTCGAACCGCTCGCTACGATTTCTTCACACCCTCTCAGTAAAGCGAGGGGTCGACCTTTGCTACTGCAGGGGCCATCTCTGCCTGGCGCTCGCACTCGGCAGCAATCAGCCCTTGTATTTGCTCAATCTGCGCCAGCTCCACCCCGGCACGCCGCGCATCGTCGCAGGCTTTCGGGAGCGCTTCGCGCACACGCGCGGCCATGCGGGACAGCTCGGTGCTTAGCTGACGGAAAGGCAGTGCGCAGGCGTGGGCGAAATGGGCCCATTCGAAGGGGGAGAGCTCGTGTGCCTGAAACGCATCGCCGATGGCCAGGGCGTAGGTGTCGAGGCGTTTTTCTCCGTTGAAGGCGATCCCACATACAAGATCGTAAGCGGGTGCAAGCGAGAGCCCTTCCCGTGCCACGTAAAAGGAGAGGTTCTTTGCATGGGCATCGATATTGCCGATGAGCACCTGAAAGAGCGTCCAGCGCAGCAGTGCAAGGCGCTCTGCGACGGGTCGAGGGCTGCGTGCGAGGAGCGCAAAGAGCATCGGCAGCGATGCCCCGTCGCGTAGATCACGCACGTCGCGGGCGTCGCCGTAAGGCCTCTCGTACTTGAGTGCCGACGAAAGGCCCAACGCCTGGCAGCCATCGATGATGTGTCGGCGCATCACGCGCCCGGGCCTGTGCTCCCGGTCGAAGCGCTTCACTACCAGCACCGGTTCGGGCACCCGCACGAGGGCGACCTCAGCCACGGGCAGCTTTGCCCAATGGGCAAGGCGCATGCAGAAGAACTCGTTGCCGGTGAGCCCGGCAAGCTGAGCCGACACCGGCTCTGGCTTGAGGATGTGTGTTGAAGCCAGGTATCTGCCCTCGACCAGCGACCACAGCCCTTCTTTCTCGAAGACCGCGATCTTGTCCTGGTAGCCTGCGATGGACAGGCGGACGCGTCCATCCCAGACCGAGAAGGGGTGGAAGGGGCGTGCGCGGATGCGTTCCGAGAGCGCCGCATGTGCCAGAGCCCGGCGGATCTCGGCCACGGGCGCCAACTCCGTTCCGGGCCGGCGCAACTGAAGCGCCCCGGCGGTCTCCCCGCCCAGCGCAGCCAGAAGCCCCATCAGGTTGCCCTTCGAGAGCCTGTGCGTGCTCGCCGCATCGTCAAGCGCCTGCCCTTCGGGCAGCAGGTTCTCGAAGAACTGGCGCACCGCAGCGCTGTGCTGCTCTTGAATTGCCGCCTCGGCACCGTGTGCCACCTCGGCCAGTGCAAGCGGCAGTGTCGGGCCGAGGGCGTAGCGATCCTTGCGCGACAGCCAGGCCGGGCTGTAACGGAAGGCATAGCGATGGGTGCTGGCCGTGTAGCTCAGCGTGCCGGCAACTTCTCCATTCAGCAGAACGTCGAGCTCCATCAGCCGCGTGCCTCATGGATAAGCTGCGCAATCTGCTCCGCCTCGCCTGCGGGTGCAATGAAGAGGCTCACGCCGAGGGCCTGTGCCACCCGCAGCGCAATCCCCAGGCCCACCGTCGGCTTGCCTGCCTCAAGGTCGCCCAGCGTCTGCTTGGCGATGCTCACCGCCAGCGCAGCCTCTTCAAGGGTGAGCCCGCTGGCGGTGCGGGCCGCACGAACGGCCGCGCCGAGCTCTTCGCACGTCCTGAGCTGGGGGGCGGTGGGGAAGGCGGTGGGAACGACGCGCCGTGCCATTTTATTCTCCTGTTTTAATGGGATTATATGTAGCGCGAGCACTGGATTCAAGAATACGCCTTCCACAGTAGGCGGATAGATCGTTCCGCCCGGGAAACCATCAATTGCACCTGCCTGGGTAGCCGGATATCCCGGGACTTCCTCGACATCCGCGTAGTCGGACAACCGCCGACACACGCTGGCACGCAATCTGCCTCCATCCCCACCGGAACCACACCGGAGGCCAGTCATGAACATCCAGCCCGTTTCCGCCACCTATTTTGCCCACGCCATGGAGCGGGCATCATCCTTGCGGCATATTTCGCCCGCCGCGGCGGCAGAATCTGCCGACCCGGTCCACATCTCATCCGCCGCCCGGGCCGCATTGGCTGCCGAGGGCGACGCCTCCGTCGAGGCAAAGCTGGCATCCATCCGCGCCCGGGGGCCGATCAACCGCAGCGAAGCCGATCAGGCCTACCTGTTTGCCCATGACCAGCGCCTTGCCGAGATCGCCGCCCAGGGCAAGCCGCCCGAAAAGCTCACCGCCGACGAACTGGACTACATGCAAAAGGCCACCGGGATGGTGAACACCATGGCCAATCTCAGCCCGGCCGAAAAAGCGCTGTACGACAAGGCCGTGGCCAGCGGCAACACCGCCGCCGCGGCCGGCATCAGCCAGATCGCCCTGATCCGCATGATGGGCCACACGGCCGGGGGCGCCGGCGGGGCGACCTATGACCCCCTCAACACCGCCATCACGGCGGCCAACGTGGAACGGTACTTCAGCCACAGCATCGTGGACCCGACGGGTCAGGCGAAGGCGGGGTTTCAGGCTTTGATTGCGTTTCTGAATGCGGATCGGGTGGGGTGAGGCGCCTTCGCCGGTTTTGAATTATGCTTTTGGTCTGATTCAAGGCAGGCCATGGCGCTACCCAGCGCCTTTAAATTCAAGACCCGCAGTGGAGACTCATCGATGCTTCGACGCGCAGTGACATTGGCATTCATCCTCCTGGCGGGCACCGCGCTTGCTGGCACCGTATTGCCCTCCGGCCCCTTTCAGGGCGTCGAGCTGGACACGCTCTCGCCCGCACAGCGGGAGATCATCACCCAGGCCTCGGAAGACTTCGAGCGGGTATTGCAGGGCAAAAAGCCCAAGAACGCAGCCCTCGATGAGCAGGCCCCCCTCCCCGCCGATGGCGGCACCTTGTACTACGCCGGCAAGGGATACCGCCTGACCGTCATCAAGAGCCTGTCTTCATTCGGCAACGCCGGCGACGGGCTGCAGGGCTACGTATATGGCCCGGTGCTCTCCTTTCCCAAGTCCTTTGCCCCCGGAAACATGTCGGAAGTCGTCAGCTTGCGTTTCTATACGAACCAGCAGCTTCAGGCGCTGACCGGGGGTGAGTAGCTGAGGCGGTTCGGGAGATTCTTGCCGGGGTGATGGAGTCTGGCCGGGCGGGGATTGCCCGTCAGGTTTTCCGAAACCTCTGTAGCTGGGTACGCGCCCTGGTCAAGTGAACCAGTTCATAGGAGAACGGCGGGGAAGGTGTGAGTATCGGCATGACTATGGGGTAGCAGGCGGATGCAGGAGAGGTAGACGACAAGATGGGCGATGAGGCAGATAAGAGGGTCTTTGGATTCAATGGCTTGCAGGCGTATGGCAGCTTAGGCGACAGTCGTGTAAGACGCCGGAGGCGTCAAATGTCGTCTACTTCACGTTGGGGCGCTCCATGATCGAGGCACTTGAGTCGTACTCTCGGCAGATGGCCGAGGACTTGTTTTCCGTCTTTCCCGATTGGGAGCATTTTCTCACCGTTGTCGCCGAAGACGGCCTCAACTTCTTCCGCGTCGAAGTGCCACCCTCACCCGGGGGCAAGAATGGCCCTCTTGGCATTACCTCGCTATACAACGAAGAGATCACCGTTTACTTCGGCTCCTGCCACCGTCACTACGCGTCGATACTTCCGTCCGCCGAAGAATCAGCGGGCGCCATCTCCTTCATTCAGCAATTGCTGAGTGAAGAACGTGTTGTCGTTTCGTACCTTTGCAGCGGAGACAACGTGATCAAAGACGGCGTATTTTCCGGATCGGCTGTGCTTGTTTCAGAAATTCCAGACGCCAACTACGAGTACTACTATGCCAACGCCTTGCGCGTGCGATCGTGGAAAGGCACCTACGACAACGACTTCCCTGCACCCTATGTCAGCAGTAAGCCAATTCACTGACCCGCACCCCAACCCGGCAGTCGAGCGGACCTGCGCGAAAAGCCGCGCAGGCCACTCACTTCTACGTTAGGCCCCAAATTGCGACGCGTTATCCCTGCAACTTGTGGCATCGCCCTCGTGGCCGCTGCCTACTTCTTCAATTCGGAAGCACCGATGCCCGCCGATGCAGTGGCGGGGCAGTTGATCGCAGACTTCTCTGCCTCAGCCCCGTTCGATCCACCAGCGAACCTCTCACTTGAGATGCACGCGCACATGGAGGCCGGGGCGCTAAGTGTCGAGAAGTTGGAGTTTTTCTACGAGTCGGGGCCGGTTCCACATCCAACCATCACCAGCGGGCCAGACGGAACGGCCCAGGTCCACGTTTGGGTAACACGCCCTCGTTTTCGGCTGTTCAATACCAAATGCGAGTTCGTGCGCAACCTGCAGTTCGCCATTCCAAAGTCCGCACTCGTTTCTGCAAGCAGGTTGGTCCTGGTGAATCACGACACCGGGGCTGTGCAAGTCCTCGCTGAGTCCGGTGCGCTAGATCGCCTGCTACGTGAACCCGAACGTACAACTCAAATTGCCAAATTGCCTCTTAACCGAAATGCAGGTGGCGGCTGTGGGGCCTAACTCCTCAGTCAAGGGGACGTCCACAAGCGGGCTTCGCGCCCCGTACCTCGAACGTTAGATTGCATGAGCAAACGTCGTCGCATTCTTTTGTGGCTTGGCTTAGTGCTCTCGGTTCCTGCCGGTGGTTATGCCGGGCTATGCGTGGTTTTTTACGCCTGGCTTAGCGCCGCCGAACCCGAGCGTTGGCCACCAGCGCGCGCGGCTGTTTGGGCATATAGCTCCCTCGGTTTGGCAGTTCTTTTCCTCGGCTTGTTCATCTATTGCTTGGTGGCGCTGATCCGAGAGGCTAACAGGCAGTATCGTCAGGAGCAAAATGCAACCTAACATTTCGGTCAAGGCCGCTCCGGCCTGCGGCCTCCGCTGGACCGCCCGCAAGCGGGCGGCCCCTTACCTAAAACGTTAGAGCCCATGTCTTCTCGCGCTCAGCCCATCGGCCACTTCATCGCCATCGTTGCGCTTCTCTTTGCATGTGCAGGCGGCACCTACTTTGGCCTGTTTTCGTGTGGTGGCTATGTTTGGGAGTCCCAGATCTATTGGGCCGTGTCGGCTCTCCTGGTTACTCTCGCGCTGGTTCTGTCCAGGCGCGTATTGGGCAATTGGGTCCGTCGCCTCGCGTTCCTCATCATCTATCTCGTCACATTCACTTTGTCTCAAGCCGCCGCAATGCCCTTCTATCCCGCCGCGCCAGAAAGCTTTGCTGAATATCGTCGCAACTTCATTCTTGCGTTGGAGTATGGCCCGTGTCCGTAGCTCACTGCTCAATGGGCTCTAACCCGCGCTTCGAGGGGACCGCCGAGAAGCTGCGCTTCTCGGTTCCCCGTCGGCTCCGCCGCCGGGCGGCCCCTCAAGCTAAACGTTAGAGCGCAACTATGTGGCATCCCGTTATCACGAAAACTGATGGAGAAGCCCTGCTAAGTGCATTCGGTTTCTTTCACGACGCCTGCATTCACGAACTACATTTGTGGGGCGGTTACTACGTTAGTCCCGATTTCAAAATGACGTGCCCAGATACACCTGACCTAAAGTGCAGACTGATCGTTCAACGCCAACGTGCCGATCCGTCCGCTGTTGAACTCTTGTTTGATCGAGTCTCCCACATTGCTATCGCCACCCCTGCTGGCTACGACCGAATCATTTCGGCTGCCACGTTGCGAATGGAGGAGCAGAAGATAGTCTGGTCGCCAGACTACGACTTCGAGAAGACCGAACCAGAGTTTGGCGTCGCCTCTGTTATTGAGTCTGCACGCCTCTGGTGGCGCCCTGTCGCAACGGCGCTTGGTCCCGAACTCAAATACGCGCCGATCCGAGAGGTTCCCGATGGCTTCGCGCTCTAACCCGGCGCTCAACCCCGTTCGCTTCGCTCTCTGGACGCTGCGCGATAAAGCCGCGCAGCGCCGGTTAGCACTACGTTAGGCAGCATGAGATACGATCCGAACTCTGCCGAGGCATATCAGCGCATGGCGACGTTGATTGAGGAAATCAACGGTCAATCAGACCGAGGCGCAGCCATTGTGGGCGCAGCGTGGCTGGAGGAGTCTATGTCCGCCGCAATCGAATCATTCCTGCACTCCGAACCGCAATCCTGGAAGCGTCTCTTCGGAGGAAACGGACCCCTAGGTACCCTTTCAGCAAAGATTGATCTCTCCCGATTGCTTGGGCTTATCACTGACACAATCAGGTCTGACCTCCACATCATCCGTGAGGTGCGTAACGAATTTGCCCATCAAATTGCCCATAAGACTGAACACACAAAACTGAGCTTCAGCACGCCGCACATAAAGGACAAATGTATGGCTATAAAGTGCGTCGCCCATGAAGATCCTACGGAGCCACGCACTGCTTTCATACGGTCTTGCGCCATCCTGTATGCGGACTTTGAGATGCTTCAGTTTTTTGGCGTCAAGGTTTCCGATGGTGGACGCATCTTTGCCAAGGTTGAACAACACAAATGAACATCACCCGATCAAGGTCGGAGTATTCGGCAGACGACTCACCTCAGCCTAACACTACTCTAAGGACTTCCCCGTCAAGCACCATTTTCCAATGACCGGCCGCCAGGCCGGTTTTCCTTTCCTGCCTACCTGCTTTTGTTTCCTGACGCCTACACACACGCAACGGATCGGACAGACAGACTGCCTCTCTCTAATCGGCCTTGCTCGGGTCTCGCCCGGGGCCATGCGACTAACCGCACCAGCAGGCCTCAATCGTTCGTCGGCGGGATCGGGGAAACAGGGATCAGCCGCTTCCCTCTTTGATCCGCCATCGGGTTAGCCAGGCTCTCTGCTGGTCGGTCTGACCTGTTCGTCTATCGCTGATGTGCAGTTGCCATTGCTCGATGGCGCTCAGGCCCGTTGCCAGGCCTGTGGGTTGTATGCCTCGCCCTTCGCCAGCACCGCCCACAGTTGCCTTGCGTGCTTGTTGGCGATGGCGACCAAGGTCTTGTGATAGCCGATCCGTCCGTTGAGCACGACGATCCACTGCTGCAGACGAGTCAGCTTTTTAGGGGATGCACGCCGCTGCTTTCGGAGCGTCGCAGCCAGCACGCTGCGCGCGCCCTGCACAAGCAGGGTTCGCAAGTAGTCGTCGCCTCGCCGGGTGATGCGTCCAAGCTTCGTCTTGCCGCCACTACCCGACTGGCTGGGCGTGAGGCCGAGCCACGCGGCAAACTGGCGCCCATTGCGGAACATCGATGCGTCACCCACCCGGTAACTCAGGGTGCGCGTGGCACTGAACAGCCGCTGCGCTTCCTCCACCGTCACGATGTCGGGCAGGCGCTGCGCTTTGGGTGGCTTGATCAGATCGGGCATCACCCAGGGCTTCTTCAGGACGTGCGTGGTGTAGAACTTGAGCCCGTAGAGATCGAGTTTGACGGCGCTCCAGGAGTGGGTGCCGATCAGGTCGCTGAAGTACTCGGTCAGCTGCGCTTCGGAGAGCGCATCGATCTGACCGGAGAAGTAGCCCCCCAGACGCCGGATGGCGCGGGCGTAGGCGTCGATGGTCTTGGGCTGCAGCCCCTTGAGTTTGAGGTGCTTCAGATGCAACTGGTATTGCTGATCGAAGTGTGCAGAAGATGCTGTGTTCATGCTGGCCTATCCTCACGATGTTGTGCAGAATCACCCCTCATGAGCGAGGGCGTGAGATCACACAGTAGATCGTGCGGTGGCGGAGAGGGGATTCTCCGCGGAGCGGCTTCGTCCAACCCTTCGTTGCAGGGGACCTTGCGCATAAAGCCGCGCAAGGCCCCTGAACTCGAACGTTAGCCGTCTTTTTTGCCGAGCCAATCATGCGCCAATTCTGGATCATCGTGCTTCTTCTGGCCGGAAGTATTCTCAGCGGGTGCAGTGTTCTTCAGGGGGGCAAACTCCTTGCGCCTGAGAGCTTTGGCCTGACCCCAGTCACACCCGGTCTATACATTGAGTCTGGCGCAGACGAGGCAACACGAGAAAAACTCCGAGAGGCTATGGCCAACGCAGAAAACGCCATACGTGCCTCATATGGCAACACGAGTGCTAGTCCGATAGTTCACGCCTGCATCACCGAGGAATGCTATGAAGGCTTCGGTGGAGGGCGGGGTTCTGTGGCGAAGGTCTACGGCCAACGTATCCTGCTGTCGCCGCGTGGGCTGAATTGGCATTTCCTTGCACATGAATGGTCACACGCGGAAATGAGTACCCGCCTAAGCTTCCTCGCTTGGAATCGTCTGCCTCGGTGGTTTGATGAGGGCGTTGCGGTTGCGATAAGTGAGGCGCCAGAGCATTCTGAAAGTCACTGGAAATTCCTAGACGCCACCAATGTGCCACGCCCAACCCGCGAAGAACTGCAAACATTCAAGTCATTGAGGCAATGGCTGGACGCCATTCACAAATACGGAGAAGACCAGAATATTGAGCGCAAAGCGAAAGGTGAGCCAGAAATCCGGCCGGTCTACTCGGCAGCGGGACACGAATTGCGGCCTTGGTTGGCGAAGGCAGGTAGCGCAGGACTACTCCGATTCATTGAGCAAATGAATGAAGGGGCGGCGTTTGAGTCTGCCTACCAGACGGCTAACACTGCGGTCGAGAGGGACGCTTCGCCGCAAAGCGGCTCGCGCCCCTCACCTTGAACGTTAGAAAGCTTCACTGTATGAAGACTGTCGCGATCGTATTAGCGGTACTCGCAGTTGTGGTTCTGTCCGGCTTCCTCTATCTGAAGCATCGGATGAACAACACGACAGACGCAAGAGACCTCCAAGCCTCCATCGATGAGGAGGTCGCCAAGTTCCTGAAACAGCCGCAAGTTCGTGGCGTGGTGGTCGGCGTCTACAAGGATGGCAAGTCGTTCATCAAAGGCTACGGAACCATAAGCGGCGCTGCCGACGGCACGGCCCCTGACGGCGCGACAGTCTTTCAAATCGCTTCGGTCAGTAAGGTCTTCACCGCCACTTTGCTGCAGATCCTGTGCGACGAAGGGGTCGTCAACATGGATGCAACCCTGGATGAATTGCTTGGACGCTCGATGCCCTTGTCGCCGACCGTCCAGCAAGTGACGCTGAGGCAACTCGCCACACACACATCGGGCTTTCCGAGAATCCCTCAATCGCTCGACGAAAAGGCAACCGAGGCGGCTAAAGGTGACGATGTTTTGTTGGACCCGTACAGCCATCTGGGACCGCAATACATCTTCGACTATCTTGCCACTGCAGAAGACAAGAAAGACGCTGGCCGGTTCGAGTATTCCAACTATGGGATGGGGTTGTTGGGCCACGTGCTTGAGAAGGTCACCGGCAAGGACTACGAATCAATGGTAAAAGAAAGGATACTGGCGCCCTTGGAGATGGAAGGAACCGGAGTCACGCTGTCCTCATCCATGCAGATGCATATGGCTCAGGGCCACACCGCCAAGGGGTCGCCAACTCCGATATGGCGCTTTGCTGCATTGGCCGGCGCGGGCGCGCTCAATTCCAACGTACAAGACATGCTGAAGTTCATTCAGGCGAATGTAGACGATGGCAAGTTGCTTTCGCGTCCGTTCGAGAAGATGAAGCAGCCGCAATTCGGCGGTGATACAGGTATCGGTTGGATGCAGCCCACGTTTATCGACAAATTCTTGGGTAACCAACAGGTTGTTTGGCACAACGGCATGGTTGGCGGCTACGCGTCATACCTGTCCATCGACGCGAAGACGAAGACCGGCGTTGTCATCCTGACCAACAAGGCCCTACCCCCTGACATGATGGGAATGATGCTGATGCGCAAAGTCCGCACACAGTCGTGGTCGTCCGATCCGCTTTCTAACGATTAAGGTTAGATCGTGATCGCAGCGCGAGCCACGATCTGAACCGGTTGTTGGACAAGCCCGGTTCGGCAGTTCGGATTCCCCTGGAAATAGCTTTTCGTCCTTCACCGCAAAGGCGGGCTTTCGACGACGGAAAGCCTGCCCTCGCCACT
>NZ_JAFLDT010000079.1 GCF_017302315.1 Zoogloea sp.
CCGGACCCTCACTGCCCGCCTGCTGGCCAATCGCAGCCTGCCCCGCACCGACCCGCTGGTACGCCGCGCCCTGGTCGACGAGAGCTTCCGGGTGGACCTGGACGCCCGCCTCGCCGCCGTGGGGCTCCAGCTCATCGACAACCCCTACGCCGAGCACGTGGCCGTCGCCCTGGCCGGCGACATGCACGAGCCGGTGTTCGGTGCCAGCCGCGAGTACGCCGCCAGCAACATCGGCCTGACCCGTGACCAGCTGGCCCTGCTGGTGGTGTTGTGGGCCCTGATCATCCTGCCCAAGCGGGAACGCCAGGTGAATCGCCAGAAGCTCGCCGACGACGGCCAGGACGACATGTTCGGCAAGGAGGCACCGCTGTCCCATGGCGAAGAAGTCTCCGGCGCCCTCTCCGAAGCCTCCCTGCTGGCCGACTTCGCTCCGGTGCTGGGTCACAAGACCTACGTGCAGGGCAAGCTCCTGTCGCGCCTGGCCCAGCTCGGCTTCATCGAGCGTCGCGGCGGCATGATCCACGAGGGGCCTTTGCTGGACGTTCTGCTGGACTACCGCCTGCTGGCCGACCGCATCATCTACGGCACCCTCGGCGAGGTCCTCGCCCAGGCCGGCCACCCGCCTCCCGGGCAGGATGCCTTCACGGCGGCCGAAGCCGATCCCCTCGAAGACGCCGACACCGAGCAGGAAGACCACTGATGTTCCACATCAAGCAACTCGAACTGGTCCACTGGGACTACTGGCGCCGCTTCAACCTGCCCCTCGACGCGCAGATCATCACCATCGTCGGCCCCAACGGCTCTGGCAAGACCACCCTGCTCGATGCCCTGCGCACCCTGTTCGGCCTGCGCTGCTCAGGCAAGCGCGACTTCCGCCGCTACGTTCGCCGGGCCAACCGCAGCTTCGCCTGGATCCGCGCGGTGGTGGCCAACCGGCCGGGCAGCACCGGCAAGCGCCCTTTCTTTCCGTGCCTGAAGGACGAAGTCACCCTCGCCTGCCGCATCCGCCGCGCCGGCGGTGACTGGACCCGCGACTACGCGATCGCCGACGGCGACGTTTCCATCGAAGCCCTTGAGGCCCGCGAGGACAAGGTCGTCGAATGGGTCGGCTACCGGGACTACCAGAGCCGCCTGGCCTGGGGCGGCCTCACCCCCGCCATCGCCAAGGTGCTGGCCCTGGAACAGGGCGACACCGACAAGCTCTGCGAATACTCCCCCAAGTCCCTGTTGGAGCTGGTCTTTGACGTCTTCGGCGACAAGGAGGTGCTGGACAACTACGCCGCCGCCCGGGAAGAACAGAACAACGCCGAGAAAGAGCTGGCCGCCCTTGGCCTCGATCTTGACCGCCTGCGTGCCCAGGCCGAAACCAAGCGCCTCGAGGCCGACCGCTACCTGGAATGGAAGCAGCTCGACGACGAAGCCCGTGCCCTGACCGCCGAGATCGTGCCGCGCCTGGAAGTCGCCGAACTCCTCCGCGACATCGCCCAGGCCCGGGACGACCTCGCCCGCGGGCGCAGCGAGCGCCAGAAAAGCGAGGACGAACTGAACGCCCAGCGCGCACGCAGCGCCGGTGTGGAAGCCGAAAAGGCCGCCGCCGAAGCCGAACGCAAGGCCGCCCGCAGCCGCGACCTGGAGGCCGAAGAGCAACATCGCAATGCCCTGATCCAGGTGCATGACTGCGACAAACTTCTGGCCGAACGCACCGCCCTGCGCGCCCGCCTGGCCCGCGAAGCCGGCGACGCCGCCGTGGACCTGGAAGCCGACTACGCCAGGGCCGATGCCCGCCTGGTCCACCTGCAGCGCCAGGAACGCGAAGCCATCGCCGCCTTTGAAGACAAGACCGCCCAGCTACGTGCCACCCGCGATCACCGCGGCCCGCCCGCCGACGCCGAAGTAAGCCGCTTCCGCAACCGCCTGAGAGAAGCCGGCATCGCCCACCGCGCCCTCGCGGAGATCGTCGAGGTCACCGACCCCGACTGGCAGGGCGCCGTCGAGGCCGTGCTGCGGCCCTACCGCCACGTGATCTTGCTGGAGCGGGAGCAGGACCGCCACGCTGCCTGGGGCCTGGGCGAGCAGGAACGCTTCCGCCACTTCATCGTGCCTGAACTCGAAACGGCGCCCCCTGCCACCCGTGGATCGCTGGCCGAAGTCATCCGCTTCGTCGACGCCGTGCCCCGCTGGCTCGCCGACCTCCTCAACCGCATCCAGCGGGTCGAAGACGCCGACGCCGCCCGCCAGCTCCCCCGGGAAACCGAGTGGATCACCCGCGACGGCTACCACCGGGAACGCCGGGGCGCCCGCCACCTGGGCAAACCCACCGACTTCCACTTTGGCGAACTGGCCCGCGCCTCGCGCCTGAAGCAGCTCGATGCCGACATGCACAGCATCGACGCCCGCCTGCGGGAGATCCGCCCCCAGCTCGACGCCGCCAAGGAAGAAGCCGACGCCCTGCGCGCCCGCCTCCACGGCATCGAGGCCGCCCAGCTTCTGGCCGCCCGGGCAACCGACTTCGAGGCCGCCGAGAACGCCCTGCCCGCCGCCCGCGCCCGCCTGACCCAGGCCATTGCCGACCGGGCTGAAGCCAAGGGCGACGTGGACCGCATCGACCAATCCCTGCGCGGCATCGACATCGAACTGGATCGCCGCCGCCGGGACATGGCCGGCCTCGCCGCAAAGGTCAATCATCTGACCGCCGAGGCTGCCCCCCGCCGCCACGACCAGGCCAATCGCATCCAGCGCCTGCGTCGCCTGCGCCGGGGCATGCCCGCCGACTGGCGCGACTCCGCCGCGAATACCCTGCTGGCCGACAAGTACGACGGCGCCCGCGGCGCCCGCGCCGAGCTGGAACGCCTGCGCCAGCGCCTGGCCAACGGCGACTGGGTGACCGACGACACCGTGCTCACCCTGGCCGGCCGCCTCAAGGCCGACGTGCTCGACCGGGAAAGCCAGTACGCCGAACGCGAACGCCACTGCAACGCCGCCCGGCGCATCACCGGCGAAGCCCGCGCCGCCTACATCGCCAAGCTCCGCGCCACCGTGCGCCAGTACGGCAAGAACCTGCGCGCCCTCGGCGACCTGGCCAACGTGGACGTGGACTGCCCGGTACCCCTGCTCGGCAACGACGACCGGGCCCTCGCCGCCGCCGGCCTGGAGGTGCGCTTCGACTTCGACCGCAAGGGCGCCGTGGGCCTCAACGACGGCGAAGCCTCGGGTGGCCAGCAGGTCATGAAATCCCTGATCCTGCTCATCGCCCTGCTGATGGACGAGGCCCGCCCCGGCGGCTTCGTTTTCATCGACGAGCCCTTCGCCCACCTGGACATCGCCAACATCGACCGGGTCGGCACCTTCCTGCGCGCCACCCGCGCCCAGTACCTCATCACCACCCCGGTCACCCACAACGCCAACGTCTTCGCCCCGGCCCAGCTCACCCTGGTCACCCGCAAGAAGAAACCCGGCGACGACTGGGCTCCGCCCATCGGGCTGATCCAGCGCAGCCTCTAGCGCATCACCGCCCATGGACTGGAGCGCCCCCGATGGCGACGGTGTGTGCACCCTGCGGCTGGACGACCCGCTGCGGGCCAGCCTGAAGGGCCAGCGCCGCCTCCGGCGGGGCGCGCCGCAGCCGCTGAATCTGGACGCCTGGCCCACGGACGAACGGCAGCTCCTGGCCGGCTGGGTGAAGCGCGCATCCGACAAGGCGGTGCGTCACGACACCCTGCTGCGTGCCGCAGGCCCCCATCGGGCCATGCTCGCGGATCGCCTGCTTGACCTCCTGCTGCGCTCCGGAGCCATCGAGCTCGAGGAATGCCATGAGCGCGGGCACTGGTGGCCCAGGCAACTCCGCTTTCTCGACCCGGCCGCCTTGCGCCGTGTGCTCGGTCTCCCCGAGCCCGATGCCGACAAGAGCCTGTGGGATCAGGCGCGCCAGCGGTGCTTCACCCACCCGGAACTCGATCTGGCGGCCCAAACCCTCGACGCCCTGCCGCCGGCCCGAGCCCTGGCGCGCCATGGGCTGCTGGTCGCCCTGGAAGCCTGGCAGGAGCAGCAGCGCAGCGGTACCTGGCGGGATTTCTCCCACTTCGCCCGGGGTGACACCAAACAGATCAGTGACGCCGAGAAGACCTGGCTGAGCAGCGCTCTCAGCCTCGACGATTTCGGCATCAGCGATCATACCCCCTTGCTGCTGGTGCGCCTTCCCACGTCCGTCGCTCTCTCTGGCGGAACATGGCCCCTGGGGCTTGTCCCCGACTTCATCGCCCTGACACCGGCAACGATCAATGCCATGAGCGCCGCCACCGGGGCGCCAAGCGCCTGGAGGCTGGTGGAAAACCGCACCAGCTTCGAGCGGGTCGCCCGCACCTGCGGGCCTGCCGAGGCGGTGCTGTGGCTGCCCGGCTATCCTCCATCCTGGTGGCGCAGCAGCGTTACCCGACTGCTCGACCTACTACCCGCCCCTGCATGGATCGCCTGCGACCCGGATCCTGACGGCATCGCCATCGCATTGCAGGCGGGCCAGCTGTGGACCGCAGCGGGGCTGGTGTGGCAGCCCTGGCGGATGGGCCCCGCCGATTTCGATTCGCTCCCGGCGAAGCGGCCCCTGTCCGGACGCGATCAGTCCCTGCTCGACCGGCTCGAAGTCGAGGCCCCTCTCCCGCCGATGCTCGCCGCACTGGCCCGGACGCTGCGCATCCAGCAACTGAAAGGCGAGCAGGAGGGCTATCTCTGATCGGCCCGCGGCATGGACGCAGAATCGGGCCGGCCGGCTTCAGATTTCACAATGTCTGACGTTATTGGCTCCATCCAGCCACGGCCCGCCCCCTCCACCATGCGCCTTGCCCCGGCGTCCGACACCACGAATTCGCGCCAGATGCCTCTTCTCCGGGGTGCCGAGGTTCTGTCACGCACCCGCGACCTGCGCGAGATCTTCCGGATAGCCGCCGAAACCGCCATGGACTTCCTCAATGGCAGCTTCTGCCTGATGTTCGCCGTGCGCTTCTCGCCTCCCGACCTCACCGTCGGCCTGCTTGGCTGCTGCGTATCCGACGGCGCCGACACCTACTGGGACGACGTCTGCGATGGCCAGTCCTGGCTCCCGGTGGACCCGCTCCTGGCCGACTGCCTGCATACCGACTACGGCTACGCGATCGCCCACGAGGGCGACACCTGGCGCCTCGCCTTTGCCGTTGGCGCCCTGGGCGAAGCCCGCTGGGTGCTGGAAATCCATAGCCCCCTCAAGCCCCGCACCGCGGACTGCCAGGCCCTCACGCTGTTCCTGCGCTGCTTCGAGAACCAGCACCAGGCCTGGGAGTACGCCAACCTGGACACCCTGACCCGGCTCCTCAACCGCAAGACCTTCGACGACGACTTCGAACGCCTGATCGCCGCCGCCGAGCTGGCCGAGCAGGCCCGCCAGCAAGCGGAAGAACGCCGCACCTGCAGTGCCACCATCACCCAACCATGCTGGCTTGCCGTCGTTGACATCGACCACTTCAAGAAGATCAACGACAACTACGGCCACCTCTTCGGCGATGAGGTGCTGCTGCGCATCGCCGACCTGATGCGCCAGAGCTTCCGCAGTCACGACAAACTCTTCCGTTTCGGCGGCGAGGAATTCGTGGTGATGTTGCGCAATGTGGGCGAAGACAACGTCCAGACCATCTTCGACCGCTTCCGGATGGCCGTGGAAGAGCACGATTTTCCCCGCGTCGGTCAGGTGCACTGCTCGGTGGGTTACGCCCGCATTGATCCACGCCTGTCCCCGGCCGAACTGCTGGGGCGTGCCGACGAGGCCCTCTACTACTCCAAGCAACATGGCCGCAACCAGGTCAATGGTTTCGACGAACTGATCATGAGCGGCAAGCTGCGCATCACCACCCCGGCCGGGCAAGCCCAGATCCAGTCCGATATCGACGAGATCTTCCTCTGACCACGCCCATGGCGGCGGGCGGGCCGCGACGGGCGCCCCGGAGTGTGTCAAAATTGGAAGCTTTGCGGCGATTTGCGCGTGCCGCACCCTGATTCCGTTGATTGAAGAGCCCATCATGTCCGACCAGACCTCCCCGCCCGCCCAGGACGAAAACCACCTGATCGCCGAACGCCGGCAAAAGCTCGCCGAATGGCGTGCCAGCGGCAAGGCGTATCCGAATGACTTCTCCCGGGAGAACACCGCCGGCAAGCTCGACGAAGTCTACGGCGAGAAATCCGCCGAAGACCTGGAAGCCCTGCCGGTCGAGGTCAAGGTTGCCGGCCGCATCATGCTCAAGCGCGTGATGGGCAAGGCCAGCTTCGTCACCATTCAGGATCTCTCCGGCCGCATCCAGCTCTACGTCACCCGCGACGGCGTGGGCGAAGAGGTCTACGCCGACTTCAAGCACTGGGACATCGGCGACATCGTCGGCACCATCGGCACCCTGTTCCGCACCAAGACCGGCGAACTGTCCATCAAGTCGTCCGAGCTGCGCCTCCTCACCAAGAGCCTGCGCCCCCTGCCCGACAAGTTCCACGGCCTCACCGACACCGAGACCAAGTACCGCCAGCGCTACGTGGACCTCATCATGAGCGAGGCGTCACGCCACACCTTCGTGGCCCGCAGCCGCCTGGTGCAGTCGATCCGCAACTACATGACCGGCCACCACTTCCTCGAAGTCGAGACGCCGATGATGCACCCCATCCCCGGTGGCGCCTCGGCCAAGCCCTTTGTCACCCACCACAACGCCCTCGACATGCAGCAGTTCCTGCGCATCGCGCCGGAGCTCTACCTCAAGCGTCTGGTGGTCGGCGGCTTCGAGAAGGTCTTCGAGATCAATCGCAACTTCCGCAACGAAGGCCTCTCGCCCCGCCACAACCCGGAATTCACCATGATGGAGTTCTACGAGGCCTACGCGAACTACCGCAGCCTCATGGACTTCACCGAGGGTCTGCTGCGCCACGCCGCCCGCGAAGCCCTGGGTACCGAAGTCTTCGAATACCAGGGCCGCACCCTCGACCTGTCCCGCCCCTTCCACCGCCTGACCATCGTCGAAGCCATCCGCAAGCACCACCCCGGCTTCACCGATGCCCAGCTCGCCGACGCCGACTGGCTCAAGCAGAAGATCAAGGACTTTGGCGAAAAGGTGAAACCGGGCGGCCTCGGCAGCCTGCAGCTGCAACTCTTCGAAGCCTGCGCCGAAGCCGAGACCTGGGAACCCACCTTCATCATCGACTACCCGGTCGAAGTGAGCCCCCTGGCCCGCGCCTCCGACAGCAACCCCGAGATCACCGAACGCTTCGAGCTCTTCATCGTCGGCCGCGAGATCGCCAACGGCTTCTCCGAGCTCAACGACCCCGAAGACCAGGCCGCCCGCTTCCAGGCCCAGGCCCAGGCCAAGGACGCCGGCGACGAAGAAGCCATGTACTACGACGCCGACTACATCCGGGCACTTGAATACGGCCTGCCCCCCACCGGCGGCTGCGGCATCGGCATCGACCGCCTGGTCATGCTGCTCACCGACAGCCCCGCCATCCGCGACGTCATCCTGTTCCCGCAGATGCGCCCGGAAGCCGCTGACTGAGGAAATCACGCGGGCCGCTCCGGCGGCCCCGCCCTTCCTGCCCGAGCACAACCGACGCCCCCATGACTGACCTGAAGTCCTACGACCTCCCCGAACTCGAAGCCCTGGCCGAACAGATCCAGGCCGAGATCAACAAGCGGGAGCAGGAAGAAGCCGACCGGGCCTGCGCCGCCGAAGAAGCCGCCGCGGAGGCAGAGCGCCAGGTCATCGCCGCCGCCGAAGCCGCCCGCCGCGCAGCCGAAGAAGCCGCAGCCCGCAAAAAGGCCGAGGCCGCAGCCCGCAAGGAGGCCCAGGCCCAGGAAGCCGCCCGCAAGGAAGCCGAAGCCAGCGCCGCGCGGGAAGCCGAAACCAAGGCCAAGGCCGCCCCCCCACCCGAGCCCGCCCCTGCCGCGCCCGGCCATATCCGCTACATGCACCCATCCAACCGCGCCCTCACCTGGGACGGCAAAGGCCCCACCCCCGACTGGGTCCTGGCCTGGATGACCACCGGCGGCACCCTCTACGCCCTCGAAACCACCGCTGAAAAACTCGCACCGCGGCCGATTCCGGCGAGCTTCCTGAAGCGCTGAACGAGCTGCGGACATCCTCACCGTTCAGATCGCGGAGAGACTCCCATGAGCACCGATATCCGCTGGAGACAGCGTTTCGACAACTACAGCAAGGTGTTTCTGGAACTCCAGGAGGCGTTCGATCTGGCCCGCACGCGCCCCCTTTTCAAACTGGAAAAGCAGGGCACCATTCAGGGCTTTGAATACACCCACGAACTGGCCTGGAATGTCCTCAAGGACTACCTGGAGTATCAGGGCATTGTGGGCCTGATCGGCTCCCGCGACACAACCCGCGCCGCCTTCCAGCGCGGGCTGATTGATGACGGCGAGACCTGGATGGAGATGATCAAGTCCCGAAACCTCACCTCCCACGCCTACGACCGGGCCACCGCAGACAACATCCTTGCGGCGATCCTTGGGCGGTTTTCGGGCGAGTTCCAGAAGCTGCATCAGGAATTCACCCGACGCCAGCAGGAATCCTGATGGAGTTCGGGCTCCCGGACGGCACCTGTTCCACCGTCCGCCAGATCCTCGCCAGCTATCCACAGATCGAAAAGGCCGTGCTCTACGGCTCGCGGGCCAAAGGCAACTACAAGGCCGGGTCGGATATCGACCTGACCCTGTTCGGCACGGCACTGAACCACACCCTTCTGATGTCCATCAGCACCGCCCTGGAAGAGTCGGACATTCCCTACACCGTCGATCTGTCGCTGTTTGACCAGATCGAAACACCGACCTTGCGCGAGCATATCGAACGGGTGGGGCAGGTGTTCTATGAGAGGGGCCGCGTCCGTTAACGAAAGGGTCACGCGCCCATCACCGGCCCGTCACCTCTGCGCCTCACCCTACTGGCGATCAACGCTCGCCCCGCCTGCCGGGGCGCCCTTTTTTGCTACGCCGGGATTCCAGCCATGAAACTCCGCCTCGCCGCCGCCATCGCCCTCTCCGTGGGCATGAGCCCGGCCTTCGCCGTCAACATCCTCCTGTCCAACGACGACGGTCTGACCAGCAACCTCAAGGCGCTCTACGACGCCCTCAAGGCCGACGGCCACGACGTCATCGTCTCGGTACCGTGCTCGGGCCAGAGCGGCCGCGGCGCGGCCATCGTGATGTACAGCACCGCCACCATCATCGCCGACAACGACAAGACCCAGATCGAGGCCGAGGGTGGCTGCCACAATGGCGCGGCGGCCATCGGCGCACCGGCCGTGGGCCCCTTCACCAAGGCCGGCTACACCGGCGGTGACTTCCACTACGTCCACGGCACCCCGGTGATGGCCACCATGTACGGCCTCGACGTGCTCGCCACGGCGCGCTGGAACAAGGCCCCCGACCTGGTGCTGTCCGGCCCCAACGAAGGCCAGAACGTGGGCCGCGTGGTGGTCAGCTCCGGCACCATCGGCAACGCCCAGTTTGCGGCCGGGCGTGGCATTCCGGCCATCGCCCTGAGCGCCGGCACCGACACGGTGGACAACACCGGTCTGGCCAATCCCAACTCGGCCATCGTCGCCCAGCTCAGCGTCAAGCTCCTCAAGGCGCTCCAGGCCAAGGCGGGCAGCACCGCCCTGCTGCCTGCCGGCGTGGCCCTCAACGTGAACTTCCCCAATGCCCCCACTACCAACGTGGGCTGGGCCTTCTCACGCCACGGCAGCTACGATCTCTACAACCTGAAGTTCAAGAACACCGTGCCCTACGGCATCGGGGCCGGTCTGCCCGCCGCAGCAACACCGGAACAAGCCGAAGACGAAGCCGTGGTCTACAAGACCAAGGTGGCCGTCACCGCCATGCAGGTCGGCTTCGACCACCGCCCGGCTGGGCAGCAGTGGCTGCGCCTGCGTCTGCGCGATCTGCTGAACCAATAAGGGGTCGGGCATGAACCGCTTCTTCAAGAGATGGGCGCCGGTCGCCCTGGGCCTCACCCTGGCAGCCTGCGGCAGCAACGACGACGACGGCCCCAAGGTCGGCGTCGACGACCTGAGCGAAGGCGCCTATACGGTCAGCACCGGCAACCAGGACACGCCCACCGTCGGGCGCTACCTGGCCGCCGCCGACGGCAGCCGGCTACTCATCGTTGGCGACGACAACGGTGTGGCCCGCAGCCTGTACCGCAAGACCGGCAATGGCGACTGGGTGGCCGTTCCGCCCGTGGACAAGGACACCCAGGTCTCCCTGCTGCGCAAGGACCCGGTCGTCATCTCCGCCGCGCCGACCCTGGCCGGTCTTGCCGGGCACTACGTCACCACGTCCCCCGCCGGCGCCGCGGCTGGCTTCTCGATCACCACCGACGGCAACATCGTCGCCGACGCCACGTCGGCCTGTCGCCTGACGGGCAAGCTCGGCAGTGGCGTGCTGCCCGGCACCCTCAAGCTCGAACTCTCCACCGCCGGCTGCGGCGAGCTACCCGCCTCGAGCACCGGCGTACTGAGCGTGGACCCCGATCTGGCGCCGGCCCGCTTCCGGCTGGTCGCCGATGATCGCAGCAAGGTGGTCGATCTCCGCGCCTTCGCCGAGTGACCCCTGCCGGCCAGGCTGGATCCTTTCCGGATCCGGCCCCGGCCGGGAGCAGGGCACAAGCCGCCCCCTCTGCGAAAACGGCCGCCAACGCTCAATTTCCGAGTCCAATTGCCCGTCCGTCCCGGGGCCGACACCGTGGAGCGCTTGAATTCGTCCGTCTCGTGATGCCTGCACCCGCCAAGATGAATAGAATGCGGGACACACCGATGTCATCCAATCCGGGACGCCTCCATGAAACTCCATGCCTTCGTGGCAATGCCCTTCGGCACCAAGCCGAACGACAAGGGTGAGCAGGTCGATTTCAACCGCATCTTCGATGAACTGATCAAGCCGGCCCTAGAGGATGCGGGGCTGGAGGTGCTGCGGGCCGACAAGGAGCAGCGGGCGGGTGACATCCGCCTGGACATGTTCCAGGAACTGCTGATGGCCGATCTGGTGGTGGCCGACCTGAGCATCGACAACCCCAATGTATGGTACGAGCTGGGCGTGCGCCATGCCCTGCGGGCCCGCGGGGTGGTCCTCGTGCAGGGGCCACGCAGCACCAAGCCCTTCGACATCTACACCGACCGCAAGCTGACCTACCACCTGAAGGATGGCGCACCCGACCCGGCCCATCTGGCCGATGATCGCAAGGCCATCGCCGAGATGACCATCGCCACCCTGGCGGCCTGGCACGAGCGCCCGGTGAGCCCGGTGTATGGCCTGCTCCCCAACCTGCTTGAGCCCGACTGGAAGCGCCTGCGCATCGGTGCCGTGCGGGAGTACTGGCATCGCCACGACGCCTGGGCGGCGCTGATCGAAAGAGCCCGCAAGGCCGGCCGGCCGGAGGATGTGCTGGTGCTGGCTGACGAGGCGCCGGTCACCGCCCTGCGGGTGGAGGCCCGGCTCAAGGCCGGGACGGCCCTGCTCAAGGGCAGGCACTACAACTACGCCCTCGAGCAGTTCGAGCTGGCCCTCGGCTTCGACCCCGCCCACCTGGAGGCCGCCCGTCAGCGGGGCATCTGCCTGCAGCGCCTGAAGCGGCCGGACGATGCCCGAAGTGCCTACGAGGCCATCCTGGCCGCACACCCGGGCGATGTGGAAACCCTGTCGCTGCTTGCCCGCCTCGACAAGGACGCGTGGATGGACGCCTGGAACCACCCGGAGCACAGCCCGGCGAAGAAGCGCGAAGACGCCACCTACGAAGAGGCCCTGCTGAAGGCTGCCATCGCCGGCTATGCCCGGGCCTTCCGCGCCGCACCGGGCCACTACTACTCGGGCATCAATGCCGTCACCCTGATGCACCTCCACGGCCACCTCACCCATGAGGGCGAATTCGACGCCGAGGCACAAGCCATGGCTGGCGGCGTGGCCTGGGCCGCCGCCTGTGAGCAGGCCCCGGCACAGCGCTTCTGGGCCGCTGCCACCCTGGGTGATCTGGCCGTGCTTCAGGGCAACGCCGAGGCGGTGAAGGATGCCTACCAGGCCGCCATCACCCTGGCCGACAAGGACTGGTTCGCCCTGGACGCCTGCCTCGCCCAACTGCGCCTGCTGGCCAGCCTGGGCTTCCGGCCCGACGAAACGGGCGTCGGCATCACCACCTTCGAACGTGCCCTCACGCGGCTCAAGCCCCCCACGGAAAAGGGCTGGCAGCCACGCAAGGTGTTCCTGTTCTCCGGGCACATGATCGACAGCCCCACCCGCCCCACGCCCCGCTTCCCGGCCGACAAGGCGCCCCTTGCCGCCAAGGCCATTGCCGAGGCCCTGGCGCGGCTCGACGCCGGCAAGGACGATCTGGCCATCACCCAGGGCGCCTCGGGTGGCGACCTGCTCTTTGCCGAAGCCTGCCTCGCCCTGGGCATGCACGTACAGCTCCTGCTGCCCCTGCCCGAGGCCGACTTCATCGAGCAATCCATCCTTCCGGCCACTGATGGTGACGCCTGGCGCGACCGCTATTTCGCCGTGCGCGACCACGCCCTCACCCTCCTCAACCGGGTCATGCCGGAGGCACTCGGCCCCCTGCCCACCAACAGCGAAGGCCAGCCGATGAGCGCCTTCGAGCGCTGCAACCTGTGGCTGCTGCACAGCACCCTGTCCCTCGGCATCAAGCGCAGCCACCTGATATGCCTGTGGAACGGCGGCGGCGGTGACGGGCCCGGCGGCACCGAACACATGGTTCGTGAAGTGAAGAAACGCACCGGCCAGGTCATCTGGCTCGACACCCGCAAACTCTGGTAGCCCTTCCGAAAGGACACATCCATGCCCCTGTCCATCGCCGAACGCATCAAAGCCCCCGGCCCCAAGAAGATCCTCTCCTGCGACGGCGGAGGCATCCTGGGCCTAATGAGTGTCGAGATCCTGGCCAGACTGGAAGCCGACCTCCGCGCCGAACAGCGGAATCCGGATCTCCTGCTCTGCGACTATTTCGACCTTGTCTGCGGCACCAGCACCGGCGCCATCATGGCAGCCTGCATTTCGGCCGGCATGAGCACGGACCAGCTACGCACCTTCTACCGGAACAGCGGCAGGCAGATGTTCGATAAGGCCTCCCTGTTCAAGCGCCTGCACTATTCCTACAACAAGGAGCCCCTGGCCAGGAAGCTGCAGGCCGAGTTCAGCACCGCCCTGGGCGCCGACACCACCCTGGGCAGCCCGGGCCTGCGCTCGGTGCTGATGATGGTGATGCGCAATGCCACTACCGACTCCCCCTGGCCGGTGAGCAACAACCCTTTTGCCAAGTACAACCAGCGCGACAGGGACGACTGCAACCTGGATCTGCCCCTGTGGCAACTGGTGCGGGCCAGCACCGCCGCCCCCACCTTCTTTCCGCCCGAAGTCGTAACCCTCGGCAAGGGGAAGAAGGCATACACCTTCGTCTTCGTGGACGGCGGTGTCACCACCTACAACAACGCCGCCTTCCTGGCCTACCAGATGGCCACCGCGGCGCCGTACCACATCAACTGGAAGACCGGCACCGATCAGCTTCTGATCGTCTCCGTGGGCACGGGCAGTGCCCCTGCAGCCCGACCCGACCTGCAGCCGGGTGACATGTGGCTGGTGGACAACGCCAAGACCCTGCCCGGCGCCCTCATGAATGCCGCCAGCGCCGGATGGGACATGGCCTGTCGGCTGGTGGGCGAGTGCCGCTTCGGTCGCCCCATCGACCGGGAGATCGGCGACATGCTTGGCGCTGCCACCTCAACCGGCGCCAAGCAATTCGCCTATGTACGTTACGACCCGGACGTCAGCCAGACCGGCCTCGACACCCTGGGCCTGCCCCATATCAAATCGGCAGATGTCCAGACGCTGGACTCCATCGACTTCATCCCGCAGATCCAGGAGGTGGGCGTGGCCTACGCAGCAGCGCATGTGAAAACGGCGGAACACCTGCACGGCTTCCTGTAATCAACCGCCTCCCCGGGGAGCCACGTGGGGGCGACCGGTAGGGGCGACTTCAGTCGCCCATCCGTTAATCACCGGCACACCCTTGATCGACGTCCGCGGGCGACTGAAGTCGCCCCTACCGGTCGCCCCTACAGGACCTCCAGCCACCATCAGCACCTCCCAGCAGCCCCTGCAGCCGACCCGGCCAAGGACACCCGAACCCGCGTCAGCACTGGGTTCGCGCCTGGCTCAGGGAGGCCAGTGGAGGAAAACGGGATGAATTCGACACCGGACTCTGAATGTAAACGGCCCCTCGAAAGGGGCCGCTCACCCGCAGCAATAACGCCACAGGAAGTTTCAGCCGGTACAGCCCGGAAAACCAGACTGCACCCGGCAAGGGCAATTACTTGCCAGTGTGCAGCTTGAACACCCACACGGAACCGCCCTGCTCCAGGAAGTTCACGCGACGGGCCACGTCGCCGCCCCACAGGGGAACCGCGCCGCCCCAGCCGGACACCACGGCGACGTACTGCTCGCCGCCTTCCATCCAGGTAACCGGGGGCGCCACTACGCCGGAGCCGGTCTGGAAGGACCAGACTTCCTTGCCGGTCTTGGCATCCAGCGCCTTCAGGTAGCCCTCGGGGGTACCGTAGAAGGTCAGGTTGCCGCCGGTGGTCAGGACACCGCCCCACAGGGGAGCGAAGTTCTTGTTCTCCCAGACGATCTTGCCAGTGGTCGGATCGACGGCACGCAGGGAGCCGATGTAGTCGTCGTGCAGGGCCTTGATGGTGAAGCCAGCACCCAGGTAGGCCGCGCCGCGCTTGTAGGAGACAGGCTCGTTCCAGATGTCCATGCCCCACTCGTTGGCCGGCACGTAGAACAGGCCGGTCTGCGGGTTGTAGGCGATCTGCTGCTGGTTCTTGCCACCCAGGAAGGACGGAGCGGCGAAGACGCTCTTGCCCTTCTTGCCGTCGGCGCCAGCGGTCGGGTCGCCCGGACGGTTGTCATCCACGTAGTTGGGACGGCCGGTGCTCATGTCGAAACCGGTGGCCCAGGTGATCTGCTTGACAAACGGGAAGATGTTCAGCGGCTTGCCGTTGGTACGGTCAAGCACGAAGAAGAAGCCGTTACGGTCGGCCTTGCCGCCCGCCTTGATGACCTTGCCGGTCTTCGGATCCTTGTAGTCGAAGGAGACGAATTCGTTCACACCGTCAAAGTCCCAGCCGTCGTGGGGGGTGGTCTGGTAGTGCCAGACGATCTTGCCGGTATCCGGGTCGATGGCCACGGTGGAGGAGGAGAACAGGTTGTCGCCGGGGCGCAGGTGGCTGTTCCAGGGAGCCGGGTTGCCGGTGCCGGCAAAGACCAGGTTGGTGTCCGGATCGTAGGTGGCGCCGTTCCAGGTGGCCGCGCCGCCGGTCTTCCACAGGTCGCCGGTCCAGGTGGCGTTGGTGGTGCCGGAGATGCCGTTCTCGACCTTCTCGCCGTTCACCCACTTGTAACCCATGTGGCCTTCAACGGTCGGACGCATCCACACCATCTTGCCGGTCTTGGCATCGCGGGCTTCCATGCGGCCCTGCACGCCGAACTCGCCACCGGACACGCCGGTGATGACCATACCCTTGACGATCAGCGGGGCTGCCGTGGCGGAATAGCCGGCGGCGTAGTCGTCGATCTTGTCCTTCCACACAACCTTGCCGGTGTCCTTGTTCAGGGCCACGAGCTGGGCGTCGAGGGTGGCGAAGATCACCAGGTTGTCGTAAAGCGCCGCGCCGCGGTTGATCACGTCACAGCAGGGCATGATGCCTTCGGGGAGACGATGCTCGTACTTCCACAGCTTCTTGCCGGTCTTGGCGTCAAGGGCGAAGAGGCGGCTGTAGGAAGCCGTCACGAACATCTTGCCGTCGTGAATCAGGGGCTGGGACTCCTGGCCGCGCTGCTTCTCGCCACCGAAGGAGAAGGACCACACCGGAACCAGATTCTTGACGGTCTTGACGTTGACCTTGTCCAGCGGGCTGTAGCGCTGACCTTGCTGGCCCAGACCGAAGTGGGTGACATCGCCAGTGGTCTTGGCGTCATTGGCAATATCAGCGTCCGTCACTTCCTTGGCATGGACAGAACCGGCAACCATCAGGGCGGCCGCGATCAGGGTCATCGCAAACGGCTTTTTCATTGTTTTGCTCCTTTGGATCATTGAATGTCTCCTTTGAGAAGGTACTGAAGCGCGATCCGGGGCAGCCACCTCCCGGCCCAGCCAGACCACGCAGCACTGTCCTTGCGCAAGAGCTGTGCCAAAGACCCGGCAGCCCGCACTAAAAATGCCAACCCGGGAAGAATTCCCGATAGAAAACGGGAAGTTGGCTCTGGCTGAAAACGCGCCAGAATGGAAAAAATAGCGATCGTCCCAAGTGCCCGGTGCACATCCTGCTTCATTCCACACCAACTGCTCCAAGCTGGAGCACCCCGAAGCAGGACAGGGCAACAGATGTCTCACCCGGGACGGGCGGCATCGCTGGGCGCTATACCCGCCACGTGTCTGCCACTGAAACGAAACCCTTGCCGGCAAGGCCCCGGATGCTGCGATTCGGGCCACTGCAAACTGGTGGCACAGCTCTTGCAGCATTCCGCCCACCATACAGAGCGGACCGCCACCGGCAGGTCGCCGTCAGGAGACAGAATGATCAAGAGCGCCCTTATGGCCCTGCTGCTGGCAGGTGCCAGCATTGTGGGTCAGGCCGCCGAGCGTGGCGCGGACCCCCTCGACTCGCCCCGCTGGTCCGACATGCGCAAGGAGATGTTCCCGGCCGCCGCCAAGGTGGTGTTCGATGAGAGAGTCAAGGTGACGGCCCCCCTCACCGCCGAGAACGCCATGAACGTGCCGGTGAGCGTCGATGCCGGCGCGCTCCAGGGCGTTCGTGAAGTGCTCGTCTTCGCCGACTTCAACCCCATCGTGCGCATTGTCCGCTTCGAGCCCAAGGGGGCTCAGCCCAGCCTCGGCTTTCGCATCAAACTGCAGCAGTCCACCCCGGTCCGTGCTGCGGTACGGACAAGCGATGGTAGCTGGCATGTGGGCGGCACCTGGGTGAACACGGCGGGAGGTGGCTGCACCCTGCCTTCGACCGGCAGCGCCTCCCCCGAGTGGCAGAAGCGCCTGGGCGAAGTCAGCAGCCGCGTGTGGGCACGCAAGGAAGGGGGCGAACGCATCCGCCTGCGCATCATCCACCCCATCGACACCGGGCTCGCCGCGGGCATTCCGGCCTTCTTCCTGCAGGACCTGGACCTCACCGACGATAAGGGCAAGGCCCTGATGCACATCGAGGGCTTCGAGCCCATCGCCGAGAACCCTGTGTTCACAGTGGACGTTCCCGTCGCCCGGGCGTCGGCGGGCTACCGGGTGAGCGGCCGTGACAACAACGGCAATGCCATCTCGGCGGTAATCGACAAATGAACGCCCTGCCCCGCTCCGCCCGCGCGCTGATCGCCCTCTTTGCCCTCGGCTGGACGCTGCTCCTTGCCGCCGCAGACCGGGACTATGGCCTCAGCCCCGTGCGCATCGCCGATGACACCTGGGCGCTGGTCGGCCGCAGTGAAGATTTCAGCGTTGCCAACGGGGGCAACATCGTCAATACCGCCTTCATCGTCACCCGTGACGGCGTGGTGGTGATCGATAGTGGCCCGTCCCGGGTCTACGGCGAGCAGCTCAAGCGTGCCATCGCCCGCGTCACCGACAAACCCGTGAGCCTGGTGGTCAACACCCATCACCACCCGGACCACTTCCTCGGCAACCAGGCCTTCGCCCCGGAAACCCTGGCGGCCCTGCCCGCCACCATCAAGGGCATCCATAGCGAAGGCGGCAGCTTCAACGAAAACATGTACCGCCTGGCAGGTGACTGGATGGCCGGCACCGAGCCCGTCGCCCCGACCCGCCAGCTTGCCGCCGGCCCGCTGGTGATGGGCGATCACCGCCTTGAACTGATTGCCCTGGACGGCCATACCGAAGCCGATCTGGTGATCCTCGACCGCAGCACAGGCGTGCTCTTTGCCGGCGATCTGGTCTTCAACGGACGCACACCCACCACTCCCCATGCGGATCTGTCCCACTGGCAGGCCGCCCTCGACCGCCTGGAGAAGACGCCCTTCACCATCCTCGTTCCCGGCCATGGCCCGGTCGCGGCAGACGCCGGCCCGATCCGCCAGACCCGGGCGTGGCTGACATGGCTGGACCGCCATCTGCGCCAGGCCGCCGAGGACGGCCTCGACATGACCGAAGTCCTGGCCCTTCCGCTGCCGGCGGAATTCCGTGGTCTGGCTGTGGTCAACGCCGAGTACCGCCGTTCCGTAGGCCAGCTCTACCCCGCCTACGAGCAGCGCGCCCTTTCCGGCGAACGCCGCAAGCCATGAACCTCGCCCTGCCCCCGCACGCCACCACCTGGCCCCGCCCCGCGGCCCTGCCAGCGCCGCTGCGGCTGGCCATCGGCGTATCGATCGGCATCCACGCCCTGGCCCTGCTGGTGCAGGGCAAAGGCCTGCCATCCGTCCCGGAGAAGCCGCCCGCCCCCCTCGAAGTCGTGTTGCGCATGGCTGCCCCACTCCCCGTTCCCCTGCAGCCGGCCAGCTTGCCGCCGCCCGCCGCCAACCCGTCGCCGGCGACGCCCCCCCGGGT
>NZ_JAFLDT010000008.1 GCF_017302315.1 Zoogloea sp.
GAAACGTTCGGCCAGTGCGATGACCAGTTCAGTGGGTGTCATGAAAATGGCTAATTAAATCAATGGCGTGGATTTTTGCAGATAGTTCCAGTGTGGTACACAAATCGATAAGCCAAGAATCCCCACTATGTTGCTAAAAAATCATCGCTTTGGGTAGGCCAATAGCGCCAACACACAAATTGGTCGTGACGGAGCTCAAGAATATATACATGAGCCAAGTGCCCAAAAATTAAGCGGCTCATCGAAATCGTTATCTCTTCAGTCTGTTAAGACTCGTCCTTAGCGCCCATCCACAAGCTTATCCACAGATTCCGGGGATAAACGGTGCTTATCACAGCAAGGCCTGCTGCTGGGTTACAGCGACGAGTTCATTGGCCTGAAACGGATAAAGGAAATCCCGGCTATCTGCCGCCGATGCCTGAAGCCAGCCGCTCGACTATCTGGCAAGCGTCAATTGCTGGTTGCTCCTCTGGGGAGAGATGTCTTTTGATGTCCACTACTGCAGCATGCTTCGTTAACGGTGGATTGAATTGTATTGGGTTAGGGGTAAGTACAGTTACAGAGTGTAGCCGCATAACTGTATCTGGTATTTGTAAAACAATAATTCTATTGTTTCTCTGGAAGTTTTTAACGGTAAAACAAGTGTTTTCTCAATTTCATCAAAAATACGCCTAAATGCGGTCAATTATGCAATATTCATATATTGGCATGTGTATGCTTGTTCTACGCAGACTTTCTTAAATTATTTGTTGGGAAATCAATGAAACAGGTTCGCACTCGTTTTGCTCCAAGTCCGACAGGTTTTCTTCATATTGGAGGTGCAAGGACTGCTCTCTTCTCTTGGGCATACGCACGTCACCACGGAGGAAAATTTATATTGCGTATCGAGGATACAGATGTCGGCCGCTCCACACCTGAGGCGGCAAAGGCCATCATTGATGCTATGCAATGGCTTGACTTGGCTCACGACGAGGGGCCTTTCTATCAGATGCAGCGGATTGAACGCTACAAAGAGGTCATTCAGCAGATGCTAGCGGCGGGAACTGCTTACTATTGTTACACCACCCGAGAAGAGCTTGATGTTTTGCGAACAGAACAAGAGTCGAGAAAAGAAAAGCCACGTTATGACAGACGCTGGCGTCCGGAGCTAGGCAAGGAACTCCCACCGCCACCCAATGTCACGCCGGTTGTCCGTTTCAAGCAACCCAAGGACGGTGTCGTAGCCTGGGATGACAAGGTAAAAGGGACGATCCAGTTCTCTAATTCTGAGTTAGACGATCTAATTATTGCGCGAGCAGATGGTACTCCCACCTACAACTTCTGTGTGGTGGTGGACGATTGGGACATGGGCATCACCCAGGTGATCCGCGGTGACGACCATGTGAACAATACGCCGCGCCAGATCAACATCCTGAAGGCCCTGGGTGCCGTGGTGCCGCAATACGCCCACCTGTCCATGATCCTGGGGGATGACGGCCAGAAGCTGTCCAAGCGCCACGGTGCGGTGAGCGTGACCCAGTATGACGACGATGGCTACCTGCCGGAAGCCGTCATCAACTACCTGGCCCGCCTCGGCTGGAGCCACGGGGACGACGAGATCTTCACCCGCGAGCAGCTGGTGGAATGGTTCGACCTGGACCACATCACCCCGTCGGCGGCCCAGTTCAATACCGAGAAGCTCAACTGGCTCAACGCCCATTACATCAAGCAGGCCGACGATGGCCGCCTGGCCGCCGATGTGAGCCGCCGTCTCGCCCGCCGCGGCGTGAACCCGGAAGCCGGTCCGGCACTGGAGGCGATCATCGCCCTGTACAAGGACCGGTCAAGCACGCTCAATGCCCTGGCCGATGCGGCCGAGCCCTTTTACATCGACCTCCACCCGGCGCCCGAGCTGATAGCCCAGCACCTCACGGAGCCGGCCCGGGAGGCCCTGACCACTCTGCGTGGCAAGCTCGCCGGTACGGTCTGGGAAAAGGCGGCGCTCAACGCCGCCATCAAGGAAACCTGCACCGCCCACGGCCTGAAAATGCCCCAGGTGGCCATTCCCCTGCGGGTTGCCATCCTCGGTCAGCCCCAGACGCCGTCCATCGACGCGGTGCTGGAAACCATGGGCCGGGAACGGGTGCTGGGGCGGCTTGAGCGGGTGCTCTGAGCCTTGTTCAGCGGCAGGGGGGGGCTACCGCAGCCCCTGCCGGTTGGTATCAGCCATGTTCCCGCGCGTGGTTGCGGGAGTGCTTGGGGATTTCGATCAGCAGGTCGCCCTCGCCGATCTTTACGCAGCAGGCCAGGCGGGAGTCGGCTTGGAGGGCCCAGGCCGAGTCGAGTTGGTCTTCTTCCAGGTCGGTGCTGGGCGCAACACTCGCCCCGCCCTGGCGGATATAGACGTGGCAGGTGGCGCAGGCGGCCACCTTTTCGCAGGCGTGCTCAAGGGGGACGCCGTGGGCCAGCAGGGCATCGCACAGGGACTGGCCCGGTTTTGACTCGAAGTTGACGCCGTCAGGGCACAGGTGCGGATGGGGCAGGACGCGGACGGTGCTCATCAAAGGGTCTCCAGGCTACGGCCGGCAAGGGCGCGTTTGATGCTTGCATCCATGCGCCGTGCGGCGAAATCGGCGCTGGCAAGGTTGAGCGCGTCGGTGGCCGCGCGGATCTTGCGCGTATCGCCTTCATCGGTCTCCAGCAGTTCGGCCAACGCGTAGATGGCTGTTTGCAGGTCTTCCCGTTCGGGGGGCGCGAGGAGGGCTGCGCCATCGGTTGCGAGGGCCGCCTCGGTGGCATCGATGAGGCGTCGGGCCTCCACCTGCGCTTCGCGCAGCATGCGCGTGGCGGCGTCGATCTCGCCGGTACCGTAGGCATCCAGCAGCATGCGGGCCACTTCACCATCGCCGAGGCCGTAGGAGGGTTTGACCTCCACGTGGGCTTCGACGCCGCTGGTCTGCTCCCGGGCGGTGACCGACAGGAGGCCGTCGGCGTCGATCTGGAAGGTGACGCGGATGCGCGCCGCGCCGGCCACCATGGGCGGAATGCCGCGCAGGGTGAAGCGGGCCAGGGAACGGCATTCGGAGACGATCTCCCGCTCCCCCTGCACCACGTGCACGCTCATGGCGGTCTGGCCGTCCTTGTAGGTGGTGAAGTCCTGGGCGCGGGCGGTGGGGATGGTGCTGTTGCGGGGTACGATCTTTTCCACCAGGCCGCCCATGGTTTCGAGGCCCAGGGACAGGGGGCACACGTCGAGGAGCAGCCAGTCGGCTTCGCTGTCGGACTTGCGGTTGCCGGCCAGCACATCGGCCTGCATGGCGGCGCCCAGGGCGACGACCTGGTCGGGGTCGAGATTGTTCAGGGGGGCCGTGCCGAAGAGTTTTTCGACGGCCGCCTGGACATGGGGCATGCGGGTGGAGCCGCCGACCATCACCACGCCCTTGATGTCTTCCGCGCCCAGGTTGGCGTCGCGCAGGGCCTTGCGCACCGGGCGCAGGCTGCGGGCCACCAGGTCGGCGGTGAGTTCGCTGAAGAGCGTGCGGCTGACCGGCACCTGGATCGACAGGTTGTCGCTGAAGCTGCAGGTGGCGACCACCTGCTCCTGGCCGGAGAGGCTTTCCTTGACGCTGCGGGCGAGGGCCAGCAGGCGCCGCCGGTCTTCCACCGGCATGTCGTCGGGCAGGCTGGCCTGGGATTTCAGCCAGTCGGCCAGACACTGATCGAAGTCGTCGCCGCCCAGGGCCGGGTCGCCATTGGTGGCGAGCACTTCAAACACGCCCCGGGTGAGCTTGAGGATGGAGATGTCGAAGGTGCCGCCGCCCAGGTCATAGACGGCGAAGATGCCCTCGGCGGCGTTGTCCAAGCCGTAGGCAATGGCCGCGGCCGTCGGTTCGTTGAGCAGACGCAGGACATTGAGGCCGGCCAGGCGGGCGGCGTCCTTGGTGGCCTGGCGCTGGGCGTCGTCGAAGTAGGCCGGCACGGTGATGACCACGCCAGTGAGTTCTCCGCCGAGGCTGGCTTCGGCGCGCTCGCGCAGAGTGCGCAGGATGTCTGCAGAGACTTCCACCGGTGTCTTGCGTCCGGCACGGGTTTCGATGCCGACCATGCCGGGGCCGTCGCTGAGCAGGTAGTGGCTGCGCATGGACTCGTCGGCGTCGGCGAGGGCGCGGCCCATCAGGCGCTTGACCGAGGCAATGGTATTGAGGGGGTCGTCGGCCTGGCCGGCGCGGGCCTCGCGGCCGACGACCATCTCCGTTTCGCCGTAGTGGACAACCGAGGGCAGCAGGATGTGCCCCGATTCGTCGGCCAGGGCCTTGGCCATGCCGCTGGCCACGGTGGCGACGAGGGAGTTGGTGGTGCCGAGATCGATCCCGACGGCCAGGCGGTGCTGGTGGGGGGCTGCAGCCAGCCCCGGCTCGGCGATTTGCAGCAGCGCCATGATGGGTTCTCCCTTTACGTGGTCAGACGGCGAAACTCTCACCGCAGCCGCATTCGGCCTTGGCATTCGGGTTGTTGAACTTGAAGCCCTCGTTGAGCCCTTCACGGACGAAGTCCAGTTCGGTGCCCTCCAGGTAGGGAAGACTGCGCGGGTCCACCAGCAGCTTGACACCGGCGCTTTCAAAGATCAGATCCTCGGGCTGGCTCTCGTCGGCAAATTCCAGGGCGTAGGCCATGCCCGAGCAGCCACTGGTCTTGACGGCGAGGCGCAGGCCGACACCCTTGCCGCGCTTGTCGAGGGTCTTCAGGATGTGCCGGGCAGCCTTCTCGGTAACGGTGACGCTCATGATGCCGACCTCACACGGAGAAGGAACTGCCGCAGCCGCAGGTGCTGGTGGCGTTCGGATTGCGGATGACAAAGCGTGAGCCTTCGAGACCATCCTCGTAGTCGATCTCGGCGCCCATCAGGTACTGGGTGCTCATGGAGTCGATCAGCAGGGTGACGCCCGACTGCTCGATGCGCAGGTCATCGTCGTTGGCGACCTCGTCGAAGGAGAATCCGTACTGGAAGCCGGAGCAGCCACCGCCACTCACATAGACGCGCAGCTTGAGTTCGGTGTTGCCCTCTTCGGCGATGAGCTCGGCAACCTTGCCGGCGGCGGCCTGGGTGAAGACGACGGGGGCGGGCATTTCGGTGACAGCGGTGTTCATGGCGTGACTCCTCAGGGGGCAACAGGGGTGCAGATCGGGGTTTCGGTTTCCGTGCTGCCGTGCTTCGAGCGGTAGTCGGCAACGGCGGCCTTGATGGCATCTTCCGCAAGGATCGAGCAGTGGATCTTGACCGGGGGCAGGGCCAGCTCCTCTGCGATCTCGGTGTTCTTGATCTCCAGGGCCTGGCTCAGGGTCTTGCCCTTCACCCATTCGGTGACGAGCGAACTGGAGGCAATGGCCGAGCCACAGCCATAGGTCTTGAACTTGGCATCCTCGATGACACCTTCGGCGGAAACCTTGATCTGCAGGCGCATCACGTCGCCGCAGGCGGGGGCGCCGACCATGCCGGTGCCCACGTCCTCGTCGTCCTTGCCGAAGGCGCCGACGTTACGGGGGTTCTCGTAGTGCTCGATGACTTTTTCGCTATAGGCCATGATGGTTCTCCGGGGGGCTCTGTCAGGTTGCGGGAATCAGTGGGCGGCCCACTGGATGCTTTCGAGATCGATGCCCTCGCGCACCATCTCCCAAAGGGGGCTGAGTTCGCGCAGCTTGGCCACTGCGTCGGTGACCAGGGCGATGGTGGTGTCCACTTCGGCCTCGGTGGTGAAGCGGCCGATGGAGAAGCGGATGGAGCTGTGGGCCAGTTCGTCGTTGCGGCCCAGGGCACGCAGCACGTAGGAAGGCTCCAGGCTGGCCGAGGTGCAGGCCGAACCCGAGGACACCGCCAACTGCTTGATGCCCATCAGCAGGGATTCGCCTTCCACGTAATTGAAACTGACGTTGAGGTTGTGGGGCACGCGGGCGTCGAGATCACCATTGAGATAGACCTCCTCCATGGTGGACAGGCCCGTCCACAGGCGATCACGCAGCCAGCGGATGCGCTCGTTCTCCGCTGCCATGCTGCTTCGGGCGATGGCGTAGGCTTCACCCATGCCGACGATCTGATGGGTGGGCAAGGTGCCCGAGCGCAGGCCACGCTCGTGACCACCACCGTGGATCAGGGCTTCCAGGCGCACACGAGGTTTGCGGCGCACATACAGAGCGCCGATGCCCTTGGGTCCGTAGGATTTGTGGGCCGACAAGGACAGCAGGTCGATGGGGGTCTTAGCCAGGTCGATTTCCACCTTGCCGGCGGCCTGGGCGGCATCCACATGGTAGATGACGCCCTTTTCGCGGCACAGGGCGCCGATGGCGGCCACGTCCTGGATCACGCCGATTTCGTTGTTCACATACATGGTGGACACCAGCACCGTGTCCGGGCGGATGGCGGCGGCGAGCTTTTCCAGGTCGATCAGGCCGTTGGGTTCCACGTCCAGGTAGGTCACGGTGAAACCCTCCCGCTCCAGCTCGCGGCAGGTGTCGAGCACTGACTTGTGCTCGGTCTTCGGGGTGATCAGGTGCTTGCCGCGGGATGCGGCATAGAAGCGTGCTGCGCCCTTGATCGCCAGGTTGTTGGACTCGGTGGCGCCCGATGTCCAGACGATCTCCTTGGGGTCGGCACCGATCAGGGTGGCCACCTGCTCGCGGGCAAGCTCCACGGCTTCTTCGGCGACCCAGCCATAGGCATGGGAACGGCTCGCCGGGTTGCCGAAGAGTTCGGTAAGGTAGGGAATCATCTTGGCGGCCACCCGGGGGTCAACCGGGGTGGTCGCAGCGTAATCGAGATAGATCGGTTGGGTCGTCATGGGCCTTGTTCTCCGCTGGGGGCTTTTACGGAAACGTCAGCAACTTCGATGCCAAGCCGGGAGTGGTGTTGCAGGTGTTTGAATATAAAGGATTGTTGCATTTCCGCCGGCGGGGTTTCGCGATCTGACGGGCCGCTTTGTAGGCTTTGTCGGATTTCACACACGTATCCGGGCGACAGCCGCGCGGGGGCACCATAGCGGGGCGTCGTGCGCTGCGACGGGGCACCGCAGGCCGGGTGGCAGCGCTGCAGTGCAAGGTTCTGGTCGCCTTGACTTTTTGTGCATCGCGGTGGAACGCGGCTCTCCGCGGTATTCCGCGCCAGTCAAGCATCTAAGGCCTGCAGGTACGAGCCTTGCTTCTGTTCGTCCCCATATCCTGTCGTGGAGACCCCGTGTCCCGCGGCACCTGCCGGCATGCTGACCGGTGTATTTTCAGGAGGCTCGTCATGAACGCGGTGATGCACATGCGGGCTCAGACCGAACTCGCCACCATCTACGAAATCAGCAAGATCCTCACCTCCAGCCTCGATGTGTCCAAGACCTGTCGTGAAGCGCTCAACGTGCTGGCCAACAACATGGGCTACCGGCGCTGCATGATCATTGTTGACACCGAGGAGGGAGAGCTGCATCTGCTGGCGGCGGTTGGCCTGAGCCCCGAGGAGTACGATGCCGGGCACTACCGTGCCGGCGAAGGCATTATCGGCAAGGTGTATTCGAATGGCATGCCTGCGGTGGTGCACGATCTGGCCGCCGAACCCTTCTTCCTCAACCGCACCGGTGCCCTTGATCATATCGACGGGGAGCGCATCGCTTTGGCGGCAATGCCCATCCGTGTCGCCAAGGAAGTGGTCGGGGTGATCACCATCGACCGGGTCAGCGAGCGGGCGGGTGGCGGCTTCAATGATGACATTCGCCTGATGACCATGACGGCCAGTCTGGTGGGGCAGGCCCTCGCGCTGCAGCGCACGGTCTTGGCCGAACGCAACCAGTTGATCAGCGAGAGCCGGCGTCTGCGCCACGAGCTGAAAAGCCGGTTCCGGCTCGACAACGTGATTGGCGTTTCGAAGCGCATGCAGGATGTCTTCGCCGAGGTCCATCAGGCCGGACCGTCCCGCTCGACGGTGCTGCTGCGCGGCGAGAGTGGCACCGGCAAGGAGGTCATTGCCCGGGCGCTGCATACCCTGTCGCCGCGCAAGGATGGTCCGTTTGTGAAGGTCAACTGCGCTGCGCTGACCGAGAGCCTGCTTGAGTCAGAACTCTTCGGCCACGAGAAGGGCAGCTTCACGGGCGCGGTCGGCGAGCGCAAGGGGCGCTTCGAGATGGCCGACAAGGGCACGCTCTTCCTCGACGAGATCGGTGATATCTCCCCCGCGTTTCAGGCAAAACTGCTGCGTGTGCTGCAGGAGCGGGAGTTCGAGCGGGTGGGTGGAAACCGGTCGATCAAAGTGGATGTGCGATTGGTTTTCGCCACCAATCGCAATCTGGAGAAGATGGTGGCGGCGGGTGAGTTCCGCGCCGACCTGTATTACCGCATCAATGTCGTGAGCCTATTCCTGCCCCCCCTGCGGGAACGTCGAGAGGACATCCCGCCGCTGATTGCCTACTTCCTTGACCGCTACAACAAGGACAACGGTCGTGAGCTGAGAATCACGCAGGAAGCCCTCAATGTGCTGGTGAACTGTTACTGGCCCGGCAACGTGCGCGAACTGGAGAATTGTGTCGAGCGCACCGCAACCATGGCCCGGGGTGACACCATCAACGAACTTCACTTTCCGTGTCAGACCAATCGCTGTCTCACCCAGACCCTTCACCACGTGGACAAGGATGATGCGGTGGCGCCTGTGAATGGGCACGGGCATGGGCATGGGCATGGCGGTCCCATCGAGATCTCCGTGCCTGTCCCCGAGCTTCCCCATCGAACGTCTGCGCCCGAGCGCCTGTTTGGCGAGGAAATGCCGGAAGGAGAGAAGGAGCGCCTCATCTGGGCCATGGAGCGCAGTGGCTGGGTCCAGGCAAAGGCCGCGCGCTTGCTCAACATCACTCCCCGTCAGATGGGCTACGCATTGCAGAAATTCGATATCGAGGTGCGCCGCTTCTGATTCCGCTTTGGCGTGAGTGGCTGCGTCGGCGCTGTGGCTGCAGCGCCGAGTTGATTCAGCATGCATGCGGATGCCGGAGTGCTTATATACTCCGGAATTGCCGATATCCGCATCGCCGAGGCCACTGCTCCGCCCATGCCCAACTCCGAAAACCTGCCGTCTTCTGCCGTGGCCTTTCTACCCGCGGCGGAAGTGCTGTTCGATCAGCTTGCGGACGCGGTCTATCTCATTGATCCGGAATCTTCCCGCATCGTGTGGGGCAATCGGAAAGCATGGGAAAGCCTCGGCTTGAGCCGCGAGGATGTGCTGGACCACAGTGTGCTCAGCCTGCAGATGGATGTGCATGGGCTGCCCCAGTGGTCCGAGATTGCCAAGGCCATACGCAGCACCGATTGTTTCCGCTTCATCGGTCGGCACCGCCATCAGAAGGGGTATGAGCTTGCCGTGGAGGTCAATACCACCCATTTCGAGCTTGATGGCAGGGGTTATTTCCTGTCGGTTGCCCGGGACATCACCCGCCGGGTGGCCCAGGAGGACAGCACCCCACGCCGGGAGAAGCAGCTCTGGTTTGCCCTCAACGAGGCCACTGACGGCCTGTGGGACTGGGATGTTGCCACCGGTGTCCTGTTCTTCAGCCCCCAGCTCAAGCGCATGCTCGGCTATGGCCCCGACGAGATGGCGCCGGTACTCGAAACCTGGAGCGACAACGTCCATCCGGAGGACGCACCCGGGGTGATGGCCGTGCTCCAGGAGCATCTTCAGGGCCGCCGTACCCGCTACGAAGCGGAGTACCGCATCCGCAATCGGAACGGTCACTACATCTGGGTCCACGACCGGGGCCGGGTGTGCGAATACGGCCCCGATGGCCAGCCCCTGCGGGCGGTTGGCATGGTTCAGGACATCAGCACCCGCAAGCAGATGGAACTGCAGCTTCAGGCGCTGGCCTCCAGCGACATGCTCACCGGTCTGGCCAATCGCTACCAGGGCACCACCTTCCTCAAGTCCCAGACCGAGTTGTGCCAGCGCCTGGGTCTTCCCCTGGGCCTGGCCTTCCTTGACATCGACAATTTCAAGGCCATCAACGACGTCTATGGCCACCTCACCGGTGATCGTGTGCTGCAGGAGGTCGGGCGAGCCGTGAAGGGGGCCGTGCGTGGTGCTGACCTCGTGTGCCGTTGGGGGGGCGAAGAATTCATCGTGATTGCGCCCAATACGACGGCCACGCAGATGGCCCTTGTGGCCGAGAAGGTCCGCCTTGCGGTGCTCAACGAGCTGACCGGCCAGGAGCCGCCGGTCACCATTAGTGTGGGCGTGGCGGCAGCCTCAGGGCCTGCCATCGACTCGAATGCGCTGATGGCGCGGGCCGACTCAGCGCTCTATCGGGCCAAGGAGAAGGGTCGCAACCGGGTCGAACTCGCCCCGGAAGAGTGATCCGGAAGACTTCGGGGCGTGTGAAGACATCATAGCGAGCAGTATGGGTTCGCTCTGAGAGGCCGCGCCGTCTATCGATTCACAAGCACTCTGTCTGAGCCTGACGGTCGGAGTGGCCGCTCCGGGCGACATGTGAAGGCGACCTCAGCCTCCCCGGCCGTTCCTTAAATCCTCTTCGGTATATCCGGCGCGCCCTCCCGGCCGCTTTGTTCTCCCTGTCCAGTCCGTGTCCGGTCGTTGTGCGGAGCCCACGTCGGATGCGTGGAGTCTCACTTGGCAGGGGCGGGAAAACGGGCATCTGTCGCCTCCGGATAGGGTCTGTCCGCTTTGTCGCAAGCCCGACATGCGCCCTTCAGGACACCGACGATTGTCTCGACCGCGACATTCCCCGATTTTTCCGATAGCTCCGCAACTCAATGATCTGAAAAGAAAATATGCCCTGGCATGGATCTGGCTATCCGACTCTCAAACGAGACCTATACGTCCCCCCGAACAGAGACAAGGAGCCGCCCCCATGCAAAGCGCCTACATCAGCCTTGGTGACCTGAAAGCCAATCGCAACGCACTGGCAGAGCCCGCCGCCAGTGAATCCGCCGGAGGTTGTTCCAGCTCCGGCGGGTCCGGCAAGTCCAGCTGTGGTTCGTCGGGTGGCCCCGACGACATGCCTTCCGAGATCTGGGACAAGGTCAAGAACCACCCCTGTTACTCGGAAGAGGCCCACCACCACTTTGCCCGCATGCACGTGGCGGTTGCACCGGCCTGCAACATCCAGTGCAACTACTGCAATCGCAAGTACGACTGCAGTAACGAGAGTCGCCCGGGTGTGGTCAGCCAGAAGCTCACCCCCGACCAGGCGGTGAAGAAGGTGCTGGCCGTGGCCAGCGAGATTCCCCAGATGACCGTGCTCGGCATTGCCGGCCCTGGTGATGCCCTGGCCAACCCGAAGAAGACCTTCGACACCATGCGCCAGCTCACCGAGAAGGCGCCGGACATCAAGCTGTGTCTCTCTACCAATGGCCTGGCCCTGCCGGAGATGGTGGACGAGATCTGCAAGCACAACATCGATCACGTGACCATCACCATCAACATGGTGGACCCGGAGATCGGCGCCAAGATCTACCCGTGGATCTTCTGGAACCACAAGCGGGTCACCGGCGTCGAGGCCGCCCGCATCCTGCACGAACAGCAGATGAAGGGCCTGGAGATGCTCACCGCCCGCGGCGTGCTCACCAAGATCAATTCGGTGCTGATCCCCGGCATCAACGATGAGCACCTGATTGAGGTGAACCGCGAAGTCAAGAAACGCGGCGCATTCCTGCACAACATCATGCCGCTGATCAGTGAGGCTGAGCACGGTACCCACTTCGGCCTCACCGGCCAGCGTGGCCCCACCGCCCAGGAGCTGAAGGCCGTGCAGGACGCCTGCATGGGCGGCGCCAACCTGATGCGTCACTGCCGCCAGTGCCGCGCCGACGCGGTCGGCCTGCTCGGCGAAGACCGTAGTGAAGAGTTCACCCTCGACAAGATCGAGGAGATGGACATCGTCTATGACATCGACAAGCGTCGCGCCTACCAGGAGAAGGTCGAGGCCGAGCGCCAGGCCCAGCACCAGGCCAAGGTGGATGCCCTGGCCGATGCCCTCGACGCCAGCCTGATCGCCGGCCAGGAAGACTTGAAGGTGCTGGTGGCCGTCGCCACCGAAGGCCAGGGCCGGGTGAATCAACACTTCGGCCACGCCACCGAGTTCCAGATCTTCGAAGTCAGCCGCAAGGAAGCCCTGTTTGTCGGCCACCGTCGTGTGGATCTGTACTGCCAGGGTGGCTACGGCGAGGACGAGCAACTGCCCTCCATCGTCAATGCCATCAACGACTGCCACGCCGTGCTGGTCTCCAAGATCGGTGCCTGCCCCCGCGATGAACTGAAGGCAGCCGGCATCGAGCCGGTCGAGGAGTACGCCCACGAGTTCATCGAGAAGGCTGCGCTGAACTGGTTTGCCGACTACTGCACTCGCGTGGCCAGCGGCGCCATCGTCCATCAGGAGCGCGGTGATGCCCGCATCCGCCAGGGCGCCGTGATGGCGGCCTGACCTGTTCCCCCCCATTTCGTACCCACTACCGCAAGGAGACCATCATGGCCTACAAAATCATCGGTTCCACCTGCTCCGGTTGCTCCGCTTGCGACCCGGAATGCCCCAACGACGCCATCCGCGAAAAGAGCGGCGTCTTCATCATCGACCCGGCCAAGTGCACGGAATGCGAGGGCCACTTCGACACGCCCCAGTGCGTGGCGGTGTGCCCGGTCGATGGCTGCATCGTGAAGGCTTGATCATGCTGCCCAATGTGACTGTGAATCCGGCTGCCGAGAAATTCATGCGCCGCATGGTGCGTTTTGCGGGGCAGGGCGAGGGTGCCGGTTTCCGCCTCACCGTGAGTGCAGGCGGCTGCTCGGGCTACAGCTCCGAGTTCACCGTCGAGGGCGCGCCCCTGGCCGGCGACGAGGTGCTGTCGGTCGGTGATCTCAAGCTCTTCCTGCCGGCCGAATCGCGGCTGATGCTGGAGGGCGTGACCATCGACTTCTCCGATACGCCTACCGCCAGCGGTCTGACCTTCTTCAACCCCAACGCCGGCGCCTGTGGCTGCTCTTCCAGCAGCACCAGCGCACCGCCGCCGGGGGTGGTGAAGGTGGATATCGGCTCCATCCGGCGCAGCTGAGGCGGAGACGGGCATGTCGACCAGCGGATCGCCCGGTGCCACCCCCGGCTTCGAGGACGCCGTCCTCGGGGCCGGGCTGACGCCAGCCGTCGAGGCGCTGATCGACAAGGCCGGACGTGCCGGCATCGGCGACGAGGGGGCGCTGGAAATGCTGCTGCGTGCGCGCGCACTGGCACCCACCCACCCCGCGCCGCTGATTGCCCACTACCGTTTTCATTTCTATGCCAATCGCCTGCCCGAAGCCCGGGCCGTGGCGGTTGAGGCCATTGCCCTGGCGGCCAGCCAACTTGGCTTGCCTGCCGAATGGCGCCAGGTGCAGCCCCATCTCCAGTGGGGCGCCAAGCGCCTGGATGAACTGCGCGCCCACGCCGTGGCACCGCGCTTTTACTTGTTCGCCCTGAAAGGCTACGCCTACCTCAGTCTGCGCCTCGGCGAAGCAGAGGAAGGCGCGGCCGTGCTGGCCCTGCTTGAGCAACTCGATCCGACCGACAGCCTGGGTCATCGGGTGCTTGGCGCCGTGCTGGCCCGTGCCGGGCGCGACGTGGACTACGACGAACCCGTGGAGACCGCGCCATGAACACGGTAACCCGGGAGTCCGCAACGACTTGGGTGCCCAACGAGCCCCCCAGTGTTGACTGGCTTGGGCGCAACCTGGATTGCGGCAGTTGTGTCAATCAGGGCTTGCTGACCGAGGGCAAGTGCCAGTTGGCCTTCTCCTGCGTCTTTGATCGCTACGCCAAGCGCATCGACCGTTTTTTCCGCTGGAATCCGGGGCTGGCCAACGACTACCTTGAGCACCCGTATTTCGAGGTGCGCGCAGTGGCATCGCGGTCGGCCGACGTGTTCCGCCTGGTCGGGTTGATGCATGACCCGGATGAAACCGTGCGTCTGCACGTTGCCTTGCGCTTGCCCCAGCGCCTGCTGGCGGAGTTGCGCAACGATCCCGACCGTGAGGTGCGCATCCGGGTTGCCCAGCGTCTCGACGCCAGCATGCTGGTGGAGATGGCCGGCGACCCGGATTACTTCGTCCGCAAGCTGGTAGCCCAGCGCCTGCCCTTGCCGCTGCTGCCGCGCATGGCGACCGATCCCGACCAGGAGGTGCGTCTGGCGGTGGCCTCGCGCCTGCAGGTGCCTGCGCTGCTGGCCCTGCGCAACGACCCCGAGGTCGCCGTGCGGCGGGTCGTGGTCGATCGCCTGCCGATCGGCCTGCTGGCCGACATGGCTGACGACCCGGCTTGGGAGGTACGGTGGGAAGTGGCCCAGCGTGCCGATCCGTCCCTGGCCCGGCGTCTTCTCCACGATGACGAGGCCGAGGTTTGCGAGGCAGCCCGGCTCCGTCTGACCACCCTTGATTCGGAGGCCCGCCATGGGTGACATCTCCCGCGACAGTGACGTCATCGAGCTCGAAGGCCCACCCCAGTTCGACTTTGGCGAACGGGTGGTGAGCCGCTACAAGGTGCGCAATGACGGCACCTACCCCGGCAAGGATGTGGGTGAAGTGCTGGTGAACAAGGGTGACGTGGGTTACGTCACCTCGGTGGGCACCTTTCTGCAGCAGTTCTACATCTACGCCGTCGAGTTTGTTTCCACCGGCCACAAGGTCGGCATGCGCGCCCGCGAAATCGTGTCCCTCGACAAGTTGCCGCCCCATGTGGCCGAAGCCCTCGGGGGCGACAAGGTGGCGCAGCTCGCCCATATCAAGGAGTAAGGCCATGCTTGAACCGCGCGAACCGAAATACCAGTGGGGCCAGCAGGTCACCGCCGCCACCGATCTGTTCAACGACGGCAGCCATCCCGAGGTGCCGGAGAACGAACTCATCGTGGCCGCCGGGACGGCGGGCGAAGTGGTGCAGATCGGTCACCACGAAGAGGCCAACATCCCGGTGTACATCGTTGAGTTCGGCGCCTCCGAAGGCCGCAGCGGGCGGGTGGTGGGCTGCCTTGAAGAGGAGCTGGCGGCGACCTGAGTGTCGCCCGCCGCGGAGGCCAGTCGATGATCCGCCAAGCCAGCGTCACCGGGCCCGGCGAACTCGTCCGTCGGCGGATTCTGCGCCAGCTTGAAGGTCGCAGCCGCTATCGCTACGTGCAACCGGAAGTGGCCTGGTGTGACGACGGTTGGCAGATCAGCAGTCCGTGTTGCTCCCGCAATGTGGATCCGCAGGGTGGTGTGATCGACATCGCCCGCTTTGAACACCCCGAGCCCGACGTGTGGCGCCTGTATGCCCGTGACCATGTGGCCGGGCGCTGGCTGTGGCAGGCCAGCGCCGCGCGGATCGACGAACTGCTGGCGCTGGTGGTGGACGACGCCGAGCGGATTTTCTGGCCATGAGGAGGGGGCGATGAGGCGCGTTTGGTTTGGGAAGGGGGTGGATCGATTCGCCCTAAGGCGGGCTGTTGGCAAGAATTCCCGTTTGATGCGTCACGTTGGCCGGGTCTCGCCCCGGCGGGCGACCTACTTCTTTGTCGCACGACAAAGAAGTAGGCAAGAAAGCGTGCCCCGCTGCCGCGCCCCCTTCGGGGGTTCCCTCCTTCCGGCGATGCCGGGCGGGGTCTTCGCAAACTCGCCCTTCGGGCTCAAACATGCGAAGCCCTTTTTCCGCCCGTCATCACCTCCAGTCGGCACGTCAGAGGGGACAGGAAAGGCAGGTGATCAACGGTCAGTGCCAATCGATCTGTCCGCAGGGGCTCGGTGCATCCGGAAAGCCCGTTCCGATCCGCCGAGCAGCGCACCAGCGGGCGGGGCCTTCCGGTGCGGCTGTTTGAGCCGGCGTAGCCGGCGAGTTCCGCACCGGCCGCCTGCTGGGAGCAGCGCAGGGCAGTCGGCCGCAGGCCGACCGGTGAGGCGGGTCGCCTTCTTTGCCTTCTTTCTTGGCGACGCAAGAAAGAAGGTCGCCCGCCGGGGCGAGACCCGGCCAATGCAACTGATTTATCCGGAAAGCCTTGCAGTAAAGGCTCTGTCATTCCTGAGTCCGGGGGCATTGGCGTCCCCGCTGCCAACGTAGGCACCCCCCATGATCTACCTGGACAACAACGCCACCACCCGCCCCCTGCCTGAAGTCGTGGCGGCCATGCACGAGGCCCTGACCCAGAGCTGGGCCAACCCCTCGTCGAAGCATGTGGCCGGCGAGCAGGCCCGCGGCAAGGTGACCGAGGCCCGCGCGGCGGTTGCCCGGCTGCTGGGTGCCCAGCCGGCCGAGCTGGTGTTCACCGCCAGCGCCACCGAGGCCAATGCCATGGCCCTGCATGCGGCACTGGCCGTGCCGGGAGCGCCGCGCCGGGTGGTGCTGTCGGCGGTGGAGCACTCCGGTCTCGTGCATGTGGCCAAGGTGCTGGCCGGGCAGGGCGTGGAGATCCTGCGGCTGCCGGTGGATGCGCATGGCGTCGTGCGCTGTGAAACCCTGCCGGCCCTGCTTGAAGGCGGCGCGGCCCTGGTGTCGGTGATGGCGGCCAACAACGAGACCGGCGTGATTCAGCCGGTGGCCGAGGTGCTGCGGCTGGCGAGCGCCGCAGGCGTTCCGGTGCATGTGGACGCCACCCAGGCGGCGGGGCGCATCCCGGTGGATTTTGCAGGCCTGGGCGCGCGCTTCCTCACGGCTTCGGCCCACAAGCTGCATGGCCCCAAGGGGGTGGGTGTGCTGGTGGTGAAGAAGGGCGCGCCCTTTGAGTCCCTTTTGCCCGGCTACCAGGAACGCAAGCGCCGTGGCGGTACCGAAAACGTGCCGGGCATCGTGGGTTTTGGGGTTGCCGCCCGCCATGCGGAGACGGCCTTTGCCGAGGCTTCCCGTATTGCAGCCCTGCGCGACGCCCTCGAGGCGGGTCTGGGCGAAGCCCTGCCGGGGGTTCGCGTGTTCGGTGCCGGTGCGCCGCGCCTGCCGAACACCGCTTGCATGGCCTTCGGGCTGCTGGATGCGGACGTGGTGCTGCAGCGTCTGGCGCGCGCCGGCATCTGCGTGTCGAGTGGCTCGGCGTGCAGTTCGGGGGGCACCGAGCCTTCCCCGGTACTGCTGGCCATGGGCACGGAGGTGGCGGCCGCGCGCGCGGCAGTGCGCTTCTCCCTGTCTGCCGAGACCACACCGGCCGAGATCGCCTGCGTCATCGAAACCCTGCAGGCCGCCCTGACACCGCTGCTGGCCGAAGCCTTTACCGCATGACCCGTATCTGAACCGCATTATTTCAACTTCAGGAGCCTCACCATGAAAGTCATGCTGCGCAACACCCCCCAGGGCCTGTCGGCCTATGTGCCCAAGAAAGACCTGGAAGAGCCCGTCGTGGCCCAGGAGAACGCCGGACTGTGGGGCGGCACCATCACCCTGGCCAATGGCTGGATCCTGGCCCTGCCTGAAATGGCTGCCGAAACCCGCCTGCCCATCACGGTCGAGGCACGCAAGGTCGGGGGTGAATGATGGCCCTCACCACCGATGACCTTGCTGCGCTGGTGAGCCTGGGCAATTCGGCGCCCGACATCGCCACCCTCGCGGCCGAAGCCCGTGCCCGCTGGAGCGGACTGCGTGTCACCGTGGTGGATGCCCTCGACGTGCGGGGGGAAACCCCGGCCTTTGAGACGGCCGCCGCCAATGTCTTCCTCATGGGGTGCGACGGCCATTGCTGGTCGATGACCGCCGATCCCGCCGCTGCTGCCGGTCTCGTGCTGGCGGCCAGGAGCTGATCATGGATGCCCCCGTCAACCCTCCGGACGTGGATCACGACGAGGATTGGATCCTGCTGACCGACCCGGACGTCAGCGGCCGTGAATTGGAGCGGGTGATCCGGGCCCTGCGCAGCTCGCGCCTCTCTGCCGGGCCGCTGGTCGAGGACTTCGAGGCCGAGTTCGCCGCTCATCACGGCCGTGCCTATGGCGTTGCCACCGCCAGCGGCACCATCGGCATGTGGCTGGCTCTGCGTGCTTTGGGTATCGGGCCGGGGGATGAGGTGGTGGCCTGCAGCTACGGCTGGCACCAGACCGCCCACGCCATCCTGCTTGCCGGCGCCACCCCCAATTTTGCCGAGATCGACTATTGGTCCGGGTGCATTTCGCCGTCTGCCGCAGCCGACCGCATCGGGCCCAAGACCAAGGCCATCATCGGCAACAACTGCAACGGCCACCCGGCGGCCTGGAAAGCCCTGCGCCAACTGGCCGAGTCCCGGGGTGTGGCCTTGCTGGAGGACTCCACCGAGGCCATCGGCTCGCGCTACCTGGGCAAACCGGTGGGCAGCTTCGGCGATCTGTCGGTGTTCGACTTCTCCCAGCCTGGCGCCCTGTGCTGCGGCGAGGGCGGCATGGTGCTGACCGATGATCCTCACCTGGCCACCGAGCTGCGTTACCTGCGCGCCCATCGCCTGTCCGATCGCACTTCTGTGTCCATCGGCAGTCGTGTCCCCCTGCAGGGGGGCATGAGCGACCTCACCGCTGCCCTGGGGCTGGCCCAGCTTGAGCGCATCGACGAGATTCTGGCTCGCCGCAAGCAGGTGGAGGCCTTTTACCGGGACGAGATGCAGAGCTTCGAGGGCATCAAGCCCCCTTACCTGGGGCCTGACGTGGATGAGGTGCACTGGATGCTCTACGTGGTGCACCTTGGGGCGCGCTTCAGTGCCAGCTCCCGCGCCCAGATCGTGGATGACCTGGAGGCCGATCTCATCGAAGCCGCACCTTTCAGTGCCCTCATGCACCAGCAGTTTGCCTATCAGGCCCTGGGCGAAGCCTACAACTGCAAGCGTGGCTGCCTGAAGAACACCGAACGCATCGGCGACCGTTCCCTGGCGCTGCCCTTCTACGGGCAGTTGGGCGCCGACGAGGTCAAGTTCCTGGTCAAGACACTCAAGGACGCCTGTACCAATGTGGGTGCCGGCGCCGCGATCTACCTGTAAGACACCCGAGGTTTCCCATGACAACCACTCTCGCCACTCCCGATATCGCTCCTTCCGCCATCCTGCCCGACGGTCTTCCCGTCAGCCTGGTCGAGGCCCTGGCCGCAGGTCGCGTGGTGCCTTATCTCGGCCCGCGCGTGCTCGCCCTGGCCCCCGACTATGCGGTGCCGGCCACCCCCGAAGCGCTGGTGACCCAGCTCACGGCCAAGAGCTCCGTGCCCCACAAGATCCGCAACCGGCTTACCCAGTCGGCCCAGTACATCGAGAACTTCAAGCACCGCAAGACCCTGGTGGGGCTGATGAACGAGGCCTTTGCAGCGCCACCCAAGCCGGCTCCCCTGCATGAAAGCCTCGCCGGCTTCGGCTTTCCGCTGATCGTCGACGCCTGGTACGACGATGCCATGGCCACGGCCCTGGCCGCCCATGCCCCCACCGGTAGCTGGGGGCAGGTCCAGGGGCTGGCCCAATCCGAGCATTTCGGTACCTGGACGGGGTGGTATGACGCGGCGGGCAATGCCGTGCCCGACTGCAACCCGGACTGGAAGACCATCCTCTACAAGCCCATCGGTGCCCATGGCCCGGCGGGTAACTATCTGGTGTCGGATACCGATTACGTGGAAGTGCTGACCGAGATCGACATTCAGACGCCGATTCCGGTGGAAGTCCAGCGCCTGCGCACGGGCAGCAACTTCCTGTTCGTGGGTTGCCGCTTCAATGATCAGCTTCCCCGCGCCTTTGCCCGCCAGATCATGAAGCGTTCGTCGGACCGCCATTGGGCAGTGCTGCCCGACGAACCGACCCGCATGGAAGCGCGCTTCCTCGCCGAGCAGGGGATCGAGCGCATCCCCTTGTCCCTGGACGTATTCGTTCCCGCCCTTCTGGCCCGTCTGGGCTGAAGGCCATTTTCGTTGTTCATCTGCAAGCAAGAAGGAATTTCCATGGCTCTACTTACCATCCAGCCCTCGGGCAAGGCCGTTGAGGTCGCCGCCGGTGCCACGCTTCTCAGTGCCATCCTCGCGTCAGGAGAAAGCATCCGCCACAAGTGTGAGGGCAAGGCCGAATGTGGGAGCTGCCACATCTTCATCCAGGAGGGCCGCAAGACCCTTCCGCGCATCCAGAAGCTCGAGAACGAAAAGCTCGATACCCTGGTGGGCGTCAGCAGCAAGTCGCGTCTGGCCTGCCAGACCCTGATGGGCGAAGAGCCCGTCACCATCGAGTTGCTCAGCTTCGTCTGAGTGAGTGACGCCCGTGGGTGAGCGAACGCTCGCCTGCGGGTTCCGGTCAATGGCTTTTCGGTGATTCCGGCCACAGAGCTCATGAACGCTGCGGTTTGGCGCGTCGTCCGATGGCCGTAGCGGTGTCTACCGCTGGGGGCGATTTGGGGCGACTTCAGTCGCCCATCCGCGCGTCGATCACCGGCATGCCTTTGATCGAAGTCCGCGGGCGACTGAAGTCGCCCCTACGGTCCCTCCGGCTTCCCGGATGTTGCTCCAATCAGGCCGAGCACTTCTTCCCCGAAATGTTGGCTGCGCATCCTTCGGTGCGCCGTCCGTCCAGTTCGGCGAGGCTTGGACTGTCCAGCCACGCCGCCACCGCGTTGGGTTCAAACCCGACGAGCTTGCGCCCGTCGGCTTCCATCAGGGGGCGGCGGATGAGCAGGGGTTCGGCAAGCAACAGGGCCAGGGCGGCATCCCGGTCGAGCTGTTCCGGTACGACTTCACCCGACTTGACCCGTGGTGCGGCACGGTTGAACCATTCGGCCACGGGCAGCGGGGCGAGGAAGGTGAGCAGGCTGTCCGCGGTCCAGGGCCAGGCGAGCAGGCTGCGGACGTCAAGGGTATGGCCGGCCGATTCGAGCCAGGCTTTCTGCTTGGCGTTGCCGCCACATCCGGGCTTTTCATAGAAGACGACGTGGGTCATGGGGCCTCCGGTTTGGGATCAGGGCCGCGGTCTGGCGGCCAGATTCAGCAATGCGTCGGTCTGTTTGACAATGGCCGCAGCGATGGTCCGGTCGAGCCGATCGAGCCAGGCGCGGGGCAGGGCGCTGGCACCGCACTGGGCACCGTGCAGCATGCCAACAAGGGCGGCGGTGGTGTCGGCGTCGTCACCGCGATTGACGGCGCCGATAAGGGCGTCTTCGAAAGTGCTTTCGGTGAAGGTGAAATGAAAGACTGTCTGCAGGGTGTCCACCACGTAGCCACTGGCTCGCCCGGGATAGGGTTGAAAGCGGAACATGGGGTGGTCGACAACGAACGCGTCTGCGAGGGGGCGGGCCTCGGACAGGCGTCCGCCGAGCAGCAGGCGGCGGAGCAGGCGCCCGCAGATCAGGGTGGCGGCGTCGGAGAGGGCGTTGTTGTGGGTGAAGCGGGCCTGGGCCAGGCTGCGGGCTTCGAAGGCCGCTTCGTTGTGAAGAGTGGCGAGCACCACGGGCAGGTTGCGCATGACTGCGCCGTTGCCCGCGTCACCTTCGCCCGCCGGCCCGGCGAAGGAACCATCGGTCATGTAGCGACGGATACCGCGCCGGCAGGTGTTGCCGCAATCCACGGGCTTGCTGCGCAGCCACGCCACATAGGCCTCGGCAACGGCTTTCATGCACCAGCCGTCGGCGTCGAGGATGGACTTGCCCAGGGCCAGACACATGGTCGTGTCGTCGGTGACCTGGCCCGGCGCGAGCTTGAGCCAGCCGCCCCCGGTCATGTGGCGATGGACGCCGTACTGGGCGACGATTTCCCGCGGGGTCATGAACTCGGTGGTCGCCCCCAGGGCGTCACCGATGGCCAAGCCGAGATAGGCGCCGAGGGCCTTGTCACGCAGGCTGCCGGGCCGCAGGCCGGAGGGCAGTATGGACGGATGGGTGCGCAGGAGGAGTGCATCAAGCATAGCGGGCCACCACTTCGTATTCGCCGCCGATCACCAGCACCTCGCCTTCTCCGGCGAGGGGGGCGCCCGGCAGCAGGCCGGGAAAGAACAGGATCTTGACCACCGGAACGTGCGCTTCGAGGATCCAGTCGCCGAACTCGTCGGCGCGCTCGCGGGAGGTGGAAAAGGACACGATGTTGTTCAGGCGCAGGACGCAGGCACGGTCACGCCGGTCACCGGCGACCACTCGCTGCTCCGTGAAGTCGTTGATGCCGCGCCATAGGGTGACGAAATCCCGGGCGGGCTGGCCAAAGCGCTGGATGGCCCATTGGCAGTATTCAAACAGCAGATCGAGCTGCTGGTGGATGCAGTTGTTGTGGAAGCGGCTGCTGCCCTTTTCCTCGATATAGGCAATCCACGCCGGCGATGGAAACCGCCCCAGGGGCGCCTTGTGGAAGGTGGGCACCAGGCCGAAACGGCTTTCAGCCCAGCCTTTCAGTACGGCGCCAGCGGCGGAATTGGAGTCCAGCCCCCAGCCCTGCAGCAGTTTGAGGTAGCTGGAGCGATGCCGTGATCGCGGTGTGCTGCGGGTGCCGGGTTCGGGCGGTGCGATGCCGAAGACGATCTCCATGAAGTGCCGGAAGACCGCTGAAGCGGCGGTCAGGTCTCCGGCGCTTTCGAGGAGCCGGAACAGGCCGCGGTGGGTCTCGCGAACGCCGGAAATGGCGAATGGCTGAGGGTGGGTGTTGAAGGCCGTGGAGCCGAGCAGGCCAACCGGCAGCCCGACCAGATTGGTCGAGTACCAGCGGCCGGGATCGGTGCCCCTTCCTTCTCCGGCCCAGTCCTCAGCCACCGCCCCGCGTCGGGGCGACGGCTCGTTCATGGGGCAGCCTGGTTTCAGACGGGACGGTTTGCGCCCAGATCGCGGATCGGACCCATGATCTTGAGGCCTTCCTCGAAGGTCAGCGGGGCGTAGGTGGCCGAGAACTTGGTGGCCGCGTTGGCGACGGCGTCCAGCTTGCCGGCGGTGTCGAGCTTCTTCAGGTCGTTCTTCTCGAGGTACAGCAGTTCGAGGGTTTCGTTGTACACGGTGGCCTCGTCGATGGGCAGCACGGTGTAGCTGATGTCACCCATCTTCACGGTGTACTTTTTCGACAGATCAATGTTGTCGCAGAAGACGATGTACTTGCCGGTGGGTGTGAAGTAGGGGCCGAGGACTTCGTGCACCAGAGCCAGGTATTCAAAGGACAGCAGGAAGCTGGAGAAGAAGGGAATGGTCTTGCCATCGTCGCAGACCATCATGACCTGATCGGTGACGATCTCGGGCGGGCGCTTTTCGTCGGCAAACTGCTCGGCAAACTTCAGCGCGACATCGCCCCGGAAGCCGTAGCGGCCGGCCTTCTTGGTCTCGCCCTTGAAGACCGGGTTGAGCAGGCGGCCCTTTTCGTCCAGGTCGAGGATGGCATTAGTGAGAGTGGTGGTCATGACTGCTTCCTTTGTCATTGCGGATGAAATCGGCGGTCTTGGCGAACGCGCGGGTGAGTTGATCCTTGAGATCCGGGTCGGCGACCACCTCGTCGAGGGCCTGGGTCATGCACAGCATCCAGGCGTCGCGCTCGGCCTGGCCGATGGCGAAGGGGAGATGCTTGCGGCGCAGGCGCGGGTGGCCGCGTTCGGCGGAGTAAACCTGGGGTCCGCCCGTCCACTCCGTGATGTAGCGCACCAGCACCTCCTTGACCGGGGCCAGGTTGGGGCCATGCATGGCACGGATGGTGGCGGCTTCGGGAAGGGTGTCCATGAGGGCGTAAAAGCGGTCCACCAGTTGCTCGATGATGGTCACGCCTCCCAGGCGGGCGAAGTGGGGGTTGGTGCCGCTGGGCACCGAGGTGACCGACGGTGCGGGTGGCGTGTTCGTGTCCGCGCCGTGGAGGCCGGTGTGGGTCGGTTCGCCATACACGGGAACGGCCCAGCCATCGCGCCGCAGATAGCCCACCACGACCCGGGCGGGGCAGGCTGGTGGGGTGCTGTCAGGGGTGTCCGGCTTGCTCATGGTGGTGGCTCCTGGTTTGCGGCGAGTGGCGATCTGATCTGCCGGGGCCGTCTGTCGGCCTTATATAGGCAATTGTTGTGCCGAACCGCTGCCGAAGTCCGCTTGTTTCAATAAAAGCCTTTCACGTCAGTGCTTTGGATCTCATTGTCGGGTTGTCGTCGGGTGTCAGGTGAGACGTCGGGCGTCTGTGCCCTTCCTGACAGCGCTGGGCCCTTTGTCGTATTCCACACACACCCTCCAATCATTGCCCGGACCCTGGGTGAATCTATTTTTCAATTAAAAAACAATGATTTGAAGAAATATTTCACGGTTGGCACGGCGATTGCTGAATGCTCCTCGCACCGATAAAGGCTCGCCGAAGCGTGTGAATACGAAGAGCAAGACGGACACGAGAGGCTGCATTCCGGTTGCAAGGTAGATGGGTCCCAACACCCGGAATTCGTCAGTGAAGCAAACACCCGTTCATTTCATTCAGGAGATCCGAAAATGGCTGCACTTCGTCAAATTGCGTTCTACGGCAAAGGTGGTATCGGTAAGTCCACCACCTCCCAAAACACCCTGGCCGCTCTGGCCGAAATGGGTCAGAAAATCCTGATCGTCGGTTGCGATCCGAAAGCTGACTCCACCCGCCTGATCCTCCACGCAAAGGCCCAGGACACCGTTCTGTCCCTGGCTGCTGAAGCCGGCTCGGTTGAAGATCTGGAAATCGAGGACGTTCTGAAGGTGGGTTATCGCGACATCCGTTGCGTCGAGTCCGGTGGCCCGGAACCCGGCGTTGGTTGTGCCGGCCGTGGCGTGATCACCTCGATCAACTTCCTCGAGGAAAACGGTGCTTACGACGGCGTCGACTACGTCTCCTACGACGTGCTCGGTGACGTGGTCTGCGGCGGCTTCGCCATGCCCATCCGTGAGAACAAGGCGCAGGAAATCTACATCGTCATGTCCGGCGAAATGATGGCCATGTACGCCGCCAACAACATCTCCAAGGGCATTCTGAAGTACGCCAACTCCGGTGGCGTGCGTCTGGGCGGCCTGGTCTGCAACGAGCGCCAGACCGACAAGGAACTGGAACTGGCCGAGGCTCTGGCTGGCAAGCTGGGCACCAAGCTGATCCACTTCGTTCCCCGCGACAACATCGTTCAGCACGCTGAGCTGCGCCGCATGACCGTGATCGAGTACGCCCCGGATTCGAAGCAAGCCGGTGAGTACCGTCAGCTGGCCGAGAAGGTTCACAACAACGCCGGCAACGGGACCATCCCGACCCCGATCACCATGGATGAGCTCGAGGACCTGCTGATGGACTTCGGCATCATGAAGAAGGAAGACGAGTCCGTCATCGGCAAGACCGCTGCCGAGCTCGCCGCCTGACGCGTCGAGAGTCGAGGGTCGAGAGTCGGGGCTGTACGTGCCGGCTCTCCTCCGGTGCCTTCGGGCACCGGCCGACATGGCCTGATCTCGACTCTCCGCTCTCTACTCTCGACCCACCCGACTAAATGACAGGAGCAATGAAATGAGCCTGACCGTTGAAGAAAACAAGGCACTTATCGAAGAAGTGCTGAAGGCCTACCCGGAAAAGACCGCCAAGAAGCGTGCCAAGCACCTGGGCACCTTCGAGGATGGCAAGCCGGATTGCGGCGTGAAGTCCAACATCAAGTCCCTGCCGGGCGTGATGACGATTCGTGGCTGTGCCTACGCCGGTTCCAAGGGCGTGGTGTGGGGCCCGATCAAGGACATGATCCACATTTCCCATGGCCCGGTGGGCTGCGGCCAGTATTCCTGGGCCTCGCGCCGGAACTACTACATCGGTGAGACCGGCATCGACACCTTCGGCACGATGCAATTCACGTCCGACTTCCAGGAGAAGGACATCGTCTTCGGCGGCGACAAGAAGCTCGAGAAGATCATCGACGAAATCCAGGAACTGTTCCCCCTCAACAAGGGCATCACCGTCCAGTCCGAGTGCCCGATCGGCCTGATCGGCGACGACATCGAGGCCGTTTCGAAGAAGAAGGCCAAGGAATACGAAGGCAAGACCATCGTTCCCGTGCGTTGCGAGGGCTTCCGCGGCGTCAGCCAGTCCCTCGGCCACCACATCGCCAACGATGCGGTGCGTGACTGGGTTTTCGACAAGGTCGATCCGAACAAGAACGTGTTCGAATCCAGCCCCTACGACGTGGCCATCATCGGTGACTACAACATCGGTGGCGATGCCTGGTCCAGTCGCATCCTCCTCGAGGAGATGGGCCTGCGCGTGATCGCCCAGTGGTCCGGCGACGGCACCATCGCCGAACTGGAGAACACCCCCAAGGCCAAGCTCAACGTGCTGCACTGCTACCGCTCGATGAACTACATCAGCCGGCACATGGAAGAGAAGTACGGGATCCCCTGGGTCGAGTACAACTTCTTCGGCCCGACGATGATCGAGAAGAGCCTGCGCGAGATCGCCAGCCACTTCGACGACACCATCAAGGCCAATGCCGAGGTGGTCATCGCCAAGTACCGCAAGCTGATTGACGAGACCATCGCCAAGTACAAGCCGCGCCTGCAGGGCAAGAAGGTCATGCTCTTCGTGGGTGGCCTGCGTCCCCGTCACGTGATCGGCGCCTACGAGGATCTGGGCATGGAAGTGGTCGGCACCGGCTACGAATTCGGCCACAACGACGACTATCAGCGCACCACGCACTACGTGAAGGACGGCACGCTGATCTACGACGACGTGACCGGCTACGAGTTCGAGAAGTTCGTCGAGAAGGTCCAGCCCGACCTGGTGGGTTCCGGCATCAAGGAAAAGTACGTTTTCCAGAAGATGGGCGTGCCCTTCCGTCAGATGCACAGCTGGGACTACTCCGGCCCGTACCACGGCTACGACGGTTTCGCGATCTTCGCCCGTGACATGGACATGGCGATCAACTCGCCGGTCTGGGGCCTTGCCAAGGCTCCGTGGAAGAAGGCTGCCTAATTCTTCTTCCGGGCGGGGCTGTGGCCCCGCCGCCCCCGCCCTGATTACTGATTCAAGGAGTGCTGACATGCCCCAAAATGTTGAAAAGGTCCTCGACCACGAAAATCTGTTCCGCGAGCCGGAATACAAGGCCATGTTCGACAACAAGCGGAGCCAGTTCGAGTTCCGCGTGCCTGCCGAAGAACTGGCCAAGCAGATCGAATATGCCAAGACCTGGGAATATCGCGAGAAGAACTTCGCCCGCGAAGCCCTGACGGTCAACCCCGCCAAGGCCTGCCAGCCGCTGGGCGCCGTTTTTGCTGCCGTCGGCTTCGAAAAGACCCTGCCCTTCGTGCATGGCTCCCAGGGTTGCGTGGCCTACTACCGTTCGCACTTCTCCCGTCACTTCAAGGAGCCGACCTCCTGCGTCAGCTCCTCGATGACCGAAGATGCGGCGGTGTTCGGCGGCCTCAACAACATGATTGACGGCCTCGCCAACACGTTCAACCTGTACAAGCCGGAGATGATCGCCGTCTCCACCACCTGCATGGCCGAAGTGATCGGTGATGACTTGGACGCCTTCATCAAGACGTCCAAGCAGAAGGGTTCCATCCCCGCCGAGTTCGACGTGCCCTTTGCCCACACCCCGGCCTTCGTCGGCAGCCACATCACCGGCTACGACAATGCCCTGCAGGGCATCATCAAGTACTTCTGGGACGGCAAGGCCGGCCAGGGCACGGCCCTGACCCGCATCCCCAACGAGTCCATCAACTTCATCGGCGGCTTCGACGGCTTCGTCTGCGGCAACCTGCCGGAAATTCGTCGCATGCTGGACCTGATGGGCGTCGAGCACACCATCCTGTGCGACCCGTCCGACGTGTGGAACACCCCCACCGACGGCGAGTTCCGCATGTACGACGGTGGCACCACCAAGGCCCAGGTTGAAGCAGCGATCAACGCCAAGGCCACCATCAGCTTCCAGGGCTACTCCACCGAGAAGACCATGAAGCTGATCAAGGAGCATGGCCACGAAACCGCCAGCTTCCATCACCCGATGGGCGTGACCGGCACCGATGCCTTCCTGATGAAGGTCTCCGAGCTGACCGGCAAGCCGATTCCCAAGGAACTCGAGCTCGAGCGCGGCCGTCTGGTCGATGCCATCGCCGACAGCCAGGCCCACCTGCACGGCAAGAAGTTCGCCCTCTACGGGGATCCGGACCTCATGCTGGGCATGACCGCCTTCCTGCTGGAGCTCGGTGCCGAGCCGGTCCATGTGCTCTCCACCAACGGCGACAAGGAGTGGGCCGACAAGGTCCAGGCTTTGCTCGACGCCAGCCCCTTCGGCAAGAACTGCAAGGCCTACCCCAAGGCCGACCTGTGGCACATGCGCTCCCTGCTCTTCACGGAGAAGGTGGACTTCTTGATCGGCAACACCTACGGCAAGTACCTGGAGCGTGACTGCGGCACCCCGCTGATCCGTCTGGGCTTCCCGATCTTCGATCGCCACCATCACCATCGTTTCCCCATCTGGGGTTACCAGGGTGCCCTGCGCGTGCTGACCATGCTGCTCGACGAGTACTTCGAGGCTCTTGATGCCAACACCATCGGCATCGGAACCACCGACTACTCCTACGACATCATCCGCTAAGCACCGCGGAAGGGGAGGCCTCCGGGCCTCCCCGTTCTTACTACCGGACAAAGGCAAAGCCATCATGGCCAACATCACTTTCAGCTCGCCCAAGATGAAGAAGGACGTCACGGTCTACGCGACGGCCGGCGACACCCATACCCTGCTGCTGATTGCGCAGAACAACAAGATCCCCGTCGAATTCGAATGCGAAAACGGCGAGTGCGGTTCCTGTTGCGTCGAGGTCCAGATCCTCTCCGGCAAGACCCCCATGGGTATTGCCCTGACCGAAAAGGAGAAGGTTGCCCTTCGCCTGGCCGGCAAGATCACCAAAGAGCAGATTGCCGATGCGGAAGAGAAGGACCTGCCGCCGCCGTACCGGCTGGCCTGTCAGTTCATCGCCCGCAACGAGGACGTGCTGGTCAAGTTCTGACCCGTCTTCACCGCCCCCGCCGGCCGGGGGCGGCATTGCCATTACCGCCTGCCGGAGCGTCCCATGCCCATCTACGATTTTCACTGCCTGTCCTGTGATCGGATCTTCGAGCGCATTGCCCGCGCCGATGCCCTTCCACCCTGCCCCCATTGCGGTGCCGAGCAGGTCGAGAAACTGGTGTCCATGCCCGCCGCCCCCGGGAAGTCCGCCGGCATTATTGCCAGCGCGCGCAAGCAGGCGGCGAAGGAAGGGCATTTCAGCAACTACAGCAAGACTGATCGGGCGCGGGTGAAGGGCTAACACCGCTCTTTCCTGGCGATCGCGGCAAACGGGGCAGCTTTGGCTGCCTTTTTGCACTTGCACGCCCCCGTTCGTCAGGGGGGACCCGGCCATCGACCCTGCCTCCACGTGTCGAAGGGAGAATAGGCGCGGCGCGGGAATAAACTGCCTACGGGCGCCGTATACCTCCGTGTACCCCTACACTTCAACGGAGGCTGTATGCGCATCAAGAACACTATCCTTCCCCTCCTGCTCTCCGGTCTGCTTGTGGCGTGTGGCGGATACGCCACCACCACGGGCGCAGCGCCGGCCCGATTGGCGGACGGTGTGCTCGTGGATGGCGCGGGCATGACGCTCTACGTCTTTGACAAGGATGCGGCCCATTCGGGCAAGAGCGTCTGCAACGGCCCCTGCGCCGCAAACTGGCCGCCCTTGATGGTTGTCGATGGAACGGCCGGCGGAGTCGATTTCAGTGTCGTCACACGGGACGACGGGGCACGTCAATGGGCCTTCAAGGGCAAACCCCTGTATCGCTGGGTCAAGGACCAGAAGCCCGGTGACCGGACCGGTGACGGTTTCAACTCGGTCTGGCACGTTGTCAGGCCCTGATTGCTGATGGACAGACAGACGCTTCTTGCCGAACTGCCGCGCCTGCGCCGCTATGCGCGGGCATTGGTGGGGGAGCGCTGCGCCGCTGACGATCTGGTGCAGGACACGCTCGAGCGTGCCTGGGCGCGCTTCGGGCAATGGCGGGCAGATGGTGATTTGCGCCCGTGGCTGTTTGCCATCATGCACAACCTGCGGATGGACCAATTACGCAAGCCGAGGCTGGATCTTGTTCCCATCGATGATGATGTGCCTGAACTGCCGGTGCGCGCGAATCAGAGCGACCGCATTGAAGTGGCCGATCTGGCCGCCGCCCTGGCGCAGTTGCCGGAGGAGCAGCGCGCCGTGCTCTTGCTTGTGACCCTTGAGGAGATGCGCTATGCGGACGTGGCGAGCACCCTGGGTATTGCTGTCGGGACAGTGATGTCCCGTCTGTCTCGAGGGCGCGAACACCTGCGCCAGATCCTGGCGGGCGAGGCCCCGTCTCCCCAATTGCGAGTGGTGCGATGAACTCCAGCCCTGTCACCGATGCGGATCTCCATGCCTTTCTCGACGGCGAGCTGCCGCCCGAGCGCCACAGGGCCGTAGAGGTCTGGCTGGCCGCCCATCCCGATGGGGCCCGGCGTCTCGAGTCCTTTCGCGAACAGCAGAGAGCCCTGCGCCGGATGTTCGCCCCGGTTCTGGACGAGCCCCTTCCGGAAGCCCTGATCCAGGCCAGTCGGTCTCCCATAGCTGCTCCCCGGGCGCGGCCGCGTCGGCCCTGGTTGCAGCTTGTCGCGGCGGTTCTGATGACCTGCACCGGCGTTGCAGGCGGGTGGATCGCACGGGGGCAGCAGGACGCAGTGGGAATGGCCGCGGTCGTACCCCTGCCGCGTCAGGCTGCGGTGGCCCATGTGGTGTTCAGTCCCGACGTGAAGCGGCCCGTGGAGATACGTGCAGAGCATGAGGAGCAGCTGATCACCTGGCTCTCCAAGCGACTCGGGACGGCGGTTCGGCCTCCCCGGCTCACGGCGCAGGGCTTCGAGCTGATTGGGGGGCGGCTGCTCCCCGGGAACACCGGGCCGGTGGCCCAGTTCATGTATCACGACGCCAGCGGACAGCGTCTGACCCTCTATGTCAGTACCGAGAATGCGAGCAATCGCGACACCGCCTTCCGCTTTGCCCAGGAGGGGCCGGTGAACGTCTTCTACTGGATTGATGGCAAGTTCGGCTACGCCTTGTCGGCCGGGATTCCCAAGGACACCCTGGCAGGGATCGCCACGGCGGTCTACGAGCAGTTGGAAAGTCGTTGAGCCTCCCGGCGCGGCCTGACGGCGGCGCCGGGTTGGTGTTTCTCCCGTGATTCCCTCCCATACATCTCCCGGAGTATCTTCATGCGCCTTTTTTCCGTTTGCAGTGCATTGGCTGCGAGCTTTGCAATGTCGTCCCTGTCGGGTCTTGCCGCCGACTTGCCGCAGCCCGATGCACCCGAAGTCGTCGGGGCCATTGAGGGCAGTTTTGGTGTGACGCCGGGTGCCCGCCGCAATCACATCAAGGGCAGTTGTGCGCTGGGTGAGTTCGTGGGTAGCCGTGAGGCTGCCCGGTATTCCCGTTCGCCCTTGTTCTCGGGAAAGGGGGTGCCGGTGGTGGCCCGATTCTCCCTCTCGGGCGGCAACCCCAAGGCGCCGGACACGGCGCGCAGCGGGCGGGGGATGGCGCTTGAATTCCGACTGCCCAAAGGGCAGGTGCACCACATGACCATGCTCAACACGCCCGTCTTTGGCGCGGCGCAGCCCCGGACCTTCCTTGACCTGATGCATGCCCTGCGGCCGGACCCGACCACCGGCAAGCCCGACCCGGAGAAGCTCAAGGCATTCAAGGCAAGCCACCCGGACAGCCTGGCCCAGGCCGAGTACCTGGCCAGCCACAATCCGCCGGCAAGCTATGCCAACAGCACCTACTGGGGGATTCATACTTTCCGCTTCATCGACCGCAAGGGGCGGGTGACGCCGGTGCGCTGGCGCTTCGTGCCACAGGACGGCGAGCTGCCCCTCGGCGACGCCGCCCTGAAGGCGGCCGGGGCGGACTTCCTCGAGCAGGCCTTGATCGCGCGAACTACGCAGGGGGCGGCCCGCTGGGACATGCTGGTGTCCGTCGGCCAGCCGGGGGATCCGGATGACGACCCGACCGTGGCCTGGCCCGCCGAACGTCGAGAGTTCCGGGCCGGCACGCTCAGCATCGTGCAGGCCATGCCCCAGACGGGCGCCGCCTGCGAGCCGATCAACTTTGATCCGCTGGTCATGGCGGACGGCATTGCACCCAGCCGGGACCCCATCCTGCTGTTCCGTTCACCTGCCTACGCCGTGTCCTTCGCCAAGCGTCTGAGCGGGCAGTAGACCGGGGCTGTCAGCGTGGTTGACGGCAGCCGGCGTCGCGGAAGGGCCCGCTGACCCGGGTCCAGGCGGCCCCCGGCGATGTCTGGGCGCAGACCCGGCGTGCGTCGAGCTGGCTCTCCCATCGATACCAGGCGGCGGGCGCGGCATGGAGTGTCGATGTGGTCACGAGCGCCAGCGTGATCGCCACTGGCCCGGTCCATGCCTTCCGGGGGCTGGGGCGGGGGATCATGGGTAGTTAGGGCTCCGCAACTGACGGTCGTGCAGGCGGCTGAAGACGACCAGGGCCGTGATGGCGCCCAACAACGCGAAGAACATGTCCGACTGGGTGTCCCAGGGGTCGCCCTGGGTACCCAGGAATTCGTCGGCACCCTGGCCGAGGGCCAGCGCGGCGCCCCATTCGATGAACTCGTAAGTGGCACTGATGGCGAGCACCACGCACACCGTCAGGAAGGCGAGCATCTTGCGGCCCTCTACGTGATGCCCGCGCAGCAGGATCTCCCGGGTGACCAGTGCCGGCACGAAGCCCTGGGCGAAGTGGCCGATCTTGTCATAGGGGTTACGACCCAGGTGCAGCAGATCCTGCAGCTGGAAGCCCAGCGGTACCCGCGCATAGGTGTAGGCCCCGCCCAGCATCAGGATCAGGGCATGGATGAAGATGCAGGCGTAGAGCAGGGATGTGAGTGGGAAACGCTGCCGGGTCGCCACGAGGATAGGCAGGGCGATCATCACGGGCGCTACTTCCATCAGCCAGGTGGCCCGGTCGTAGGGCTGCCAGCCGGAAAGGGCCAGGAGGACGACAAGGAGCAGTCCGGCGGTGATGAGCAGGAGGTTCGGTGGTGTTGTGCTTGGCGTCATAGGGCGGACATGGAGGATCAGACCTGCATGATCGTATCGCCATAGCGCGCGACGATGGGGTCGTGAGTCATCAGGCACATGGGTTCGACCCGGGCCTGGGCAACGAGCGTCCGGTCGAATGGATCGTGGTGGTGGGGTGGGCGTGTTTCAGCTTGAACCGCATGTTTGGCGTCGATGGGCAGAAGTCGGTAGCCTGAATCTTCAAAGTAACGCAGGGTGTCGTGGGTGTCGGGCAGCAGATTCAAGGCTGTCCCCCGCCCATGAAAAGCCGGGCGACTTCGTCGTTGTGGGCATCAATGTGGTCAGGCACTTCGAACACACCCTTTGCCACGCCGATCCGCCTATCGTGGAGCCCCGTGTCCATGGGCACCAGGCGGGCGGCGGGGCGGCCGTTGCGGGCAATGACGATCTCGCGTTAATCCCCGCGCTCAATGGCCTCCACCAGACGGGACAGGGACGATTTGGCCTGCGGCATATTGACGGGATCCATCATCACCTCCACGGGGTTGTAAGGCTTAGTCTAGTCTGGCCAAGTAGCTTGGAGAAGGCTGCGCCTGCCTCGTCAATCCCACATCGCCCGCATCTTCGCTGCCAGATCAACCGCAGCCTGGCGGGTTTCATTCCGGGCGGCCGTCTGGATCTCGGCTTCGGGCCAGGTGATCTGTTCGAAGTGGGGGAGCAGACGGTTGGGGATGAAGCGGCTGCGGCTGGCGTATACATGACGGTCGCCGGTGGCGGATTGACCCGAGACGTAGAAACGCTGGGGGATCAGCAGGTCCAGGTGGTCCCGGGCGCGGGTCATGGCCACGTAGAGCAGGCGCATCTCTTCCTCGATCTCCCGCTCGCTGCCGGTGGCCAGGTCGGAAGGGAGGCAGCCATCCACCGTGTTGAGAATGCTCACCGCGGGCCATTCCCGGCCCTTGGCTGAGTGGATGGTGGACAGGATGAGGTAGTCCTCGTCGAGCAGGGGCTTGCCGGATTCGTCGCTGGTGGCGTCGGGCGGGTCGAGGGTGAGTTCGGTGAGGAAGCGCTCGCGGCTGGGGTAGGTGGCGGCGATGCGGGTGAGCTGCTGGATGTCGGCCTTGCGTACCTCGTGGTCGTCATAGAGGCTCTCCATGCGGGTTTCGTACCAGTTGGCGATGTGTTCGAGGGGGGCCGGCCAGGCGGTGGAGGCGGCCAGTTGCTCGACCATGCCGGCGAATGCCATCCAGCCCGGGCGGGCCGCGTCGGGGACCGGCTGCTCGGGGAGCAGGGCACAGCCGGGGGGCGCAGCCTGGACGTTGTCGAGGATGCGCCCGGCGATCTTCGGGCCGACGCCGGGCAGCAGCTGGATGGCGCGGAAGCCGGAAACCCGGTCGCGAGGGTTCTGGGCCCAGCGCAGCACGGCCAGCAGATCCTTGATGTGGGCGGCCTCGAGAAACTTGAGCCCGCCGAACTTCACGAAGGGAATGTGACGCCGGGTCAGCTCGATCTCCAGTCGGGCACTGTGCTGCGCCGCCCGGAACAGCACCGCCTGCTGCTTGAGCTTGAGGCCTTCCTCCCGGCGGGCGAGGACCTGCTCCACCACACAGGCGGCCTGATCGGCCTCGTCGCGAATGCTTACAAGGCGCGGACGGGCGGCGGAGATCCGGTCGGTCCAGAGGTTCTTGCAATAGCGTTCGCGGGCCTGGTCGATGACAGCGTTGGCGGCGGCGAGGATGGGCTGGGTGGAGCGGTAGTTGCGGTCGAGGGTGACCTGCCGGGCGGGCGGGTCGAAGTGCCCAGGAAAGTCGAGGATGTTGCGGATGTCGGCACCGCGGAAGCTGTAGATGCTCTGGGCGTCGTCGCCCACGACGGTGAGGCCGCGGCCGTCGGGCTTCATGGCCAGCAGGATGGCGGCCTGCAGGCGGTTGGTGTCCTGGTACTCATCCACCAGCACGTGGCTGAAGCGCTCGCCCACCTCCCGGGCCAGCGCGGGTTCGGACACCATCTGCGACCAGTAGAGCAGCAGGTCATCGTAGTCGAGCACCTGCTGGGCCTGTTTGGCCTTTACGTAGGCGCGGAACAGGGCCTTCAGGTCACCCTCCCAGCCCGCGTACCAGGGAAAGCTGCCTAGGAGTACTTCCGTCAGGGGCGCGCGGGTATTCACGGCTGCCGAGTAGATGGCCAGGCAGGTGCCCTTGAGGGGGAAACGCTTGCCCTTTGCCGACAGCCTCAGTTCGTGACGCACCAGGTTCATCAGGTCGGCGGAGTCTTCCCGGTCGTGGATGGTGAAGGCCGGGTCGAGGCTGATGCGCCCGGCGAATTCCCGCAGCAGTCGGGCGCCGACGCTGTGAAAGGTGCCCGCCCACGGAAAACCGCCGCTGACCAGGCGGGCGTGGCGGGGGGAGACCTTGGCAGCGATGCGCTGCACGCGCCGGGTCATCTCGTCGGCGGCGCGCCGGGAGAAGGTCAGCAGCAGGATGCGCCCGGGGTCGGCACCCTGGGCCAGCAGGTGGGCGACCCGATGGGCAAGGGTATTGGTTTTGCCGGAGCCCGCGCCGGCAATGACCAGCAGCGGGCCGTCTTCCGCCCCGGTGCCGATGCCATGGAGCGCGGCACTGCGCTGGGCATCGTTGAGGGTGTCGAGATAGGTGGGGCAGGCGGTCGGGGCCGCCGGGGGGCAGGACGGGGGGTGCATGGGCGCTCCTTTGCTGTTATTTTATACAGCCAAGGAGCGCTGGTAAATCCATGGGCGCACAGAAATGCGCCCGGGCGACGCTCAGGTGCTCACCAATGGGTTTCCCGGTCGGGTGTGGCGGTGATCTTGTGGATGGTCAGATCGGCGCCTTCGTACTCTTCTTCCGGATCCAGGCGGATGCCGATGGTGGCACGCAGCAGCCCATAGACAAGATAGCCGCCCGCCAGGGCGACGACGATGCCGCCCAGGGTGCCGATGAACTGCGCGGCCAGACTGACACCGCCCATGCCGCCCAAGGCCTTGGCACCGAAGATACCTGCGGCAATGCCGCCCCAGGCACCGCACAGGCCGTGCAGGGGCCACACACCGAGCACGTCATCGATCTTCCAGCGGTTCTGGGTGAGGGTGAATAGCTGGACGAAGAGGCCGCCCGCCACCAGGCCGGTGATCAGGGCGCCGATGGGGTGCATCAGGTCGGAGCCGGCACACACGGCCACCAGACCGGCCAGAGGGCCGTTGTGGATGAAGCCCGGGTCATTCTTGCCCAGCACCATGGCAGCCATGGTGCCGCCGACCATTGCCATCAGGGAGTTGAGGGCCACCAGGCCGCTGATCTTGTCCAGGGTCTGGGCCGACATCACGTTGAAGCCGAACCAGCCCACGGTGAGGATCCAGGCGCCCAGGGCCAGGAAGGGGATGTTCGAGGGCGGATGGGCCGCCACGTTGCCGTCCTTGGTGTAGCGGCCGCGCCGGGCGCCCAGCAGTAGCACCGCGGGCAGGGCGATCCAGCCGCCGACGGCGTGCACCACCACCGAGCCGGCAAAGTCATGGAACTTGGCCCCGAAGGCGGCTTCCAGCCAGGGCTGGATGCCCAGGTTGTCGTTCCAGGCAATGCCCTCGAAGAACGGGTAGACAAAGCCCACCAGCAGGAAGGTGGCGATGCTCTGGGGGTGGAAGCGGGCGCGCTCGGCGATGCCACCGGAGATGATGGCCGGGATGGCTGCCGCAAAGGTGAGCAGGAAGAAGAACTTGACCATCTCGTAGCCACTCTTCTGGGACAGCACTTCGGCGCTGGCAAAGAAGTGGGCGCCGTAGGCCACGGTGTAGCCGATGAAGAAGTAGGCGAGGGCCGAGACGCCGAAATCCGTCAGGATCTTGACCAGGGCATTGACCTGGTTCTTCTTGCGAACGGTACCGAGTTCGAGAAAGGCAAAGCCGGCATGCATGGCCAGCACCATGATGGCGCCCAGCAGTACGAAGAGGACATTGCTGGCGTGATGTGTTTGCTCCATTTTGGGCTCCGGAAACGAAGCGAGGCACCAAGCAGGTGCCATGCCAATCCTGCTTCGAAAGAAACGCTTTAGAAACAAAGCGATTTACAATGCATGGCTAAAATAGATGCACCATAATCGTGCTTTTTTATGGCAATGGCACCTATATGGTGCGCAATGGCTGTCTCGTCGTGGAATGGTGGGCGTCGTGTTTCCTGTGCTCCGCAAGGGCATGCCTGCCGCATTTGGGCATGGCAGGTGACGCAATGCGTCACCTGCCAAAGTTTGAGAGGCTTGTGTTCCGTGCCGATGAGGCAGGCTTGTGGTTTTAGATGATTGATAAATAAGGAGTTACATCTTTTTTCGTCAGCTTGGCACGGGGGTTGCAATACGTTCCACATCGGATGCCGATATGCAGATCCGAAATGCTCCAAACCCATATTCAGCCGTTCATAGGAGATGTCATCATGAAAAAGCAAGCTCAAGCCGGTTTTACCCTGATCGAACTGATGATCGTTGTGGCGATCATCGGCATTCTGGCGGCTGTTGCCGTGCCCCAGTATCAGGACTACGTGGCGAAGTCCAAGTGGAGCGCTGCGTTGGCTGAGGTTTCCTCCGGTCAGAAGCTGATCGAAACCGAACTGTCCCGTAATTCCGCTCTGACCAATGCTGAAGCGATGACTGCCTCGGGCATGCAGGCCACTACGGGCAATTGTGGCCTTGCTGCCACCAACGCCGCTGGTGTTGCGACCTTCATCTGCACCATCAATAGCGGTCCCGCCCCCGTCAACGGTAAGACGATTACATGGAGTCGTACGGCCGCGGGCGTCTGGAGCTGTGCCTCCAATGCTGCAGTCAAGTACACTAGCCCTGGCTGTCCGGGTGTGTAACGGAAATTGATCTGACCCGGGCTTGATTTCCCGGGTTGCAGATTCGGCCAAAAGCCCTGCAGAGTGATCTGCGGGGCTTTTGGCCTTTTGTGGCTATTTTTACGACCTTGTTTTCAGGCCGAACATGCCCGATCCACGTCTGATTCCCTCTCCCAACGCTGATGCCCGTCCCGATGGCGTTTTGCCCGAGCTCATCATCATCCATGCCATCAGCCTGCCTCCCGATCGTTTTGGTGGCCTGGGCGTTGAGCAGCTCTTCACCAACCGTCTCGATCCGGCCGGGCATCCTTACTACGCGCAGATCCACATGCTCAGGGTGTCGGCCCACTACTTCATCCGGCGTACCGGCGAGCTGATCCAGTTCGTTGCACCCGAACTGCGCGCCTGGCACGCGGGGGTTTCGTCCTGGGGTGGACGGGAGCGCTGCAACGACTTCTCCATCGGTATTGAACTGGAGGGGTGCGATACGCTGCCCTTCGAGCCGATCCAGTACGAGACCCTTGCCGGGCTGCTGGCCGACCTGTGCGCGCGTTTTCCGGTTGCAGGAATCACCGGCCATTCCAACATCGCGCCCGGGCGCAAGACCGATCCTGGCCCATGGTTCTCATGGGGGCATCTGCGGCGTCTGCTGGCCGATGCCGGGCATGGCGAAGTGGGGCAGATGGTTGAACCGGAGGATGCTGCCGACCCCGCTGACGATGCCTTTCTGCGTTGGCCATTTCCAGTCACGGCGCGGCCTGGCTAGGGGTGACGGGTCGGTTTCGGAAAGCCGCTTGGGGCCTGGCTTTGCGCCGGGAGAGATGCGGAGGACAACATGCTGCGGGGCTTTGCGGGAATGTCATTGGAATCCGTTTGAAAGGGCTTCGAGATGCCCCGGTTTGACAAAACCCAGTCGAATCAATAGAATGCGATTTGTGTGCAGTGCAGCACGCATAAATTTTGTTACACGTCGGTGTCGAAGCCGTCGCATGGCCGGGCCTCTTCCCTCCGGCTACTGACCGTCCCAAGGTCTGGTTTCGATACTATTTTTTGGCACGCTGTCTGGTTGCGTCAGCGTGTTTGGATCAACCCCTGGCGACCTGGCTTTTGATTGCCGTCGGCCGTATTTCAGGCTGATGAGTTGAACCCGACTCTGCATTTCCAGGGCTGTCGGGCGATACAAGCGGATTCTCCGTGCCCCTGTTTTCAGGCACGGGTTTGCGTGGGCATTCACGGGCCGTGGCCACAGAAAGGAGAGCCCATGTTCGCAACTCGTATCGCGAAGTACGCACGTCACGCGGCTTCATTCATGCTTCATTTCGCCCACGGCGGTCTTCTCGTCGCTGGCCTGATCGTTACCCTTTTCGTGGCGTCCCGTATCGCCAATCATGGTATCCAGGGGCTTTCCCTGGGTAGTTTCACCGAAGATCCTGCCATCACCGCGATGGTGGAAGACGCTGAGCCGGAGTTGGTTCAAGTCGTCGAAAGCCCCTCCGCCAAGCTGAGCCCAGACCTGCAACGGGTCAAGATCTATATCGCCAAACGCTATCAGGTCTCTGCCGTGGCTCTTGAGCCCCTGCTGGCCTCGGCCCAGCAGACCGGGCGCAATATCGGTGTCGATCCCTTGTTGCTGGTGGCCGTGATGGCCATCGAGTCGCGCTTCAATCCCTTCGCCGAAAGCCCGATGGGCGCCCAGGGCCTGATGCAGATCATCCCCAAGTGGCACCCGGACAAGGTGGACGTCAAGTCTGATCGGGCTGCCCTGTTTGATCCCGACACCAATATCCGTGTCGGCGCTCAAGTGCTCAAGGAGTACATCCAGACCACCGGGTCGGTTGAGCGTGCCCTGCAGCAATACAATGGTTCCAGTGACCCTGCGACGCCCTACGCCAACAAGGTGATGGCCGTGAAGGCTGCACTGGCCCAGGCGGCGCGCAGTAGTGGCCGGTTTGTTGGCGCCTGACGCGCGCTACATACCGGGGGAGGCAAAAGGCCCGCCGCGATTGGCGGGTTTTTTGCGTTCGTGCTGAGCCCACGCAGCTCACCGTACCCCTTTTGTGCTTGAGATTCCCCGCGTGAAGCGGGGCCGTTTGCCAGGATTTCTTCACGAGCTTCGAGCCGGGAAACGAAAATCCAAAAGCGAGCGCCGTCGAGCATGGGCGTCCGCGGGCTGCCCGTACGGTTGTCCGTGCCAAGCCGCACCTGCCCGGCTCCGGTATCATGGCGGTCTTGTTAACTTGTGGCGTGGCAATGGAACTGCTCACTCAATTCATCGACATCATCCTGCATCTGGACGTGCATCTGGCTGCCCTGACGGCCCAGTACGGCACCTGGATCTACGTGATCCTCTTTCTGATCATCTTCTGTGAGACCGGTCTGGTGGTGTTTCCTTTCCTTCCGGGTGACTCGCTGCTGTTCGTGGCGGGGGCCCTGGCGGCCACAGGTGGAATGGACATCTATGTACTCTGTGGCGTGCTGCTCGCGGCGGCGGTGCTGGGCGACAACACCAACTACTGGATCGGCCATTCCATCGGCCCCAAGGTGTTCCGCTGGGAGAACTCCCGCCTGTTCAACCGTGCAGCCTTCGACAAGACCCACGCGTACTTCGAGTCTCACGGTGGCAAGACGATCATCATTGCCCGATTCCTGCCCCTGCTGCGTACCTTTGCGCCCTTCGTGGCCGGCGTGGCGCGGATGACCTACAGCCGCTTCGTGGCCCTTGATTTCCTGGGGGGCTGCATCTGGATCTTTTCGCTGACCTGGCTTGGCTACGGTTTCGGCAACATGCCCGTGGTCAAGAAGAATCTGTCGGTGGTGATCCTTGGCATCATCGCCATCTCGCTGATCCCGATCTTCCTGGGCTGGCTGAAGAGCCGCCGTGCCCCTGCGGCGGGTTGAGGTCGAGCATGAAGAACGTCGTCATTCTCATCTCCGGTCGTGGCAGCAACATGGAGGCGATTGTCCGGGCGCAGATTCCCGGTGCCCACATCGCAGCCGTCATTTCCAATCGGCCGGATGCCGCCGGCCTCGAATTTGCTGTCCGCCATGGCATCCAGGCCCGGGTTGTTGACCACAAGGCCTATCCGAGTCGGGATGCCTTCGATGCGGCCCTGGCCGAGCTTGTCGATACCCTATCTCCTGACCTGGTGGTGCTTGCCGGTTTCATGCGGGTGCTGACCGATGGGTTCGTCAATCGCTATGCGGGCCGCTTGCTCAACATCCATCCCAGCCTGCTGCCGTCCTTTCCGGGGCTGCACACCCATCGCCGGGCCCTGGAGGCTGGCGTGCGGGTTCATGGTACGACGGTGCATTTTGTGACGCCGACTCTGGATTGCGGTCCGGTGGTGATCCAGGCCGCAGTGCCGGTGCTGGCCGATGACGACGAAGACAGCCTTGCTGCCCGCGTGCTGGCCCAGGAGCATCGCATCTACCCGCAAGCCGTGCGCTGGTTTGTCGAGGGCCGGCTGGCCGTTACCGAAGCTGGCCGGGTAAAGGTGACGGGGGAGTCTGCAGGGCCTGATGGCTGGACGGTACCGCCGGTAGAGGCCTGAGTTGTCGATGGCTGCAGCCGAGGGATACAACCGCACGCTGATCTTTGCCGTCGCGGTGTCCGCCGTGGCGCATCTGCTTGCGCTTTTCGGGCCGGCCTGGGAGGTGCCCAACGAAAAGGCAAGTGTTCTCCCGCCCCTTGATGCCCGCCTCACGCCGCTGCCAAAGCCTGCGCTGAAGAGCCCGGATGACAAGCGCGTGATCTTGGGTGACGCGCCACCACCCCGGCCCAGGCCGCGGCCCCGCAAACCCGCGAAACCGGCCGAACCCGAGACTTCCTCCACCCCGATGGCCCAGCCAGAGCCCGACGGTTCAACCTTGGGCAGTGCGGGTGAAGGCCTTGATCAGGCCTCCCCCCCCGCGCCGGTGGTCGAGGCCGAGGCCGAGGCGGCTTCCGGTAGTGGCAAGGGCGGTGCGGGAGGCATGCCGGCCAAGGGGGCCGGGCCGAGCCTGGGCGAGCTCTGGGCTGCGTCCGGCAAGATCCAGTACAACGTGATTCGGGGTGAGCAGAATTTCATCATCGGCCGCACCACCCATGCGTGGACCCATGACCAGGAGCACTATTCGATGGAGACGGTCATTGAGACGTCGGGCCTGGTGGGTTTGATCAAGCCGTTCCGGATGGTGCAGCGTAGTGAGGGCCGGATCGGCCCCGGCGGACTGCAGCCCGAGAAATTCACCGTCGAAAGGGATGGCCGGATGCGTGAGCGGGCTGACTTCGACTGGTCATCCGCCAAGGTGGTGTTGGTGGCGGGTGAGCGCCGGAGGGAGTTCTCGATTGCAGAAGGCGATCAGGATGTGCTTTCGTTGATGCACCACCTGTCCCTCCAGCCGGACGGTCCGCTAAATGCTGAGTTGCTGGTCGTGACCGGGAAGAGTGCAGTGCGCTCGGTGATCGAGAATCTCGGTATCGAGGAGATCGAGGTGCCGGCGGGCCGGGTTTCGGCCTACCATCTTGGCAGTACGGGCCATCGAGGCGATCTGAAGATCGATATCTGGCTGGCCCGGGACTATGCCAATCTGCCGGTGCGCCTGAAGATCACCGACAAGAGCGGTGAGGTACTCGATCAGGTCGCCACGGGTGTGGACCTGGGTAAGTCGGCCGCCGCCCATCAGCAGTGAAGTCAGTCTGCCGGACGCAGCAGCGTCCGGTTTTTTTCTCGTATCGGATTTCCATGACCATTACTCCCGCCCAGATACAGTCCGCCAGCCAGGCTCTTCGTTCAGTGCTGCGCTTCGATTATCCGGCCGACTCTGTGCTGTCCCGTTATTTCCGTGATCTCCCCGAGCTTGGTGCCCGGGATCGGGCCTTCGTGGCCGAGGCGGTGTACGGCGTGCTCCGGCGCAAGCGTACCCTTGAGCGGCTGTGCGGCCCGGAGGCCTCCACCCGGCATCTGGTGCTGGCCTGGCTGGCACGCGTCGAAGGCACTACCCTGCGGCAACTCGGCGACGGCCTGCATGGCCGTGACACGGATTTCTTCGCCGAGATCAAAGGGCGTGACGGTGGCGAGCCGACCCTGGCAGAGTCGGCCGATCTCCCCGACTGGCTGGCAGAGCGCCTGCTCGCCACCCTGAGCCCCGAGCAGGTTGTGTCCCTGGCCCAGAGCCTCAATCGGCCGGCGCCTCTGGATCTGCGGGTTAATACCCTCAAGATCGACCGGGATGCACTCGTGGCGCGCCTTAAGACCGATGGGGTCGCGTGTGCCCCGGGGCGTTACTCTCCCACGGCCGTGCGCCTCGAAGGCAAGCCGGCACTGCAGAAGCACCCCTTGTTCCTGGACGGAAGTTTCGAGGTTCAGGATGAGGGCAGCCAGCTACTGGGCTACCTGCTGCAGCCCAAGCGCGGCGAGATGGCTGTCGACTTCTGTGCGGGTGCCGGCGGCAAGACTCTGCTGTTGGGTGCCTTGATGCGCAACAGCGGTCGTCTGTACGCCTTCGATGTGTCGGACAAGCGTCTGTCCAAACTCAAACCGCGTATGGCTCGCTCCGGTCTGTCCAATGTTCATCCGGTGGTTATTGCCAGTGAGAACGATCCGCGGGTCAAACGTCTGGCCGGCAAGATTGATCGGGTGCTGGTGGATGCGCCCTGCAGTGGTCTGGGCACCCTGCGCCGCAACCCGGATCTCAAGTGGCGTCAAAGCCCCGAGGCTCTGGCTGAACTTACCGTCAAGCAGGGTGCGATCCTGGCCAGTGCGGCCCGATTGGTGAAGCCGGGCGGGCGGCTGGTGTACGCCACCTGCAGCCTGCTGCCTGAAGAGAACGAAGCCATCGTCGCCGCCTTCCTCGCCGCCAATGAGGGGTTTGTGCTGCTCAACGCTCAGGAAGTGCTGGCCCGACAGGGCATCACGGTTGAATGTGGAGAGCAGTTGCGTCTGACCCCGCTGGCCCACGATACCGATGGATTCTTTGCGGCCGTGCTTGAGCGCAAGGCCTGATGCGAGGTCTGAGCGGTCTGCTGGCATGCGGGGCGCTGTTTCTGGGGGCTCCGGCCTGGGCGCTGGCGCCGGAGCCGGCCCTGAATGTGGTGGCGACGGGTACGGTGGAGGTGGTCTTTTCCCCGTGGAATGACGGCGAAGCCGCCCTGCTCGCGGCGATTGATGCGGCGCGAGAGCAGATCCTGGTGCAGGCATATCTGTTCACCAGCAAACCACTGGCGCGTGCCCTGATTGCAGCCCACCGGCGCGGTGTGCGTGTGGAGGTCATGCTGGATGCCGAGAGCAATCGCCCGGCATCGGCAAGCATGCTCCCGGATTTCATGGCTGCCGGTGTGCCGGTGCTGGTTGAAACGCGTCACAACATTGCCCACAACAAGGTGATGTTGTTTGATCCGGCCTCATCCAGGGCCGCCGTGGCCACCGGGTCATACAACTACACCCGCTCAGCGCGGGTTGCCAATGCCGAGAACCTGTTGATCCTGCGGGGCAACCCGGCGCTGGCGAGGGCCTACCTGGACAACTGGCTGCGTCACAAGGCCGAAGCGCAGTTGCTGCAAAGTCTCGACAATCTGCCCGCAAGAAGAAGGAAAGACGATGGAAGAGAACCAGATCGCGCAACTGCTGATTGAGGTTTGGGACGATGTCCAGAAGCCGGCAATCTTCTGGCAGATCGGTGTGTTGGCGGTGTGTCTATTGATTGCCGGGTTGATTTCGCGGCAGGTCAAGGCGATGTTGCACCGACGGGCGAGTGCTGAGCCGGGCTCCGTGCGGGACGTTGGGGAGGAGGGGTTGCGGCGGGTGGTCTTCCCACTCTCGGCGCTGTTGCTGGTGGCGCTGGCCAGGGTGACGCTCGACAAGTGGCACCATGTCAATCTGCTCAAACTGGCCATACCCCTCTTGTTGGCCATGGCGGTGATCAGGCTGACCGTGCACGCGCTCAAGCGCGCTTTTCCCCGGGCCGGCTGGCTGGCTTCCTTCGAGCGCTTCTTCGCATTTTCTGCGTGGGCTGCGGTGGCCTTGCACATCATCGGGGTGCTGCCGGCGGTCATCGACGGGCTTGAGCAGATCAGCTTTCCTGTTGGCAAGTCCAGCGTCAATCTCTGGATGCTGCTGCAGGGGGGGCTGACCGTGATGCTGACCGTCCTCATCGCCCTGTGGCTTGCGGGTACGGTGGAGGCGCGGCTGATGCACACGGAGGGTCTCGACGCCAACCTCAAGCTGGTTTTTGCGCGTCTCTCCAAGGCCCTTCTGATCATCCTCGCCGTATCCATCGGCTTGCCCCTGGTAGGCATCGACCTGACCGCCCTGTCGGTTTTTGGCGGGGCGCTGGGGGTGGGGCTTGGCCTCGGCATGCAGAAGATCGCAGCCAACTATGTGTCCGGCTTCATATTGTTGCTGGACCGCTCGATCCGTATGGGCAACCTGATCTCGGTCGGAAACGAGCGTGGCGTGGTCAGTCAGATCACCACCCGGTACACGGTGCTAAAGGGAATGAGCGGCATCGAGTCCATCGTGCCCAATGAAACACTTGTCGGTGCGGTGGTGCAGAACGAAACTTTCACTGACCCGAAGGTGCGTATCGCCCTGCCCGTTCAGGTGAGCTATGCGACCGATCTGGAGAAAGCCATGGTCATCCTGGTCGAAGCTGCTGGGAATCAAGCCCGCGTGATGACAGATCCGGCGCCCGGCGCTTTTGTGGAAGCTTTCGCGGATAGTGGTATCAACCTGCAGCTCGGCTTCTGGATCCGTGACCCGGCTGAAGGAACCCTGGGAATCCGTTCGGCGATCAACCTGGAGATCTGGCGGCGCTTCAAGGAGGAGGGCATCGAGATCCCCTTTCCCCAGCGTGAGGTGCGTGTCCTCAACCCGGCCCCGTCGGTGCCGATAGAAGCACAGGGCGGCGCTGTATCGATTCAGCCACAGTAAGACCGGCTTGCTGGCGCCAAGGCCCGTGTATTTGAGCACTTTCCTTGGTTTGGGAAGGGGGCTCGACTAGAATTCGCGCACCACTCGAACAAGGACGTACGGCCTGATGTTTTCCGGATTGCTTGACATGCCCTGGTGGGGCTATGTTGTCGCCACCCTGGCGATGACTCACGTGACCATTGCCTCGGTCACCATTTTTCTGCATCGCCATCAGGCGCATCGGTCCCTTGATCTGCATCCGCTGCCAGCATTGTTCTTCCGTTTCTGGTTGTGGCTCACCACCGGCATGGTGACCAAGGAGTGGGCCGCCATCCACCGCAAGCACCACGCCAAGTGCGAAACTCCCGAAGATCCCCATAGCCCCCAGATCCACGGCATCAACAAGGTCTTGTGGGCGGGGGTGTTCCTTTACGTGAAGGAAGCCCGCAATCGGGAGACCATCTCCCGTTACGGTCATGGCACGCCGGACGACTGGGCGGAGCGGAAGATCCTCTCGGCCTACCCCAAGAGCGGCATCGTGATCATGCTGGCGGCGGACATCCTCCTGTTCGGCATCTGGCCTGGTGTGCTTATCTGGGGCATCCAGATGGTATGGATTCCGTTCTGGGCGGCCGGTGTCATCAATGGTCTGGGGCACTATTGGGGATATCGCAATTACAACTGTGCCGATGCCTCCACCAATCTCTTTCCGTGGGGCATCCTGATCGGTGGTGAGGAGCTGCACAACAACCATCACAGTTTCGCCACTTCGGCCAAGCTATCGGCCCGTTGGTATGAGTTCGACATCGGCTGGATGTACATCCGCATGCTTGAAGTGCTCGGTCTGGCCCGGGTCAAGAAGACCATTCCCACCCCAAAGTTCGGAATTGCCAAGGCGAGGGCCGATTTCGACACCCTGCAGGCCATCATCACCTGTCGCTACGACGTGATGACCCGCTATGTGCAATCCCTCAAAGTCGTTGCCCAGGAAGAGTTCTCCGCGCTCAAGATCCAGCCCGGGGGCAAACTCAGTGTGAAGGAACTGCGTCGATGGTTGGCGACCGACGAAAGTGAGCTGGCACCGGAAGAAAAGTCTCGTCTGGCCTTCCTGCTGCAGTCCAACTCCCGTCTGCAGACGGTTGTCACCATGCGCAAGGAACTGACGGCCCTATGGGCCCGCTCCACTGCCACCCGCGAGCAGTTGCTGCAGGAGCTGCAGGATTGGATCGCCCGGGCCGAGAAGAGCGGTATTCAGCAGCTGGAAGATTTTTCCCTGCGTTTGCGCCGATACGCTGTCTGAGCGTGCGTTCCACGCCCGTCAAGCCCGCTGTTTCGGCGGGCTTGTTGTTTTCTGAGTCTGGCGAGTGGGCATGCTGATTCTATTCAACAAGCCCTACGGCGTCCTGTGCCAATTCACTGGCGAGCCTGGTCGAGAGACGCTGGCCGGTTACATCCCTGTACCCGGTGTGTATGCGGCGGGGCGTCTTGACACGGATAGCGAGGGTTTGCTGGTACTGACCGATGACGGGGCGCTGCAGGCTCGCATCGCCGATCCACGCCACAAGCTGGCGAAGACCTATCTGGTGCAGGTGGAGGGCGTGCCCGACGAGGCTGCCCTGGCCGCCTTGAGGGCCGGAGTCGATCTTGGGGATTTTGTGACCAGGCCCTGTCAGGTTCGCCTGGTTGCTGAGCCAGCCTGGCTGTGGCCGCGTGTTCCCCCGATCCGGGAGCGCAAGTCAATTCCTACCCGCTGGCTTGAGATCGTCCTGAAGGAGGGCAAGAACCGCCAGGTTCGGCGCATGACGGCAAAGATTGGCTTTCCGACCCTGCGCCTTGTACGGGCGCGGGTGGGGGAGTGGTCCCTGGAAGGGATTGCGCCTGGAGAGTGGCGCGAGATCCTCGTGGAACCTGTCGGCGCACTGACAACTCCGGCATCAACCTTGCCGCGGCAGCCCCGGCCCTCACCCCGTCGCAATGGGGCTTCCCTACGGAGGCCTTTGCGGCGCTCGACTTGATCTCGTTTCATGCTAAGTTCGCGCCCATCGCTCTTCATAATCGACGCTGCCATGCCGCTTTATCACTCCGCCGCCGCCTCCCTTGCGCTGGTTGTGGTTCTCCTCTCTGCCACCCCCGCCCAGGCCCAGTCGGGCATGCCCCGTGCCGAGCTTTCCGCCGGCATGTACCGCGTAGAGGCCGAGGTGGCCGCCACCCAGGAGAATCGCATGACCGGGCTGATGCAACGCCGCAGCATGCCCGCCAATCAGGGCATGCTCTTCGTCTTCACCCAGTCCCAGCGCCACTGTATGTGGATGAAGAACACCCTGTTGCCACTGTCAGTGGCCTTTCTCGATGATGAGGGACGCATCCTCAATGTCGAAGACATGCAGCCCCAGACCGAAGACAACCACTGCGCCGCCAGGCCCGCCCGCTTTGCCCTGGAAATGAACCTCGGCTGGTTCCGGCAGAAGGGCATCAGGCCGGGGCAGAAGATCGATGGCGTGGTTCGCCTGACGGATCTTGCCCGTTGACGCGGGTTGGCAGGCTTTCCCCCAGGAAATGAAAAACGCCAAGTGAAATCAATCACTTGGCGCTGAATTGGTGGAGCCGGGGGGAATCGAACCCCCGTCCGCAAGTCCTCTACAGTCAGTTCTACATACTTAGCCGACCTATTTGGGTTTAACCCGGGGTTTAGCCAATCGGCAGGCCGACCACAGGCGAGTCACCTTGAGTTTCGCGTTGAACCAAGTAACCCGATTCATTGCTAGTCCCTGTAAATGACACTGCGGCGGGTTTGACCCCATCTGACCCAGGAGACCTGTCAGTGCAGTGGCTTAGGCCTTAAGCGGCCAGAGCGAAACGCTCGTCGTTGGCGTTTGTAGATTTCCAGTGGATTTACGAGGTAACTGGTCCTCGGTATGCCCTGATCTGCTTTGCAACCCACGTCGAAGCCAAGTCGGCCCCCTTCGTCTGTGCGATGACTGGATTTTCATCCACTCACTTGGAGATGATAGCACGCTCTCAGTATTTTTCGAGAACACCGAGCAGGTCGAGTGGGTGTGCGATGACGGCGTCGGCGTCCCAGGTCGCAATGGGTGGAGAGCTTCCAAGGTATCCGTACGCGGCAGCGACGGTCCGCATGCCTGCAGCCTTGCCCGCATGGATGTCGCGGATGTCATCACCCACATAGAGACAGCCTTCCGGTTTGATACCGGTACTGGAGCACGCGTGGAGGAGGGGATCGGCAAAGGGTTTGGGGCGTGCCGCGGTGTCGCCGCCGACAATACATGCACAGCGGGCTGTGAGGCCGAGGGCGTCGATCAGAGGGCGGGCGAAGCGCTCGGCCTTGTTGGTGACGACGCCCCAGGCAATTCCGGCATCGTCGAGGTGCGACAGAAGTTCGTCCATCCCGGCGAATAGCCGGGTTTCTACGCACAGCGCGCTGGCGTAGAAATGCAGAAAACGTTCGGCAAGTGCCGGGTACAGAGGGGCGTCCGGCGTGATTCCGAAGCCGACTCCGAGCATGCCGCGCACGCCGTTTGATACCAAGGGGCGCAATCGGTTCAGCGGGCTTGGCGCCAGCCCCTGCTCCGCTTTCAGGCGGTTGAGGGCGTTCGCCAAGTCGGGTGCGGTGTCGGCGAATGTTCCGTCAAGGTCGAAAAGGACTGCTTCAGGCATTCCGTGACGTACACATCAGGTAGTTCACATCGGTGTCTTGTCCCAGCGCATAGATCTTGGTCAGTGGGTTGTAGCTCATGCCGCGCAGCTCCTCGACGTTCAGCCCCGCCTCCCGGACGTAGCGGGACAACTCGGAGGGTTTGATGAATTTGGCGTACTCGTGAGTGCCCCTGGGGAGAAGGTTCAGTACATATTCCGCGCCGACCACGGCGAGGAGGTAGGCTTTCAGATTGCGGTTCAGTGTCGAAAAGAAGACCTTGCCCCCCGGTTTGACCAGGGTGGCGCATGCCCTGATGGTGCTGGCGGGGTCGGGCACATGCTCAAGCATCTCCATGCAAGTCACGACGTCAAAGCTCGCGGGCGATTCCCGGGCGATGTCTTCGGCTGAAATGTGCCGGTAGTTTACCGTCTCGCCACTTTCGTAAAGGTGCAGGCGGGCTACGCCAAGTGCCTTTTCCGAAAGGTCGACACCTGTTACCTCTGCACCCCGGCTTGCCATGGATTCCGCCAGGATGCCCCCACCACAGCCGATGTCCACCACCTTCTTGCCGTTCAGACTGACGGTCGTGTCGATCCAGTCGAGACGCAGGGGGTTGATCTGGTGCAGGGGCTTGAACTCGGATTCGGGGTCCCACCAGCGGTGGGCAAGGTCACTGAATTTTTGCAGTTCGGCGGGGTCGGCGTTCATGGTGTGATGCGTTGTCGAGCGTGAGTGATGACAGGCTGAGATTGTAGGGCGAGAGCCTGATCTGCGGAAAAACAAAAAGCCCTGCAGGGCAGGGCTTTTTGAGGACTTGCAGGAAACGCTGTTTCGGCGATTACTTGGTGCCGATCACTTCGATTTCCACGCGACGATCCGGCTGCAGGCACTCGACCAGCTTCTTGTTCTTGCCGGAATCTTTGCCGAGGTTCTTGCACTTGTCGCCGGTCACGGGCTGCTTCTCGCCCTTGCCTTCGGTGTAAACACGGTTGGCTTCGATGCCCTTGCCGACCAGGTAGTCCTTGACGGCGGCAGCGCGCTTCTCGGACAGCTTCTGGTTGTAGGCGTCGCCACCGATGCGGTCGGTGTGACCAACGGCCAGGATGACCTCCAGCTTCACGCTCTTGGACTTGGCGGCCAAGTCGTCAAGCTTGGCCTTGCCGGCGGGCAGCAGGACAGCCTTGTCGAATTCGAAGAGTGCATCGGCAGCCAGCTTGATCTTCTCAGCCACGGGAGCCGGGGCGGCCAGAGGAGCGGCGCGGGAGCCAGCAGCAGGCGCTGCTGCGACAGGCTTCACGCACTTCTCTTGCGGAACGACGTCCTTGTCGCACTCGCAGCCGACCGGGAATTCGCCAGCCATGGTGTTGGCGGCGGCGGCCGGAGTCCAGTAGCCAGTGCGCCAGCAAAGATCGTGACCGCTGCGGGCCACAACAGCGCGGGAGTCAATCACGTAAGGCACTTCGCCTTTCGTATCGACAACGACATCTTTGGCGAAGCTGGCGGATGCGGACAGACCGAGAGCGGCAAGTGCAGCGGCCATCAGCAGTTGTTTTTTGGCTTGTTTGATCATCGTTTTCCTCGTCGCAAGGCAAAGGGGTAGAACCGGAAGATTCATACAGGCTGCCAAAGTACGCTATGACTCAGGCAGCATATCCAATTCATTGGCGGAGCTTATTCTGCCATAGGCGAGCGATGCTCAATAGTTCGGTGTTGGTTATTTGCAACAGTTCGCCACCCTTTACCCTTCGCTGCCCATCGATCCAGACGTCGGTAACGCAGTGTCGGCCGAGGACGTAGAGCAGGTGGGAAACCGGATCAAACAGGGGAAGGCTGTCCGGATCGTCAATTCGCAGGGCGCAGAGGTCTGCAGCCTTGCCCGGCAGAAGGGATCCTGTCAGGTCGTCGATGCCCAAGGCGCGGGCACCATGGAGGGTTGCCATGCGCAGAGCCTGATGGGCCGGTAAGGATGATGCGCTGCCGGTGTCGAGTTTGGCAAGGAGGCTGGCCTGAAGCATTTCGCGCCACAGGTCCAGGCGGTTGTTGCTGGCTGCGCCGTCGCTGCCAAGGCCGACTGAAAGCCCTTGCTCGAGAAGTTGTGTGACCGGTGCGGCACCGCTGGCCAGTTTCATGTTTGAGATCGGGCAGTGGGCGATGGTGCAGCGATGATGGCTGAGGCGCTCAATGTCGTGGCGATCCAGGTGCACTGCATGGACGCCGATCAGGTTTGGGCCGAGCAGGCCCAGGCTTTCGAGTCGTGCAATGGGGCGCTGCCCGAAATCCCTCAGGCTGCTGGCGATTTCGTCGGAGGTTTCGTGGATGTGGATGTGGATGGGGATCTCGAGCTCTCCGGCGAGGATGCCGATGCGCTCGAAGCTCCGGTTGCTGACGGTGTAGGGTGCGTGGGGGGCGAGCGCAAACCGGATCAGGGGGTGGTCCCGCCAGGATTCGAAGCTTGCCAATCCCTTGTGGAGATAGTCATCCGCGTCTGAGGCGTACTGGGACGGGAAGTCTATGACCGTGATGCCCAGGACAGCACGCATGCCGAGTCGGTCAAAGGCCTCGGCGCTGGCCTGCGGGAAGAAATACATGTCGTTGCAGGTGGTGATGCCACCACGCAGCATTTCCGCTCCAGCGAGGAGGCTGCCGTCACGCACGAAGGCGTGGGAGACATGTTTCGTTTCGGCAGGCCAGATGGCTTCCTGCAGCCAGCGCATCAAGGGCAGGTCGTCGGCGAGGCCGCGCATCAGGGTCATCGCTGCGTGGGTGTGCAGGTTGATGAGTCCGGGGGTGACAATGTGCTCCGGGAGGCTGACGGTTTCCGAGGCGGCGTACTGAAGACGTGCCTGATCGGACGGAATGATGTCCACGATGCGCCCGCCTCGGATGGCGACGCTGTGGTGTTCCAGCGTCGTGTTGAAGGGCTCGACGGGAATGATGTATCGAGCGTCGATGAGCAGGTCGATCGGGGTCGGCGCCATTTTGCGGGCTTTCATGTGAAAAGACCCCGCCAGGGGGCGGGGTCTCAATATGCCAGGGCACGACAGGAATTACTTGGCGGGGCCCTTGACGTCCAGGGTGACGCGGCGATTCGGGGCGAGGCACTCAATGAGCTTCTTGCGGCCCAGCTTGTCGTCACAGCTCTGGACCGGCTGGGTCTTGCCGGCGCCCATGGTGTCGATGAGGTCAGCCTTGATGCCCTTGGCGACGAGGTAGGACTGCACCGCCTCGGCGCGCTTCTCCGACAGCTTCTGGTTGTAGGACTGGGAGCCGAGGCGATCCGTATGGCCGGTGATGATCACGGATTTCACTTCGGCACAGGCGGCGAGCTTGGTGCTGATCATGTCGTCAAGGTTCTTCTTGGCGATGGGGCCAAGCACGGCCTTGTTGAAAGCGAAGGTGTGGTCGGTATGAAGGGTCATGCTGAAGTCGCATTTCTTCGGTGCCGGTGCTGCAGCAACGACAGGTGCCGCGGCGGCCGGGGCGGCAGCCGGTGCTGCAGCGGGGGCGCATTTGTTGGCACCGACAACGTCCTTGTCGCATTCGCAAGCGACCGGAACTTCGCCTGCCTTGGCTTCACCAGCCGCGCCGGGTGTCCAGTAACCTGTGCGCCAGCACAGGTCCGACCCGCTCTTCACGACGACGTTGCGCTGGTCGATGGCGTAGGGTACTTCGCCCTTCGGATCGACAACGATGTCCTTGGATTGGGCCAGGGTAGGGAGGCTGGCGAGCATCAAAAGGGCGGCCGTCGTGAGACGGAAGTTTGCTGCGGTCATCGGGTTTCCTCCTCAATAGGGTGAGGCGCTCGGGGCGCCTGTCTTGTGTGCTTCACGTGCTCGCCGATTAGAGCATATGAAATGCTTGGATCACAATCGGTGGCGGAGTGTTGTGTCTGGCGCGTGCGCAACAGCGGGTCGGGGCGGGCTCTGCCGGCGTGATAAACTCTGTGTTTTTCGTCTTTTCGACGAATAGTCGATTCCTTGCGGTGCCATGATCCCGTTCGCCAAAGAAACTCTTCCCATCAGCCTCGAAGACGAGATGCGTCATGCCTACCTGGATTACGCGATGAGCGTGATCGTCGGGCGGGCTCTCCCGGATGTGCGTGACGGCCTCAAGCCCGTCCATCGCCGCGTGCTGTTCGCCATGCACGAGCTGGGCAACGACTGGAACAAGGCCTACAAGAAGTCGGCGCGCATCGTTGGGGATGTGATCGGTAAGTACCATCCCCACGGCGACCAGTCGGTGTATGACACCATCGTCCGCATGGCGCAGGATTTTTCCCTTCGCTACATGCTGGTGGATGGTCAGGGCAACTTTGGGTCGGTGGATGGCGACAGCGCGGCAGCGATGCGTTACACCGAGATCCGCATGGCCAAGATCGGCCACGAGCTGCTGGCGGATATCGAGAAGGAAACGGTCGACTTCGGGCCGAACTACGACGGTTCCGAGAAGGAGCCGCTGGTGCTGCCAGCGCGTATCCCCAACCTGCTGATCAACGGTTCCGGCGGGATCGCGGTCGGGATGGCGACCAACATTCCACCCCACAACCTGACCGAGATTGTGGATGCCTGCCTCAAGCTCCTGCAGGATCCGGAAACCACCATTGACGAGCTGATCAAGATTGTTCCTGCTCCCGACTTTCCAACGGCGGGTCTGATCTACGGGCTGGCCGGTGTGCAGGAAGGCTATCGCACGGGCCGTGGCCGCGTGGTGATGCGGGCGCGCACCCACTTCGAGGATATCGGCAAGGGGGATCGCCAGGCCATCATCGTTGACGAGCTGCCCTATCAGGTTAACAAGAAGACCCTGATCGAGAAGATCGCCGAGTTGGTCAATGAAAAGCGCATCGAGGGGATCAGCGACCTTCGCGACGAGTCCGACAAGTCCGGCATGCGCGTGGTCATTGAACTGAAGCGCAACGAGATGGCCGACGTGGTGCTGAACAACCTGTTCAAGCAGACGCAGCTGCAGGATACCTTCGGCATGAACATGGTGGCGCTGGTGGATGGCAAGCCACGTCTGCTCAATCTGCTGCAGATGCTCGACTGCTTCCTCGCCCACCGGCGCGAGGTGGTGACCCGTCGCACCATCTTCGAACTGCGCAAGGCCCGCGAGCGTGGTCATATCCTCGAAGGCCTGGCGGTGGCCTTGTCCAATGTGGATGAGATCATTGCCCTGATCAAGGCGGCGCCGACACCGCCGGAGGCCAAGAAAGCCCTGATGGCGCGGCAGTGGCGTTCGGCTCTGGTGGAGGAGATGCTCTCCCGCGCAACGGCGGACAGTTACCGGCCCGATGGCCTCGCGCCGGAGTTCGGTTTGTCGGCCCAGGGATATCGCCTTTCCGATGCTCAGGCCCAGGCGATCCTGGAGTTGCGCCTGCAACGTTTGACCGGTCTTGAGCAGGACAAGATCGTTGCCGAATACAAGGAGGTGATGGACAACATTGCCGACTTGCTGGACATCCTCGCGAAGCCGGCGCGGATCACTGCGATCATCGTGGATGAGCTGACCCTCATCAAGCAGCAGTTTGGTGATCCCCGGCGCTCCGAAGTGGTGATGAACACCGCCGACATCAATATAGAAGACCTGATTGCGCCTCAGGACATGGTCGTGACCTTGTCCCATACGGGCTATTTCAAGCGCCAGCCCCTTACCGATTATCGCGCCCAGAAGCGCGGCGGCCGTGGCAAACAGGCGGCAGCGGTGAAGGATGACGACTTCGTTGACCAGTTGTTCGTGGCCAATACGCATGACCACATCCTGTGCTTCTCCAGCCGCGGCCGCCTCTACTGGCTGAAGGTGTATGAGGTGCCCGAGGGCACGCGCAATTCCCGCGGCAAACCCATCGTCAATCTGTTCCCGCTGCTGGAGGGCGAGAAGATCACTGCCGTGCTGCCGGTCAAGGAGTTCGATGAAGGCCATTTCGTGTTCATGGCCACGGCTCAGGGTACGGTCAAGAAGACGCCGCTCACCGATTTCTCCAACCCCCGCAAGGCTGGAATCATCGCCGTGGGGCTGGACGAGGGGGACTATCTGGTGGGTGTGGCCATTACCGATGGTCAGCACGACGTGATGATGTTCTCCGACGCAGGAAAGGCCGTGCGCTTCAGCGAGAACGACGTTCGACCGATGGGGCGCCAGGCCCGAGGTGTGCGCGGCATGATGCTGGAGGACGGCCAGACCGTGATTGCCATGCTGGTGGCGGGCGACGAGGAGCAGAGCGTGCTGACGGCCACCGAAAATGGCTTTGGCAAGCGTACGCCGATTGGGGAGTACACCCGCCATGGTCGTGGCACCAAGGGCATGATTGCCATCCAGACCTCGGATCGGAACGGGCGTGTGGTGGCGGCGACGCTGGTCACCGAGAAGGATCAGATCATGTTGATCACCACGGGGGGCGTGCTGGTGCGGACGCGGGTTGCCGAGATTCGCGAGATGGGCCGGGCGACCCAGGGGGTCACGCTGATTTCCGTGGATGAGGGCAGCACGCTGTCCGGTGTGCAGAAGATTCTCGAAGGCGAAGAGGAAGAGCAGGATGTTGCGGGTGACGAAGGCACCCAGCCCGACGCCTGAACCGACTGAACAAGGATTCACACGATGCGGATATTCAATTTCTCAGCGGGTCCGGCGGTCTTGCCGACCGCGGTTCTGGAGCAGGTGCGCGATGAACTGCTCGACTGGCACGGAACGGGCATGGGCATCATGGAGATGAGCCACCGGGGCAAGGATTTCTCCGGAGTCATCCACGAGGCCGAAGCCGACCTGAGAGCGTTGATGGGCATTCCATCCAACTACCGGGTGCTGTTCCTGCAGGGCGGGGCGACCCAGCAGTTCGCGCAGATTCCGATGAATCTCCTGGACGGCCGCTCGGCCGATTACGTCGTCACCGGCGCCTGGTCGAAGAAGGCTTACAAGGAGGCGCAGCACGTGGGCAACGTGCGGCTGGCGGGATCCACCGAGGGTGATGGATTCAGTCGCCTCCCTGTTGCCCATGAGCTGAAACTTGACCCCCAGGCTGCCTATCTGCATGTCTGCACCAACGAAACCATTCATGGTGTCGAGATGTTCGATCTGCCCGAGGTGCCTGCCGGGGTTCCCCTGGTGGCGGACATGAGCTCCCACATCCTGTCACGTCCGATGGACGTCAGCCGTTACGGGCTGATCTACGCCGGTGCGCAGAAGAACATCGGTCCGGCCGGCCTCGTCTTGGTCATCGTGCGGGAAGATCTTCTCGGCAGGGCATCGACGATCACGCCCAGCGTGATGAACTACGCGACCATGGCTGACAATGGTTCCATGCTCAACACGCCGCCAACCTTCGGAATCTACCTTGCCGGATTGATCTTCAAGAACCTCAAGGCCCAGGGCGGCCTTGCGGCAGTGGAGGAAGCCAATGTCGCCAAGGCGAAGCGCGTCTATGACACCATCGATGGCAGCGGCGGCTTCTATCGCAACCCGGTCGCGGTGGAATGCCGTTCCCGGATGAACGTACCGTTCACGCTGTCCGACCCTGCCCTTGATGCGGCGTTTCTGGCAGAAGCCGCAGAGCGCAAACTGGTGGGCCTCAAGGGGCACAAGTCGGTTGGTGGTATGCGGGCATCGATATATAACGCCATGTCCCTTGAGGGCGTGGAGGCCCTGGTGGCGTTGATGCAGGATTTCGCCGCACGCAAGGCGTGATCGGGCAGGGTTTTGGGTTCAGGAGAAGGCATGAACGAAGGGATGCTGCAGGAGCTCGGCGTGGTGAGAGAGCAGATCGACGCCATTGATGCGCAGATGCTGGCCTTGCTCAATCAGCGTGCCAGATGCGCTCAGCACGTTGGTGAGATCAAGGCCCGATATGGCGACGCGGGCTACATCTACCGGCCGGAGCGTGAGGCACAGGTACTGCGCCGGATCCAGGGGCTCAACACCGGCCCCCTTCCCAACGAAAGCGTCACCTTCTTCTTTCGGGAGGTGATGTCGGCTTGCCTGTCCTTGGAGACGCCGCTCGGGATCGCCTTCCTCGGGCCCTTGGGTACATTCTCCGAGAGTGCCGCGGTCAAGCATTTCGGTCATGCCGCCCGTCTTGCGCCCCAGGGCACCATCGACGATGTTTTTCGTGAAGTGGAAGCGGGCCATGCCCACTATGGCGTGGCGCCGGTCGAGAACTCCACCGAAGGTGCGGTTGGCCGCACCCTTGATCTGCTCCTCGGCTCGCCCCTTAAGATCTGCGGTGAGGTTGTGTTGCGCATTCATCAGCATCTGATGACGCGTGAGGTGGAGCTTGGCCGCATTACCAAGGTGTATTCCCATGCCCAGTCCCTGGCCCAGTGTCATGAGTGGCTGAACCGGTCGCTCCCCGGCGTGACGCGTGTTTCGGTGGGTAGCAATGCCGAAGCGGCGCGCCTTGCTTCCCAGGAGCCCGGAGCGGCGGCCATCGCCGGTGAGGCTGCCTCGGAGCGCTATGATCTGCCGCGCCTGGCGGAGAGTATTGAGGATGAGCCCAACAACACCACCCGCTTTCTGGTACTAGGGCGTCATGATGCGGGACGGACCGGGGCGGACAAGACCTCCCTGATCATGTCCGCAGCCAACCGCCCCGGGGCCGTCCATGAATTGCTGGCGCCTCTGGCCGAGGCGGGTGTGTCCATGAGCCGCCTTGAGTCCCGGCCCGCCCGTGCCGCCCTGTGGGAGTATGTTTTCTACGTGGATATCGAGGGCCATCGGGATGATCCGGCCGTAAAGGTGGCGCTGGATGCGCTGGCCAGCCGCGCTGCTTATCTCAAGATCCTGGGATCCTATCCCCAGGCTGTGTACTGATCCCCTGGAGTTGTCCATGAGTTTGTGTGATCTGGCGCCCGCCTACATCCGGGCGATCTCTCCCTATCAGCCCGGCAAGCCGATCTCGGAGCTGGCCCGGGAGATGGGGCTGGAGGAGGCGTCCATCGTCAAGCTGGCCTCCAACGAGAACCCGCTGGGCATCGGTGAGCAGACCCGGGCGGCCATTGAGTCGGCGCTGGCAGACATCGCCCGCTACCCGGACGGGAATGGCTTTGAGCTGAAGGACGCCCTGCGCCGGCGTTACGGCGTGGCCATGGACCAGATTGTTCTCGGCAACGGCTCCAATGACATCCTCGAGCTGGCGGCGCGGGCTTTTCTCGGTCCGGACCGGGAGGCCATCTACGCCCGCCACGCTTTCGCCGTCTACCCCCTTGCCACTCAGGCGACGGGTGCCCGTGGTGTCGAGGTGCCGGCGCAGGACTTCGGCCATGATCTGGATGCCATGCTCGCGGCAATCACCCCTCTCACCCGGGTGATCTTCATCGCCAATCCCAACAATCCGACCGGCACCTTCCTTCCCGGCGACAGGATCGAAGCCTTCCTGGGCAAGGTGCCCGCCGACGTGCTGGTGGTGCTCGACGAGGCTTACACCGAATATCTTGGGCCGGAGCAGCGTTACGACGCCATCGCTTGGCTCTCCCGTTTCCCCAATCTGCTCATCAGCCGTACCTTCTCCAAGGCTTACGGCCTGGCCGGTCTGCGGGTGGGCTATGGCCTGGGCAGCGCGGCTGTCATCGATCTGCTGAACCGTGTCCGGCAACCGTTCAATGTCACCAGCGTCGGCCTTGCAGCCGCAGCGGCGGCGCTTTTTGACAACGACTTCCTGGCGCGCAGCTACGCCTTGAACCGGGCCGGGATGACCCAGCTGACTGCCGGTTTTACCGCCCTAGGCCTGGAGTGGATTCCCTCCGCCGGCAACTTTGTCACCTTCAAGGTTGGCAACGGGGCCAAGGTCAATCAGGGCTTGCTGCGTCAGGGTGTCATCGTGCGCCCCATTGGCGGATATGGCATGCCTGAATGGTTGCGTGTGTCCATCGGCCTGGAGAGCGAGAACACCCGCTTCCTCGAGGCTCTGCCTGTCGCCCTCGGCTGAGTGAGGCCCGCCGTGCGCAAGATCGAGAAACTTGTGGTGTGCGGCGTTGGCCTGATTGGCGGGTCGGTTGCGCTGGCCCTGCGCCAGGCAAGGCTGGTTGAACGTGTGGTGGGCATCGGTCGCCGCCCCGGCCCCCTCGCCGAGGCACGGCAGCTCGGTGTGATCGACGAGATTTCCACCAACTGGGCCGAGGCCCTAGATGGGGCGGACATGGTCTTGCTGGCCATGCCCGTCGGCCAGATGGAGGCGGTGGCGCAGGCCATGGCGCCCCACCTGGGTCCGAATACCATCGTGACCGACGCGGGTAGCACGAAACGGGATGTGATCGAGGCGATCTATCGTCATCTGGGCGCCCATCTGGTCCAGGTCGTACCCGCGCATCCCATTGCAGGGGCCGAGAAAAGCGGGCCTTCCGCCGCCCGTGCCGATTTGTACCGCGGGCGCAAGGTGGTGGTAACGCCGCTGCCCGAGAATGCGCCCGAGGCCGTGTTGCGGGTGCGCGAGCTATGGGCCGCCTGTGGTGCGGTGCTGCACGAGATGAGCCCACAGGAACACGACCGTGTGTTTGCTGCGGTCAGTCATCTGCCCCACCTGCTGGCCTTCGGTCTGGTCCATGATCTGGCCGGCCGGGCCAATGCCGAGCAGCTTTTCAGCTACGCGGCGAGTGGTTTTCGCGACTTCACCCGAGTGGCGGGAAGTCATCCGGAGATGTGGCGCGACATCTGCGTGGCCAACCGCCATTCCCTTGTGGCCGAACTTGATGCTTACCTGTCCGAGCTGGCCTATCTTCGAGCGCTGCTCCTGGCAGGCGACGGACCCGCGCTCGAAGCCGTCTTCGACGAGGCCAGCCGGGCCCGTAACGAATGGGCCGACAAGGCTTTCCCAGCGACGCCTTCGGGCGAGTGATACAAGGATTTTTCATGGAATTCATTGATCTGCCGCCGATGCGCAAGGCCGCCGGCACGGTACGTCTTCCCGGTTCCAAGAGCATCTCCAACCGCGTCCTGCTGCTTGCAGCCCTGGCCGAGGGAGAGACTCTGGTCGAGGATCTGCTGGACTCCGATGACACCCGGGTGATGCGCAATGCCATCTCCGCCCTGGGCGTGTGCGTCATGGAGGAGGGGGCCGCGCTGCGCGTGGTCGGTTGCAACGGGCGCTTTCCCCAGTTGCGAGCGGATTTGTTCGTCGGTAATTCCGGGCTGAGCATCCGTACCCTCGTTCCGGCCATTGTCGCGTCCCTCTCCGGCTGCGGTGATGCCCAGGCAGAGGTGCGCCTGTCCGGCGTGCCGCGCATGCACGAGCGTCCCATCGGCGACCTCGTGGATGGTCTCAAGCAGCTTGGAGCCCGGGTTGTGTGGTTGGGGCAGGAGGGCTATCCGCCTCTGGCGCTGCAGCCTGCCGAGCTTGACGCCGATCGGGTCAGCGTGCGGGGCAATGTGTCGAGCCAGTTCCTCACCGGGCTGTTGCAGGCCGCGCCACTGGTGGCGCGGGACAAACCCCTCGTCATTGAAGTGGAAGGGGAGTTGATCAGCCGCCCTTACGTGGAGATTACCCTCAACCTCATGGAGCGTTTCGGGGTGCTGGTGCAGCGGGATGGCTGGAGCCGCTTCGTCGTGCAACCGGGCCAGCGCTATGTCTCGCCGGGCCGGATCTCGGTGGAGGGGGACGCGTCCACCGCCAGCTATTTTCTTGCTGCCGGTGCGCTTGGCGGCGGTCCGGTGCGCGTCGTCGGCGCGGGGCGGCGCAGCATCCAGGGGGATGTGAAATTCGCCGACGCCCTGGCCGTCATGGGTGCGGAAATTACCTGGGGTGAAGACTGGATCGAGGCACGTGCGCCGGCATCCGGTCGCCTCAAGGCCTTTGATCTGGATCTCAACCACATTCCCGACGCGGCCATGACCCTGTCGGTAGCCGCCTTGTTTGCGGACGGACCGTGTACGCTGCGCAATATTGGTAGCTGGCGGGTCAAGGAGACGGATCGCATCGCCGCAATGGCGGCCGAGTTGCGCAAGCTGGGTGCGACCGTGGACGAATTTCCGGAAAGCCTCCGCGTCATACCGCCGGAGCGCCTTCAGTCTGCAGTCATCGACACCTATGACGACCACCGGGTTGCCATGTGTTTCTCGCTGGCGACCTTGGGTGGGCCCTATGTGCGGATCAATGATCCCAAGTGTGTGAACAAAACTTTCCCGGAGTATTTCCAGACTTTCTCCGGCATTGCCACACCGGTTCCTGTCGTGGCCATCGACGGGCCGTCCGCGTCCGGTAAGGGAACGGTCGCCGCCCAGGTGGCCCTGGCCTTGGGCTTTGATCACCTCGACAGTGGTGCCCTCTACCGGATCGTGGCCTTGGCCGCCCTGCGTAAGGGCCTCGCCTTCGATGCCGAGGTTGAACTGGCTGCGTTGGCTTCAACGCTGCCAGTCCGTTTCCAGGATGATCGTGTTCTGCTGGATGGGGATGATGTCACGGACGCGATTCGCAGCGAGGCCTGTTCGGCGGGCGCCTCTCGCGTGGCAGCTCTTCCGGCGGTGCGGGACGCCCTGTTTGCCCGTCAAAGAGCTTTTCGCCGCGGGAGCGGTTTGGTTGCCGAGGGGCGGGACATGGGGTCGGTGGTGTTTCCCGACGCCGCCCTCAAGATCTTCCTGACGGCCTCGGCGGAGGCGCGTAGCGAACGCCGCTATAAGCAGTTGATCAGTAAAGGAATGACTGCTAGTATGGACGATCTCCTCAGAGACCTGCATGAACGGGATGCGCGGGATTCCCAACGCTCCGTGGCGCCTCTGAAGAGAGGCGAAGATGCTTTGCTGCTCGATACCTCCGAAATGACTGTCCAGCAGGCTGTCGATTTCGTTGTAGAACGGGCCTCAGTACTTCGCAATTAAGGTCTTTCGTGCCCGCCCGGGCACGGAAGGTTTGTCAACCAGGAGCCGTCTCGCGACGGTTGTAAGGTTCTTTTTCACATATGTCCACTGCCACCCCTATTTCCTTCGAGGAAAGCTTTGCCGCCCTGTTTGAGGAGTCCCTCAATCGCCAGGAAATGCGCGCCGGTGAAGTCATCACCGCCGAAGTCGTGCGGATCGACCAGAACTTCGTGGTCGTCAACGCCGGCCTCAAGTCCGAGAGCTACATCCCCATCGAGGAATTCCGCACCGATCGCGGCGAACTGACCACCGAAATCGGTGATTACGTTCAGGTCGCCATCGAGCAGCTCGAAGACGGCTACGGCGAAACCCGCCTGTCCCGCGACAAGGCCAAGCGCATCGCTGCCTGGAACGACCTCGACAAGGCACTCAACGACGCGATCCTCGTCAAGGGCATGATCACCGGCAAGGTGAAGGGCGGCCTGACCGTCATGGTCAATGGCATCCGTGCGTTCCTGCCGGGTTCCCTGGTGGACATGCGTCCGGTCAAGGACACCACCCCGTTCGAAGGCAAGGAATTCGAATTCCGCGTCATCAAGCTCGACCGCAAGCGCAACAACGTGGTCGTGTCCCGTCGCGCAGTGCTTGAAGCTTCCATGGGTGAAGAGCGTCAGAAGCTCCTCGAAACCCTCAAGGAAGGCACTGTCGTCAAGGGTATCGTCAAGAACATCACCGACTACGGCGCATTCGTGGATCTGGGCGGCATCGATGGTCTGCTGCACATCACCGATCTGGCCTGGCGCCGTGTCCGTCACCCGTCCGAAGTTCTCGCTGTGGGCGACGAACTCGAGGCCAAGGTGCTCAAGTTTGACCAGGAAAAGAACCGCGTCTCCCTGGGTCTCAAGCAGCTGGGCGAAGATCCGTGGGTCGGCATCTCCCGCCGTTACCCGCAGGGCACCCGCCTGTTCGGCAAGGTGACCAACATCACCGACTACGGCGCATTTGTCGAAGTCGAGCAGGGTATCGAAGGCCTGGTTCACGTGTCCGAAATGGACTGGACCAACAAGAACATTCACCCGACCAAGGTTGTCCAGCTGGGCGACGAGGTCGAAGTGATGATCCTCGAAATCGACGAAGATCGTCGTCGTATCTCCCTGGGCATGAAGCAGTGCATGTCCAACCCGTGGGACGATTTCGCCATCAACCACAAGAAGGGCGACAAGGTCCGTGGTCAGATCAAGTCCCTGACCGACTTCGGCGTGTTCATCGGCCTGGAAGGCGGTATCGACGGTCTGGTGCACCTGTCCGACCTGTCCTGGTCCCTGACCGGCGAAGAAGCCGTTCGCCAGTACAAGAAGGGCGACGAAGTCGAGGCCGTGGTGCTGAACATCGACGTCGAGAAGGAGCGCATCTCCCTCGGCATCAAGCAGCTCGATGGCGACCCCTTCACCAACTTCATCGCCACCCACGACAAGAACACCCTGGTGAACGGTACTGTTCGCAGCGTGGATGCCCGTGGTGCCGTGATCGGCCTGAACAACGACGTCGAAGGCTACCTGCGTGCGTCCGAGTTCTCCCGTGATCGCGTTGATGATCTGTCCCTGCTGCTGAAGGTTGGCGACACCGTCGAGGCGATGATCGTTAACGTTGATCGCAAGACCCGTGGCATCAATCTGTCCATCCGTGCCAAGGATCAGGTCGAACAAACTGAAGCAATGAGCAAGCTGGCGTCTGACAGCGCGTCGGCTGCCAGCGGCACCACCAACCTCGGTGCGCTGCTGAAGGCCAAGCTCAACGAGCAGAAGTAAGCGGTTCGGGCATGACCAAGTCGGAGCTCATCGCCCGGCTGGCGGAGCGTTTTCCCCAGCTGGTCGCGAAGGACGCCGAGTTCGCGGTTAAGATGATTCTCGATGCGATGACCGACGCCCTGTCGCGGGGTGATCGCATCGAAATCCGCGGCTTTGGCAGCTTTGCCTTGAATTACCGTCCTCCCCGCGTCGGGCGAAATCCCAAGTCGGGGGAGAAGGTTCAGGTGCCGGAGAAATACGTTCCGCACTTCAAGGCCGGCAAGGAATTGCGAGAACGCGTCGACATGATGGGGTAATCCCCTTGTCGGGCGTTTCCGGTTCCGGAGGCCGAAGGCTCGATCCTGAAGGCGGCGAAAGCCGCCTTCTTTTTTTTGTCCACGTCGGGGATAATTTCGGGCATGCGCGCGCTCATATGGGTCTTACGACTCTTCCTGTTTCTGTTGCTTTTCGGCTTCGCCGTCAAGAATGACGATGTCGTCGTTTTGCGTTTCTTTTTTGGAGCCCAGTGGCAGGTCCCGCTGGTTCTTGTCATTCTCCTGTTCGTGGTTGTCGGCGTGCTGATCGGTGTCACTGCAACCCTCACCGCCGTCTATCGTCAGCGCCGCGAAGTCGGGGTGCTGAGTGATCGGGATGCATCCCCGCCGGCCGACCCCCGCGCTCGGGTGCCCATCGCCCACGGTCCCGATTTGCCGGAGAGCTACTGATTCCATGGAATTCGAGCTGTGGTGGTTGTTGGCTTTTCCCCTTTTCTTTGCACTGGGTTGGCTGGCTGCCCGAATCGACATCAAGCACCTGGTCAAGGAGTCGCGGGCGTTGCCCCGTACCTATCTGACTGGTCTCAATTTTCTGCTCAACGAGCAGCCTGACAAGGCGATCGATGCCTTCATCGAAGCCGTCAAGATCGACAATCAGACAGTCGAGCTGCATTTCGCCCTGGGTAGCCTGTTCCGGCGGAGGGGGGAGACGGATCGCGCGATCCGCATGCACCAGAACCTCATCGACCGTGACGACCTTTCGGAGGATCAGAGACTGCAGGCCTTGTCGGAACTCGGCCTCGACTTTCTGAAGGCCGGGCTCCTCGATCGGGCGGAGGCGGTGTTCCTGCAGTTGAGAGGGAGTCGCCTTAACGATTTTGCCCTCAAGAATCTCCTCGATATCTATCAGCAGGAGAAGGACTGGCGCAAGGCCATCGAGACGGCCGAGGCACTTCCCGGACACGAGAGTGCTCTGTGGGAAAAGGAGATGGCGAATTTCCATTGCGAACTTGCATCGGCGGACATGGCCAACTCGCGGTTTGAGGAGGCGCGTTATAGCTTGATGCGGGCCTTGGAAACGAACCGGAAATGCGTGCGTGCGAGCATGTTGCTCGGCGATCTGCATGTTGCCCAAGGTGACGACCGGGCTGCGTTGGAAGCCTGGAAGCGCGTCGAGAGCCAGAACCCCGTCTATCTGGCCCTGGTGGCCGAACGGCTGATGGACGCCTATCGCCGTCTTGGTGAGCTTGATCAAGGAATGCAGCTACTGCGCAGCTATCTGGAGCAATATGCCTCCCTCGATTTGCTGGATGCCCTGTTCCAATGGGAGCTGCAGAAGGAGGGCCCAGTGGCTGCCTACCAGCTCGTGAGGGACGAATTGCGTCGCAATCCGACGCTCCTTGGGCTCGACAAGCTCCTTGAGGCCGCCCTGCTGACGGCGCCCCTTGAACAGCGCACGGACATCGAACTTGTCAAAGGTCTCGTGCATGGACACACCCGACGCGTTGCGCGCTACCGCTGCGACGCCTGTGGATTCAAGGCTCGGCAGTTTTACTGGCGGTGCCCGGCCTGCGGTGGGTGGGAGACCTACCCGCCCAAGCGTACCGAGGAGTTCGATCTGACGCCCTGAGTCCATCGGGCTTACATGAAGTCCGGTGCCCGTCTTGCCGGGGTGGGCAAGATTGAGCCGTGCCTTGAAGAAGCCGAAGAGTCCGGTCATCTTCGATGGGGGCAACCTTATTGATCTGCAATCATCCCGCGATGGGGGCACCTGTTTGAGCATTGGACGCCCCTGAGGCCTTCCGTGTCCGGGTATGCGGGGACGTCCGCAGGGTGCTTTTTTTCATCATGCAGGGAGTGATGGCCCGTTCAGTTTCAGGCTGTATCGTCCATCGCCGCAACCCCCTGCGCCGGCATTCGGTATTATCTTCCCATTCTCCAATCCGACATCCGGTGGATCGAAACATGGAATTCAAGACTCTCGAAGACTACGTGGGCCAGACCCCGCTGGTCAGATTGAAGCGCATCACGGCGGGGCGCAACAACGTGATCCTGGCCAAGCTCGAAGGGAACAATCCGGCAGGTTCGGTGAAGGATCGTCCGGCTTTGTCCATGATCCTTCGCGGTGAGGCCCGGGGAGATATCCAGCCTGGCCAGACCCTGATCGAAGCGACCAGCGGCAATACGGGGATCGCCCTTGCCATGGCCGCCGCGATCCGGGGATACGGCATGATTCTCGTCATGCCCGAGAACCAGAGCATCGAGCGCCGCCAGACCATGCGAGCGTTTGGTGCAGAGCTGGTGCTCACACCCAAGGAAGGGGGGATGGAGCTTGCACGGGACGTGGCGGAGCGCATGCGCGACGAGGGGCGGGGCGTCATCCTCGATCAGTTTGCCAACCCGGACAATCCCCAGGCCCATGTGGATGGAACCGGCCCGGAGATCTGGGAGCAGACCGGTGGCACCATCACCCACTTCATCAGCAGCATGGGTACGACGGGAACCATCATGGGTGTTTCCCGCTACCTGAAAGACCGGAATCCCGCCATTCGCATTATTGGCTGCCAGCCCACTGACGGTGCCCAGATTCCCGGCATCCGCAAGTGGCCGGAAGCCTATCTGCCCCGGATCTACGACAAGGCCAGGGTTGATCAGCTGGAATACGTGGCCCAGGCCGACGCGGAAGAGATGACACGGCGTCTGGCCCGGGAAGAGGGCATTTTCGCGGGAATTTCCTCCGGAGGTGCGCTGCATGTGGCCTTGCGGCTGGCCGAACAGGTCGAGAACGCGGTTATCGTATCCATCGTTTGCGACCGGGGCGATCGTTACCTGTCCACTGGCGTGTTCCCCGCCTGAAGATGACGATGGCTGCAACGCTTGTCTTTGATATCGAGACCATCCCCGATGTGCAGGGTATCCGTTCCCTGCACGGACTGCCCGACGAGCTAAGTGGCGAGGAAGTGGCCGAGTACGCTTTTCAGTTGCGTCGTGCATCCGGTGGCTCCGACTTCCTGCCACACCACCTCCAGCGCGTCGTCACCATCTCCTGTGTTTTGAGGGATGCGAACCAGTTTCGGGTCTTCTCCCTATCCGAACCCGAGTGCAGTGAAGGCGAGATCATCCAGCGCTTCTTCGACGGCATCGAACGTTTCACCCCTCAGCTGATTTCCTGGAATGGGGGTGGTTTCGATCTGCCGGTTCTTCACTACCGGGGAATGCTCCATGGGGTGTCGGCACCGCGCTACTGGGATCTTGGTGACGGGGACTATCACGACTCCCGGGATTTCAAGTGGAACAACTACATCGGGCGCTACCATACTCGCCACCTCGATCTGATGGACCTTCTGGCGCTGTATCAGCCCCGTGCCAATGCGCCTCTTGATGATCTGGCGAAGTTGATGGGCTTTCCGGGTAAGCTCGGAATGGATGGCTCGGCCGTATGGAAGGGCTATTGCGAAGGCCGGATTGGCGAGATACGTGATTACTGTGAAACCGACGTTGTGAACACCTATCTTGTTTACTTGCGTTTTCAGTGCATGCGGGGCGCTCTCGACAAGGTTGCCTGCGCGGCCGAGATCGAATTCGTCCGGGAGGCCCTTGGCCGCATTGATGCCCCCCACTGGAAACGATTTCTGGCGGCATGGCAGACCATCGGGTCAGTAAAATAAATCTAAGTAATCGTTGACAAACTATAGGGCTCGTCTATAATGCGGGCTTCTTAGGCGCGTAGCTCAGCTGGTTAGAGCACCACCTTGACATGGTGGGGGTCGTTGGTTCGAGTCCAATCGCGCCTACCAAACACCTGAGAAGGAAAGCGAATGTCTCGAACTTGCAGCGGCCAAGACAAGCATTGACGAGTCTGCTGTAAGGCGTTTTCCAAAAAGAAAAAGTGCGGCTCGTCCGCACTTTTTTTTTGCCCAGAATTTTTCCCCCGAGCGAGTCATCATGCCCAACATCACCTTGCCCGACGGTTCCGTACGCAGTTTTGAGCAGTCCGTGACGATCGCCCAGGTCGCCGCTTCCATCGGTTCCGGTCTGGCCAAGGCGGCCCTCGCCGGCAAGATTGACGGCAAGCTGGTGGACACCTCGTTCCTTATTGAAACGGATGTGGCGCTGGCCATCGTTACCGACAAGGATCCGGAAGGTCTCGAGATCATCCGTCATTCCACGGCGCACTTGCTGGCCTATGCGGTGAAGGAGCTCTTTCCGGACGCGCAGGTGACCATCGGGCCGGTGATCGAGAACGGCTTCTATTACGACTTCTCCTACAAGCGTCCATTCACGCCCGAGGATCTCGAGAAGATCGAGGCGCGCATGCTTGATCTCGCCAAACGCGACATCCGGGTTGAACGCAGCGTGCTGCCGCGGGATGAGGCGGTGGCCTATTTCAAGTCCATCGGCGAGCACTACAAGGCCGAGATCATCGCCTCGATCCCTGCGGACCAGGATGTCTCGCTGTATCGCGAGGGTGATTTTGTCGATCTGTGTCGTGGGCCTCATGTGCCGTCCACCGGCAAGCTCAAGGTCTTCAAGCTGATGAAGGTGGCCGGCGCCTACTGGCGTGGCGACTCGAAGAATGAGATGCTGCAGCGCATCTACGGTACCGCCTGGGCCAGGAAGGAAGAGCAGGAGGCTTATTTGCACATGCTCGAAGAGGCCGAAAAGCGTGACCATCGGCGTCTCGGCAAGCAGCTGGATCTGTTTCACTTGCAAGAGGAGGCGCCGGGCCTGGTGTTTTGGCACCCCAACGGGTGGACGGTCTGGCAGGCCGTTGAGCAGTACATGCGGGCGGTCTATCGCGACAACGGCTATCAGGAGGTGCGCTGCCCCCAGATTCTGGATCGCTCCCTCTGGGAGAGGTCGGGGCATTGGGAGCATTACAAGGCCAACATGTTCACCACCGAGTCGGAAAGTCGCGACTATGCGGTGAAGCCCATGAACTGCCCGGGTCATATCCAGATTTTCAATTCCGATCTGCGTTCCTATCGGGAGCTGCCCCTGCGCTATGGCGAATTCGGCGCGTGCCATCGCAACGAGCCGTCGGGGGCACTGCACGGCATCATGCGGGTGCGAGGTTTTACGCAGGATGATGGTCACATCTTCTGTACCGAGGATCAGATCGAGGCCGAGGTCACCGTCTTCAATGCCCTGGTGCGCAAGGTCTATGCGGACTTTGGTTTCAAGGATGTGGCGGTCAAGCTGGCCTTGCGCCCGGATAGCCGGGTGGGGTCGGACGAGGTCTGGGACAAGGCGGAAAATGCGCTGCGCGCTGCATTGCGTGCCAGTGGCCTCGAGTGGGACGAGCTGCCTGGCGAAGGGGCCTTCTACGGCCCGAAGATCGAATTCCATATCAAGGACGCCATTGGCCGTTCCTGGCAGTGCGGCACCGTCCAGGTGGATTTCTCCATGCCGGCCCGCCTTGGTGCCGAATATGTCGGTGAGGACAACGGCCGGCATACCCCGGTGATGCTGCATCGGGCGATTCTCGGCTCTCTCGAGCGTTTCATCGGCATCCTGATCGAAAACTACTCGGGTGCGCTGCCCTTGTGGTTGGCGCCGGTGCAGGCGGTGGTGCTGAATATCTCGGAAGCCCAGGCGGATTACGTCACGGAAGTCGTCAAAACCTTGCGCTCGCGTGGCTTCCGGGTTGAGGCCGATTTGCGCAACGAGAAGATTACTTATAAAATACGCGAACATAGCGTTCGTAAGCTGCCTTATCTGCTGGTTGTCGGCGACAAGGAAAAGGCAGCAAATGTAGTGGCCGTCCGCGCTCGGGGTAATCAAGACCTCGGTCAAATGTCCCTCGATAAGATTGTCGAGCGTTGGCAAGACGAAGCGAATTCGTTTGCCGGCACGGCCTGATATTTTTTGTTTTCATGGAGAATTGAACCATCGCTCAGGATAAGAAGCTGCGCATAAACGGCGAAATCAGTGTGCCGGAAGTGCGCTTGACGGGTGAGGACGGTGAGCAGATCGGCATCGTCACTCTGCGTGCTGCATTGGAAGCGGCGGAAGAAGCTGGCGTTGATCTCGTGGAGATTGCGCCCATGGCCAAACCCCCCGTGTGCCGCTTGATGGACTTCGGCAAGTACAAGTACGAAGAAGCCAAGCGCGCCCACGAAGCCAAGCAGAAGCAAAAGCAGATTCAGGTCAAGGAAGTCAAGCTTCGTCCGGGTACGGACGAGAACGACTACCAGATCAAACTGCGTAACCTGATCAAATTCCTGAACGAAGGTGACAAGGCGAAGGTGACCCTCCGTTTCCGTGGCCGTGAAATGGCTCACCAGGAATTCGGCATGCGTCAGCTTGAGCGCGTCAAGGCCGACCTCGAAGAAGTCGGACAGGTCGAGCAGATGCCGAAGATGGAAGGGCGCCAGATGATCATGGTCATCGCGCCGAAGAAAAAGCATTAAGGAAATTTCGGCGCCTCACGGTGCCGGAGCACGGCGCACAGCATAGTGCGCCGGAAACAAGTGGTGACGGGTTGTTGAAGCGTTTCCGGAAGTCGGAAGCCACCCGGGGCCATGTCATAAGCTGGAGTACTTCATGCCCAAGATGAAGACCAAGAGCGGGGCCGCCAAACGGTTCAAGGTCCGCGCTAGCGGTAGCATCAAGCGTTCGCAGGCGTTCAAGCGCCACATCCTGACCAAGAAGACGACCAAGAGCAAGCGCCAGCTTCGCGGCATGACTGCCGTGCACGCTGCGGACGAAAAGTCCATCCGCGCCATGATGCCCTACGCCTGATTTAGGAGAACGCAATGCCCAGAGTTAAGCGCGGTGTAACCGCACGTGCCCGTCACAAGAAAGTCCTCGATCAAGCCAAGGGCTATCGTGGTCGTCGCAAGAACGTATATCGGATCGCCAAGCAGGCGGTGATGAAGGCGGGGCAATATGCCTACCGCGACCGTCGTCAACGCAAGCGTCAGTTCCGTGCCCTGTGGATCGCCCGTATCAACGCCGCCGCGCGTGAAGTCGGTCTGACCTACAGCCGCTTCATGAATGGCCTCAAAAAGGCCTCCATCGAAGTGGACCGCAAGGTGCTGGCTGATCTGGCCGTTTTCGACAAGCCCGCTTTTGCGGCGCTCGCCGAACAAGCCAAGGCCCAGCTCGCTGCGTAATCCGACGCAGCACGAAAAAAGGAGGCCTGGCCTCCTTTTTTTTGTCCTGAACCCGGGATAAGACAGAAAAATGGATCAACTCGATCAACTCGTCGCGCAGGCTGAAATCGATTTTTCCGCTGCTGCTGATGGTGCCGCCCTCGAAACGGCCAAGGCCCGATATCTGGGCAAGGCGGGCTCTCTCACCGAACTGTTGAAGGGCCTCGGCAAGCTCGATCCGGAGGCCCGCAAGAGCGCCGGTGCCGAGATCAACAAGGCCAAGGCCGCCATCGAAGCCCTGCTCAATGCGCGGCGCGATGCGCTGCAGCAGGCCGCGCTCGAAGCCCAGTTGGCAGCCGAAGCGCTGGATGTGACCCTGCCTGGGCGTGGTGCCGGTGTCGGTGGACTGCATCCGGTGGTGCGTACCCTGGAGCGTATCGAACAGCTCTTCCGTTCCATTGGCTTCGATGTGGCCGAAGGCCCCGAGATCGAGACCGATTTCTACAATTTCACGGCATTGAACACGCCGGCCAATCACCCGGCCCGTTCGATGCACGACACTTTCTATCTCGAGAACGGTGAAGGGGTGATGCTCCGCACGCACACCAGTCCGGTCCAGATCCGCGCCATGCAGGCCCATGTGGAGGCCTACAAGGACCGCGACACCATGCCCGAGCTTCGGGTCATTGCGCCGGGGCGGGTGTATCGGGTCGACTCCGATGCCACCCATTCGCCCATGTTCCACCAGGTGGAAGGTCTGTGGGTGGGTGAGTCGGTGAGCTTTGCCGACCTCAAGGGCGTTGTCGCCGATTTCCTGCGCAGCTTCTTCGAGAGCGACGATCTGCAGGTGCGCTTCCGGCCGTCCTTTTTCCCGTTCACCGAGCCGTCTGCAGAAATTGACGTGGCCTTCATGAGCGGTGCGCTGAAAGGCCGCTGGCTGGAGATCGCCGGCTGCGGAATGGTGCACCCCAACGTGCTGCGTTTTGGCGGCATTGATCCTGAGCGCTATACCGGCTTTGCCTTCGGCATGGGGCCGGACCGCCTCACCATGTTGCGCTATGGCGTCAACGACTTGCGCCTTTTCTTCGAAGGCGATCTTCGTTTCCTCGGTCAATTCAGGTAAGCCATGCAATTCTCAGAACTCTGGTTGCGCAGTTTCGTCAGTCCGGACCTTGATTCGGACGCGCTGGGCCATCTGCTCACCATGGCAGGGCTGGAAGTGGAAGAGCAGGACGGCGTGGCCGCTGTGTTTTCCAAGGTGGTGGTTGCGCAGATCGTCGAGGCCGAAAAGCACCCCAATGCTGACAAGCTGCGTGTTTGCAAGGTGGACGCAGGGCAGGGCGAGTTGCTGCAGATTGTTTGCGGCGCACCCAACGCCGCCGCCGGCATCCGGATTCCCTGCGCCCTCGTCGGCGCCGACCTGGCGGGGTTCGGTATCAAGGCCGCCAAGCTGCGCGGCGTCGAGTCCTTCGGCATGTTGTGTTCGGCAAAGGAGCTCGGTATCTCCGAGGAGAGCAGTGGTCTGCTGATCCTGCCGGAGGATGCGCCAGTCGGTACTGATCTGCGTGAGTATCTGGCGCTCAATGACACCCTGTTTACCATCAAGCTCACGCCCAATCGTGCCGATTGCCTGAGCCTGACCGGCATCGCCCGGGAAGTTGCTGCCCTTACCGGCAGTCCGCTGAGCCTGCCGGCCTGCGACCCGGTGGCGGCAACCCACAGTGATATCCGCGCCATTGTCCTCGACGCGCCGGACGCCTGTCCGCTTTATTCCGGCCGGATCATCCGGGGTGTGGATGCCAAGGCGCCGACGCCCGAATGGGTGAAGCAGCGTCTGGCGCGCAGCGGCATCCGCTCCATCAGTGCCCTGGTGGACGTCACCAACTACGTCATGCTGGAACTCGGTCAGCCGCTCCATGCCTTCGACGAGGCGAAGCTGAACGGGGCGATCCACGTCCGCTTTCCGGCTGCCGGCGAGCAGGTTCTGCTCCTCAACGGCCAGACCGTGACGCCCGCCGCCGATACCCTGCTGATTGCGGATGAATCTCGCGCCTTGGCGCTTGCGGGCGTGATGGGGGGCGAAGACAGCGGGATCACCCTCGACACGACGGACCTGTTCCTGGAAAGCGCCTTCTTCGCACCGGATGCGATTGCCGGGCGTGCCCGTGCCCATGGTTTCTCCTCTGACGCCTCCTACCGCTTCGAGCGTGGGGTGGACTTCGCCTTGGCCACCAAAGCCATCGAGCGTGCCACCCGCCTGATTCTCGACGTTTGCGGCGGCCAGCCAGGACAGGTGGTGGAAGCAGTTGAGCCGGGCAAGCTGCCGGCCCGTGCTCCGATCCGCCTGCGTGCGGCCCGTGTGCGCCGTGTACTGGGGATTGCCCTGAGCGCCGATGCTGTGGCCGAGATGTTCGTGCGCCTCAGTCTCGATGTAGTCAGGGATGGTGAGGACTTCATCGTCACGCCGCCTTCCTACCGGTTCGACCTGGAGATCGAGGAAGACCTCATCGAGGAAATCGCCCGTCTCCACGGCTACGACAACATCCCGGTGCTATCGCCCCGGGGGCCGATCAGCATGCTGCCCCGTCCGGAATCCCGGCGTGACGCCATGTTCGTGCGGCGTCTGGTGGCTGGTCGCGAGTTCCAGGAAGTCATCAACTTTGCCTTCGTCGAAGAGGCCTGGGAGAAGGACTTCGCTGGCAACACCGATCCGGTGCGTCTGGCGAATCCGATTGCCAGCCAGATGAGCGTGATGCGCTCGACGCTGATCGGTGGCCTCGTCGCCAACCTGGCCACCAACCGCAAGCGTCAGACCAACCGGGTGCGCGTTTTTGAGATCGGACGCTGTTTTACCCGCAGCCCGTCGGGTCAGCCCGTAGACGGTTTCAATCAGCCTATCCGCCTGGCTGCGCTGGCTGGTGGCCTCGCCCGCCCTGAGCAGTGGGGTGAGGCCGGCCGCAGTGTCGATTTCTTCGATCTCAAGGCAGACCTCGAGGCGTTGCTCTTTCCGCGGGTTGCCGAGTTCGAGCGGGCGGTTCACCCGGCCCTGCATCCGGGCCGTTCCGCACAGGTCGTGCTCGAGGGGAAGTGCATCGGTTTCATTGGCGAGTTGCATCCGGTCTGGGTGCAGCGCTACGAGTTGGGTGCTGCACCGGTGGTTTTCGAGATTGAACTCGAGGCCTTGCTTGAGACCGTGACGCCCGCCTATCGGGAAGTTTCCCGCTTCCCCGCGGTGACTCGCGATCTGGCCCTCGTGGTGGAGCAGGATGCCGCAGCCGCACAGCTCCTGAAGGGGCTGCAGAGTGTTGCTCCTGCCATTGTTCAGCGCATCGAACTGTTCGACCAGTACCAGGGCAAGGGTATCGAGCAAAACCGGAAAAGCCTTGCTTTTCGGGTAGTTATGCAAGAAACTCAGAGAACTCTGGAGGATGCCGAAGTGGATGCCGTGATGACCGCCCTGACCCGCCACGCTGAGGAAAACCTTGGCGCCAAGTTGAGGGCCTGACCACCATGAGCATGACCTTGACGAAGGCAGAGCTTGCCGACTTGCTCTTTGAGCAGGTCGGCCTCAACAAGCGTGAAGCCAAGGATATGGTGGAGTGCTTCTTTGAGGAGATCCGCATGGCTCTTGAGCGGGGCGACTGCGTGAAGCTCTCGGGCTTTGGCAATTTCCAACTACGGGAGAAACCCCAGCGCCCCGGCCGCAACCCCAAGACGGGCGAAGAGATTCCCATTACTGCCCGGCGTGTGGTGACTTTCCACGCCAGTCAGAAGCTCAAGGCCAATGTGGAGCAACTGAGCGATGTTGCAAAGTGATCTTCCGGCGGCAGCCGATCTGCCGCCGATTCCCCTCAAGCGCTATTTCACCATTGGTGAAGTAAGCGAACTGTGCGGTGTCAAACCCCATGTGTTGCGGTACTGGGAGCAGGAATTCACCCAGTTGCGGCCCGTGAAGCGGGGGGGAAATCGACGCTACTACCAGCACCATGAAGTGCTCCTGATCCGTCGCATCCGCGAACTGCTATACCAGGATGGCTTCACGATCTCCGGTGCCCGCAACCGTCTTGACGAGATCGCAGCCCGCAAGCGCGAGGATGCCGAAGAGTCGGTCGGCCTGCGTGAGCAACTGGCTTCGGTGCGTGCCGAGATCAAGTCCATCCTGCAAGATCTGCAAAACTGACCGGTGCAGCCATCCGCGCTGTGCGTTTTCCCTGTCCGGGGCGATGCCTGACTGGCGTCGCCCCTTTTCATTCGGGCCTGATTTCATGACCTATTGTGTCAGCATGCTGCTGGATGCCGGTATGGTGTTCCTCTCCGACTCCCGAACCAACGCCGGTGTTGACCACATCAATACCTTCCGCAAGATGAGCATCTTCCAGCGCCCTGGAGAGCGTGTGCTGGTGTTGATGAGCTCCGGCAATCTGGCCATCACCCAGCAACTCGTCTCCATGCTGAGGGAAACCATGGCCTCCCAGGATGCCCGTGAAAATCTGTGGTCCGTGCCCAACATGTTTGAGGCGGCACGTCACGTGGGCGAGACCCTGCGGGAGGTGTTCCGCCGGGATGCGGAAGCGCTGCAGAACTTCGGCATTGATTTCACCGCGGCCCTGATACTCGGCGGCCAGATCGGCAAGGAGCAGCCGCGGCTGTTCCACATCTATGCCGCGGGCAATTTCATCGAAGCCACGCCTGACACCCCGTACTTCCAGATCGGCGAGTCAAAGTACGGCAAGCCGATCATCGACCGGGTGGTCAAGCGTCATACCAGTCTGGATGAGGCAGCGAAGCTGGCCCTGATTTCCATGGATTCGACGATCCGCTCCAATCTCTCGGTAGGGGTGCCCCTGGATCTCGCAATCATCAAGACTGACGAGCTTCAGATCTCCTCACATCTCAGTATTGATGCCAAGAACGAGTACTTCGCGATGATCCGTAATCGCTGGAGCGAGGCCCTTGGGCACGCGTTCGACGAACTGCCCAACCCGGACTGGCTGGGCAGGGGCGACGAGCTTCCCTGACCCCGGAGGCCCGTCAGGGCCTTACCAACCCTGCGCCTGCCGCCGCCCCTGCTCGCATTCGGTGCGGAACTGCAGGAACTGGCGCAGGCGTTTCATTTCAATCATTCCGCTCTCGGCGGCGGCCCGCAGGGCGCAACCGGGCTCCGAATCGTGCCTGCAGTCCCGGAAGCGGCATTGCCCGGCATAGGGGCGAAACTCCCGAAAGCTCGCTTCCAGATCCTTTCCACCCAGATGCACGAGCCCGAAGGTCTGCATGCCCGGGCTGTCGATGATGCCGCCACCTTCAGGGAGAGGGTAGAGACGAGCAAACGTCGTGGTGTGCTTGCCCGTATCCAATACCTCGGAGATCTCCCGCGTCTCCGCCCTGGCTTCGGGAATCAGCGCATTTGTCAGCGTGGATTTTCCCATCCCGGATTGTCCGACCAGCAGGCTGGTCTCGCCGATCAGGCGCGCCCGCAGGGTATCCACGTTGTCGAGGGCCGACATCTCGAGCACCGGGTAACCGAGGGCCGAGAAGGTGGCGAGGCGGCTGCGGGCATCGGCAAGGCCGGCGACGATGTCGGTCTTGTTCAGCACGATCAGCACCTTGAGGTTCTGATTCTCTGCTGCGCACAGGCACCGTGAGATGAACTCGTCACTGAAACTCGGTTCGGTGGCCACCACCATTACCACCTGGGTGGCATTGGCCGCGATCAGCTTCTGCCGCCAGGCGTCGGAGCGGTAGAGCAGGCTGCTGCGCTCCACCAGCTTGTCGATGACGCCCTGGCCCGGGCCCGTAGCGGCAATCTGGACCCGGTCGCCGCAGGCAAACAGGCTCTTCTTGCCGCGGGGAACACACAGCAGGATCTCGCCGGCGTCACTGCGGACCTCGTACTGGCGGCCGAAGGCGGCGATCAGGGTGCCGAAGGTTTTCACTGGCTTGCTGCCTGCAGTCGGGCAATGCGAATCGCCGCGGGGGGGTGGGAGTCGTACACGCTGGAGTAGAGGGGGTCAGGGGTCAGGGTCGAGGCGTTGTCCCGGTACAGCTTGACCAGGGCACTGATCAACTCGGTGGCCGGCGCCTGACTGGCTGCGTAGGCGTCCGCCTGAAACTCGTGCTTGCGCGACCACATGCTCATCAGCGGAGTCAGGGGAAAGGTGAATACCGGCAGCGCCAGGGCGAACAGCATCAGAGTCGGCGCGGTACCGCTGGCCTGCATGCCCAGGCCCTCGAAGAACCAGCTCTGGTTGGCCAGATGACCCAACAGGGCAAAGAACAGCAGGCTGCCGGCTCCAATCACCGCAAGGCGTTTCCACAGATGGTGATGATGATAGTGACCCAGCTCGTGGGCCAGCACGGCCTCTACCTCGGTGGGTGCCAGCTTGTCGAGCAGGGTGTCGAAGAAAACGATGCGCTTGGCCGCGCCAAAGCCGGTGAAGTAGGCATTGCCATGGGCCGAGCGCTTTGATCCGTCCATGACGAACAGGCCCGACAGGCGGAAGCCGCAGCGTGTCATCAGGCCTTCGATGCGGGCCTTGAGGGGGCCGTCTTCGAGGGGCTTGAACTTGTTGAACAGGGGGGCGATGAAGGTCGGATAGACCAGCAGCACCAGCAGGTTGAAGCCGAGCCAGAAGGCCCACACATATAGCCACCAGCGCTCGCCCATGGAGCCCATCAACCACAGCACGAAGGCGATCAGCGGCAGGCCGATCAGGGCCGCAAGGGCCACGCCCTTCAGTGTGTCGGCGATGAACAGGCCCGGGGTCAGGCGGTTGAAGCCGAAACGTGCTTCCAGGCGGAAGCTGCGGTAGAGGCCTAGGGGCAGGTCCATGAGCCATGAGACGCTGGCGACCAGGGCGATGAAGGCGACACCCTGGGCCAGGCTGCCGGCATCGAGGAAGCGGCTGGCCAGGTCGTGGAGGGCTTGCAGGCCGCCACCCAGGGTCAGGATCAGCAGCAGGCAGGTGGAGATGAAGAGATCGATCATGCCCAGCCGCACCCGTGCCACGGTGTAGTCGGCCGCCTTCTGGTGGGCGTCCAGGGAAATGCTGTCGGCGAAGGCGGCGGGTACGGCGCCCCGGTGGTGGCGCACATGCAGCATCTGACGCATGGCGAGCCAGAAGCGGAACATCAGGCCGGCAAACAGGGCAAGCAGGAAAACAGCGGAGAGTTGGCTGGAGGTCATCGGCGAGGGGCAGGGCAGGGGTGGCTTGAGCCGGGCACGGCGCCGGGCACGGCGCCGGGCATGGGCGTAGAATCGCGCCTTTACCAAAAAGCGGACCGATTATGGCACAGGACCAGAATCACCTCATCTGGCTGGACATGGAAATGACCGGCCTCAATCCCGACAGCGACCGCATCATCGAGATCGCCATGGTCGTCACCAACAGCAATCTGGATGTGGTGGCGGAAGGCCCGGTGGTTGCCGTGCATCAGCCCGATGCGGTGCTTGACGCCATGGACGAGTGGAACAAGAACACCCACGGCCGTTCCGGCCTGATCGACCGGGTCAAGGTTTCCACCATCGGCGAGGCAGAGGCGGAGCAGATCTACCTGGAGTTCATGAAACAGTACATCCCCTCGCGGACCTCGCCCATGTGCGGCAACTCCATCGGGCAGGATCGCCGCTTCATGGCCCGTTACATGCCGGCACTGGAAGACTGGTTCCACTACCGCAACCTGGACGTGTCCACCTTGAAGGAGCTGGCCCGGCGCTGGCGCCCGGATGTGTACAAGGGGCTCGAGAAGAAGGGGGCCCACCAGGCGCTGGCGGACATCCATGAGTCGATTGCCGAACTGCGTTACTACCGGGACACCTTCCTGAAGGTGTGATCCGCCCGGAGCGGGCCAACCCGGAAGGGGGCCGCAGTTGGAACACGGGGCGCCGAGGCGCCCCTTTGCGTGGACGTTCTCAACTGCCCCGCAACCACTTGCGGCTGCTCTGGGTGTCCAGCAGGTCCCTTGGTGACGCCAGGCCCTGGGCATTGGCTCGGGCCAGCGCGACCTGGAGCAACTGGGCCACGCAGAGCGCCTCAAGCAGCGCATCCCGGTGATCCAGCCGGTCGATCCCGAAGGCCCCCAGCCAGGCGTCCATGCGGGCCTGCCCGGTGGTTCGTTCCGGAAAGAGACTGGGCATCAGGACCATCAGATCGATCCAGTCGAGGTCGGGGGCGCTGCCCAGGTTCTGCTCAAGGGCGCGTTCGAGGGTACCCTGATTGAATGGCGCGTTGAAAACCACGACCGGTGAGCGGGCAATGAAGCGCACAAGGCCGATCATGGCATCCACCGGGGCGCTGCCGAGCTGGGCGCGGTAGGCGTCGGCAGGGTGCAGCAAGCCCTGGTTGATGGCCACGGCACCCACTGCCAGCAGCCGTTGACCACCACCGTCCATGGGGCCGGTTTCCGCGTTGATCACGACGTAGCGTGTTTCGTAGTGCGAGCGCGCCAGATCTGGCGGGGGCAACGCGATGATGGCATCCAGGGCCGCCCGCTGTTCGGGATCGAGGGCCGGGTTGCTCCCCGGCAGGAGTCGGGAGAGCCAGTTCATATCTGGTAGTCGAGCTTGAGTCGGAGTTGAATCTTGCGGGCCTGGCGAAATGCTTCCTTGAGGATGCGGCGGTCCAGCTCGTTGAGATCATCCGGCTTGACCCGGTTGTCTCCCGACGAGCCGTGATCGGTATCCAGGTGCTGATGACGCAGGCGCAGTAGCTGGATGAAGTGGAAACCATCGGCCATGGCCGCGAGCTCCTCGGCCGGCATGCCGATGCGTGAGCCGCCCTGACGGAGACGTTGCACCGTGCTGGTCGCGTCCACCCCGGTGCGCAGGGACAGGACACGGGCGGCATCCACGAAAAGGCGTGCACCGAACTTCTTGAGGTCGATGGTGCCGGGATGGCGGGCATCATCATCGGTGACGAAATCGCGGATCTTGCCCAGGGGCGGCGACACATCAAGGGCGTTGGTGGCCATGGCCTTGAGAAAGGCCGGATTGCCGCCGGTCATGGACAGCAGCCAGTGGCGCAGCTTGTGGGCCAGCTTCTCGTCGCCGTAGAGCACGCGGTAGTCGAAGAAGATGGTGGCGTTGAGCAGGGCCTCGGGGTGGGGTTCGCGGATCCAGGTACCGAACTTTTCGCGCCATTCGTCGAAGGTCAGGCAAAGCTCCGGGTTGCTGGCCATGATGTTGCCCTCGCACAGGGGGAAGCCACAGGCGGCGAGGTCGTTGTTCACATCCTTGGCAAACTCCAGCAGACGCAGTTTGAGGGGCTCCTTGTCGGCCCATTCGGGCAGGATGTAGAGAATTCCGTTGTCCTGGTCGGTGGACAGGGTCTGTTCGTGACGCCCCTCGGAGCCGAAGGCCAGCCAGGCGTACTCAACACCATAAAGGTCGTGGCGGTTGAGATTGAGTTCGATGATGCGACGGGTCAGGGCATCGTTGAGGGCCGAGATGAACTGGGTCAGTTGCTCGGCACCGATGCCCTGGGCCAGCAGGTTGAGCGCCAGCTGGCGGATGTCGCGGCTGGCCCGCTGCAGGGCCTGAACGTCGGCGGCACTTTCGATGCCCGAGCGGATCTGGCGCAGGCCGATGCGCTGCAGGGCAAACAGGTCGCGTTCCGAGATCACCCCCTTGAGCTTGTCGTCGGTATCGACTACCAGGATATGACGCACACCGTGGGTGGCCATCTCCAGTGCTGCGTCGTAGGCGCTGGCGCTGGCGTTGAGGGTGTGGGGCGGTGTCGTCATCACTTCGGCGATGGGGCGGGTCAGATCGAAGCCCGGCAGCACGATGCGCTTGAGGATGTCACTCTGGGTCAGCACGCCTACCGGCTTCTCGTCCTCTCCCGCCACCGCGAGGCAGCCGACGCCGGCTTCGACCATCCTCTCGAGGGCGGAGCGGGTGGCAAGTTCGGGGCCGACAAAAACGGGCGCCTTCTTGACCAGGTTGGAAAGAGACGTGGTCATCGTCTGCTGCTCGGCAGCCCGTTGCGAGAACTGGACCTGCAACTGCTCCCGCGACTGGTTGAGGAGGCTGGCGATGTAACGGGTACAGAAAAGCTGGAACGTGGGACTGAGTTCCTGCAGCTTGAGAAAATCGGCCGCCGGTAGCTGGAAGCAGTAGCTGTCCTCGACGGCGATGTATCCGTTGGTCGATGGACGGCCCGCCGAGATGGCGCCGATCGGGAAGCCTTCGCCCGGCCCCAGGGTCAGGGTTGAATATTCCGTGACCGAGACACTGCCCACTTGGCGAGCCTGCACCTTGCCGCGATAGACGATGTAGAAGAAGCGCGGCGGACCATCTTCGGGGATCAGTATCTCGGCTTCGGCGGGATAGAAGGCCGTGGCCAACCGCTCGCCCAGGAAGCGCAGAGCTTCCGTTTCCATCCGGTCGAAGGGGGCATGGCGCCGCAGGAAGTCGAGGTTGGTTCGGATCAGGGTGTCGGAGGCGGAGGTGTCCATAAACAGACCGATTGGCGTGAATCAAACGTCTGAATCTACCCCAGTGGTGCCCCCGTGTCATGATCTCGCGCAAGAAATCCCCAATCTTGCCGGCTGCGATCACGGCATTGGCTCCGATACAATCCACTGACCCCCCAACAGGAACGCCGCCATGACTGACACTCTGCTGCCCGCCGTTGAAATCGAGACCGGACCGTCCCCCACCCATGCCGTGATCTGGATGCATGGCCTCGGGGCGGACGGCCACGATTTCGAACCCGTAATCGACGAATTCGAAGCTGATCGCCTGCCCTTCACCCGCTTCGTGTTTCCCCATGCGCCAAGTCGTCCGGTGACCATCAACGGCGGTTATGTGATGCGAGCCTGGTACGACATCGTGTCGTCGGATTTCTCGACCCGCCGGGAAGATCCGGTTGGTGTGCGCGAGTCCGCGGCGCTGATCGAGGCCCTCATTGCCCGGGAGAACGCCCGCGGTATTCCCGACAGCCGCATCGTGCTGGCCGGTTTCTCCCAGGGTGGGGCGATTGCCCTCCATACCGCGCTGCGCCATCCCAGGCGTCTGGCCGGCGTGCTGGCCCTGTCCACTTACCTGCCGCTGGCCGATTCCCTCGCCGATGAGGCCGCGCCTGCCAACGCCAAGACCCCGATCTTCATGGCCCACGGCCTTGAAGACCCGGTGATTCCCTGCGATTTCGGCAAGGCCTCCGCGGATCTCCTGAAGGCGGCGGGTTATCCGCTGGAATGGCGCAGCTATCCGATGGACCACTCCCTGTGCCTTGAAGAGGTGCAGGATCTTGAACTTTGGCTGGCCCACGTGATGTCACGCTGACATCGCGGCGGGTGAATCAGAACGGGCGGCGCTTGAGCAGGTTGTTGCCGATGAAGCTCAGCACCGTTTCGTCCCGCTGATTGACGGCCAAGTAGCGCAGGCGGGCGATTCCCCGATCCGGCTTTGAACTGGAAGGGCGCACTTCGAGGACTTCCACGATACTGCGCAGGGTGTCGCCGGGGCGCACCGGCGCCAGCCAGCGAAGTTCGTCCAGACCGGGCGAGCCGATACTCGACTGGCTGAAGATGCCGGTCTGGATGAACAGTCGGAAGCAGATGGCGATGGACTGGAAGCCGCTGGCGATCAGCCCCCCGTAGGGTGACTCGGCGGCCGCGTTCACATCCAGATGGAAGGGCTGGGGATCGTAGCGGAAGGCAAAGTCGATGATCTCTGCCTCGGTGAGGGTCATGCCTCCGCTGGTGAAACGGTCGCCGACGATCAGGTCGTCGAGGTAACGGCTTTCCATGCTGCTGTCTCCTGTGGGCTTGTTCGTGCCCGCATCATAGTCGACAGCGGTCGAGGCGCGGATCGCGGTGTCAGGGGCGCCGCTCACGCTCGCTGGGCGCTTCCATCTTCTCGTTGTCGCCGACCGACAGCCAGGCCAGCAGGCTTGCGTAAAGCAGCGACGGTGCGACAGGTTTGATAATGAAGTCGCTCATCCCGGCGTCGAGGCAGCGCTGACGATCTTCCGGATAGGCATTGGCCGTGAGGGCGAGGACCGGCACCTGCTTCCAGCCATCAAGGCGGCGCAGGCGGCGTGTCGCCTCCATGCCATCCATGCGCGGCATCTGCATATCCATCAGCACCAGGGCGTAGTCCTGCGTGCAAGCCATGCGCAGGGCCTGCTCGCCGTCTTCGGCCACGTCCACCTCAAGGCCGACTTCCCTCAGAAGGTGGGTGGATACCTCCCGATTGATCGCTTCATCTTCCACGAGCAGGATGCGGGCGCCGGCGTGACAGCGGCGCAAATCCTCCTCGGCCCCACCTCCTGGCGGCAGGGCGACGGGGACAACATGATCTGCGGGCTCCAGGCGCACCGTAAACCAGAAACGGCAGCCGCCCTCCGGTGTGCTGTCCACTCCGATGTCGCCTCCCATCAGATTCACCAGGCGTTTGCTGATGGCCAGCCCAAGGCCGGTTCCACCGAATTCGCGGGTGATGGAGTTGTCCACCTGCTCGAAAGCCCTGAACAGGCGCGCCTGATCCGTTTTGGCGATGCCCGGGCCGGTGTCTTCCACCTCGAAGCGAAGTACCAGGGCAGGGGTGTCGCCGGGGGGCTCATCCACCGGGAATGCCCGGATCGTGATCGTGCCCCGGGAGGTGAACTTGACGGCATTTCCCGCGAGATTGAGAAGCACCTGGCCCAGTCTCAGCGGATCGCCGAGAACGGGCGTCTCCGCGAGCTGCGGGGCCATTTCCGTGATCAGATCGAGTCCTTTTGCGTGGGCGCGGGCGTCGATGAGATTGATCAGGTTTTCGATCACCGTGCCGGGCTGGAAGGGAATCTTGTCGAGATGCATGCGTTCCGCCTCGATCTTGGAAATGTCGAGGACGTCATTGATGATCGCCAGCAAATGCCGGGCCGCGCCCGCGATCTTGGCCAGTTGTTCGAGGGTTTTTTTATCGTGGGTGTGGCGCCGGATCAGATCGGTGAGACCGATGATGGCGTTCATCGGGGTGCGCAATTCGTGGCTCATGTTGGCAAGGAAGGTGCTCTTGGCCCGGTTTGCCGTGATGGCAAGATCCTTGGCCGTGGTCAGTTCATCTTCCCGTTCGTCGATGCGGTCCAGCAGGCGATTCACTCCACGCACCATCAGATCCAGCTCGCTAGTTGTGCCACTCACCGGGATGCGTGTCCGCCCGCCCGCACTGCCATGGCCGATAGTGTCGATGGTTTGGGCAAAACGGGACAGTGGCCGGATCACATAGCGGGACAGGGCGAGGAACAGCAGCGTCAGGCACAGGGCCAGCGCACAGAGGGCAATGGCGGTGGCAATGGCCAGCAGTTCATTGCGCTGGCGCTCCACGTGCTCGCGTGGAAAGCCCACCACGGCCGTAGCCAGGCCCTCGCCCGATACTCGCCTGACCGGCTTGAAGGCGGCAAAGACGCCATCGGCGGCGATCTCGACGCTGCCTTCCCCTCGCCCCAGGGCCGCCAGCAGTTCTGATGGCAGCGCTTGGGTGTCGGGCCCGCCCGCGCCGCTGTGGAACACGACCCGCCCGTCCGGGCCGACGATCATGGCAAAGGCCAGGTCCGGGTTGTCGCGTACGGCCTCGGCACACTGTTCGTCGAAGCCCTGGAGGTTGTCCAGTTCTATCCCCAGCGACAGAACCCGTTCCAGCTGGGTGGCCAAGCCTTTGGCGATGGCCTGGGTGCGGGAGAGTTGGGAATGCAGCAGTCGGTCATGGAGGAAATAGCCTGACACGCCGACCGCCGCAAAAATGCCAAAGAGAAACACACTCCCTGCGATCAACAGAATACGGGCGCGCAGGCCGGGTGAGTTCATCCGTCGTGCTCCCAGGGGAAGTGGGTGATGACCTCGGAGGACAGTAGCAGGGAAGACTTCACGCCCAGCCCCAGTTGCTTCGCCCGAGCCAGATTGATGACCGGGTGGCCCTTGACCGCGGATCGGATCGGCAAGGCCGAGGGAGGCGTGCCCTCGACGAGGATGGCGCGGGCCAGACGGCCGGCTGCCCGGCCCTGCTCCAGTTCGGAGATGGCCATGGAGGCCAGCACCCCGTGATGAACCCGATCCACCCAGAAGCTGATGTCAGGCAGGTGGCTGTTCAGGCAGGCCCATTTCTGAACTTTCTGGTAAGGCACGTTGGTGCCGTCCGTGTCGGCCAGCGCAAAGATGCCCAGTTGAACGACGGCATCCGCGACCGCCGGGTAGGATTGGAGGCGCGCCTTGAACTCCGCAAAGCTGCGTACCCGATCGACCACGCTCAGGCTCACCCCGGGCAGTCCTGATACCGTCGAGCGCATGCGTTCGATGATCGGTGGCCACTGGGGGCCCATGTCCGACAGGGCGGCAAGCCGCAGGGGGCCGGGAACGAGGTTCTGCAGCAAGCGTACCGATTCGACAAGGTGTTCGCGTTCGAGCACTCCGGTGACGTTGTTGGCCGAGTCCAGCCCATGCTCGGCGGGTGTCTTGTTGACCCCGCTGAACACACAGGGCAGGTGCTGACCGATCAGTGGACGCACCACAAACTCCATGGCGTCGTCATCGGATACATACAGTAGCTGGGGCTGCCACGCCTCAATCAGGGCGAGGGCCTCGCCGCCCTTGCGCGCCTTGGCCTCCCGGCTGCTGTTGCGTTTTACATCCATCTGAAAAACCTGGAACTCTGCCGGCAACTTGCCAAGGCCTTCCTTGAAGCCCGCGAACTGGCCGTCGGTCCAGCGCCATGGCGAGTCGAAGCTCATGACATGGAGAATGCGTCGGGGCAACCCCGCAGCCGGAGCGGCACTTGCCGGGCGTTTGGCCAAGGTGACCAGCGCCGCCGTGCCAAGGGCTGCGCCGATGAAGTGGCGACGTCGCGAAGAACGCATGGGCGGGGGGCTGCTTCAGGCGTCGACCTGAACCCGGGGCGGGCCCGCGTGCATCCGGCCGATCACTGCCGCGTCAACAAAACCGCCCGCCCGGAAGCAGGCCAGTACCTGCTCAACGCTGCCCGCATCGCAGGCCACCAGCAACCCGCCGCTGGTCTGGGCATCAGCCGTCAGACTGCGTTGCCATGCTTCCACCCCGGCGTCGAATTGCACGGCGTCGCCGCAACTGGCCAGGTTGCGACCGATGGCACCCGGGCCGATGCCCTGTTTCGCAAAGGGGATCGCTGCGGGCATGACCGGCAGGGCTCCGGCCGTCACCGTGGCGCCCAGACCCGCACCGCGACACAGTTCGAGCAGATGTCCGAGCAGGCCGAAACCGGTGACGTCGGTGAGGGCGTGGACCCCCGGCAACGCGGCGAGGGTCGGGCCGACCGTGTTCAGACGGGTGGTGGTGGCGATCATCTGGGCATAACCCTCCGCGTCGAGAAGCCCCTTCTTCATGGCGGAGCCCAGAATGCCCACACCCAGTGGTTTGCCCAGGATCAGCGCATCTCCATCCCGGGCATCGCGGTTGCGCTTGATGACATCCGGGTGCGCGAGGCCCAGGGCCACGAGGCCGTAGATCGGCTCCGGCGAGTCGATGCTGTGCCCGCCGGCCACAGGGATGCCGGCTTCGGCGCAGACGCTGGCACCGCCTTCCAAGATGCGCCCGATGGTTTCCACGGGCAGGACATTGATAGGCATGCCGACGATGGCCAGGGCCATGATGGGCGTCCCGCCCATGGCGTAGACGTCCGACAGGGCATTGGTGGCGGCAATGCGTCCGAAGTCGAAGGGGTCATCGACGATGGGCATGAAGAAGTCGGTGGTGGCGATCAGTGCCTGCTGATCGTTCAGGCGCCACACTGCGGCATCGTCGGCGGTTTCGGTGCCGACCATCAAATTGGCGAAGGGCTTCGCTGCCGGCATGCGGGCCAGCATTTCGTTGAGCACGGCGGGGGCGATCTTACAGCCGCATCCGCCGCCATGAGACAATTCAGTGAGTCGCAAAGCGGTTTTTGTCATCTTCATTCCTGTCATTTCGTCCGTATTCCACGTGGCCAGCCATCCTGCTCCCTTTTCCGCAACCGTTGACCAACTCGGTGATTTTGACAGCATTATCGACGTGCGCTCGCCATCGGAGTTTGCCGAAGATCATGTTCCCGGTGCCATCAACTGCCCCGTCCTGGATGATGAGGAGCGGGCCCGGGTGGGTACCCTCTACAAGCAGGTTTCCCCCTTTCAGGCGCGCAAGTTGGGGGCGGCGCTGGTATCACGCAATATCGCCAAGCATATCGAGAATCAGCTCTTCGACAAGCCGAAGGGCTGGAAGCCGCTGGTGTACTGCTGGCGCGGGGGGCAGCGCAGTGGCGCAATGACCCTCGTGCTCGGTCAGGTGGGTTGGGCGGCGCGGCGCCTGGAGGGTGGCTACAAGGCCTTTCGCCAGCGCGTACTGGATGATCTCGAGACGCTGCCCCGTAGCCTCGAATTGAACATCCTGTGTGGCCCCACCGGCAGCGCCAAGACGGCTGTGCTGGAGGCGCTGGCCGATCGCGGCGGGCAAATTCTTCATCTGGAAGCCCTTGCACGTCATCGCGGTTCGGTGCTGGGAGGCGAGACCGATGGCCTGCAGCCCGGCCAGAAGGCCTTCGAGACGGCTTTGTGGGCGGCGCTCACGGCACTTGATCCGGCGCGCCCCGTGTGGTCCGAGTCGGAAAGCCGACGCATCGGGCGCCTGCATGTGCCGGCGGCCCTCTTCGAAGCCCTGCGCAATGGGCGCTGCACACGCATCGAGGCGCCCCTGGCGGCACGGGTGGATCACCTGGTGGAGCGCTACGCCCATCTGATTGCCGACCCGGGCGCTTTTCGAGACAAGCTTGCCCGTCTTGTTCCCCAGCACGGGTACGAGCGTGTGGCAGCCTGGCAGGCGCTTGTGACCCTCGGTGCCTGGCGCCAGCTCGCCACCGAACTGGTGAATGATCATTATGATCCAGCCTACCGCAAGGGCGGGGAGGGGCTTTACCTGCAGATCGGCGAGGCCTGCCCGCTGGTTCTCGAGGCCCTTGATGCGGATGCGCTGGCCAGGGCTGCTGCAGGGCTTCCGATCTGATCGGCGGATCCTGTCAGGTGCCGATCCCGGCCAGCGTCAGGTCCAGGGCATCGGCCAGATCGAGGGCCAGCCCCATGCTTTCCGGTCGCATCTCGCGGGTGGCCTGTTCCGTCTTTCGAGCCAGTGCCAGCAAATCGTGATCCATGATGTTGCCCGCCGAGCCCTTGATCATATGGGCAAGGCGGGCGACGCCGACCGAATCACCGCGTTCCACGGCCAGACGAAGTTCGCCGGGAACCGCTGCGTAGGTGTGGGCGAACACCCCCAGCAGTCGTTCGACAAACGCCGCCCGCCCCGCATAGCGGCTTTCGAGTTGGTCGCGCTGGATCATCCGCGGGTCTGGCGTGAAAGGCGGGGGCTCAAAGCACCTCCGCCGCGTGGTCGGCGAGGCGCGAACGTTCGCCCCGCTGCAAGGTGATGTGGCCGGAATGGGGCCAGCCCTTGAAGCGGTCCACCACGTAGGTGAGGCCCGACGAGCCCTCGGTGAGATAAGGGGTGTCGATCTGGGCGATATTGCCCATGCACACCACCTTGGTGCCCGGGCCGGCGCGGGTGATCAGCGTTTTCATCTGCTTCGGCGTGAGGTTCTGGGCTTCATCGATGATCAGGAACTTGTTGATGAAGGTGCGCCCGCGCATGAAATTGAGGGACTTGATCTTGATACGGCTGCGGATCAGGTCACGGGTGGCGGCGCGACCCCACTCGCCGCCTTCGCCGGTAGTGCCGTTGAGCACGTCCAGGTTGTCTTCGAGGGCGCCCATCCAGGGGGCCATTTTTTCCTCTTCGGTGCCGGGCAGAAAGCCGATGTCCTCACCCACCGGCACGGTCACACGGGTCATGATGACTTCCGAGTAGCGTTTGGCTTCGAGCACCTGGGTCAGGCTGGCGGCCAGGGTGAGCAGGGTCTTGCCGGTGCCGGCCTGCCCAAGCAGGGTGACGAAGTCGATCTCCGGGTTCATCAGGAGATTGAGGGCGAAGTTCTGCTCCCGGTTGCGGGCGGTGATGCCCCACACGTTGTTCTTCTGGTGGGAATAGTCGATCAGTGTTTCAAGGGTGATGGTCCGGCCGGCCTTCTCCTTCACCCACGCCTGCAGGGGCTGCTCGCCATCCTGGTAGATGAACTCGTTGATCAGCAGGTCGGCGGTATCCGGGCCTTTGAGACGGTAGTAGGTATGGGTGTCCTGCTTCCAGGATTCGATGTCCTTGCCATTGGCTTCCCAGAAGGCCGCGTCGATCTCCTTGGTGCCGGTGTAGAGCAGGTCGGTGTCTTCGAGCACCTTGTCGTTGAAGTAATCCTGCGCAGCCAGGCCCAGGGCGCGGGCCTTGATGCGCATGTTGATGTCCTTCGACACCAGGATGACCGGGCGCTTGCGGTCGAACTTCTCGAACAGGTGCATCACCACCGCCAGGATCTGGTTATCGCCCTTGGCGGTGGGCAGGGCAGCCGGTAGCTGCACGTTGATGGCTTCGGTCTGCAGGAACAGGCGGCCGCTGGCGAGCTGGCTGGAGGGACCGACGAGGCTGATGCCATCGTCGATGCCTTCCGGGCAAGAGCCCACGATCTCGTCCAGGCTGCGGCTGGCCTGACGGGCATTGCGGGCCACTTCCGACATGCCCTTCTTGTTGGAGTCGAGCTCCTCAAGGGTCATCATCGGCACGAAGATGTCGTGTTCTTCGAAGCGGAAAAGGCTCGTCGGGTCGTGCATCAGCACGTTGGTGTCGAGGACGAACAGCTTGGTGGAGGCAATCTTGGACTTCGCGGGGCGTCGGGTGGCCATGGTCGTCGGTTTTCTCGGCTGTCGTGGGAGAGGGCTTTACAGGGTCTTGATGTAATCCAGTACTTCCTGGGCGTGTCCGGGCACCTTCACACCGCGCCACTCACGGCGCAGGACACCCGCCGCGTCGATGACGAAGGTGCTGCGCTCGATGCCACGTACCTGCTTGCCGTACATGTTCTTCATCTTCATCACGCCGAACAGCGTGCAGGCAGTTTCGTCCGGGTCGGAGACCAGGTCGAAGGGCAGGGCCTGCTTGGCGCGGAAGTTGTCATGGGACTTGAGGCTGTCCCGGGAGATCCCCAGCACGATGGTGCCGGCGGCGAGGAACTCGGGGTGCAGATCGCGGAACTGCTGGCTTTCGGTGGTGCAGCCGGGGGTGCTGTCCTTGGGGTAGAAATACAGCACCACCTTGTGCCCCTGGAGGGCGGAGAGGGTGATCGTCTGGTTGCTGGTGGCGGGAAGGCTGAAGTCGGGGGCGGCCTGGTCGAGCATGGTGTCTCCGGAAAAGGTTTCCGGAGACAGCCTAATCCCAAGGCGCGGGGCTGGCAATCCATCCCGCGGAAGAATGGCCGCCTTGCTTGTTTACACTGGGTCGAAGAGCAGCGCGGCGGCCACCGTGCGATGTTCTGCAACGAGGATGTTGTAAGTGCGGCAGGCCGAGCCCAGGTCCATCACTTCCAGGCCGATGCGGGCGGCCATCAGGCTTTTCATCAGGCTCGGGTGGGGAAAGCGCTGCTTCACGCCGGTGCCGAGAATCAGGATCTCGCAGCCCAGCCCGGCCAGGTGCTCGAAGGCGGCCTCGTCGAGGGTCGCGAAGCCGCCCTGGTGCCAGTCGGGCTCGATGCGGTTGGGCATCACGATCACGCTGGATTCGTGGCGGGTGGTGCCGACCATCACGTGGGTGGCGTCATAGCGGGCGATGGTGTTGTACTGGTCGCTCTTGTCGAGGTGGAGTTTCATGGGCGGATCTCTGTGGTGGCGGGACGCTGATTTGCCCGGTCCGGGTGGCTTGGGTAACATTATAGCTTTGCGTCTTCACGCATCTGCCGGTCGAGCGTCTGCCGGCAGCAGGGGGTTGAGGCCCCGACCATGAGCCGTCACGCCAAACTGCGCGTTGTTTCGAAGCCCGCCGCCGAGAAGCCCGCACCCACCCGCAAGGAAACGGAAAGCACCGTGGAACCCATTCGCAAGTCCGACAAGCTCGCCAACGTCTGTTACGACATCCGTGGCCCCGTGCTGCAAAAGGCGAAGCAGATGGAGGACGAGGGCCACAAGATCATCAAGCTGAACATCGGCAACCTGGCCGCCTTCGGTTTTGATTCGCCCGAAGAAATCCAGCTCGACATGATCCGCAATCTGCCCAATGCGGCCGGCTACTCGGACTCCAAGGGTATCTTCGCGGCCCGCAAGGCGATCATGCATTACACCCAGCAGAAGCACATCAAGGGTGTGACGCTGGAGGACATCTACGTGGGCAATGGCGTCTCCGAGCTGATCGTGATGGCCATGAACGCGCTGCTCAACACCGGCGACGAAGTGCTGGTGCCGGCGCCCGACTACCCGTTGTGGACCGCTGCGGTGAGCCTGTCCGGTGGCACCCCGCGCCACTACATCTGCGATGAAGCCAACGAGTGGCTGCCCGACCTGGACGACATCCGCGCCAAGATCACGCCGAAGACCCGCGCCATCGTCATCATCAACCCCAACAACCCCACCGGCGCCCTGTACCCGGACGAAACCCTCAAGGCCATCGTCCAGATCGCCCGCGAGCACGGCCTGATCATCTACGCCGACGAGGTCTACGACAAGGTGCTCTACGACGGCGTCGTGCACACCTCCATCGGCTCCCTGTCGGAGGATGTCCTCACCATCACCTTCAACGGCCTGTCCAAGAACTACCGCTCCTGCGGCTACCGGGCTGGCTGGATGGTGGTATCCGGCGACAAGCGCCCGGCAGTGGACTACATCGAAGGTCTCAACATGCTGGCCTCCATGCGCCTGTGCGCCAACGTGCCGGGCCAGTACGCCATCCAGACCGCCCTGGGTGGCTACCAGAGCATCGACGATCTGGTGGCCCCGGGCGGGCGCATGCGCCGTCAGCGCGACTTGGCCTATGAGCTGATCAACGCCATCCCCGGCGTCAGTTGCGTCAAACCCAAGGCCACCCTGTACATGTTCCCGCGGCTTGACCCCAAGGTCTATCCCATCGAGGACGACCAGCAGTTCATCGCCGAACTCCTCGAAGAGGAACGGGTGTTGCTGGTACAGGGCACGGGTTTCAACTGGCCCAGCCCCGATCACTTCCGCCTGGTCTTCCTGCCCCATGAGGACGACCTGCGTGACGCCATCGGTCGCGTTGCCCGCTTCCTGGCCAATTACCGCAAGCGCCACGGTACCTGAGCACACCCGGGCGCGACCTTTGTCGCGCCCTTTCCATTTTCAACACCGAAACTCTCACCTGAACCTCTCACTTCCCAAAAGACCATGAAACCCATCAATGTTGGCCTCCTGGGCATCGGCACCGTCGGCGGTGGCACCTTTACCGTTCTCAAGCGCAACGAAGAAGAAATCACCCGCCGTGCCGGCCGGCCGATCCGCATCACCGCGGTGGCCGACAAGAACCTGGAACTGGCGAAGAGCGTAGCCGGCAGTGGCGTGCGCCTGACCGACGACGCCTTCTCGGTGGTGACCGACCCCGAGATCGACATCGTCGTCGAGCTGATCGGCGGCTATGGCGTGGCCAAGGAGCTGGTGCTCAAGGCCATCGAGAATGGCAAGCACGTGGTCACGGCCAACAAGGCCCTGCTCGCCGTGCATGGCAACGAGATCTTCGCCGCTGCCCAGAAGAAGGGCGTCATGGTGGCCTTCGAGGCCGCCGTGGCCGGTGGCATCCCCATCATCAAGGCCCTGCGTGAAGGCCTCTCCGCCAACCGCATTCAGTGGATCGCCGGCATCATCAACGGCACTACCAACTTCATCCTGTCCGAGATGCGCGACAAGGGCCTGCCCTTTGCCGACGTACTCAAGGAAGCCCAGCGCCTCGGCTACGCTGAAGCCGACCCGACCTTCGACATCGAAGGCGTGGACGCCGCCCACAAGGCCACCCTGATGGCCTCCATCGCCTTCGGTGTGCCGGTGCAGTTCGACAAGGCCTACGTGGAAGGCATCACCAAGCTCGAAGCCGCCGACATCAAGTACGCCGAGCAGTTGGGCTACCGCATCAAGCTGCTGGGCATCGCCCGCCGCCGTCCGCAGGGCATCGAGCTGCGCGTGCATCCCACCCTGATCCCCGAGAAGCGCCTCATCGCCAACGTGGAAGGTGCCATGAACGCCGTGCTGGTGCAGGGCGACGCCGTGGGCGCCACCCTCTACTACGGCAAGGGTGCCGGCGCCGAGCCGACCGCCTCCGCCGTGATCGCCGACCTGGTGGACGTGACCCGTCTGCACACCGCCGATCCGGAACACCGCGTGCCCCATCTGGCCTTCCAGCCCGACCAGATCACCGACGTGCCGGTGCTGCCCATCGAAGAGGTGGAGACCAGCTACTACCTGCGCCTGCGTGTGCTCGACAAGCCGGGCGTGCTGGCCGACGTGACCCGCATCCTGGCCGACCAGTCCATCTCCATCGACGCCATGCTGCAGCGTGAGCCGGAAGAGGGCGAGTCCCAGACCGACATCATCATCCTCACCCACCTGACCATCGAGAAGAACGTGGACACGGCCATCGCCAAGATCGAGAGCCTCGACTCGGTGACCCGCCCGGTGATCCGGCTGCGTCTGGAAAACCTGTAATTCCCGGGTTTTCAGCGTTTGCCAGAGCCGCCTTCGGGCGGCTTTTTTTTGCCTTCGTTGTGGGCGAAAACCCGATCCAGATCAAGGAAAGGCCCAGGGCGACACGGCACACTGACGATACCCGACAAATTCAGTCGGACTTTCTCGAGCCCCAGGAGCCGTCATGCAAACCATCCACGTCTGCAACCACACCACCCCCGAAGCCATCTACCCCTTTGACGCTCGTGGCATTGCCAAGCGCTTCCGCCACGCCGCCATCTTTGGTGCGCTGGATGCCCTGGTGCCGGGCGAGGTGATGCAGTTCTGCAACGACCACGACCCGCTGCCGCTGCTGGGGCAACTGCAGCAGCGTTATGGCGACAAGCTCGCCATCACCTATCGCCAGCGCGAGCCGGGCGCCATCGTCATCGACTTTGCCCGGGTCGGCTGAAGCGGCCTAGAGGCGGGCGTTGCGCACGTAGGCCCGCGCCTCGTGCCGGAACAGCAACGCCGTGATGGGGGGCGGCTGATCACACTGGTCAGTCGCCCCTGCCCGTTTGCCCTCCGAAGGGTGTCCGCCGTGCGAAGGCCGATCCGCAACCGGTACGCGGGCCGCAGCCGGGACGGCGCGGGTGGGGTAAGGTCTACCCGCAGGCGGCGGGGGGCGAGGGCGCATCCGGGGTGGATGGTTTCCTGTCCCCTGATCCGTTTCTTCCCGGCGGGACAGAACGAAAGGACGAGGGCCGTGTTGATCTATCTGGGGTGTTGCGCCGTGCTGGCCTTTGCACTGGCGATCGCGCTGGCCCTGCAGGGTGTTGCGCCGGCTGCGGCGGCCCACGCGGCCTTTGCTGTCGGGGCCATGCCGCTGGTGTTTGCGGCGATGGGGCATTTTGTGCCGGTGCTGACCCGCAGTGGCGGGGCCGTCGGCGTGGTGCGCCGGATTCCCCTGGTGATGCAATGGGTCGGCCTGCTGGCCCTGGGCGCCCTGGGCGGGTGGTTACCGGGCTGGGTGCTGCACGGGGCACTGAGCATGGGCCTGGTGGCGACCGTGGTCTTCCTGGTCTGGGTGCTGGGCAAGGGGCGGCGTGCCCTGGGCAGGCCGCACCCGGGGCTGGCCTGGTATGTCGCCGCCCTCGGCTGCCTGATCCTGGCCCTGCTCGTCATTGGGGCCGGGCTGGTGTGGCCGCCTGCCTACCCCCTGGCCCGGCTGGCGCATCTGCACCTGAACACCCTCGGTTTCATCGGTCTGAGCGCCATCGGCACTTTGCATGTGCTGATGCCTACCGCCCTCGGTCGGCCCGATTCCCTGGCGGCCGCGCGGCTGACTCGCCAACTGCCGTGGACGCTGGCCGGCATCGCCACTGCGTCCGTGGCGGGGGGCCTGCCCTGGCTTGGGCCGGTGGCGGCGGTCCTGGTGGGCGGTGTGGTGGTGGCAACGCTGGTCGGGTGGTGGAGGGCCCACGGTTGGGCACGTCTGTCCGGCGATGGTGCGACGGCCTCCCTGCTGGTGGCCAGCGTTGGCTTGGTCGTTCTCTGTGGGGCCGGTGCCCTCCACGGGCTCGCGCTCATGCCCGGCCGGCCGGCCGTGGCCGGCTTCTTCGCCGGCTTCCTGCTGCCCCTGGTGACCGGGGCGCTGTCCCAGCTCTTGCCCGTGTGGCGTCATCCCGGCCCGGTCACGCCGGCCCGCACCCGGCTGCGCGAAATTCTGACGCGCCAGGGGCGTATCCGGGCGCTGCTCTTTCTGCTTGCCGGGCCGCTCCTGCTGGCGGGGCAGGCCTCCGGTGTGGCCCTGGCCGCGCTCGGCGTGGCCCTGTTTGCCCTGCCCTTGTTGCGCGGGCTGGCTGCGCGGCCTTCCCGCAGCGTGTGAAGGCCCAAGCGACCCGGTCGCCAAGGGCCGCGCTGCCTGTGCTATCTTCCAAGGCCTTCCGTTTTCAACTCGGCGAGAACCATGCGCTACATCTCCACCCGCGGCCAGTCTGCCCCCCAATCCTTCTGTGACATCCTCCTTGGCGGTCTGGCGCCGGATGGCGGCCTGTATCTGCCGGAGCGCTACCCGCAGATCAGCCGCGCCGAGCTGGACGCCTGGCGCACCCTGTCCTACGCCGAGCTGGCCTTCGCCATCCTGTCGAAGTTCATCGATGACATCCCCGCCGCCGACCTGAAGGCCATCTGCGACAAGACCTACACCGTCGAGGTGTACGGCTACGTGCGTGATGGGGCCAGGGCGGCCGAGATCACCCCGGTGCACTGGCTGGAGCCGGGCCGGCTTGGCCTGCTGGAACTGTCCAACGGCCCGACCCTGGCCTTCAAGGATATGGCCATGCAGCTACTGGGCAACCTGTTCGAGTACGTGCTCGACAAGCGCGGTGAGCAGATCAACATCCTCGGCGCCACCTCCGGCGACACCGGCTCGGCGGCCGAATACGCCATGCGCGGCAAGCACGGCGTGCGCGTCTTCATGCTCTCGCCCCATGGCCGCATGAGCGCTTTCCAGCGCGCCCAGATGTATTCCCTGCAGGACGACAACATCTACAACATCGCCGTGCGCGGCATGTTCGACGACGCCCAGGATGTGGTCAAGGCGGTCTCCAACGACCACGCCTACAAGGCCAAGTACAAGATCGGTGCCGTCAATTCCATCAACTGGGGCCGGGTGGCCGCCCAGGTGGTGTACTACTTCAAGGGCTATTTTGCCGGCACCGGCAGCAACGACGAGACGCTGGACTTCGTGGTGCCGTCGGGCAACTTCGGCAATATCTGCGCCGGCCACATCGCCCGCCAGATGGGCCTGCCGGTGGGCCGCCTGATCCTCGCCACCAACGAGAACGACGTGCTGGACGAATTCTTCCGTACCGGCGTTTATCGCCCCCGCAACACCGCCGAGACGCACGCCACCTCCAGCCCGTCCATGGACATCTCCAAGGCCTCCAACTTTGAGCGCTTCGTGTTCGACCTGGTGGGCCGTGACGGCGCCAAGGTGCGTGAGCTGTGGAGCAAGGTGGACGCGGGCGGCGCCTTCGACCTGTCCGGCTCTGCCGAATTCGCAGGCATCGGCCAGTACGGCTTCACCTCCGGCAGCAGCAACCACGCCGACCGTCTTGCCACCATCCGCCGGGCCGACAAGGACTACGCCACGGTTGTCGACACCCACACGGCCGATGGCCTCAAGGTGGCCCTGGAGCTGCGTGATCCGGCCGTGGCCACCCTGGTGCTGGAAACCGCTCAGCCGGCCAAGTTCGAGGACACCATCGTCGAGGCCCTGGGCCGCAAGCCGGCGCGCCCGGCGGGCCTGGAGAACATTGAGGCCCTGCCCCAGCGCGTCGAGGTAATGGATGTGGACGCCGAAGCCATCAAGGCCCTGATCGCCCGAGTGGTCGATGCCGGCTGATGCCTGAGCGCCCGCGCCCATGAAAAATGGCCCCGGACATCCGGGGCCATTTTTTTGGTCTGTGGGGTCGGATTCATTCGACCGCGGACTTTAAGCATCGGCTTGCCGCTCATCGGCGGGAGGGGATCGAATGAATTGGCTATGTTCGCGTTAAGTGTGGAAAGCGCTTTCGCTTCGACAGGTAAGGCTTGAGCTCTTGCTTACGGGCTTTCCGTTGCGTGGCGTTACATCGGCCGGGAATTCGCCCCGGCGGGCGACCTTCTTCTTTGCTTCGCCAAAGAA
>NZ_JAFLDT010000080.1 GCF_017302315.1 Zoogloea sp.
GCTCTTCGATGCGGCGCAGGTAGCGGTCACGCAGCCACTGGCGATGGAAGTTGGACGGTGCCACCAGACGCAGGCCGGCTCCGTCGTCGCCGGCAAGCTCTTCGGCGCGCAAGGGGAGGATCCAGGTCTTGAACTGCTGGGCGGGCAACTCCTGCTCCAGGCAGTTCAGGCAATGCGTCCAGAACGCAGCGCATTGGGGCGACGATGAGGCTTGGGGCACGATGATTGGGCGGATCGGTTTCGACTGCAGAACGCGCGCCGGATGATTGTTTCCGGCAGACTCCGGCCGGGGGCCGGAGCGGCCAGAGTCGCGCGCGGGGGGCGTCTGGCCAAACGCGTATTGTACCTGCGCGAGGGGGACTTATCCACAGCTTAAGATGGCCGGGAAAGGGGCTGTGGAGCATTGGCTTCCAGGCTGTGCATGGCTGCGTTTGCGGGGAGTGGATAAAACCTGCTTGACAAACAGAGGGTTAACGTATCAAATTGCGCGTTTGACTCAACTTTTCGGGCACGAAAAATGAAACGTACTTACCAACCGTCCGTCGTCCGTCGCAAGCGCACCCACGGCTTCCTGGTCCGCATGGCCACCCGTGGCGGTCGCAAGGTCATCGCCGCTCGCCGCGCCAAGGGCCGTCATCGCCTCGCCGTCTGAGGCTCGCCCACAGGCCGGTCCTGAGATTCCTTCCCCGGCAGGCGGCAGCAATGGCCCGTCGGATGAAACGGCAAGCAAGGCAGGGTTCGGCTTCGGCGCGTCTTTGCGACTGCATAAAACGGATGAGTTTTCATCCGTTTTTGCTTTTCGGCGTGTCGTGCGCGGGCGTTACTTCGCGCTTCACTACTGCCCTGGTCAGGTCGATACGGCCCGCCTCGGTGTGGTGGTGGCAAAGAAGCTCGCCAAGCGGGCGGTGCAGCGCAATCTGCTCAAGCGCATCGGTCGCGACGTGTTTCGTCATGCCCGTGCAAGCCTGCCGGCCTACGATCTGGTGTTACGATTGTCGGCCAAGGTTGCTGACGTGAGCAAACGCTCCCTGCGGGAAGACATGGTCGCTCTGTTTGAACGCCTGCCCAGGCAAGGCACGGGCAAATGAAACAGGTCATGCTTGCGCTTGTGCGGGCCTATCGCTACGCCATCAGCCCCATGCTGGGACGCAACTGCCGTTTTGTGCCGTCCTGTTCTGAATATGCCCTGGAGGCTTTGGAGCGCCATGGTGCCCTGAAGGGGTCGTGGCTGGCCGCGCGGCGCGTGTGTCGCTGCCATCCGTTCAGCGGCGGCGGCTACGATCCGGTACCCTGAGCAGCGCTTCCGAACCCTTCCGCCTCAAACTCCTTCCTGACACTGACTCCGATGGACAACCGTCGCCTGATCCTCCTTCTCGTCTTCTCGTTTTCCCTGGTCATGCTGTGGGACGGCTGGCAGAAGCACAACAAGCCTCCGGTACCGGCCGTCGCCGCGACCGCCGATTCTGCAGCCGGCGTACCCACGCCGACGCCGGGGGCTGCGGCAACCGGCACGCCCGCTCTGCCGGGGCAGAGCGCCACGGCGGCTGCGCCGGTGGCATCGGCACCCAAGGCCGTCATCCGTACCGATGTGCTGGTGGCGGAAGTCTCGGCCCAGGGCGGCGACATCGTCCGGCTGGAGCTGACCCGCCACAAGGCCTCCGATGACGTCACGCGCAACTATGTGCTCTTTGATAACGGCGAGAAGCACAACTACGCCGCCCAGACCGGCCTGATCGGCAACGGCCTGCCCAATCACAAGACCCTGTTCAGTCTCGCGGCCTCCAGCCTCGATCTGAAGGACGGCGAGGATGCCGTGACGCTGCGCCTTGATGCCCCGGCCACCGCCGATGGGGTCAAGGTGAGCAAGCTGATCACCTTCCGGCGTGGCAGCTACGTGGCCGATGTGAGCTACGAGATCGCCAACGGCAGCGCCGCACCCCTCGCGCCCCACGCGTACTTCCAGTTCACCCGTGACGGCAAGCCGGCCGAGCAGCCGGGCGGCTTCGGCGTGCAGACCTTCACCGGCCCGGCTTTCTATACCGAGGCCGAGAAGTACCAGAAGGTGTCCTTCGAGGATGTCGCCGCGAAGAAGGCCAAATTCGTCACCAAGGCCTCCGACGGCTGGCCGGCGATGGTGCAGCACTACTTCGTGGCCGGCTGGGCTCCTGCCGAGGGCGAGCGTGAGTTCTTCGCCAACCAGGTGAGCTCCGACCTCTACTCTGCAGGCGTGATCGTGCCCGTGGCCGCGATTGCCCCGGGCCAGAGCGGCAAGCTGTCCATGCCGCTGTACGCCGGCCCCCAGGAGCAGACCCGCCTTGAGCAGTTCGCCAAGGGCTTCGACCTGGTGGTGGACTACGGCTGGCTGACCATCATCGCCGCGCCGCTGTTCTGGGTGCTGGAGTGGTTCCACAAGCTCACCGGCAACTGGGGCTGGGCCATCATCCTGGTCACCATCGCCCTGAAGGCCCTGTTCTTCCCCCTGTCCGCCGCCAGCTACAAGTCGATGGCCAAGATGAAGACCCTCGGCCCGCGCCTGCAGCGCCTGAAGGAGCAGTACGGCGACGACAAGATGAAGATGCAGCAGGCCATGATGGACCTGTACAAGCGCGAGAAGGTCAATCCCCTCGGCGGCTGTCTGCCGATCCTGATCCAGATCCCGGTGTTCATTGCCCTGTACTGGGTGCTGCTGGGTGTCGTGGAGATGCGCGGCGCACCGTGGCTGGGCTGGATCCAGGATCTGTCCATCAAGGACCCGTACTACATCCTGCCGCTGGTCATGGGTGCCACCAGCTTCATCCAGATGAAGCTCAACCCGGCGCCGCCTGACCCCATCCAGGCCAAGGTGATGATGATGATGCCCATCCTCTTCACCTTCATGTTCCTGTGGTTCCCGGCCGGTCTGGTGCTGTACTGGGTGGTCAACAACACCCTGTCCATTGCCCAGCAATGGCAGATCAACCGGATGATCGCGGCCGGTGGCAAGCCGGCCGAGTGAGTGCATAGCGGCGATCGCCACCGCCCCCGGGCGCGGTGGCATCGGCGTGGTCCGGATCTCCGGGCCGAATCTCTCTCCGCTCGCGGCCGCCCTGGGTGGTCGCGAGCCGCAAGCCCGGATCGCCCAGTTCGCCCGCTTCCGTGATGGCAGCGGCGGGCTGATCGATGAAGGCCTCCTCCTCTACTTTCCCGCGCCCCATTCCTTTACCGGCGAAGACGTCATCGAGCTCCAGGGCCATGGCGGCCCGGTGGTCATGCAGATGCTGCTGGCCCGCTGCCTCGAGCTGGGTGCCCGTCTCGCCGAACCCGGCGAATTCACCCGCCGCGCCTTTCTCAATGGCAAGCTCGACCTGGCCCAGGCCGAAAGCGTGGCCGATCTCATCGAGGCCTCCACGGCCGCAGCGGCCCGCTCGGCGGTCCGGTCCCTCACCGGCAGTTTCTCCCGCGAAGTCCAGGGCCTGTGTGAGCGCCTGATCGATCTGCGCATGCTGGTCGAGGCGACCCTCGATTTTCCCGACGAGGATGTGGATTTCCTGATCGAGGCCAAGGCCTTCGAACGCATCGAGGTCGTCGCCGCCGAACTGCGTGCCATCCTCGACCGCGCCCGCCAGGGCAGCCTGCTGCGCAATGGCCTGCATGTGGTCCTCGTCGGTCAGCCCAACGTCGGCAAGTCCAGCCTGCTCAACCGGCTTGCCGGTGAGGAGCGGGCCATCGTCACGGATATCGCCGGCACCACCCGGGACGCCCTGCGCGAAACCATCCAGATCGAGGGCATTCCCCTCCACATCATCGACACCGCCGGGCTGCGCGACACCACCGACGAGGTCGAGCGGATCGGCATCGCCCGCACCTGGCAGGAGATCGAGCGCGCCGACGTGGTGGTGCGCCTGGTGGACGTGCGGGCCGGCCTCACCGATGCCGATGCCGCCATCGATGCCCGCCTGCCCGCGGGCGTTGAGCGCATCACCGTCTTCAACAAGGTGGACCTGCTGGCGCGCCAGCCCGAGCGCACCGAGGACGCCGCCGGCATCAGCCTCTACCTCTCCGCCAAGGCCGACCAGGGCGTCGAACTGCTGCGTGCCGAACTGCTGCGGGTGGCGGGCTGGCACCGCCATGGGGAGGACGTGATCCTCGCCCGAGAGCGCCACCTCATCGCCCTGCGCGAAGCCCTCGCCCGCGTCGAAGCCGCCCTCGATGCCCGCCACGCCCTCGAGCTGATGGCCGAAGAGCTGCGCCTGGCCCAGGAGGCGGTGAATGAGATCACCGGGGAGTTCACTCCGGATGATTTGCTGGGGGTGATCTTCTCGCGCTTTTGCATCGGAAAGTAAGGACACGTCCGGACTGATCGGGCCTGCGACTTACATTTCCATACGACTCCTTACAGCCGGCTGATGGGGAGGCGGCTACATTCGAAGGACATTGGGCGTGACCGCCCCTCCTTGCCCAGATCGCGGTGGGAGAGTCTGACGGAGAAGAATCATGAAAACCCCTGGCCGAGTCCTGATTGCCATCCTTGCAGCCACTACCTTTGCCGGTTGCGCCAACATGAACGCCCAGCAGAAGAACACCGCCATTGGCGCCGCCATCGGTGGGGTGGCGGGGTCTGTCCTGACCGGCGGCAGTGCGGTCGGTACGGTGGGTGGGGCGGCAGTGGGCGGTGTGATCGGTAATCAGATCAAGAAATAGGGCGCGACGCGCCTGCGCCGGGTCGAGCACTTCAGTGCTGTTCCCGGCCCCTGCCTTCGGCGACAATTGAACCCTTCTAGGGAGGGACGCGCCATGGGGTGGGAGCCGGATCGATACCTGCAGTTTTCCGATGAACGTCTGCGCCCGGCGATGGATTTGCTGGGACGGGTTCCGCTTCTCCGACCGGGGCGGATCGTGGACCTGGGCTGTGGCGTGGGCAACGTGACGCGGTTGCTGGCCGAGCGCTGGCCAGGGGCGGACATCACCGGCCTGGACAGCTCCCCGGCCATGCTGGAGCGGGCGCGCAGCGTGCTGCCCGGCGTCCGCTTCGATCAGGCCGGCGTTGAGCACTGGGAGCCCGAGGAACCCCTTGATCTGCTGTTTTCCAACGCAGCCCTGCATTGGGTGGGTGATCACGAAAGCCTGTTTCCCCGTCTGGTGGATGCGTTGTTTCCGGGAGGGGTGCTGGCCGTGCAGATGCCCTGCAATTTTGAGGCGCCATCCCACAGGCTCATTCAGGCGCTGGCATCGTCGCCGGAATGGGTGGAGCGGGTCGGTCAGGCGCGGATGGGGGCGGTGCTGGGTATGGCCGACTACCATCGCCTGCTGGCCCCCCTGTGTACCCGCCTGAGCCTGTGGGAGACGACCTACTGGCAGGGTATGAGCGGGCCTTCGCCGGTTCTCGACTGGTTGCGTGGCACGACGCTGCTTCCCTACCTGGCGTCCCTGGATGAGTCGGGTCAGGCGGCCTTCCTGGCCCAGCTCGAGGCCCGCCTGGCGGCGGCTTATCCGCCGGACGCCCACGGCACCACGCTCTTTCCCTTTCGGCGTATCTTCATTGTTGCGCAGCGATGACGTCCGCGGCCCTGTTTGCCGAGGCGGCGTCGCTGATCGCCGGCGCCGACGGCTTGATCGTCTCCGCAGGGGCGGGCATGGGGGTCGATTCGGGTCTGCCTGATTTCCGGGGCAATACCGGTTTTTGGCGGGCCTATCCGGCGCTGGCCGAAGCGCGCATCGCCTTCGAGGATATCGCCTGCCCCGACGCCTTTCGCCGCCATCCCCGGCTGGCCTGGGGTTTCTATGGCCATCGCCTGAATCTGTATCGGCGTACCCGCCCTCACCCGGGCTTTGTAATCCTGCAAGGTATCGGTGCCCGTCTGGCCAGGGGGTGCTTCGTGTTTACGTCCAATGTGGACGGGCAGTTTCAGCGGGCGGGTTTTCCGGAGGACAGTATCTGTGAGGTGCACGGCTCCCTGCATCACCTCCAGTGCATGGATGCGTGCGGACTGCCCATCTTCTCCGCAGATGCCTATGTTCCGGAAGTGGATGAACGGGCCTGTCTGCTCACCAGCCCATTGCCCCGCTGCACGCGCTGCGATGCCCTGCTCAGGCCCAATGTGCTGATGTTTGGTGATGGTGGGTGGCTGAGCCAGCGCACTGCAGCCCAGCGTCGCCGGCTGGAGCAGTGGCTGGCGACGGTGCATCGGCCGGTGGTCGTCGAGATCGGCGCTGGCAGTCATGTGCCCACGGTGCGCTGGTTCAGCGAGACACTCGGCGAGCCCCTTGTACGAATCAACCCGACCGAGCCGGAGATCCCTGGGCGGGGTGTCAGTTTGCCCATGGGTGGGCTGGAAGCCCTGCAGGGAATCCGTGCGGCGCTGGATAGTTGGGGCTTCCTTCGTTGAGCAGGAGCGAGCTTGAGGTGTTTCACGTGAAACAATGCTGATGGACCCGACCCTCGCGCTCCTTGGCGTGGGCGCGTTCCTTGCGGGTATGGTTGATGCCGTGGTCGGGGGTGGGGGGCTGATCCAGATTCCGCTGCTGTTCTCCGCCTTTCCCCAGGCGGCCCCCGCGACCCTCTTTGGCACCAACAAGCTGGCGAGTGTGTTCGGTACCGCCGGTGCCGCTGTTCAGTACAGTCGCCGGGTGTCGATCCCCTGGCGGGCTGCCGGGCCGGCAGCACTGGCGGCCGCCATCGGCTCGTGCTCGGGGGCTCGCGCCGTGGTGCTCTTCCCGCCGGCCGCCTTGCGTCCCCTGATTCTGGTGCTGTTGATCCTTGTCGCCCTGTACACGTTTCTGCGCAAGGACTTCGGCATCCATCACCGGCGGCTGGCGAGCGCTGGGCGAGAGTGTGGACTGGCGATCCTGATCGGCGCTGCCCTTGGCTTTTACGACGGCTTCTTCGGCCCGGGGACGGGCAGCTTCCTGATCTTCCTGTTCATCCGGATACTGGGGATGGACTTTCTGCATGCCTCGGTGTCGGCCAAGATCGTCAACGTGAGCACCAACCTGGCGGCCATCGCGGTGTTTGTGTCCCATGGCGCGGTGTTCTGGCAGGTGGCGCTGGTGATGGCCTGCTGCAATCTTCTCGGGTCGCGGGTGGGAACCGGGCTGGCCTTGCGTCACGGGGTGGTCTTCATTCGCAAGGCCTTTCTTGCTGTCGTGCTGGTGTTGATCCTGCGCTTTGCCGCAGACACCTTTCTTTGACCCGAACGGAGTGTTTCACGTGAAACATGCCGACTTGCTTCGTCTGCCCCTGGGTGCCGATGCCACCTTGCTGCTTCGCCAGCGTTGCCCTTCCCGACGGGCTCCAAGCCGCTTTCAGTCCATCGCGGTGGAGGATACGCAGGCCTTCGGGGCGCTCTACTGCCTGGACGGTGATGCCATGGCGGCCGAGGCGGATGAGTTCATGATTCACGAAAGCCTGGTGCACATTCCAGCCCTGGCTCATCCCGCCCCCCGCCGGGCCTTGGTCCTTGGGGGCGGAGACGGGGCCTCTGCGCGGGAATTGCTCAAGCACCCGGGGCTGGAGCGCATCGTTGTCGCCGAGCTGGATCCCGGCGTAGTGGCCATGGTCCGCAGCCATCTGCCAGCCCTTCCCCAGGGGGCCTTCGACGCTGATCGGGTGAGCCTGTCCCTTGGTGACGCCGCCCACACGCTCGTATCCCTTCATCAGCAGGGCGAGCGCTTTGATCTGATCATCTTCGATCTGACGGAGGCCGACGACCCCGCCTGTGCCCATCTGCACCAGCCGGATTTCCTCCAACTCTGCGCGGCCAGTCTCTCTCCCCGTGGGATAATCCACGTCCAGCTCGGCTCGCCCTTTTACCAACCGGAAAAGGTGGCAAGCCTGTATCGCCGGTTGGGTGCCGTCTTCCCCGTGCTGCGGGTGAGCTTGATCCATGTGCCGCTGTACGGCGGACCCTGGCTTCTGGGTCTTTGTGCCAGGGATGATCTGCCCGACCCGGAAGAGGCCACGCTTGCAGGGCGTCTCGCCGCGAGGGGTATTTCCGGTCTGCGCTACTACAATCCGGCGCTCCACCTTGCCAGCCGAGCTCTGCCCAACTACATCCGCGACTTGCTCGCCTGAGACCCATGACCAGCCGCCCGCCCCGTTCCGCCGCCCCGTCCGCCCCCACCCTCGCCGAAGACAGCCTTGCCCATGCCCTCGCCACGGCGGCCCGCCTTATTGCCGACGTGGTGGCCGGGGGCAATCTCACCGAAGCGCTGGCCGCCCTGTGGAGCGCGCGGCCGGCGACACCTCCCGGCGTTCGTGGTGCCATCCTGGATCTCACCTATGGCACCCTGCGCGACTATGGCCGGCAGGATTTCATCCTCGCCAAGCTGCTGCAGAAGCCCCTGCCTGAACCGGTTCAATCCCTGCTACGGGTGGCCTTGCATCGCCTCGACAGCCGTGCCGACACCGCCCATACGATTGTCGATCAGGCTGTCACGGCCGCGGCAACGCTGCTTGGGGGCAAGTTCAAGGGGGTGGTGAATGGCGTGCTGCGCAATGCGCTGCGCCAGTCGGCCGATCTGAACCGGGCCGCCGATGCCGACATGGTGGCGGAGTTTCGCCATCCGCCCTGGTGGATTCGGCGACTGCGTAGCCAATATCCGGATGACTGGCGCGCCATCCTGATGGCCGGTAATACCCATCCACCCATGGCCCTGCGCATCAATCGCCGGCGGGCGGCGGTAAGCGATGTGCTGTCGGCCTTTGCGGCCGCCGATCTGCCCGTCCGTGAGCTCGCCAATGGCGCCCTGCTGCTCGACCGCCCGGTGCCGGTGGCCCGGCTGCCGGGTTTCGCCGAAGGCCTGGTCAGCGTCCAGGATGCGGGCGCCCAGCATGCCGCCCGTTACCTTGATCTGGCCGACGGCCAGCGGGTTCTCGACGCTTGCGCCGCGCCCGGCGGCAAGACTTCCCACATCCTGGAGAGCGCCGATGTGGAGTTGGTGGCCCTCGACGCCGATGCCTTCCGGGCGCGTCGGGTCAGCGAAAACCTGGCGCGTCTTGGCCTTTCCGCCCAGGTCAGCGCCGCCGATTGCCGCAAGGTGTCCCAGTGGTGGGACGGGCGCCCCTTTCAACGCATTCTGGCGGATGTGCCCTGCTCCGCATCCGGTGTGGTGCGGCGCAACCCCGACATCAAGTGGCTGCGTCGTTCCGACGACGTGGCCCGCTTTGCGGCCCAGCAGGCGGAGATACTCGATGCCCTGTGGCAGGTCCTCGCGCCGGGTGGCAAAATGCTCTATGTCACTTGCTCGGTGTTTGCCGAAGAGAACCGGGAGCAGATTGCCGCCTTTGCGGCACGCCATCCCGACTGCTGCTGCCTGCCCATTGGGGGCCAGCCCGATTGCCAGTATCTGCCTAGCACCGAACATGACGGATTCTTTTACGCCCTGCTCGAGAAAGCTGTCTGAGCGACGCCGCTTCCTCCGGGTGGCCGTCTTCGCGCTCATTGGCGGGCTGATGAGCGTGGCGCTGCCGGCCCATGCCGCAGAGGCGGAGATCCGCGCAGCCACCATCGAGGCCAGTGACGAGCAGTATGTGCTCAACGCCGACATCTCTGCCGAACTCACCCCCCTTCTGGCGGATGTGGTCGGCCGTGGTGTGTCCCTGTTTTTTGTCACCGAGTTCGAACTCAGCTCGCCTCGCTGGTACTGGTTTGACGAAGAGGTCGTCAACAAGACGGTGACCTACCGGCTCTCCTATCAGTCCCTGACCCGCCAGTACCGTCTCACCACCGGCACCCTGCATCAGAACTTCGCCACGGTCGAAGAGGCCATGCGCACCATGCTGCGCATCCGCAACTGGGGGGTGGCCGAGCGCGGCGCCCTGCGTGTGGGGCGCAGCTACAACGCGGCCCTGCGCTTCCGTCTGGATGTGGCCGAGCTGCCCAAGCCCCTGCAGGTGAGTGCCTTTGGCCGGAAAGACTGGAACCTCGCATCCGACTGGTATCGCTGGACTTTCGTCGCTGCACGCGAATCCAAATGAGACCGACAGCGCTCGTCGTCGCCGCCGCCGTCGCAGGCATCCTGCTCTTTCTGCTGGCTACGGCCAGCGCCAATACGCCCCTCTTCGCCCGCAACTACACGCTGCTGCTGATCCTCAACGGGGTCATTGCCGTGGGCCTTGCCAGCCTGGTGTTCGTGCAACTGCGCGGCCTGTGGCGCGAGTACCGGGCTCGCCGTTTCGGGTCGCGCCTCAAGCTGCGCCTGATGGCCATCTTTGCGGCAATGGCGGTGGTGCCCGGGGTGCTGGTGTATGCGGTGTCGCTCCAGTTTGCCGTCAAGAGCATCGACTCCTGGTTCAACGTGCGGGTCGATGCCGCCCTTGAGAGTGGCCTCCAGCTCGGCCGCAGCTCCCTCGACATGCTCCTCGGGCAGCTTGCCGACAAGGCCGGGCGCATGGTGGAGGAGCTGGAGCTGGCGCCCCAGGTGCGGTCCACCCTGCTCAACCATCTGCGGGAGCGGGGCAATGTGGAGTCGGCCACGGTGTTCTCCTCCAGCGGCAAGATTGTCGCCACCTCGGATACCGAGATCGACAGCCTGGTGCCCGAGCGGCCCAGCGTTGCCCAGTTGCGCCAGGCCCGCCAGACCCAGGGCTATCGGGCGGTGGAGGGCCAGGCACCGGATGGCCTGATCCTGCGGGTCATCGTGCCCATCCCTTCGCGCCGCCTGGCGGAGCCCCAGCTCTTGCAGCTCACCCAGTCCGTGCCCAGTTCGTTTGCGTCCCACGCCGAAAGCGTCGAGACCGTGCATCGGGACTATCAGGAGCTGTCCCTGGCGCGCGATGGCCTCAAGCGCATCTACACCCTCACCCTTACGCTCACCCTGCTCCTGGCCCTGTTTGCCGCCGTTGCCGTCGCCTTTGTCCTGACCCGTCGTCTGGCGGCCCCGCTGTTCATCCTGGCTGAAGGCACCCAGGCCGTTGCCGCGGGGGATTTCAGCCCCCGCCAGGCCCTGCCCGCGCGTGATGAACTGGGTGTGCTGACCCAGTCCTTCAACCAGATGACCCGTCAGCTCGAAGATGCCCGGGCCCAGGCGGAGAACAACCGGGCTGCCGTCGAGCGCAATCGCGCCTACCTGGAAGGGGTGCTCGCCAACCTTTCCGCCGGGGTGCTGGCCTTCGCGCCGGATGGCTATCTTCGGGCCGCCAACCACGGGGCCATGACGATCCTGAATGATCCCCTTGATGGCTACGAGCGGGTCCGCCTGGAGGACTGGACGGCCCACGGTGATCTGCGCAATGCGCTGCTGGAAGGGCTGCAGGGCCCCGACGCCAACTGGAACCGCCAGATCGAGTTCTCGAACCCCGACGGCAGCACCCAGACCCTCCTGCTCCATGGCACGCGCCTGCCCGACGATACGGGTGGCGGCTGGGTGGTGGTTTTCGATGACATCACCCACCTCATCGCGGCCCAGCGCACCGCTGCCTGGGCCGAGGTGGCCCGGCGTCTGGCCCACGAGATCAAGAACCCCCTTACGCCCATTCAGCTCTCGGCCGAGCGTCTACAGTTCAAACTGGCGGATCGCCTCGATACCGAGGGCCGCGAGATGCTCGAGCGATCGACCACCACCATCGTCAATCAGGTGGAGGCCATGAAGAATCTGGTCAATGCCTTCCGCGACTATGCCAGACTGCCCACGCCGGTGATGGCACCGGTGGACCTCAACGCCCTGGTGCGGGAGCTGCTGGTGCTGTACGAGGGATCGCGGGTGATGATCCACGCCGAGCTGGCGGCCGAGTTGCCCCAGGTGCTTGGCGATGCCACCCAGATCCGTCAGGTCATCCACAATCTGCTGCAGAACGCCGAGGACGCCCTGATTGACGTGGATCAGCCGGAGATACGCCTGTTGACCCGATCCGATGCCCGCCGGGTAGACTTGATTCTGCGCGACAACGGTCCCGGCTTTCCGCCGGAGAGCCTGTCCCGGGCCTTCGAGCCCTACGTGACAACCAAGGCGCGTGGTACGGGCCTTGGCTTGGCCATCGTCAAGAAAATCATCGACGAACACGCAGGCGAGATCCGTCTCGCCAATCGCGAAGCGGGTGGCGCGGAGGTCCGCGTCCGCCTGTGCATCGCTCCTCACCCTGAGTCCAGCACCCATGGCCAAGATCCTCATCGTTGACGACGAAGTCGGCATTCGAGAACTCCTCTCCGAGATCCTGCGCGACGAGGGGCACGACATCATCCTCGCCGAGAACGCCGGTGCGGCCCGGGCCGCCCGCAATGCGACCCGGCCGGATCTCGTGCTGCTCGACATCTGGATGCCCGATACCGACGGGGTCAGCCTCCTCAAGGAGTGGTCTGCCAATGGCCAGTTGACCATGCCCGTGGTGATGATGTCCGGGCACGGCACCATCGACACGGCGGTCGAGGCGACCCGCATCGGTGCCATGGAGTTCCTCGAAAAGCCCATCGCCCTGCAGAAGCTGCTGGCGGCGGTGAAGCGCGGCCTCGCCCGCATCAAGCCCACCCATGCGCCCAGCCCCCTGGGGTTGGCCGCCTTCGCCCGCTCGGCGCCCCTGCGCGATCTGCGCAAGCGTCTTGAGCAGATGGCCGAGAAGTCCCGCATCATCCTGCTGCGGGTGGGGCCGGGCAGCCTGGCCGAATTGTGTGCCCGCAGCCTGCAGCGGGTCGGAACGCCCTGGCTGGATCTATCCCTGTCCTCCATGCCCATCGAACTCAATGTGCTGGAAGGTGCGCGCAACGGTCTGCTCTATGTGCCCGAGCTGATCTACCTGTCGCGCCCCCAGCAGAAGAACCTGGTCTTTGCCATGGACCGCCTGGAGCGGCATGGGCAGACCCTGGTGGTGGCGACCGAGCACCGCCCCGAGGAGCTCGCCGACCACGGCTGGGAGGAGCGTGTGCTGGCCCGCCTGTTCGAGGTCTCCCTGGCACCGCCGGCCCTGGGCGAGATCCGCGACGAGATCCCGGAGATTGCCAGCCAGATTCTGCTGCACGTGGTCGAAGCCGGTGAGGTGCCACCCCGGCGCCTTTCCTCCGCCGCCCTCAATGCCCTGCGCAACCAGGCCTGGCCGGGGGGCTACGGGGAGCTCAAGGCAGCCGTCAAGTCCTTGGCCCTGGGCACCCTGGAAGAGGAGATCGGCATGGAGGACGTGGCCCATCTGCTGGTGAAGTCACCTCCCGCCGCCCTCGGCTTGCCCCTCGATCTGCCCCTGCGGGAGGCCCGGGAGATCTTCGAACGCCTGTACTTCGAGCACCACCTGCAGATCGACGGGGGCAACATGACCCGTCTGGCCGAGAAGACCGGCCTGGAGCGTACTCACTTGTATCGCAAGCTCAAGCAGCTTGGCATCAGTGTCGGTCGGCGTCACGAGGAAAGCGGAACCTGAGGGCTGCATCCGGACATGCCTGGGCAATAGCCGCTGCGCGTCAGCGGAAAGGGAGGAATAAAAACATGAAGATCATCATCCTCGGTGCCGGTCAGGTGGGTACCTCGGTCGCTGAGAGTCTCGTTTCCGAAGCCAACGACATCACCGTGGTGGACAACAATGTGGAGCATCTCAACACCCTCCAGGAACGGCTCGATTTGCGCGTGGTGTCGGGCAACGCCGCGGCCCCCTCGGTGCTGCATGCTGCGGGTGCCGAGGATGCCGACCTGCTGATCGCCGTCACCCAGTCGGACCAGACCAATCTGTGCGCCTGCCGAGTGGCCAAGACGGTGTTCAACATTCCGACGCGCATCGCCCGCCTGCGCTCTGCCGACTATGCCGAGCATCCCGAGCTGCTTGACGACAACAACTTTGCCGTTGATCACTCCATCTGCCCCGAGCAGATCGTCACCGACTACATCCGCAAGCTGATCGAATTTCCCGAGGCGCTCCAGGTGCTGGAGTTCGCCGAGGGCATGGTCACCATGATCGCCGTGAAGGCCTTCGAAGGCGGCCTGCTGGTGGGCAAGCCCCTGAAGACCATTCCGCTGCGCCTGCCCAACATTGATGCCCGTGTGGCGGCCATCTTCCGCCGCGACCAGTCCATCATCCCGTCCGGTGACACCATCATCGAGAGCGGTGACGAAGTCTTCATCATTGCAGCCACCTCCCATATCCGCAAAGTCATGTCCGAGCTGCGGCGCATGGACAAGCCCATCAAGCGGGTGATCATCGCCGGGGGTGGCAATATCGGCTTTCGTCTCGCCCGCGCCATCGAGAAAAGCTTCAGCGTCAAGCTCATCGAGCGCGACCGGCGCCGGGCCGAGATGCTCGCCAGCAAGCTGTCCCGGGCCCTGGTGCTGCGCGGTGATGGCACCGACGAAGCCCTGCTCGATTCGGAGAGCATCGAGGAGACCGACATGTTCCTCGCCCTCACCAACGACGAGGAGGACAACATCATGTCGGCCTCCCTGGCCAAGCAGATGGGGGCCCGTCGCACCCTGGCCCTGATCAACCGCAAGTCCTACGTGGATCTGGTGCAGGGCGGGCGCATCGACATTGCCATCTCGCCAGCCCAGACCTCCATCGGCCAGTTGCTGGCCCGGGTACGCCGGGGAGACGTGGCCGCCGTGCATAGCTTGCGCCGCGGTGCCGCCGAGGCCCTGGAAGTCGTCGCCCATGGGGACGCGAAGCATTGCAAGGTGATCGGCCGCCGCATCGAGGAGATCGACCTGCCTGACGGGGCCACCATCGCCGCCATCGTGCGCAATACCGGGCAGAGCCGCACCGAGTACAAGGAGCTGGTGGCCTACGAGGTGCCCATCCACGAAGTCATCATGGCCCACCACGACACGGTGATCCGCGCCGAGGACCACGTGATCGTCTTTTGCACCAGCAAGAAGCTGGTCAGTCAGGTGGAAAAGCTCTTCCAGGTGGGTTGGGGGTTCTTCTGATGGATGCCCTGTTCCCCGTCGCCAATGTCCTGGGCCGCCTGCTGTCGATCTTCAGCCTGGCCTACCTGATGCCCATCGCTGCGGCGATCTTCTACGAAGACGGCACCACCGCCGAATTCGTCGCCGCCATGATCATCTCCCTGGGCAGTGGACTCATGCTCTACGGGGTGACCCGCTCCCACTACCGCGAGCTCAAGCCCCGGGATGGCTTCCTGCTGGTATCAACCGTGTGGGCCTTGATGGCGGCGATTGCCACCATCCCCCTGCTCCTGGTGTACGACACCATGAGTTTCACCGATGCCTTCTTCGAAACCATGTCCGGCCTCACCACCACGGGCTCGACGATCATGACCGATCTCGATCATGCACCGCCAGCCATCAATGTCTGGCGGCATGAGCTCAACTGGCTCGGTGGCATGGGCATCATCGTGCTCGCCGTGGCCGTGCTGCCCCTGCTGGGTGTCGGCGGCATGCAGCTCTACAAGGCTGAAACCCCCGGCCCGATGAAAGACTCCAAACTCACGGCGCGTATCGCCGATACCGCCAAGGCCCTGTGGCTGGTGTATTTCCTCATCACCGTGGCCTGCATCCTGCTGCTCAATCAGGCGGGCCTGTCCTGGCTGGACTCCATCTGCCATGCCTTCGCCGCCCTCGGGCTGGGTGGCTTTTCGACCCGGGACGCCAGCGTTGGCGCCTTTGACAACCCCATGGTCGAGTTCGTGCTGATCGTCTTCATGGTGATCGCCGCGATGAACTTCGCCACCCACTTCGTCGCCATGCGGGGGCGCGATCTGCGCGTGTACTGGCATGACGTGGAAGCTCGCGGCGTGGTCGGCCTGATCGTCACGTCCTGCTTCGGTGTGGCCCTGTATGTGTGGCTGGAAGGCACCTATGAGGATTACCCCACGGCCCTGCGGCACGTCAGCTTCAACCTCGTCTCCATGGCCACCGACTGTGGCTTCGCCAGTCAGGACTTCGACAAGTGGCCGATCTTCGCGCCCCTGTGGATGCTTTTCCTGTCCTGCATCACGGTAAGCTCCGGCTCCACCGGGGGCGGCATCAAGATGATCCGCACCCTGATCCTGGCCAAACAGGCCAATCGGGAACTCACCCGCCTGATCCACCCGGCAGTGGTCAATCCGGTGAAGGTTGGGGGCAGCGCCATTCCCAACAACGTCGTGATCGCCGTTCTCGGCTTCATCTTTCTGTACTTCATGAGCGTGGTCATGCTGACTTTCGTGATGATCCTGTCAGGGCTGGATTTCATGACTTCGCTCGGCGCCATAGTGGCCAGCATCAACAACGCCGGCCCTGGCCTCAACAAGGTCGGCCCGGCCACCAACTATGCTGTCCTCACCGATTTCCAGACCTGGGTGTGCACCTTCACCATGCTCCTCGGACGTCTGGAGGTGCTGTCCCTGGCCGTCGTGTTCACGCCCCAGTTCTGGCGCAAGTAGCTGCTTCTTGATCTGCGCGATCCACGCCCCGGCGGCAAATGGCGGATAATCCCGCCTTTGCCGCCCAGTGCGGTCCTGTCTGCCGAGGATTCCAAGTGAGCCGTCCGAAGAACGATACTTTCCTGCGCGCCCTGTTGCGTCAGCCCACCGAGTACACCCCCCTGTGGCTGATGCGCCAGGCTGGCCGCTACCTGCCCGAGTACCGTGAGACGCGCAAGCGTGCCGGCAGCTTCCTTGATCTGTGCAAGAACCCCGGTCTGGCCTGCGAAGTCACCCTGCAGCCCTTGGCGCGCTACAACCTCGACGCCGCCATTCTCTTCTCCGACATCCTCACGGTGCCCGACGCCATGGGCCTGGGCCTGTACTTCGCTGAAGGTGAAGGCCCCAAGTTCGAGCGCCCCCTCAAGGAAGAATGGGAGATCCGCAATCTGGCCGTGCCCGACCCCAACATCGAGCTCGGCTACGTGATGGACGCCGTCGCCGAGATCCGTCGGGCCCTCGACAACTCCGTGCCGCTGATCGGCTTCTCCGGCAGCCCCTGGACCCTCGCCTGCTACATGGTGGAAGGCGGTGGCTCTGACGACTACCGCAAGGTCAAGGCCCTGCTCTACAGCCGCCCGGATCTCATGCACCACATCCTCGGTGTCACCGCCAAGGCCGTCACCGCCTACCTCAACGCCCAGATCGAGGCAGGCGCCCAGGCCGTGATGATCTTCGATTCCTGGGGTGGTGTGCTGGCCCATCAGGCCTACAAGGAGTTCTCGCTGGCCTACATCCGCCAGATCGTCGCCGGCCTGACCCGCGAGAAGGATGGCGAGAAGATCCCCTGCATCGTCTTCACCAAGGGCGGTGGCCTGTGGCTGGCCGACATTGCCGATAGCGGCGCTGACGCGGTGGGCCTTGACTGGACCGTGGATATCGGTGCCGCCCGCCTTCAGGTGGGTGATCGGGTTGCCCTGCAAGGCAATCTGGATCCCGCGGTGCTGTTTGGCAGCCCCGAGGCTGTTGCCGCTGAAGCGAAGAAGGTTCTCGACGCCTATGGCCCCCACGCCGGTCATGTCTTCAACCTCGGCCATGGCATCTCCCAGTTCACCCCGCCCGAAAACGTCACCGTGCTGGTCAACACCGTCCACGAGCATAGCCGGGCCCTGCGTGCCCAGGCCGCCTGAGACATCCATCGCCCAGCACCGGGGGCCGGCTCATGCCGGCCCCGATTCTTTGCGGAAGCGGATGAGCGTCACGGGGCTTGCGGCGCTTTGTGTCATCCGGGCTCCCCAAAGCGGCCCTCGTCAAGCACTAAATTTGAATCTGAGGGCTTGACTTGTGCACAGCACCAAGATTTTTGTCAGATTCATGACACGGCTCGGAAGCAAAAATTTGCGAATCTGCAGAGCATTGTTTTTAAAGGAAATATTATTTGATCAGGAATGAGGCAGTGTAGGAGGAAGGCAGTCTGCAGGCGGGTTTTGCGGGACTTCACCCATGTTTCCCACAAAGTTATCCACAGATTTTGTGGACAAGGGAAAATACCCGCGCCGCCCCAATGGCTTCAGACCTGTTTCCCAAGCAATGCCTTACGAAAGCGATGTAATTGGCTGATTTTCATCGCTTTTTGTCACGTCGATCCGTATCCCGACCATGAGCCCCTCCATCGTTCGCGTTGCCCTTCCCGTGCCCTTGCCACAGGTCTTTGATTACACGGCAGAAAATATTTCTGTCGGCGATCTGGGGCGCTGTGTGCGGGTGCCGTTTGGGCGGGGTGAGAAAACCGGGCTGATCGTTGCCCTGCCGGAGGTGGCGGATATTCCGGTCGAGCGGCTCAAGCCGGTGATCGCCATTCAACGGGATGCGCCGGCGCTCCCGGCGGACTGGCTGGGCATGGTCGAATTTGCAGCCCGCTACTATCAGCATCCCCTCGGCGAAGTCGTCGCCATGGCCTTGCCGCCCCGCCTGCGCAAGGCCGATGCGGTGGCGGGGGCCGAGGCGGACCCCCTGCTCGACCTCACCGATGCCGGCCGTGAGGCCTTGCTGGCCAGCAAACGGGAGAGCCGCGCCCTGGCCTTGCTGCGCGAACTCGCCGCCCAGGGGCCCCGGCGGCGCAGCCTGCTGAGGGTCGGCGAGGGGAGATCGGAAGAGCGTCGGGTAGGG
>NZ_JAFLDT010000081.1 GCF_017302315.1 Zoogloea sp.
CACGCTTGAGGCCGTCGGAGTCGGGGTCGATGCCCACCATCCACACCGGCTCCAGCACCGGGCTACGCTGCAGCTTGGCCAGCAGGTCGGTGCCGATGTTGCCCGGGCCGATCAGGGCGCATTTGATCTTGTTGGTCATCGCTGTTGTTCCTTGTCGGGTCGCGAAAGGTTAAATCAGGCTGCGCACCACACCGCCCTCGACCTTCAGGGCCGCGCCGTGGGTGGCAGATGCAAGAGGGCTGCAGACGTAGGCAACCAGGCTGGCCACCTCAGCAGGTTCGATGAAGCGCTTGAGCAGCGAGGTCGGGCGGGCATGGGCGAAGAAATCCTGCTCGGCCTGCTCCAGGGACACGCCCTGCTCTTGCGCCAGGCGCGAGAAGAAGGTGCCGACGCCTTCCGTGCGGGTCGGGCCGGGGAGCACCGAATTGACGGTGACGCCGGAGCCGACGCAGGTCTCCGCCATGCCCCGGGCCACCGACAGCTGGGCCGATTTGCTCATGCCGTAATGCACCATCTCGGCCGGCGGGCAGATGCCCGACTCGCTGGAGATGAAGACGATGCGTCCCCAATCCCGGGCCTTCATGGCCGGCAGGTAGTGGCGAGAAAGGCGCACGCCGCTCATCACGTTGGTCTCGAAGAAGTTGAACCACTCGATGTCCTGGATCTCTTCGAAGGGCCGCGGATCGAAGATGCCCAAGTTATTGACCAGGATGTCCACGTCGCCGCAGGTGGCGGTGAGGGCCTCGCAGCCGGCCGCGGAGGACAGGTCGGCAGCCACGCCATCGACGCGGGCGCCGGGCACGGCTTCGATCAGTCGCACCACGGCAGCGGACACGCCGGAGCGGCTGCGACCGTTGAGGGTGACGTGGGCGCCTTCGGCTGCAAGGGCGCAGGCGATGGCAAAGCCGATACCTGCGGTGGAGCCGGTGACGAGGGCGCGTTTGCCGGTGAGCTGGAGATCCATGGCGACCTCAGCTAAAACGGACGGAACAGCCGCCGATGCCGCCGATGCTGACACGCAGGCTGTCGCCCGCGGTCACCGGGATCAGCGCCGCCAGGGAGCCGGACAGCACGATGTCGCCGGCCTTGAGCCCGATACCGAGGCGGCCCAGGGTATTGGCCAGCCAGGCCATGGCATTGCAGGGGTGGCCGAGGGCGGCGGCGCCCGAGCCGGTACCGACGATCTCGCCGTTCTTCTCCAGCACCATGCCGCAGGTGGCCAGATCCACCTTGCGCGGATCGACGATGCGGTCGCCGAGCACCAGCACGCCGCAGGAGGCGTTGTCGGCGACGGTGTCCTGGATCTTGATCTTCCAGTCCTTGATGCGGCTGTCCACGATCTCGAAACAGGCCATCACCCCTTCGGTGGCGGCCAGGATGTCGGCGGCGGTGAGGCCGGGCCCCATCAGGTCCTTCTTCATCAGGAAGGCGATCTCGCCTTCGGCCTTGGGCTGAATCAGGGTGCTGGCGGGGATGGCCTCGCCTTCGTTGTACACCATGCCATCCAGCAGCCAGCCGAAGTCGGGCTGATGCACGTTGAGCATGTTCATCACCACCTTCGAGGTCACACCGATCTTCTTGCCCACCACCCGTTCACCGGCGGCCAGCCGGCGGGCAATCATCTGCTGCTGGATCTGGTAGGCGTCCTCGATGGTGATGTCGGGGTGGCGCTCGCTCAGGGGCGTAACGGTTTCGCGCTTGACGAGGGCTTCGTAAAGCTCATCGCCGAGGTGGGTGATCAGGGCCTTGTCCATGGCGGTCTCTCAGGAAAGCGGTTGGGGTTCGTCGGCGGTGGCTTCGGCAAGGAAGTCGCCCACCAGGCGGGCAAAGCGGCCAGCATGTTCTATCTGCGTCCAGTGGCCGCACTGCCCGAAAACATGGAGCTGGGACCGGGGGATCCAGCTGGCCAGGGTCAGGGAGGTCTGCAGGGGGATGACCTTGTCGTCCCGGCCGTGGATCACCAGGGTGTGGTTGGGCAGCGCCCGGATATCGGCCTCGGCGCTGACCATGGCATCCACCCAGCGCTGCCGCGGGGCCGGGAACATGGTGCCGAAGGATTCCTGGAAGCCGGGCCGGATGCTGGCTTCGTAACGCAGGCGGGCCAGCTCGTCATTGACCAGGCTGCGGTCAAAGGCGAACAGGTCGAGCAGGCCGCGCATGGTCTCAATGGAGGGTTGATAACCCCACACCGCATCCAGCGCCGGGGTGATCTCGAAGGGCACGCCAACGCTGCCCATCAGCACCAGACGTCGCACCCTCTCCGGATGACGGATGGCCAGGGCCAGGGCGATGGCGCCGCCGAAGGAGTTGCCCACCAGGTCGGTCCGCTCGATGCCCAGGGCGTCGAGCACACCGATGGCATGGGCAACCCAGCCCTCCACGGAGTGGACATCACCGGGCAGACGCTCGGTGTAGCCGAAGCCTGCCATGTCCGGGGCGATCACCCGGCACGATTGGGCCAGCGCCGGCATCACCAGGCGCCAGTTGGCCCAAGCCGTCACGCCCGGCCCGGAGCCGTGGATCAGCAGCACCGGCGCACCGCTGCCCAGGTCATGGATATTGGTCTGGCGGCCGGCCGCCAGCACGCTGCGGCCGATCTCCGGGGTAGTCGCGATGGCGCTCATCACAGCTTCACGCAGATGTTCTTGAGCTCGGTGTAGAACTCGAGGGAATGCACGCCGCCCTCACGGCCGATGCCCGACTGCTTGGCGCCACCGAAGGGGGTGCGCAGGTCGCGCAGGAACCAGGAGTTGACCCACACCAGGCCCACCTCAAGGCGGCCGGCGACGCGGTGGGCGCGGGTCACGTCCTTGGTCCACACCGATGCGGCGAGACCGTAGTGGGTGTTGTTGGCCCGGCGCACCACCTCTTCCTCGCTGTCGAAGGGCATCACCAGGGTGCAGGGTCCGAAGATCTCCTCCCGGGCGATGGCTGCTTCATCACCCAGGCCGGTCCAGATGGTGGGCTGCACCCAGGCGCCGTCCTTGAGCTCAGCGGGCATGTCGGGCACCCCGCCACCGGTCACCACCGTGGCGCCCTCCTCCACCGCCTTGCGGTAGTAGCCCAGCACCTTCTCCTGGTGCTCCTTCGAAATCAGCGGGCCGAGGCCGGTGTCGGCCTTGTCGGGGTGGCCGATGACCAGCCCTTCCGCCCCCTTCTTCAGCCGAGCCACGAAGGCCTCGAACAGGGGGCGCTCCACATACACCCGCTCGGTACCCAGGCACACCTGGCCGCAGTTGGCAAAACACGAACGCAAGGTGCCTTCGATGGCCGCATCCAGGTCGGCATCGGCAAAGATGATGGCCGGGTTCTTGCCACCCATTTCCAGGGACACCGGACGGGCGCCCTCGGCGGCGGCCTTCATGATGGCTGCGCCGGTGCGGGTCTCGCCGGTGAAGGTGATGGCATTGACGCCCGGGTGGCGGGTCAGGAACTCGCCGGCAGAATCCGGCCCGAAGCCATGCACCACGTTGTACACGCCCCTGGGGATGCCCACGGTGTTCATCACCTCGCCCAGCAGGGTGGCAGTCTGGGGCGTCTCCTCGGAAGGCTTGACCACCACCACGTTGCCACAGGCCAGGGCCGGGCCGACCTTCCAGGTCATCAGCAAGAGGGGCAGGTTCCACGGGCACACCACGCCGACCACGCCCACCGGGCGACGCACCGCGTAGTTGATGGCGCCGCGCCCGTCGGGGGTAGCCATCTCGAAGAACTCACTGGGTACGTTCTTCACCACGTCGGCAAAGATCTTGAAGTTGGCCGCGCCTCGGGGAATATCCAGATGACTGGCCAGGCTGCGCGGCTTGCCGGTGTCCGCCACCTCGGCGGCAAGAAAATCCTCGAAACGCCGGTTGATCTCGTTGGCGACCCCGTAGAGCAGTTCCACGCGATCGGCCACGGTGATACGCCCCCACTCCCCTTCCAGGGCGGCGCGGCCCGCTGCCACGGCGGCCTCCACTTCGGGGCGGCCCGCTTCGCTGACCTGGGCGATGATCTGGTTGTCGAGGGGCGAACGCTTGTCGAACAGGCGCCCGCCGGCCGCCTCGATGAACTCGCCGTTGATGAAGTTCTTGATCCGTTTCATCTCGTGTTCTTCCTTCCGGTGTGAAGAGCTGCCTGATTCATTCGGCGCCGATGGCATCCAGCGCCGCCCGCGCACATTCCTCGTCCTGGGCTTCCGACGCGCCGGACACGCCGATGCCGCCGATGAGCGCGCCCCCTGCCCGGATTGGCAGACCGCCACCGAACACCACCAGCCGGGGACGGGCCGAGAAGCCGAGTTTCATGCCTTCGTCGTGCCCCACCAGCTTCATCCAGTCCTTCGTGGAGAAACCGAAACCAGCGGCGGTGTAGGCCTTGTCGATGGCAATGTCGATGGATTGGAGAAAGGCGCCAGGCATCCGCAGAAAGCCGGCCAGGTTGCCACCACTGTCAGCCACCGCCACGTTGATGCGGACACCGATGCTTTCAGCGCGGGCAACGGCAGCCTCAAGGGCGACACTGACGGCCGCAGCCGAGATGACCTGCTGGGTCACGGCCACCGGCGTCACCGGAGAAATCGTCTTGTCGCTCATGTCTCTCACCCACTTATATATTTTGTAGATGCTACGATATTTACTTCTTATCTCGACGTCAATAACTTTTCTCGAGATTTTTGTCTATGCTCGGAATAAGCCCCTTGGGCTAGAATCCGGGTGATCCCATCCACACCCGTGGACCAAGAACAAGACAGTGGAACCCACACCATGAACGATCTGGCCAATGCCCCGGATCTCGTCAGTGACAGCGACGAACCCAAGACCCTTGCGGAGACGGCTTACCGCCAATTGCGTCGGGACATCATTGAGGGCGTCCATCGTCCTGGGGACAAGCTGCGCGTCGAGCACCTCAAGGATCAGTACGAGGTGGGCGCAGGGACACTGCGTGAAGCCTTGCAGCTACTTGTGACCGATGCCCTCGTGGTTGCCCAGGGTCAGCGCGGCTTTCGCGTCGCCCCCATGTCCCTGGACGACTTTGCCGACATCACCCGAACCCGCGTGCTCCTCGAGACTTCAGCCCTGCAGCAGTCCATCGAATTGGGTGACGACGCCTGGGAAGCGAGTGTGGTCGCCGCCTTCCACATGCTTTCCCGTGCCGAGGACAAGCTTGGCGACGGGTCGAAGGCCAGCCGGGAGGAATGGGAGATGCGCAACCGTGCCTTCCACGAGGCGCTCATCGGCGCCTGCCCCTCACGCTGGATCCGTCACTTTCAGAACATCCTTTACCACCAATCCGAGCGCTACCGCCGGCTGTCCCTGTTCCGCCAGCCCATCCCCCGGGACGTTCACGCCGAACACCAGGCCATCGTCGATGCCGCCCTCGCCCGCAACAGTGCGGAAGCCAGCCGAATCCTCTCCGAGCACATCCTGCGAACCCTTGAGGCAGTGCGCCAGCTACCGGCCGACTTCATCAATTGACACTCCAGGCCCGCCGCCGGCAAAGCAGATCAAAGATAGGTCTAAAGTTATAGAATCGCGCCTCCGTTAGAACTTGGAGGCTTCGACACTCGCGCTGGGTACCCGACCTGCGGACGGCGATGCCCGGAGGAGAACGAACAACAATGAGTGTCCACTTGGTCGGAGACGGCAGGGCGGCATCGGGCATCCGTATCGGCTCGAGCCGGAGCCTCGATCCACAGGAGGCTTCCCGTGAGCTGGCCGCAGCGTTGATGCCCGTCGAGGGTGGTTTGTCCATCGTCTTCGCATCAAGTCGCTATGCCCCCGAAGCCCTCGCGGCCAGCCTGCACGCCGCCTTTGGCGACACCCCCCTGGTAGGTTGCACCACGGCTGGCGAGATCGGCCCTGATGGTTATCAGGACGGAAGCCTCATCGGTGCCTGTTTCGCCCCGGGCGAGATCGACTTCGAGATCGGCCTTCTGGAAGACCTGACGAACACGGACGCAAAGAGCATGGCTCTTTTTGCCCAGGCCTTGCGCAGCAAGCTACAGGCTCGCCTGGGTGGCCTCGAAAATCAACGCTGCTTTGCTTTCATGCTGGTTGACGGTCTTTCGTCGCGGGAGGAGTGCGTGGCCCGCGCCTTCCACGACGGGTTGGGCGGGATTCCACTCACGGGAGGCTCGGCCGGAGATGAGCTCAGCTTCATCGACACCCGGGTGATCTTCAGGGGACGCCTGGTGCGCGATGCCGCGGTATTGCTGATGGCCTCGACGGAGCGCGCTTTCTCGCTGTTCAAGACTCAGCACTTCAGCCCCACCGAGACACGCCTTGTTGTTACCGACGCGGTGCCTGAAAAGCGCATCGTGACAGAGATCAATGGGTGCCCTGCCGCCCCGGAATACGCCCGCGCTTTGGGCATCGACCCCTCTACCCTGAGCCCGGATGTCTTTGCGGCCCATCCGGTGGTGGTGCGCATCGGCAATTCCGATTTTGTGCGCTCCATACAGCGCGTCAACCCGGACGGCAGCCTGAGTTTCTTCTGCGCGATTGACCGGGGTATCGTCTTCCGTATGGCTCGCGGCGAGGACATCGTGGCCAATCTGGAGACCACCCTGGCGAATGCAACGGAGGCGGTGGGTGAAGTGGAATTGATCCTTGGCTGCGACTGCATCTTGCGTCTGCTCGAATGCCGCGCCTTGAACATTGTCGACACTGTCGGGGCGCGGATGGCCACGAGCCGGGTGATCGGCTTCAATACCTTTGGAGAACAGTATCGGGGAATGCATATCAACCAGACATTCACCGGAATCGCATTTGGCGGACGAGTTACAGCACCATGAGCGTACTGGGTGAAATCCGCTGCGACAGCCACGACCTCAAAGGTCTGCAGGAAGAGGTTCTCCGCCGCGACAAGATCATTGATGCCCTGGTCTATCAGGTGGAGCGCAGCCTCAACGATCAGGGGCGCGACTACGGTCTGCTGCAGACGACCGCGGTGCTCGAAGAGCAGATCCGTCAACGCACTGAAGAACTGACTGCGGCCCTCGAGGCGCTCGGTGAGGTTTCGGCACGCGCAACCGCCGCACGTCTGCAGCTCGAAACAGCCGTGGACAACATCTCCGACGGATTCGCGCTGTTTGATCCTGAAGATCGGCTGCTCTTATGCAACGAGGCCTTCCGTCAGCTCGACCGCCTTGCCAGCAATGCGGGAAGCCGTCCACTGGGTAACGTACTGGCCGAAACCGCCAGCCACGACTCTGCCGCCGGCAGGACCCTTCTCCCCACCTTGATCGCGGAACGCGGACAAGACGGGCGCTGCGAGATGCAACTGCCTTCCGGTCAGGCCCTGCAGATACGCGAACACCGCATGGCAGACGGCTGTCTGGTGGGCATCTATTCGGACGTCACCGACCTCAAGGCGGAAGAGGCCCGCCTGCGCCAGCGCGAGCTGGCCCACAAGTCGCGCTTGTTGCAATCCACCCTCGACACCATCGACCATGGTATTGCCGTGTTCGATGCGGACTACCTGCTGGTGGCCTGGAACCTTCGCTATTTCGAACTGCTGGCATTGCCTCTGGATCTGGCCCAGGCGGGGACCCCACTGGATGCCCTGCTCAAGGTGAGCCCGACCATGGCGCGCCTGAGCCCTCCGCAGTTAGGCCCCCTGGCCCGCATCAGTCGCTTCGAGGAAGCCCAGCCTGCAGGGCTGGTCCTGGAGCTGGCGCGCTTCCCGATGCCCGATGGCGGTTTTGTGATCAGCGCCAGTGACATCACCTCCCTCAAGGCAGGCGAAGAACGTATCCGCCATCTGCTGGGCCAGCAAAGGGCGATCTTTGACAACGCCCACGTGGGGATCATCCTGGCTGACGACCGCAAGATGGTCGATGTGAACACGCGCATGGCCGAGATCTTTGGCTACGACTCCCCTGCCGAGATGATCGGCCAGCTCACCGAAATCCTCTACCCCAGCCGAGAGGAGTACCTCAGCGTGGGGGGACGGATCTACAGCGAGCTGGCCCGCTGCGGCTACAGCGAAGGCGACACCCGCATGGTGCGCAAGGACGGCAGCCCCTTGTGGATTCGCCTGTCGGGCCGCCCCCTGGACGCCAGCGAACCGCTCGCCGGCTCGATCTGGGTGTTCACCGATATCACCCCCCAACGGGAACAGCAGGCCCAGCTAGAACTCGCCCAGCTCGTTTTCAACCATAGCAACGAAGCCCTGATGGTTACCGATAGCAACAATCGTATCGAGAGCATCAATACGGCCTTTACCACCATCACGGGCTACTCCGCCGCCGAAGCCGTCGGCCAGACACCGGCCATGCTCAAGTCCGGTCAGCACGAAGCGGCGTTCTACCAGGCAATGTGGGAAACCCTTGAGCAGGAGGACCGCTGGGAAGGCGAGATCATCGACCGCCACAAGAGTGGCCGCCTCTACCCCAAGTGGCTCACCATCCGCGTGGTGCGCCAGCCGGACCGGCAGGTGGCCCACTACGTGGCAGCCTTCAGCGACATCAGCGTGCGCAAGGCCGCCGAGGAGAAAATCCAGTATCTGGCCCACCACGATGCCCTGACCGGACTTCCCAACCGGATTCTGCTGCGTGATCGGTTCGAACAGATGTATCAAAGGGTCAGCCGCGGGCACCGCGCCCTGGCCATGTACTTCCTCGACCTGGACCACTTCAAGCGCATCAACGACACCCTCGGCCATGGCATCGGTGACGAGCTGCTGATCGCAGCGACCCGCCGCCTTGCCAGTTGTCTGCGCAAGAGCGACACCATCAGCCGCCTGGGAGGTGACGAATTCATCATTCTGGTCGAAGGCAACGAGTCCATCCGCTTCTTCGCCGACATCGCCGAGAAGATCTGCCGTGCACTCGAAGCGCCCTTCGAACTCAACGGTCAGGCGCTCACGTCGACCGGCACCTTGGGGATTGCCGTGGCCCCGGTGGACGGAACCGATTTCGACACGCTGATGAAGAAGGCCGATATGGCGATGTATCACGCCAAGGGTCTGGGAAGGGGCTCCTTCAGCTTCTTTGACGCACGCATGAACAAGGACTCGGCAGATCGCCTGGCCCTCACCACCCACTTGCGCCATGCCTTGTCGGCCGGTGAACTGCGCCTCGTATACCAACCCCAATTCGCCCTCAACGATGGCCGCATGATCGGGGTGGAATCCCTGATGCGCTGGCGTTCACACCATGCAGGCGAGATCAGCCCGGGGCAGTTCATCCCCCTTGCGGAAGAAACCGGCCTGATCGTGCCCATGGGCGAATGGGCGCTGCACGAATCCTGCCGCATGGCGCGGGCCCTCAGCGACGCGGGTCGCCCGCTGCGCATTGCCGTCAATGTGTCGGCCGTGCAGATCCACAAGGATGATTTTGGAAGCACCCTGGCCGCGGTGCTGCGTGACACCGGTGCCATGCCCTCCTGCATTGAGCTGGAACTGACCGAGTCCACGCTGATGACCGACGCGGCGCGCTTCATCGAACTGATCGCCAGCGTGCGCGCCCTGGGAATCTCGGTGGCCATCGATGATTTCGGCACCGGCTATTCGAGCCTGGCCTATCTGAAGCGATTCCAGGTGAGCAAGCTCAAGGTGGATCGCTCTTTCGTGCAGGACATCACCGACGACGAGGAAGACCGCGCGATCGCAGATGCCATCGTGAGGATGGGCCAGTCGCTGAAACTCCGGGTCATCGCCGAAGGGGTGGAAACCCAGGCCCAGCTGGACTACCTCAAGGGCATCGGCTGCCACGAAGCCCAAGGCTTCCTGCTCAGCCGGCCCGTCGAGGCAGCAGCCCTGCTGGACATGCTGACGGACCGGATGCCAACACACTGACTGTGCCAGGCGACCGGCCCGCAAGGCCCTTCAGGACACCACGGTCAGGAAACGCTCGTTGAGTTTGCGGTCGTGGTAGAACACGCCGGTCCCCACCTCTTCCCAGGTCCAGGTGATGGGCGCGTAGTCCGGATAGGGCTGGTAGCCGCCGCAGAAGGTCTCGAAGCGGTTGCCCGACGGATCGAAGGCGTAGATGGTGGTGCCGCGGGTCACACCATGGCGGGTCGGGCCGATGTCGATGGACACCTTGTTCATGGACATGATGTCGGCGGCACGCAGCACCTTCTCCCAGGTGTCCAGCAGGAAGGACACGTGGTGCAGCTTGCCCGGCTCCGGGTGACGCACCAGGGCAACGTCATGGGCCTTGTGGGAGCAGGACAGCCAGATGGCCAGATCGGTCTTGCCGTCTTCCATCAGTACCCGCTCCACCAGGTAGAAGCCGAGCACGTCCTCGAACAGCTTCTGCACCTTCTCGATGTCCGGGCCGTACAGTAGGGCATGGTCCAGGCGTACCGGGGCAATGCCGCGCTCGGCGTCGGGGGTCCAGGGATCCGGGTTGACGTAGGCCATGCCATTGCCCACGTCGGTCTTTTCGGCATAGAGCTCGATGGCGTGGCCCGAGGGGATCATGAAGCGTACGCGCTCGCCGGTTTCAAGGAGCTCACCCGCCGGAATGCGCTCGGTGCTCACGCCGTAGGCCTTCAGGTCGGCATCAAGCTTTTCGAGGGTGGCCTTGTCGGCGACCTTGAAGGCAAAGAAATCCATGCCGGCCGAGTCAGCTTCGCGCAGGATCAGGCTGTTGTGGTCACGCTCGTCCCAGGCCTTGAAGTACACCCGGCCCTGGGCATCACGGCCGGTTTCCAGCAGGCCGAGGACATTCTTGTAGTGATTGACACCTTCTTCCAGGTCCAGCACACGTAGCTGCATGTGGCCGGGCCGCATTACACCAGTAACTGCCATGTTCTTGTCTCCTCTTTATTGTCGGATGTCCGCCTCGCCCGGTCGTACCCCTGACGGCGAGTGCTAGTACCTATGTTAAACAGCCTTCTCGATAAGTCAAACTTTTCTCGAGATTTTTACTTTCTATCCTGAAGCCGACGCGTCATCTAGGCGTGCCGCAGGGGCACTCCCCCGATGGCGGGCCTGCCTATACCCGCTTGAACAGCGGGCTCCGCACCTGCTGGGCATCGGCAGCCGAAAAGAACTTTTCCGTATAGATATCGTTCTCGAACAAACGCCCCTGCATCAGCGTTGAAATACAGGCGTCGATCATCATGGGAGGGCCGCACAGGTAGGCCTTGTGACCACGGAAATCGTTGTCAAAATGGGCCTTTGCCGCATCGTGCACATAGCCGCGGAAGCCTTGCCAGTCCGAGTCCGCCGCTTCGTCCGACAGGGCCGGCACGTAGCGGAAGTTGGGGTGACGTTCGGCCAGGGCCAGAAACTCGTCGTGATAATAGAGTTCAGCCCGGCTACGCTGCCCGTACACCAGGGTGATGGGCAGATCAAAGCCCTCCCCGAGCAGATCGAGGATCATGCTGCGCGGGCTGGACAGGCCGGAGCCCCCTGCCATGAAGATCAGCGGCACCTTTGCCGATTTCCGCACGAAGAACCGCCCGTAGGGGCCGGAAAAGCTCAGCCGGTCGCCAACGGAGAGCGTTTCATGTAGATAGCCCGTCCCGACGCCGCCCGGCACGATGCGCACGTTCAGCTCCACCTCGCGTCCGCCCCCTGGCGCATTGGCCAGGGAGAAGGCGCGGCTGATGCCCAGACCGGGAATCTCCAGGTTGATGTACTGGCCGGCCTGAAAGTGGATCGCCTCGTCCAGGGTGATGAAAATGCCCTTGATAGTCGGAGTGAGTATCTCGATGCGGGTAACGGTGCCGGGGAAATCCTTCACCGGGATCGACTCGGCATCGGGCTCCTCATCGATCTCCGCTTCAATGGTCACGTCGGACTCCAGCCGCGCACAGCAGGCCAGGGTCTTGCCTTCGGTGCGCTCGAAGTCCATCAGCGCAAAGCTGGAAGCCTCGCCGTGGTCCACATCCCCGTCCACCACCTGCACCTTGCAGGTGGCGCACAGGCCGTGGCAGCAGGCGTGGGGCAGCCAGATGCCGGCGCGCAGGGAGGCGTCGAGGATGGTCTGGCCCTCCTCGACCTCAATGGTCTGGCCAAGGGGTTCGATGGTCAGTTCGTAGGACATGCTCAGCTCGCCGAACCCTTGATGCCATTCAGATCCGGCGTCTGGAAGCGCAGCACGTCCTTGTGCTTGAGGCCAAGTTCGGCCAGGGTCTTGTCGAAATCTGCCCGCCATGGCTGCCCGGACTTGAGCCATTCGACCTTGCTCCAGTCGATCCGGGCAAAGTCCGGGTGGTAGCCGAAGACGCCCGGCAACACCTTTTCGATGATGTCACCGAGACGCATGGCCGGCGGCAAGGGCAGGCAGAAGGGGGCACAGAACATCAGGTGCTTGTCCCACCCGATGTAAAGTAGCTGATTGCCGTGAAAATTTTCGAGCCGGTCGGCGGACTCGAACGCATATTCCTTGATGGCAGCAACGCCCATGGTTGTCTCCTTGTTCTTTCTTGTCTTAACGGGCAGCCGGCCAGGCCGGCCGCCCCATCGAAACGATCAGGTGTTCTTCGTGGCCATGCCGCGCCAGGCGTCGAAGTTCTTCTGGTCTTCCGAGCCCTCGAAGTCCAGGTTGTCGCGACCAAAGTTGAGGTGGTAGTAGTCGAGCACCGCAGCCAGCGGGTCGAAGCCCTCGGCGGTGGGGTCAACCCCCTCGTTGAAGCAATTGCCCTGATAGATCTGGTGCACCGGCAGCCAGGACTGGATGTACTTCTCGGGCTCGTGCTCGAAGATCTCTTTGCAGCCGTCGGAACAGAAGTGGTACTTGTTGCCCTTGTAGTCCACCTCCCGGTAGCAGATCTGGGTCGGGTCGCCGGGCTCGGTGAAGATCATCGGGATCTGGCAGGTCTGACACAGCATGGGCAGCGTCTTGTTGTAGAAGCGATTGCCCTTCTTGGCCTCCTCGCGCCAGTACTCAAGGCGCGGCCGGTAGTACTTGTCGAAGCTGTTGGGGTATTTCTGGGACAGCCAGTCCATCTCGTCGTCGGTGGGAATCCAGGTGTGGAAGTTGCACGCGGCGGCGTAGTTGTAGAAGGTCGCCCAGGCCTGGTGGGAGATGTGATCCTTGTCCTGCTCGATCTGGTCGAGCCACTTGGGCGGGCGGATGCCGTAGCGGGCCAGGTCCTTGAACAGGGCGCCACCGTTCTCCTCGAAGTAGACCTCCCAGGCCTCCTTCCAGCTCATGATGCGCTTGGGCAGCATGTAGTCCATCATCATGCCGACCAGGGTCAGCACGCGGTAGCCACGCCAGGTCCACTTGTCGATCCACTGCTGCACGATGGGCAGGTTGTCCGGATCCTGTTCCAGGATGAACTTGATCACCTCCAGACCCAGGGTCATGTGACGGGCCTCGTCGGATTGGGCCGAGAAGCCGAAGGTCATGGTGCCCATGTCGCCGTTGTAGGCTGCCCCCGAAACGAAGGGCACGAACAGCAGGTTGGTCAGCACGTACTCGAAGCTGAAACCGATGGCCACCATGAACTCGAAGGGGCCGGCGGTGATGGCGTCGTCGAAGAAGGAGCGTGGCACCGACAGGTACCAGACGCGCTCGAGCATGTGGCGATACTCGTGGAAACCGTTGTAGTACTTGTTGTAGTTGGACAGGGAATGGATCTGCGTCTGGGCGTGGCGGATCTCGTCCAGGGACTGCATCAGGCAGGCCACCCGCGGGCCGACGCCGGGGAACTGCCGGCCGGCGTGGGCAAAGCCCCGGTGGGCCATGTACTCGAGCGGGCTGATGCCGTTGAGGAAGAGTTTCACCGCGTTGATGTAGCGGGCGTCCGTCACCGACAGGTGGCCGTTGTTCTGGGCGTAGGCGTCGATGATGGCGTAGAGCTTGCGCTCCTTCTCGGCCTGATACTTCCAGTACGCGTCCATGGTCAGGCGGAACGGATCCTCCCACTTGTCCCAGTCATGGATCTTGATGCCTTCGTACTTGGCGTAGGGGAAGACCTCGTCCATCGACTGATAGGTGGTCTCCCAGCCCAGGCCGCGGGTCATGTGCTGGTACTTTTCCTTGAGGCCCAGCTTCTTCTTGCTGACTTTCATGTCCATTGTCGTGTCTCCTTGGCGCGATCAGGTGTTCCAGCTCAGGGTCAGTTCGTCGTCGGTCTCGTCGACGTGGCCGGTGAGGGAAATCAGGTTGATGTGCAGTTCCTGCAGGTCGAAATCACGGCCGATCAGGTCCTCGATGCTCGAGCGGCGCACCACCAGGGAACCCTCCGCATCGATCTTCACCATGGCCGGCTGCTCGTTGGCGATGGCGTGGGGGTTGTCGGCCAGGATGGCCTGGATGATCGAGCGGGTGTCGTCGTTGGTTTGCAGGGCAATGAATACCTTGGACATCGGGTTTCCTTCTCAGAGGGTGACGCCGGCCTTGGCCAGGCGGGCGTTGAACTGGCTCACCACTTCGCTGGTGAGGGAATCGGCCTGGTTGCCCAGTGCCAGTTGCGCCACGGGCATCAGCGCGGAGGCGGCACGGTCGCGCCAGTGGGTGATCCACTTTTCGAGTAGTGCCTTGTTCTCCGGCGACTCGGCGGCGGCCGTCTTGACCGTGGCATCCACCCACTTGCGGGTCTCGCTGTACCAGTCGGTCATGAACTGGGTGAGCATGGCGATGGGAGTGCCCCCCTGGGAGGCGAGCACGTCATCGACAATGGTTTCGTACACCAGCGGGTAGAGCAGGCCGTCGAGGGCCACCATCTGGGCCACGAAGAGCTCCAGCGGGTCCTTCAAGACGAAGCTGTCTTCCACGTAGCGGCGCAGCCCCTGCCAGGCCTCCCCTTCCATCCAGCTCTTCTTGGCTTCATCCAGCACGGACGGATCGTCGCCCAGCAGCAGGCCTACCCGGGTGAGGTACTGGGCAATGCCCAACTGGTCCATGGAGTGATACAGGCAAGGCTGGGTCAGCGCCGTGCCGTAGCCGTAAGCGGTGATGAAGGCGCCGTTCATGTTGCCGCCCCAGGCCACGTGGCGCAGGGGGAGCAGGAGCTTCAGCACGGTGTCCTTCAACGCGTCCGGCAGGCTGTCGGCTAGGCCGCGGCCTTCAACGAAGTCGAAGTTGGATTCGGCAGTCTCCTGCTGCTTGGCGCGGGCCAGGGTGTAGGCGCCGTAGTAGAACTGACGCGGATCCTTGAAGGCGTACCAGTCCACCATGCGGATGGCGCTGCGGGATGCATCGAAGATCTCGTGGTCCGGATCCCAGGTGGGGCGGTAGTGGAAGTTGTGGGTGGCCTGGACATCCAGCGTGCCCTCCTGGTAGCGCGTCGCCGCCTTGTCCGGACCGATACGCCGGGCAATGTGGTCGAAGGTCTGCCGCAGGGGCTTGATGGATACCGTGCGCAGGTCGATCTGCATGTGTCTCTCCTCCTGTGTTGTTGTGCTGTGCTGCGGGTGCCGGGCGCGGTGCGCCCGCTCACCGGAAACGTTGATGAGTGGCCTCGCGGAGGCTCCAGTTGAAATCGTCGTCGCCCTCGGCAGGGCGCTCCCCTTCCAGCAGGATCACCCGGTTGGTCAGGCAGAACTCCTCGTAAGCGGCCGCCGGGAGCAGCATCTCCACGAACAGGGCCGGGTCGGAGATCGAGAACTCGAACTCCACCAGTCCGTCGGGGCGCCGCTCCACCAGACGCACGTACTTGCGACTCACATCCACGGGCGGCGGGCTTGTCGGATCGATCATCTTTTTCTCGCTGGGCTGTGGAAGTGTCCAACTCCTATACAAGGGCCGTGCCCGTATTCACAAACCGCTGATTCGAAAGAGAGAAATGAAACTTTTCTCGAGATTTTTCCAAGCAGGGGATTTTATGAGTTCATCAATTGATCAAATGCTGCGATGCAGCTTGATGATCTGGTCAAGCCCTCCCCGTGACCGCCCTGGATTTCAATGCGCCCGCGAGCCGGTAGGCCCGTGCAGTGGTGCGGGAGTACACTTGCAGGCCCGTGCCCGCCCGAAGACAAGCGCATGAACGAAACCGCCGCCCGCCATGTCACCCTGGTCCGTGCCTTTGAGACCGCCGCACCATCCGACGCCACCTGGACTGCCGCCGACGCCGCCTGGGCCAGCCGGGCCGCAGCCGAAGTGGTGGGCGAAGGCGCCGACGCCGACCGTTTCCTTGCCCGCCGTGGCCAGCTCGCAGTGGAAAGGCTGGGTGATCGGGTCAAGGCCTTCAAGCGTCTGGCGAGCAGGCGCAACTGGCGGCCCTGGGTGGGCAGTGTGCTGGTGGCCCTGTCCTTCGCCCTGGGCGTGCTGATGGATGCCGTGGGCCCGACCCGCTACGTGAATCTGCTGGCCTTCCCCCTGCTCGGGCTGATCGTCTGGAACCTGCTGGTGTATCTGGGCATCCTGGTGCACGGGATCACCGACCCCTTCCGCAGCAAAAGACCGGGAAAGGGCTTGCTGCGGCGTGCGGTGGCACGCCTGGGTGGCGCGCTCCACGAGGGTATCCCCGATGGCCAGGGCACGCCCGGCACCCGTTTCCGCGCCGAGTGGGCACGGGTTTCAGCCCCGCTCACAGCCCGCCGGGTAGGGCGGGTGCTGCACCTTGGCGCCATGGCCTTTGCCCTGGGCGCCATCGCCGCCCTCTACATTCGCGGGCTGGTACTGCACTTCCAGGCCGGGTGGGAAAGCACCTTTCTCGACGCCAGCCAGGTGCACCAGGCCCTCAGCCTGCTCCTCGGCCCGGCCTCGTCCCTCACCGGCCTGCCCATCCCCGACGCTGCCCACCTGGAGACCCTGCGCCTCCCCGACAACCCGGGCGAGAACGCCGCACCGTGGATCCACCTTTTTGCCGCCACCCTGGTCCTGACCGTGGTGCTGCCCCGGGCCATACTGGCCCTGCTCAGCGGCTTTGCCGCCCGGCACCTGGAGCGGCACTTTCCCCTGCCCCTGACGGACAGCTACTTCCAGGGCCTGCAGCGCAGCTACACCGGCCAGGGTGCCCACCTGCACCTGGTGCCCTACAGCTACGAACTCTCCCCGGCCACCGCCCTGCAGCTCAAGGAGGCCATCGTCAGCGCCTTCGGCCCACGCGCCACCCTGCGCCTGAGCCCGCCCGTCGCCTTCGGCGAGGAAGACACCCTGCCGGCCAGCGCGGCGCCCGGCGAGGGCACAACCCTCGCCGTGGCCCTGTTCAGTCTGGCCGCCACCCCCGAGGACGAGAACCACGGCAGCTTCCTCACCGCCCTCGCCGCCACCCTGCCCCCGGGCACGCCCCTGGCCGCCCTGGTGGACGAAGGCAGCTTCCTTGCCCGCTTTGCCGGCCAGCCCGAGCGTCTGGAAGAGCGCCGCCGCACGTGGACGCGCCTGTTCGAGAAGCACGCCATCGAACCGGCCTTCGTCAATCTCGATGCGGCCCCCGCCGGCGTGGCCGACAGCCTCACCCGACTCATCGACCTCTCCGCCCGCAAGGAAGCCGCCCGGTGACCCTTCAGCCCACCACGATCCAGCTCAGCCTCGTCTCCCACACCAACACCGGCAAGACCACCCTGGCCCGCAGCCTCATCGGCCGCGACGTGGGGGAGATCCGCGACGAAGCCCACGTCACCGCCCTGGCCGAATGCCACCGCATGATCGAAAGCGCCGACGGCCATGTGCTCAATCTGTGGGATACACCGGGTTTTGGCGACAGCGCCCGCCTCATCAAGCGCCTCCGCCTGCAGGGCAACCCGGTGGGATGGCTGCTCTCCGAGGTGTGGGACCGCTGGCGCGACCGCCCCTTTTGGTCCAGCCAGCAGGCCATCCGCAACGTGCGCGAACAGGCCGACGTGGTGCTCTACCTGGTCAATGCTTCAGAGAAGCCCGGCGAGGCCGGCTATGTGGCCCCCGAAATGGAGATCCTGGCCTGGATCGGCAAACCGGTGCTGGTCCTGCTCAACCAGCTCGGCGAACCCCGCCCCGGCGACCAGGATGCCGCCGACGAAGCCCTGTGGCGCCGCCACCTGACGCCCTACCCCTTCGTGCGCCAGATCCTGCCCCTGGATGCCTTTGCGCGCTGCTGGGTGCAGGAGTTCGCCCTCTTCGACGCCGTCGCCCCCTGCCTGCCCGAGGCCAGCCAGCCCGCCTTCGCTCAGCTCGCCGGGGCCTGGCGCCAGCGCCGCCTGGACACCTTCCACGCCGCCATGGCCAGCCTGGCCGACTTCCTCAACCGGGCCGCCAGCGACAGCGAAGCCCTGCCCGAGGCCGGCCTCGGCAGCACCCTTC
>NZ_JAFLDT010000082.1 GCF_017302315.1 Zoogloea sp.
GACGCTTATGGCACACTGAGGGCTCAGTTCGATGCGCTGACCGAAGAGCATGACAAAATTTCCACATTGTCCCAGAAGATTCTCCAAGAGCGCGACGCGTTACGTACACATCTGTCTGAGCTGGAAGAACAGACGACTTCATGGCAGTTCGACGAGGAGGCGGAGAACTATCCGTTAGAGCTGGACCTCGCAATGCAGGCATGGAGGGGCGTAGCGACGAACCGTGACCCCAGTTTGACGGTAAAGCAGCAGCTAATTGCCTGGTTGAATCAGCACTACCCCAAGCTTACGGGTGAAGCCACAGAACGAATCGCTACCGTCGCAAATTGGGAAAAGAGGGGCGGGCGACCCGCACAAAGCTGAAATAACTTCCGCACGGATTTTTCTCTAGAAAATCTGCATCCTAGGGATACAGATCCCACCGTTCTTCAGGTTACAGAGGTAACCGATCCTTCTGTTTCTGCAGCGAGCCACATTCTATACAAGCCAGCAATGTACAACGTCGGCTAGGGAGACGTACGCATGGCTACTTCGATTCTGAGGCTCCCAGGAGTCAAGGCACGCACAGGCTTGTCCCGCAGCACGATCTACGTACGCATTGCGGCGGGTACCTTTCCAAAGCCTGTGAGTCTGGGTGACCGCGCCGTCGGTTGGGTAGAAGCCGAGATTCAGCTTTGGCTGGAGCAGCGCATAGCCGCCAGTCGCCAGGCGGGGCGCTGAGTGACTGCCATGCAAGACGCGATCGAGCAATTCCGCATGGCGATTCAGCACGCGGGCCTCCTGCCGCCGGAGGTAATTGAGGCCGATGGCAGGCTGCACCGCTTCGCCAGCAACGGAATGAGGGGCGACGATGCAGGCTGGTATGTCTTTCACGGCGACGGCATTCCCGCCGGCGCGTTTGGCGATTGGCGCACGGGTGCGTCCAAGAACTGGCGCGCGGACATTGGGCGAATGCTGCAACCGCAGGAAGAAGCCGCATACCGAGCACGGGTCGAGGCCATTGGACACGAACGGGAATCCGAAAAGGCGAGTCGCCGTGCCCAAGCGCGGGCGGTAGGTGAGCGGATCTGGCAGGCCCACCGTACCCACTACTATCAGCGCCTGGTGCAGATGGGCGTCGGGCACCGTCGGACGGCCCTGCTGGCCTATGCCTTGATGGCGGTGGCCGGTACCGCGGCAGTGCTGGCCCTGCCCCTGGGGTTTTCGCTGCAGTGCGTCATCATTACAATGTGCGTATTCCTTCACTTGGTCCTGGGCTATCGGATCGACACCGCCTGGCGGCGTCACCGGATCGGAGCTCAAACACCTTGATCAACAAGAACTATTACTCCTTCCTGGTGTTCCTGTCCGATCTGGTCGGAGTGGGGCTGGCGTGGTGGCTGGCCTATCTGGTGCGCTTCAATTTCGACGTGCAACCCGAGTTCATGCCCGCCTGCCTGGTGGGGCTGGGGGTGGCGGTGATCGTTCAGGGTGGGATCCTGCGGGCCTTTGGTCTTTACCGGGGTGTGTGGGTCTTCGCCAGCCTGCCCGATCTGCTGCGCATCACCCGGGCTGTGGTGGTGGCGGCAGTGGTGACGCCGCTGGTCGTGGTTGTGGCGGTGCGTTACAACCCCGGCGTGCCGCGCCTCGTTCTGCTGCTGCAACCCCTGTTGCTGGCCATCTATGCGGGGGGGACGCGGGCACTCTACCGTACCTGGAAGGAGTTTCACCTGTACGGCGCCCTGCGCGCCCTGGGCCAACCGGTGATCGTGCTGGGGGGCGGAGATGCGGCGGTGAGCCTGGTGCGCGAGTTGTCCCGGTCCGCCGAGTGGCGGGTGGTGGGCTTGCTAGACGACAGCAGTGCCCGTCAGGGGCGCGAAGTGTATGGGTGCAAGGTGATCGGGCGCATTGCCGACCTTGAGCGTCTGGCCCAGGAGCTCAAGGTTCGCCACGCCATCATCGCCATGCCGGGAGAGCGCCATCAGGTCCGCCGGTCGGTGGCCAGCGCCTGCGTGCGTGCAGGCGTCAAGGCGATGATCGTGCCGGCCCTTGATGACGTCATGACCGGCCGTGTGAAGTTCAGCGAAGTCCGCCAGGTGGACGTGGAGGACTTGCTGGGGCGTGATCCGGTGCGCATCGATGATGTGGAGGTGCGCGAGTACCTGCGTGGCAAGGCGGTCATGGTGACGGGGGCCGGTGGTTCCATCGGTTCCGAGCTGTGCCGCCAGATCGCCCGCTTTGAGCCTTCCGTGCTGGTCTGCTTCGATGTCAGCGAGTTCGGCCTGTACCGGCTGACCGAGGAGTTTTCGCTGCATTTCCAGAATGTCCAGCTGGTGGCCCTGGCAGGGGATGTGAAGGATGCGATCCGGGTGGACGAGGTGATCGCCCGCTACCGCCCCCACGTGATCTTTCACGCGGCGGCCTACAAGCATGTGCCCCTGATGGAGGACGACAATGCCTGGCAGGCCGTGCGCAACAATGTGCTCGGCACCTGGCAGGTGGCCCGCAGTGCGGTGGCTTACGGGGTGTCGCGCTTCGTGCTGGTGTCCACCGACAAGGCCGTCAATCCCACCAACGTAATGGGGGCCACCAAGCGTCTTGCCGAGCGGGTGTGTCAGGCCGTGGCGAGCCGTGGCAAGACCCAGTTCGAGATCGTCCGTTTTGGCAACGTGCTCGGCAGTGCCGGTAGCGTGATTCCCAAGTTCCAGGAGCAGATTTCCGCGGGCGGGCCGGTCACGGTGACCCATCCGGAGATCACCCGCTTTTTCATGTCCATTCCCGAGGCCGCACAACTGGTGCTGCAGGCCGGTTCGATGGGGCAGGGCGGAGAGATCTTCGTTATGGACATGGGCGAGCCGGTGCGCATCGCCGAGCTGGCCCGGGACATGATCCGCCTCTCCGGTCGGTCGGAAGAGGAGGTGCGGGTCGTTTTCACGGGGCTGCGCCCGGGGGAGAAACTCTACGAGGAAGTGCTGGCGGACAGCGAGCACACCCGCGCCACCCATCACCCCAAGTTGCGAATCGCCCGCGCCCAGTCCGTTGAAGACGGCTGGCTCGATGCCTTGCTGCTGTGGCTGCGGCAGCGTCGGGCGGTGGGGGCATCTGAAGTCCGTGGTGAACTGCGTCGCTGGGTACCTGAGTATTCCCCATCCCATCCTTCCGCCCCGTCCCTGCAGGTGGTGGAAAAAAACGTCCATCGCGCCTGACATGAAATCCCATCCCCTCCACATGGCCTCAAGGACATGTGAATCCCTCCGGCTGGCCGGACGGTACTGATCATGGCCACCTACGCCATCGGCGACATTCAGGGTTGCTTTGCATCCCTCATGGCCCTTCTCAAGCGGGTCGCCTTCGATCCGGCCCGGGACCGCCTGTGGCTGGTGGGCGATCTGGTCAACCGCGGGCCCGATTCACTGCGGACCCTGCGCTATGTCCGTGACCTGGGGCCGGCGGCGGTGACCGTTCTGGGCAATCACGATCTCTATCTCCTGATGGTGGCCTATGGCAGCCTGCGCAGCCGCGGCAAGGACGACACGATTCAGGCGGTGCTTGATGCGCCGGACCGGGAGGCCCTCCTCGGCTGGTTGCGCACCCGGCCCTTGATGCATGTGGAGAGCGGTTTTGCCATGGTTCATGCAGGGCTCCTGCCCGGCTGGACTGTCGTCCAGGCCCGTGCGCTGGCCCGGGAGGTGGAGGGGGCTCTGGCCGGCCCCTACCACGCGGATCTGCTGAACAACCTGTGGGGCAGCGAACCGGCCGCCTGGCGCGATGATCTGCGCGACTATGAGCGCATGCGGGTGATCGTCAATGCCATGACGCGCATGCGCTTCTGTACGCCGGAGGGCATCATGGACTTCAAGGTCAAGGGTGAGGTGGCTCGCGCACCCAAGGGCTATCTGCCCTGGTTCGAGGTTCCGGGGCGCAGGAGTGCCGACACGACCCTCGTGGTGGGGCATTGGTCTGCCCTGGGGCTGAAGATCGAGCCTGGCCTGCTGGCCCTGGATTCCGGGTGCCTGTGGGGGCGGGAGCTGACGGCCGTCCGCCTGGAGGACCGAGTGGCGTTCCAAGTGCCCTGCCCCGGGTTGACCCACGGAAAGCTCAAGCCCTCCTGAAGGCTTGTGAATAAATCTACTGCGCGGCCCGATTTCGCCCCTGCGATGCTCGCCGTACTCCTTGTACGGCTGCGCTTCTCGAAGCGAACTCGAACCGCTCGCGACGATTTCTTCACAAGCTTTGCGGGTTTGCCATAAATTTACTGCGCGGCCCGATTTCGCATCCGGTGATGCTCGCCGTACTCATCGTATGGCGGGGCTTCTCGGGCCTGACCGAGCCACTTGCTTCGGGGTGAGGTTGCCGGCCTGTCAGTCGGTGATGCCTGCGACGATGGCATCTCGCGCCAAATGCGAGAGGGCCTTTCTGTCCGGCGTGTCGATAACGGACAGGGGCTCGCCGACCCTCAGCCGGGCAACAATCTCCGGTTCCGCCACGATGGCGCGCAGGCTGTCCAGCAGGCTCAGGTCGCCGTCGTAGGCCGGTGCTCGGGTGTAGCTCCCGTCGGGCAGACGATAGGCGATGGCGATGGGTTGCAGCGGTGCCCCGGCCTCAATGGCGGCCTGCAACAAAGCCCCGTGAAAGCCCAGTACATGGCTGCCGTCGGTGGTCGTACCTTCGGGAAAGATCGTTACATGACGGCCTTGGGCGAGAAGGGCCGTGATCTCTCCGTTGACGATCCGCGCATGTCCCCGGCTGCCCCGACGCAGGAAGACGGTTTCGTGCTTTGCGGCCAGCCAGCCGGCCAGGGGCCATCCGCGGACCTCGGCCTTTGATACGAAGGTGGTCGGAAAGGCTGCGTTGATCACGAAGATGTCGAGCCACGACACGTGGTTGGCCACGATCAGGCTGCCGGGCCCGATGAAGGGGGCATCGGCGCTGAGGTGGATGCCGAGGATCTTCAGCAGACGGGCCGACCAACGTTGTCTGAGGCCCAACTGCTGCGCGGGCGGCAGGAAGGGGACGGCCGCCACCGTGAGTACGACGGCGGCAAGCAGATGGCCGGCCAGCAGGCTGTAGCGGGTGAAGCGCTGGAGTCGGTGGGTCGGTTTCAGTCCTTGTTTCCCATGAAATGCTTGGCGTAGCGTGCATCAAGCCGGGATACCGGAAGCAGGATGGGCAGGTCGGCCGTGTTGAAATCTGGATCCCACGCGGGCTCGCCGCAGATCCAGGCGCCAGCGCGCAGATAGCCCTTGATCAGCGGCGGTGTGTCGGCATCGAGATCCTGGCGCAGCGCCTGCAGGGGCAGGGGTGTGCGCGGGAACATGCGATACTCAAGCGGACACAGGTGCTCGTCCTTCAGGCGATTATACAGGCTTGCCGCAGCATGCCCGCCGTCGGCCATGCTGATTGAGGCGCAGCCGATCAGGTAGTCGTAGTTGTTCTCCAGCATGTAGCGGGCGAGACCGGCCCACAGCAGCGTGATCACCGCACCGGAACGGTAGTCGGCGTCGATGCAGGAGCGGCCGATTTCAACCATGCGGCCGCGCAGGTGGCGCAGGCGGGTCAGGTCGAACTCGTTCTCGGAATAGTAGCTGCCCACCTCCCGGGCCGAGGCCGGGGACAGGATGCGGTAGGTGCCGACGATGCGGCCGGCGTTCTCGTCACGGACGATCAGGTGGTCGCAGAAGGCATCGTAGAGATCCCGGTCGACGCCCGGAACGCGGCTGGGCAGGCGGGCGCCCATCTCTTCGCCGAACACCCGGTAGCGCAGCTTCTGGGCTTCCAGGATCTCGGTGGGGCAGGTGGCCAGACCGACGTGCAGATTGCGACCGGGACGGGGGGTGACACCTTGTTCCTTGTGCAGCATGGCGGAATCCTCATGGGGTTTCCGTCATTGTGAAAATGCTGCATTGCGCTGGCGTGAAAGGGTGATGACGGGCCTGTTACGCGGCCCGCCCTTTCTCAGCGGGTGACGCGGGTGTTGCGGCCATCCTGCAGCAGGCGCACCCGCTCGCCAGGCACGAAGTTCTCGCCGCCGTCTTCCTGGACTATGGCGAGCAGTTCGCCGTTGTCCATCTTGAGGGTGACTTCGATACCCTGTTTGCGGGTCATGCCTTCTTCGGCGGCGGCGCCGGCCAGGCCGCCCACCACGGCGCCGACCACTGCCGCGATGTTGGCGCCCTTGCCTCCGCCCACGGTGCTGCCGGCAATGCCGCCGACAGCCGCACCGGCAACGGTGCCGATGGGGGAGTTGGTGCCTTCAAGCTTTACCGGACGGACACCTTCGACGACGCCCATGCGCACGCTCATTACGCGGCGGGCCTCGGTACGTTCGTAGTCGCCACCACCGAGGCCCGAGGCACAGCCGGTGATGGTCACCGCGGCCAGAAGGGACAGGCCGATGTTGAGAAGTCGCATTGTGTTTCCTTTTACCAGAGTTGTGTTCCGAATGCCGCCCGGAAGGCGTCACCGATCTCCTCGCGGGAGGGGGCATGATTCTGCCCGCCGCGGCTGGCGATCTTGATGGCGCCCATCAGCGAGGCGAGGCGTCCGGTCTGCTCCCAATCCATGCCATGCTCGATGCCGTAAAGCAGCCCCGCCCGGTAGGCGTCGCCGCAGCCGGTCGGGTCTTCAAGGGCCGTCGGTGTGGCACAGGGTATGTCCAGCTTCCGGCCGCCCGTGTGAACTTCCGAGCCTTTTCCACCGAGGGTGACGATCAGTGCCCTGACTTCACCGGCAAGGGATTCGATGCTGCGTCCGGTGCGCTCGCACAGCAGGCGGGCCTCGTAGTCGTTGACCGCACAGTAGTCTGCCAGTTGCAGGCATTGCAGGAGTTCGTTCCCATTGAACATGGGGAGCCCCTGGCCCGGGTCGAAGATGAAGGGGATGCCGGCTTCGGCGAATTGCCGGCTGTGCTCAAGCATGCCTTCACGGCCGTCGGGGGAGACGATGCCCAGGCTGACCCCGCGGCTATGGGCTACTTCATTGCGGTGGGAATGCACCATGGCACCCGGATGGAAGGCGGTGATCTGGTTGTCGTCCAGGTCGGTGGTGATGAAGCACTGGGCGGTGAAGGTGCCCGGCACCTGGGTGACGTGGGTGCGGGCCAGACCCAGACGGTCGAGGCGGTCCAGATAGGGGCCGGCGTCATCGCCCACGGTGGCCATGATCAGGGGGTCGCCGCCCAGCAGCTTGAGGTTGTAGGCGATGTTGCCGGCGCAGCCCCCGAATTCCCTGCGCATCTCCGGTACCAGGAAGGAGACGTTGAGGATGTGGATCTGCTCGGGAAGGATGTGATTGCGGAAGCGGTCATGGAAAACCATGATCGAGTCGAAGGCAATGGAACCGCAGATGAGCGTGGACATGGGCGGACTCTGGAAGGTGGAGGGTCGGGTTGATATCGGGTGGGCCCGTGGGCGAGTGGCTGCGGGCATCGGCCCGGCTGCGGGGCGTCAGGGGTAAAAGGCGTAAACCCGGTAGCCGGCGGCCGCCACACCTGGCGCTTCGAAGGCGACCCGGATGGCAACCTCCCCCTTGCTGGGGAAGGCCTCTTTGGGCGCATCCGCCGGGAGCCATTGGGCGGGGGCCAGGACGCGCCGGACCAGGGCCTTGTCGCGGGCGTCGGTGAGGGTGATCTCCACATGGGGCCAGGCCTGCTGGAACGCCGCACGGTTGTGCAGGGTGGCATGGAGGGTGAAGTAGGCCTCACGACTGGCGTCGGGCTGGATGTCCGAACTCTCGATGGCGATGTCGGTGGCGTGGCGTGGCAGGGGCAGCTCGCAACCCAGGCCGGCACACAGGCTTTCCAGGGCAGGGCGCATCTCGGGCGAGGAGAGGGCAATCTCGTTGCGGAAGACCAGCACGCCCTGGGCCAGCACTGCCAGGGTGAGCAAGGTTGCCGCCGCGGCCCACAGGGCCTGACGGAAAGGCTCCCCATGGGCCTCAGCCGCATCGGTCGCATCGGTCGCGTCGGGCTCGACGTTCTCGTTCGGGGCTTGTGGTTCCGGCGCGGGGGCAGCGGATGCACGGTCGACTTCGCTGATGGCACGCGCCAGGGGCTCGACCGCCTGCCCCGGATCGCGGGTGTGAATCAGGGTATCGAAATCAACCGGAGGGTCGCCCATTTCCGCATCAGGAAGAGCGAAGGCGATGGGTGAAGCGTCGGCAGGCGGGCTGGCATCCGAGTCGCCTGATGGTGCAGGGGCGGGTGTGTCCAGGTCGATGGACGGTGCATCATCGGGGATGGGCACGCTCGCGGAAGGCGGCCAGGCTTCGTCATCCCCGCTGAAAGCCGTGTCGGGCACGGTGTAAATGGCCTCGGGATCGGCCTGAACCGGGCTCTCGGGCGCCGCCGGCACCGCGAAGATGTCCGGTTCGGGAAGGTCGGCGGTCAGGTCAATCCCGGCGGGCTCTTGCGACACCCGAGGTGGCCACTCCTCGGCGAGAATCTCCCCGCCTGGTTCCCGACGGCCATCTTCAAGGATGGGCAGCAAGGGGCTTTCATCCGTAGCGTTGTCCTCGGCCACGAGACTGAAAATGTCGGCGGAGGCGCTGTCTTCGTCTGCCGAAGACAGCGGGGTGGATTCCGGCTCGATCGCGCCAAACTCGATGATGGGTTCAATCTCCGCCTCCTGCACCACGGGTGGGGCGGCAGCCGGTTCCCCGTGGTCTGCTTCAAGCCCGGTGGGGGGCCAGATGTCGTAAGGGTCGAAGTGTTGATCCGTCACGATTTCCGCGGGGGGCTTCTCTTCCAGAACGAAGAGGGCGGGTTCGCTTGGCGAGGCAGCGGCAGGAGCGGCGGGGCCGGTGACGCCTTCGTCAACCAGGGCCTCGAGGGCGTTGAAGGCGTGATTGCACTGGCCGCAGCGCACGCGCCCCTGACGGGCGCGCAATTGCTCGGGTCGCACCCGGAAGGTAGTCGAGCACGCCGGGCAGCGCGCGAGGATCATGACACCGCCTGCTCCGGCCGGTCGCCTTCAAGGCGAACCCAGCCCTCGTTGGTGGCGCCGACCCGCAGGGCGATATAGGGGGCGTAGGCTGCGATGACATCCTCGGCCTGGGCCTCCAGGACGCCCGACAGGGCCAGCTTTCCGCCCGGGGCGACGCGGGCTGCCAGCAGCGGGGCGAGCATCTTCAATGGATTGGTCAGGATGTTGGCGACCACTCGCTGGAAGGTGCCCTCAAGGGGTTTGGCGGAAACCTGCAGACGCAGGCTCACGTCGTTGTTGGCGGCGTTGTCGGCCGCGGTCTCGACGGCCTTCTCGTCGATGTCGACGCCGGTGACCTCACCGGCCCCCAGCTTGGCGGCGGCGATGGCCAGGATGCCGGAGCCGCAGCCATAGTCGAGCACGCTCACCCCTGGCTGGATCTCGGTGGTCAGCCATTCGAGGCACAGCCGGGTGGTGGGGTGGGAGCCGGTGCCGAAAGCCATGCCCGGATCAAGGACAAGGTTGATGGCGCTGGCGTCGGGGGACTCGTGCCACGAGGGGACGATCCACAGGCGGTCGGTAATGCGGATCGGGTCGAACTGGCTCTGGGTAAGCTGCACCCAGTTTTGTTCTGCCACCTTTTCCACGGTGAAGGGGGGCACGGCATCTAGTCCCGCTGCGGCCGAGGCGGTGGCCAGGGCCGTGGCGAGGTCGGTGTCGGTGTCGAAGAGGGCGATGACGCGGCTGTGGTCCCACAGGCTGGCCGGAGACATGCCGGGCTCGCCGAACTGGGGCTTCTCGGCCTCGGTGCCGGCGTCGGCGTCGTCGATGCTCACCGACAGGGCGCCGTGCTCCATCAGCGCTTCGGAGAGGGCTTCGGCGCGGTGCGCGTCAGCCTGCAGGATGACCGAAATCCACATCAGCTCTTGCTGACCTCGTTGCGCCCCGCCAGCTTGTGCTCCAGGTAGTGGATGCTGGTGCCGCCTTCGACGAAGCGGGCGTCGAGCATCAGTTCCTGGTGCAGCGGGATGTTGGTCTTGATGCCCTCCACCAGCATTTCGGACAGAGCGATGCGCATGCGGCGGATGGCCTGGTCGCGGGTGTCGCCGTAGGCGATCAGCTTGCCGATCATCGAGTCGTAGTGCTGGGGCACGGTGTAGCCGTTATACACGTGGGAATCCACCCGTACGCCGGGGCCGCCGGGCACGTGCCAGTTGCTGATCTTGCCCGGGCAGGGGGTGAACTTGAACGGGTCTTCGGCGTTGATGCGGCATTCGATGGCGTGGCCGCGGAACTCGATGTCCTTCTGCTTGTAGCGCAGCTTCTGGCCGGCGGCGACGCGGATCTGCTCCTGCACGATGTCCACGCCGGTGATGAGCTCGGTGACCGGGTGTTCGACCTGAACGCGGGTGTTCATCTCAATGAAGTAGAACTCGCCGTTCTCGTAGAGGAATTCGAAGGTGCCGGCGCCCCGGTAGCCGATCTTGCGGCAGGCTTCGGCACAGCGTTCGCCGATGCGCAGGATGTGGCGGCGTTCGATGCCGGGGGCGGGCGCTTCCTCGATGACCTTCTGGTGGCGGCGCTGCATCGAGCAGTCGCGCTCGCCCAGATGGATGGCGTTGCCGTGCTGGTCGGCGAGAATCTGGATCTCCACGTGACGCGGGTTTTCCAGGAACTTCTCCATGTAGACCATGGGGTTGCCGAAGAAGGCACCGGCTTCGGAGCGGGTGGTGGTGACCGCGTTGAGCAGCGCGGCCTCGGTGTGCACCACGCGCATGCCACGCCCGCCACCGCCACCGGCAGCCTTGATGATCACCGGGTAGCCGATGGCCCGGGCGATCTTGACGATCTCTTTCGGGTCATCCGGCAGCGCGCCTTCGGAGCCGGGAACGCAGGGTACGCCGGCGGCCTTCATGGCGTCCTTGGCGGAGACCTTGTCACCCATCAGGCGGATGGTCTCGGCCCGCGGGCCGATGAACACGAAACCGGACTGCTCGACCCGCTCGGCGAAGTCGGCGTTCTCGGACAGGAAGCCGTAGCCCGGGTGAATGGCTTCGGCATCGGTGACTTCGGCCGCGGAGATCAGGGCCGGGATGTTCAGGTAGCTCAGGGTGGACGAGGCCGGGCCGATGCACACGGACTCGTCGGCGAGCTTCACATACTTGGCTTCGGCGTCCGGCTCGGAGTGCACCGCGACGGTCTTGATGCCCAGCTCACGGCAGGCTCGCAGCACCCGGAGGGCGATTTCGCCCCGGTTGGCGATGAGGATCTTTTCGAACATGGCCATGACTCAGCCGATGATGAAGAGGGGTTCGCCATACTCCACGGGCTCGCCGTTCTCGACCAGGATGGCCTTGACGACGCCAGTGGCGTCGGCCTCGATCTCGTTCATCAGCTTCATGGCTTCGATGATGCACAGGGGCTCACCGGCGGAGACGCTCTGGCCGACTTCGGCCAGGGGCTTGCCGCCCGGCGCGCTGGAGCGGTAGAAGGTGCCGACCATTGGCGACTTGACCACGTGTCCTTCCGGCAGGCTGGGTTCGGCGGCAGCGGCGGGCGCAGCGGCAACCGTTGTGGCGGGGGCCGGTGCGGCGGCCGGGGCGTGGGTCACGTAATTCACTGGCGCGGGGCCGGCGATGTGTTTGGCGATGCGGACTTTCTCCTCGCCTTCGGTGACTTCCAGCTCGGAGATGCCGGATTCCTGGACCAGGTCGATCAATTTCTTGAGCTTGCGAAGATCCATAGTATTCCCCTTGATGTATGTCGCAGCCCGCCGGACGGCGGGCCTGCCTGTGTCTGGTTTAGCCGCGCTCGGCGCGGAGACGGGAGAGGGCGAACTCGAGGGCGAGTTGATAACCCTGGGCTCCCAGCCCGCAGATCACCCCGACAGCCTTGTCGGAAAAATAGGAGTGGTGACGGAAGGGCTCGCGGGCGTGGATGTTGGAGAGATGCACTTCGACGAACGGAATATCGACGCCAGTCAGGGCGTCACGCAGGGCCACGCTGGTGTGGGTGTAAGCGGCCGGATTGATGACGATGAAGTCGACGCCTTCAGTGGCGGCGGCCTGCACCCGGTCGATCAGTTCGCCCTCGTGATTGCTCTGGAAGGACTCCAGCAGCACCCCGTCGGCCCGGGCGCGGCTCTCCATCGCCTCATGGATGTCGGCGAGCGTGGTGTGCCCGTAGATGCCGGGCTCCCGGCGACCGAGCAGATTGAGGTTGGGTCCATGCAGAACGAGAATGCGGTTCTGCGGAAGATCCTCGGCGGTGGCGTCCTGGGTGCGATTTTTCCGCGTCATGGGTGCAAGTTTGCCGTAGTTTGACGCAATTTGTCCACCGCGCGGGATGGCGACGGGCGTTCAGCTCTTGCTGAAATCCGCCAGTTTGCGATCCAGCTCTTCCTCCGAAAGCGTGCCCAGCTTGACCAGGCTGACGCCGCCCTTGCGGTCGAGGATCAGGGTGAAGGGCAGGCCCTGGGAGGTGTTGCCCAGCTCTTCTGTCAGGCTGACCACGGACGGTGAGGCAATCACCAGTGGATAGGCCACCTTTTGGGCGACCTGGAAATCCACCACGTTCTTCGGCGTATCGATGCTGATACCGACAAACTGCACTCCTTTGTCTGCGTACTTCTGGCTCATCGCGGAGAAGGCCGGGATCTCCTTGCGGCAGGGGGGGCACCAGGTGGCCCAGAAATTCACCACCAGTACTTTGCCCTGCCATTGGGCGAGGGGCTGCGGTTTGCCGGTGGTGTCGGGGAGGTCCAGCGCCATCAGTTTGGCCACCGCCGCGTTCAGGGCGGGTGTTGGCGCGGGCTGCGAGGGGCCCTGGCGGGCGGCGTATAGGCCTGCCCCACCGGCTGCAAAAGCGACGATGACGACAATAAGAAAGTTGAGTCCACGTTTCATGGCGGGAGTTCGGCGGGCGCCGGAGTTTCGCTGATCAGGGCTTCGACGACGGACAGGCGCGCTCGTTCCATCTGGCGTGATCCGTGGGCGCCACGGCGGTGCAGACGTTCCACGTCGGGTGAATAGATGCGCAGCTTGACCGGGATGTCGTCCCAGTCGAAGACGAGGATCGCCTCGGGCCCGTCCGGCTGATTGCGACGGGGCTCCCGGTGCTCATAGGCCACGTCGTGGTTGAGGAAGAAAATCTCCACTTCCTTGGCACTTTCCGGGAAGAGGTCGATTTCCACTTCCGAATAGCGTCCGGCGGTGCCTTCCAGCACGGCGCCGGTCAGATAGGGGCGGAAGGCGTCCAGTTCGCGCATGATCTCGGCGGCGGCCATGCGCATGGCCTGCTGGCGCTCCAGGTGTTCGTCGTCCTGAAAGACCGCCAGGTAGGTGCGGACTTCCGCCTCGATCTCGGCGTTGTTGGGCAGCTCGTCGGCATTGATGGCGCCCAGTTGGCGGGCCGCCTTGCGCTTGGCGAAGCCGTAGTCGTTGATTCCGTCCTCGGCGATCATGCGGGCCGCCAGGGCGGCGATCTCGCGGCGCAGGTTGCTGCGATGGGGAACGGTAGGGCGCGGCATGGGCGGTCGGAGCTCCCCGTTCGATTAGAATGCCGATCATTCTACACACGACTATTGCGGCGCTGTTTCCGCCGCGCAGAACTCATGCACATTCACATCCTCGGTATCTGCGGCACCTTCATGGGCGGTATCGCCCTGCTGGCACGGGCGGCCGGCCACACCGTGACGGGCTGCGATGCCAATGTCTATCCCCCCATGAGCACCCAGCTGGAGGAGCAGGGCATCCGCCTTGTCGAGGGTTATGGTGTTGATCAGCTCGACCTCAAGCCGGATGTGTTCGTGGTGGGCAATGCCATCTCCCGGGGCAATCCGCTCCTCGAGGCGGTCCTTGACCAGGGGTTGCCCTATGTGTCCGGCCCCCAGTGGTTGGCCGAGAACGTGCTGCAGGGGCGCTGGGTGCTCGCCGTAGCCGGCACCCACGGCAAGACCACCACCACCTCGCTGCTGGCGTGGATCCTCGAAGATGCGGGGCTCAAACCGGGCTTCCTGGTGGGCGGCGTGCCCAAGAACTTCGGCCTGTCGGCGCGCCTGGGCGAGACGCCCTTCTTCGTGATCGAGGCCGACGAGTACGACACGGCCTTCTGCGACAAGCGCTCCAAGTTCGTCCATTACCGCCCGCGGACGGCCATCCTGAACAATCTGGAGTTCGATCACGCGGACATCTTCGCGGATCTGGCGGCCATCGAGACCCAGTTTCACCACCTGGTGCGGATCATCCCGCGCTCCGGGCGCATCATCGCCAATGCCGCCGAAGAGACCCTGCCGCGGGTGATCCAGCGGGGCTGCTGGTCGGAGCTGGAGTGGTTCAATGATGCCGCCGGCTGGTCGGTGGCCGAGGGCGCCAGTGAGGACGAAGTGGTGGTCCGCCATCTCGGCAAGGAGATCGGTCGCCGGCGCCTGCCCCTGTCGGGCAGCCACAACCGGGCCAATGCCCTGGCCGCGATCGCGGCGGCCCGCCACGTGGGGGTCACCCCCGAGGTGGCGCTGGATGCGCTGACCCGCTTCGAAGGTGTCAAGCGCCGGCTCGAACTGCGGGGCAGCGTGCGCGGCGTGGCGGTTTATGACGACTTTGCCCACCACCCGACGGCGATCACCCTCACCGTCGAGGGCCTGCGCCGCCAGGTGGGCGATGCACGCATCCTCGCCGTGCTGGAACCCCGCTCCAACACCATGAAGCTGGGCGTGATGAAGGACCAGCTACCCGCCAGCCTGACCCAGGCCGACAAGGTCTTCTGCTATGCCGCCAATCTGGGCTGGGATGCCCGGGCGGCCCTCCAGCCCATCGCCGCCAAGACGGTGGTGGAGGACGATCTGGATGCCCTGGTGGCGGCCATCGTCGCCGAGGCCCGGGATGGCGACCGCATCCTGGTCATGAGTAACGGCGGCTTTGGCGGCATCCACGGCAAGCTGCTGGCCGCCCTCGGTCAATAGCCCCGGACCTCCTTTCGACCCACCGTTCAGCGGACCGCCTGGAAATGTCTTGTGAAGCCCCCCGCCGGGTAAGGCTGGCGGGCTTCGCTGCGCTGGAAGACCCGGAAGGTGGCCGCCAGGGTGGCGCACAGCAATAGGGCCGCCCCAGTGTTGTGGGCGACGGCCAGGGCCAGGGGCAGTTGCAGCAGCACGTTGGCAATGCCCAGGCCGATCTGCAGCAGCAGGGCGGTGAGCAGGCATTGGCCGTAGATGCGGGTTTCAGTCCTGGCCAGCAGGCGCAGACCGAAGCCGCCAGCCAGTACCAGCACGAGGCCGGCAAAGAGGCGGTGGGTCCAGTGGATGGCGGTCAGCGCGGCGCCCGACAGCAGCGCACCGCTGGCGGTTGCGCCGAGCTCCCGATCCAGGGTGAAGGCGTGGTGCGTGTCCATCTCCGGCCACCAGCTACCCTGACAGGTAGGGAAATCGGCGCAGATGGCGGCGGCGTAGTTGCTGCTCACCCAGCCGCCCAGGGCAATTTGAATGAAGAGGGCCAGCAGCGCGAGCGCCGCCAGCAGTCTCAGGCCGCCCGGCAAGACCTTGGCCTGGGCACGCCGCGTGACCATGTCGCGCAAGACCAGCACCGCCAGCAGGGCCAGGGTGCTCATTCCGCCGAGCAGGTGGCTGGTGACAATGACCGGTTTGAGCAGGCGCGTGACGGTGAGCATGCCCAGCACGGCCTGACCGGCGACGACGGCCAGCAGCAACACCTCGAGCCACGGGCTGCGCCGCTCGCGCTGGCGCCAGGCGAGTACCGCCAGGGCCAGGATGGCCAGGCCCAGCAGGCCGGCGGCGTAGCGGTGGATCATCTCCTTCCAGGCCTTGGGAGCCTCCACGGGCTGCCCGAAGCGATGCTCGGCGGCATGGATCTCATGGGCCTCGTCGGGCACGCCGACCAGCTGGCCATAACAGCCGGGCCAGTCGGGGCAGCCCAGCCCCGCATCGGAGAGGCGCACGTAAGCCCCAAGGGACACCACCACCAGGGCCAGGAGCAGGGCGGCGAGGGCGAGCCGTCGATAGGTTCGGGTCATGGGCGTGGTCTCGGATCCGGGCTCAGGCCAAGCGGTCGAGGAAGAGGGCCGCGAACAGCCCGGTGAGATAGATCAGGGAGTAGCGGAAGGCATGCCGGGCGCGGGCATCGGAGTAGTTGCGCCACAGTACCCAGGCTTCCCGCAGGTAGCCCAGGTTGAGCACGGTGACCAGGGACGCGTAGACCGCACCGGACAGGCCCAGGGTGCAGGGCAGGTAGGAGACAGCGGCGAGCAGCACGGTGTACAGCAGGATATGCAGGCAGGTGAGGGGCACGCCGTGGCTCACTGGCAGCATGGGCAGGCCGGCGCGGGCGTATTCCTCGCGGCGGTAGCAGGCCAGGGCCCAGAAGTGGGGCGGCGTCCACAGGAAGATGATGAGGAACAGGGCCAGCGCCGGCAGGCCGATGCTGTCGGTCATGGCGGCCCAGCCGAGCACCGGCGGCATGGCCCCGGAGGCGCCGCCGATGACGATGTTCATCGGCGTGGCGGGCTTGAGCACCAGGGTGTAGATGATGGCGTAGCCCAGGAAGGTGGCCAGGGTCAGCCACATGGTCAGGGGATTCACCGCCACATGCAGCAACCACAGCCCGGCGCCCCCCGTCAGGCAGGCCAGGCCGAGGGTCTCGGTCGGGGTGATGAGGCCCAGCGGCAGGGCCCGCCCGCGGGTACGGGCCATGCGCGCGTCGATGGTGCGTTCCACGAGGCAGTTGATCGCGGCGGCGGCGCCGGCCACCAGGGCAATCCCGATGGTGGCGGCGAGCATCCGGCCGAGGGGGGGCCAGCCCGGCACCGCGAGGAACATGCCGATCATGGCGGTGAACACGATCAGGCTGTTCACCCGGGGCTTGCACTGGGTGAAGAAGGCGGTGAGGCGCAGGCCCAAGGGGGCGGCGATGGCGGAACTGCGGAGGAGGGTCGGCATGCGGGCGGGTCTCCGTTGAAGTCGTCAGCCGGCCCACGCGTAGCGGAGCAGGCGTTCCATGTCCTTGAGGATGTCGCGGGGGGCAGCGTCGGTGGGGTAGCGCAGGATGATCCGGCCCTGGGGGTCGACCACGTAGACCCGATGCCCGCCTGCATCCAGGTCGAAGGCTGCCCGGGCGGCACTGCTGCCAGCCACGGCGGCGTGGAGGTCGGGCTGCAGGGCGGTCAGGGGGGCGCTGTCGGGGACCGCCTGGTCGGTGAGCCAGGTGCGCTGCACCCGGGACATCTGTTTGTAGAGGGCCACGTGGATCTGGCGGGTGGCGACGATCCACTGGCGGCAGGCTTCATCGCAGGGCCCGGCGCCGGCGACAATGAGATTCCAGTGCCCCTCCAGGCTGGTCTTGTCGAGGGGCGCGCCGTGGGGGCCGGCCAGGGCGGGCACGGGCCGTGGCGGGTCGAGGAGCTCACCGTGGTTGCCAGCCTTGGCGGGCCGCCAGCCGGTGAGGTAAAGCGTGGCGGCCACGACGAAGGGCAGGGCCAGCAGGGCGATGATCAGCAAGAGGGGGCGGTAGCGGGACATCAGCGGCGCCTCCAGCCCAGGGCCAGCCAGATCAGCACGGCGGAGGCGGCAAAGCCATACCACTGCCAGGCGTAGGACAGGTGACGCTCGAAGCGCTCGTCAGGGCGCGGCCACTCCCGGGCAAAACCGGCAGGCGCGTCGGGGGCCAGCTGGAGCACCACCGGTTGCAGCGGCCAAGGCGCCAGCCGGGTGAAGCGGCTCAGGTCGAGGTTCTGCCACACGGGCTGCCAGCCTTCGCCGACAGGTTCGCTGCCCAGGGTGAAGAAACGGGTGCCCGGCACCACGGCCGTACCAT
>NZ_JAFLDT010000083.1 GCF_017302315.1 Zoogloea sp.
GGCGCATGTGCGCAGCCTATCCCTGGGAAAGCCCGGGCGGCTGGCGCTTGCTGGGGCGCACGCCGATTCGCCTGTTCGATGCGGCCAATGCGCGGCGTCCGGCCTTGCTGGCACCGGGCGATCAGGTGGTCTGGGAAGCCATCGACCGGGCAACCTACGACGAGCTTGACCGCGAATGCGCGGCCGGCCAATTCGATCTGGCCCGACTGATGCGCGAAGGTGGAATCTGATGAGCGCCATCGTCGAAGTCGTCGAAGCGGGCATGGCGGTGACCATCCAGGACCGTGGCCGTTTTGGCTATCGCAATATTGGCGTGCCGGTTTCCGGTGCACTCGATCTCTGCCTGATGACCGCCGCCAATGCCATGCTCGGCAATGACCCCGATGCGGCGGTTCTCGAAGTCTGCCTGAGTGGGCCATCGCTCAAGGCACTGTCCGGTACCGTGCGCATTTCGCTGGCCGGCGAGTTGACTGCTCAGGTGGTCAATACCCGCGGCCGCGTGCTCAAGGTCTTGCCATGGCAGACCGCCACGTTATTCCCCGGCGATGTCGTGCGCATCGGTGGCGTAGCACGCGGCGTGGCCTATGTCGGCATCTCCGGTGGCTTCCAGGTGCCGACCCAGCTGGGCAGCCGGTCGACCTATCTGCGGGCGACAATCGGTGGTGTCGACGGGCGGGCACTGGCGGTTGGCGATCGCCTGAACTGCGATCCGCTGTGCGGGAATCCGTGGGTGGAAACCTGCGGCACATTGCACTGGCCGATCGAGCCGGGTCCGATCCGCGTGCTGGCCGGCCCTCAGGACGATCATTTCACACCCGAGGCGCTGGCTGCCTTTATCGGTAAGCCCTATCGCGTAACCCGCGACATGGACCGCATGGGCATCCGCCTCGACGGGGAGAAACTGACCCACAACGACCTCGGTGCGGAAATCGTCTCGGATGGCGTGGCACCGGGCGCGATCCAGGTTCCGGCCAACGGCCAGCCCATCGTGCTGATGGCCGATTGCCAGACCTCAGGCGGATATCCCAAGATCGCAACGGTCATCCGCGCCGATCTGGCGCGACTGGCGCATGTCCGGCCGGGAGACGAGGTGCACTTCGTCGCCGTCGATCATGCGCAGGCATCGGCGGCGTTGCGCGAGCAGGCCCAGCTGGTCGGCCGCTGGTGCGAGAGTCTCGGTACTTTCCGTCCGCCCGGCGTGGTCGACGAGGCCGCACTGTACGAAGGAAACCTGATCAGCGGCGCCATTCGTGGCGACGAACTGGCCTGGTATTCCGTATGAACGAACCATTTCCGGAGAGGGCAATGTCCAGGAAGATCAATCTCAATGCCGATCTCGGCGAAAGCTACGGCGCATGGACAATGGGCAACGATGCCGACATGCTGCCACTGGTTGGCTCGGCCAATCTGGCTTGCGGCTTCCATGGCGGCGACCCGCTGGTCATGCGCCAGACCCTGCAACTGGCCAAGCGCAATGGCGTCAGTGTCGGCGCCCATCCGTCCTACCCCGACCTGCAGGGCTTCGGGCGGCGCCGCATGGCCATGGCGCCGGATGAACTGGAGGCGGCCATCCTGTACCAGATCGCCGCGCTGGATGGCATGGCGCGGGTCGAAGGCCTGCGGGTGAGTCATGTCAAACCGCATGGTGCCCTGAACAACGCGGCCTGCGCCGACCGCACGCTGGCCGACACCATCGTGCGGGCCATCCGGGCTTACGATCCGGCCCTGATCCTGCTCGCCCCGGCGCTGTCCGAACTGTGCTCGGCCGGCCATGCTGTCGGACAGCCAGTGGTCGAGGAAGTCTTTGCCGACCGTGCCTACATGGATGACGGGCAACTGGTGCCCCGCAGTCGCCCGGATGCCATGGTTCATGGCGCCGAAGCCAGCTATGCCCATGTCCGACGCATGCTCGACGAGGGTGCCATCGTCAGTGTGAACGGCAAGCGGCTGCCTTGCCGGATCGGCAGCATCTGTGTTCATGGCGACGGGGCGGAGGCCGTGGCCACCGCACGTTATCTGCGCGAGCGCCTGGCGGCCGAGCACTGCACGCTGGTCGCCTTACCCGCGCTGTGCGACTGAGGGAGGGCGTGATGGCAAGCACTGAACTCTTCCCAGCAGCGGCAGAAGCCGACACCGGCGCCGAGACTGCATCCCTCGCCGGCAAGGCCGCGACGCCCCAAACAATAGCTGCGTCGGGCGAAAACGACCTGGACAGCGTCGCCGTGATGAGCAACAACTGATGGCGCAAGCTGCCGAAGGAGAGCGCCAGCACGCCTTGGCAGTCGCCTGCCTGGCGGAGGCCAGCGATCATCCAGCGCGTCGCGATCTGGCAAACGAGGTCCATGCCCGACCTTTTCTACGCATCGCCGCGCCGGCAAGAGTGACCCACCTGGCTGTACTCGGAGAGTCTGCTACTGGTCCGGCGCAACACCTTCAGCTAGCGACCGAGTTTTGCGCGGCCCTAGGCATATCGCCACCGATGCCAGGCGCACGTCACCTGGCGTACAGCGGAGATGGCTTTACGCTCAAATGGGAGCGCCATACCGAGTTTTCGACGTTTACCTTGGTCGGTTCCGGGCGGGTAGACGAACCCTTTGCGGACTGGATAGACGGGAACCAGCATCTGCCCGCAGGCTGGCGTACGCTGGTCGACGGAAAACGTCTGGTTGCCCTGCAGATCGAGGTATTGAAGGGAGAGCCGGCGCGGAAGGCCAGACGCGACCGCAGCCGCTGGTTTGGCGACAGCGGCCAGGTCGGTAGCCGCGTTCTCGGGGGCGGCGAAGTCTGGTGCGACTGGCAGATCGGCGACGACGGCTTCTCGCGCTTTCTGGTCCTCGACCTCGATTTTCGCGAGAACCAGGTGGGCCGGCTGGTGCAACGGCTGGCGGAAATCGAGACCTATCGGCTGATGGCCTTGCTCTCCCTGCCGGTAGCCCGTGAAATGCTCGGCCAGCTCGAGAATCTGGAAGCAAGGCTGAGCGAGGTGATACGCGGCATGGCGGCCGATCATAGTAGTGGCGGCGATGCCGATCGACTGCTGACGCTTACCGAACTGGCCGGACAGGTTGAAGCCCTGAGCACCGGGGTCAGCCGGTTCAGCGCCTCGCAGGCCTACGACCAGCTGGTGCTCTCCCGAATCCAGGAACTGCGCGAGGAACGCATCGAAGGGGCACCCACCATCGGCGAGTTCATGGAGCGTCGGCTGTCGCCGGCCATGGATACTTGTCGTTCCGTCCAGGCCCGCCAGGCTGCCCTCGCCGAACGCCTGTCGCGGGCCATCGACCTGCTGCGGACGCGGGTCGATATGGTCCAGGAACGTCAGATCACCGAACTGCTCAGCGGCATGCACAGCACCGCTTCCACGCAGCTCAAACTGCAACACGCCGTCGAGGGGCTCTCTGTCGTCGCCATTTCGTACTACGCGATCTCCCTGCTGTCGCACTTTCTGCGCGGTGCGGAAGACCTCGGGCTGCACGTCAATACGCCTCTGCTGGAGGTGTCGCTGGTGCCGGCCGTTCTGACGATATCCTTCCTGATGATTCGCGGCGTACGCAAGGGAATCGCCAGCGAACACTGCTGATCCGGCCTGTCCATCGATCGTCTATTTAAGGAATCATGACATGATGCTGCCAACCTATCGCGTTTCCACGCGCATTTACATTTTGATCGGGCTGGCGCTACTCGGCCTCATGGTCCTTTGTTTCACCGCGCTCTACCAATTGAGGGAAGGCATGCTTGCGGATCGGAAGGCCAAACTTCGCAATCTGGTGGAGGTGGCGGTTGGCATCGTGAGTCACCATCACAAGCTGGCCTTGGAGGGGAAAATGCCGGATGGCGAAGCGCGCTTGGTAGCCCGGGAGGCGCTACGCAATATCCGCTACGAAGGGAAGGAGTATATCTTCATTCACTCTTTTCATCCGCAGATGATTTACCTGCTTCTCCCACCCAAACCGGAATTGGAAGGGAGTGATTCCTCGGGGCTGAAGGATGTAAACGGCAAATACATCATTCGCGACCTGACCAAGGCAGCGCGCGAAGGAGGTGGGTATGTCGAGTATTGGTATCCCCGCCCCGGGCAGCAGCAAGCCGAACCCAAACTATCCTATGCGGCCCAGTTTGCCCCTTGGAACTGGGTCATAGGGACGGGTATCTACATCGACGACATCGATAGCGAGTATCGAAAAAATGCACTGCTGCTGGGGGGCGTGTCAGCTGGCTTACTGATACTGCTTGCATTGTGCGGCTGGCAGACATCATCCAGCATTCTTCTCCGTCTGGGGGGCGAACCGCAGGTGGCAACCGAAATCATGCAACGTGTGGCCGACGGCGACTTGACGGCGCGGATTGAAAATGTTCCGGCCAACAGCCTTCTCGGTGCCCTGGGAACCATGGTCGGCGCCCTGCGTGACATGGTCGGAGGCATCAATGGCGATGCCAATCGCGTGGTGGAAAATGCCGAAAAAATCGCATGTGCCTCCGGTGAGATCGCCAAGGCAGCCGAACTGCAAGCCGATTCGACTTCGGCCATGGCAGCAGCCATTGAGGAACTCACGGTGAGTTCCAGCCATATCTCGGACAGTGCTCGCGAGAGCGCCCGAGAAACCTCCGAGGCGGCGGAGCTCGCAGGGTGTGGTAGCGAGCGGGTCAATCAGGCTACAGCAGCGATTGAGAAGATATCCAAAACCGTCTCGGGCGCCTCCGGCAGAATTCATGCGCTGGAGGACCGTACCAAGCAGGTATCGACCATCGCTGGAGTGATCAAGGATATCGCCGGACAAACCAACCTGCTGGCGCTCAATGCCGCCATCGAGGCCGCCCGCGCCGGCGAACAGGGACGTGGCTTTGCGGTCGTGGCCGACGAAGTGCGCAAGCTAGCCGAGAGAACCGCCTGTGCGACGTTGGAAATCGAGCAAGTGATTGTTGGCATTCAGCAGGATACGGTCGGTGCCGTCGAGGCCATGAACACCGCGCTGCCCGAAGTCCATGAAGGGGTCCATCTTGCCTCGTTGGCCTCGGAGTCGCTGCTGGCGATCGAGGGTAGTGCTCGCAGAACCCTGCAACGCGTTGGCGAAGTCGCCGATGCCACCCGTGAGCAAAGCGCGGCCAGCACTGCCATCGCACAACGTGTCGAGCAGATTGCTAACATGGTCGAGGAAACGACGGAAACCATCCGTGGGACCGCCGCCTCCGCCCACGAACTGCAAAGCATTGCCACCAATCTGCGTCAGCTTGTAGGACGGTTCAAGACGGATAGCAATAGCTGACGGCGATGTCCAAGGGGGCTCAAAACGATAGGGGGCTAACCCCTCTTGTTTTTTGCAAGTTCGTCATCAACGTGCTGCAACCAAACGATAGAAACGCCCGCAGCTCTCGCCCTGCCGACAGGCGTCTCCAAGTTGCGCAGAACCCGGCCGGACTCCCAGACCGCAGAAAGGACGCCGACCTGCGCATCAATGACCAAGAGTGCGGATTTGGCTCCCACTGACGTCTCCTTGGGCTTCGCATCGGTGAATCGCAAGGCTGCCGACTTCCGAGAGCTGGAAGTGGCGGTTATCAATCCGTTCCTCAACACGCGAGAGTCACCTGCGAACGCGTTGCATGCGCCCCAGATCCCGCCCGGGCGTCATACCTCACGACCGAAGACGGCGAAGTGCGAAGGCGCCGAAGTGATCCTGCGGCCTTCAGTTGTCGGCATAGCTGTCGCTCCGTGAGCTCGAGGGATCGTGGTTGCGGCGGTCAACCCCGTGGTCCCCAGCGGCCTTCATTGCCATCAGCACCGATACCCAGCCCGCAGCCATTTTCCAGCGAAACAACTCATCGACCAGGCTGGCCACAAGGGACAGACCGGTGCCACCTGTCACATCGCCAAAGAATGAGAACTCAACGGCCGTTCCGAAATACTCGACGGTGAACATTGAAGGCTCTACGCGCTTCAGGATGCGACCCGCAAATGGCTCATAGTTGAGCATGTGAAAGGTGATGACGCCATCGACCTCCGGCGCCGACTCTGCCCAATAGGCGGCGCGGCCGCGGCAGGGCCATTTCACTTATCCGTCATCCGCACCCCCGTATACTCAAACAACATTCCACGACACTAAAACCCGTTCACACTCAACAGCTTGCGCAAGAGTTTTGTGAACCTCATCTAAAAGGCGTCTACTCTCGTCTTTTGGACAATGAGCATGGAAACGCCCGCACCGATGCCGTTGATGAGTTGCCTCTCCCTGGTCGACGACCCTCGCCGTGCCGGCTATGCGCGCCAGCATGATCTCCAGGAGATCCTGACGATGGCCGTCTGCGCGGTGCTGTGCGACATGAACACCTTCGAGGAAATCGCCTTCTGGGCCCAGAGCAAGGAGGCCTGGCTCAGGCGCTTTCTCAAACTCGAGGGCGGCATTCCGTCCCACGACACCTTCAACCGGGTGTTCCGCATCCTGAACCCCAAGTCCTTCGAGTCGGCCTTCCGTCGCTGGGTCGGCGGCCTGGTGCCCGCGGTGAGCACGGGCACGCTGGCGGTCGATGGCAAGACGATACGAGGCTCGGGCGATGGCGAGAACAGGCCGATCCACATGGTCAGCGCCTTCGCCACCGAATGTGGGCTGGTGCTGGGCCAGGAGAAGGTCAGTGACAAGAGCAACGAGATCTCCGCCATCCCCGAACTGCTCGACAACCTGCTGATCCGGGGCTATCTGGTCAGCATCGATGCAATGGGCTGCCAAAGCCAGATCGCCGCGAAGATCCTGGCTCAGAAGGCCGACTACCTGCTGGCCGTCAAAGGCAACCCGCCGTCCCTTCAAGTCACGCTCCAGGAGCGCTTCGGCCTCGCCCAGCGCGAGGCACTGCAGCAGGCCTGGCAATACGCCCGCTTCTCTGAGGAAGCCCATGGCCGCTTCGTGTGGCTGGAGTTCTGGGTGGCTGCCAACGCGGGCGAAGTGGATGTTGAACACTGGCCCGGATGCAAGATGCTGGGCATGGTCGACTCGCTGAGGAGGGTCGGCGACAAGGCCTCTGCGCCAGAACGGCGCTACTACATCGCGTCCCGAGCCATGCCGGCCATCGACTTTGCCAAAGCCGTCCGGGCGCACTGGGGCATTGAGAATGGCGTGCACTGGATGCTGCACGTCAATTTCCATGAAGACGCCGCCACCGTGCGCAAGGACTACGCCGCGGACAACCTTTCCCGGCTGAAGCGCATCGTTCTCAATCTGCTCAAGACCGAAACCGCCACCCAAGCCAAGTTTGGAAAGATCAGCATGCGCATGAAGCGCAAGCTCGCCGCCTGGGAGGATGGCTACAGGGAGGCGATGCTGGGCATCAGACTGGCGCATGACGGGTAAGTGCAATGGCCCTGCGTACGCACCTTAGCGGTGTCGAGTTCATTCGACCCCACGGTGCATGCACATGTCAACTTCCTCAGCGGGCGTTCACCACCGTCAGCGCAGTCATGTTGACGATGCGCCGCACCGTGGCGGTCGGGGTCAGGATGTGCACCGGGCGGGCTGCGCCGAGCAGGATGGGGCCTACCGTGAGGTTGTCGCCGGCCGCCACCTTGAGCAGGTTGAAGGCGATGTTGGCGGCGTCCAGGGTGGGCATCACCAGCAGGTTGGCCGCGCCTTTCAGGCGGCTTTCGGGAAAGGTGCGCAGGCGGATCTGTTCATCCAGCGCCGCGTCGCCGTGCATCTCCCCTTCCACCTCCAGCCCGGGGGCGCGCTCGCCAAGGCAAGCCAGCACCTCGCGCATCTTGAGGGCGGTGGGTGAGTCATCCGTGCCGAAGCTCGAATGGGACAGCAGCGCCACCTTGGGGGTGATGCCGAAGTTGCGGATCTCCTCGGCGGCGAGCAGGGTCATGTCCACCAGCTGGCTGGCGCTGGGATCGTAGTTGACGTAGGTGTCGCCGATGAAAACGGTGCGCTCGGGCAGCATCAGGAGGTTCATGGCGTAGTAGCGGTCCAGACCCTCACGGGTGCCGATGACGTTCTGCACGTGGCCCCGGTGGGCTTCGTGGCGGCCCAGGGTGCCACAGATCAGCCCGTCGGCGTGGCCCAGCCGCAGCATCAGCGCCCCAAGCAGCGTGGCCCGGCGCCGGACTTCGCGCTGGGCCAGCTCGGCCGACACGCCCTTGCGGGCCATCAGGCGGTGGTAGGTGCTCCACAGGGCCTCGTAGTGGGTGTCGAAGAAGACGCCGCTGCCGAGCTGGACCACCTCGAAGTCCACACCCTCGCGGATGCGCAGGCCGGCGGTGGCGATGCGCGCCGCGATCTCCGCCTGGCGCCCGATCAGGATGGGCCGGGCGATGCCCTCGTCACGCACCACCTGCACCGCGCGCAGCACCCGCTCATCCTCGCCTTCCGCAAAGACGATGCGCTTGGGCGCCAGGCGGGCCTGGGAGAACACCGGCTTCATGATCAGGCCGGAGTGGTACACAAACTCGTTGAGCCCCTGCAGATAGGCGTCCCAGTCGTGGATGGGCCGCGTCGCCGCGCCCGAGTCCATGCCGGCCCGGGCCACCGCCGGAGCGATCTTGACGATGAGGCGGGGATCGAACGGTTTGGGGATGAGGTAGTCCGGCCCGAAGCCGGCCACCTTTTCGCCATATGCGCTGGCCACCACCTCCGACTGCTCGGCCCGGGCCAGCCCGGCAATGGCCTTCACGGCGGCCATCTTCATCTCCTCGGTGATGGTGGTGGCGCCCACATCCAGCGCTCCCCGGAAGATGAATGGAAAGCACAGCACATTGTTGACCTGGTTGGGGTAGTCGGAGCGGCCGGTGCAGATGATGGCGTCGTCCCGCACGGCCTTGACCTCCTCGGGCAGGATTTCCGGGGTCGGGTTGGCCAGGGCCATGACCACCGGGCGGGCGGCCATGCGCGCCACCATGGCCGGCTTGAGCACGCCACCGGCCGACAGCCCCAGGAACACGTCGGCGCCCTCGATCACCTCGGCCAGGCTGCGGGCCCGGGTGGGCTTGGCGTAGCGGGCCTTGATGTCGTCCATGAGCCTGGTGCGCCCCTGGTACACCACGCCCTCGATGTCGGTCACCCAGATGTTGTCCACCGGGGCCCCCAGCATCACCAGCAGGTCGAGGCAGGCCAGGGCCGCGGCACCAGCGCCGGAGGTGACGATGCGGACCTCGCGCAGGTCCTTGCCCACCAAGTGTAGGGCATTGAGGATGGCCGCGCCCACCACGATGGCGGTGCCGTGCTGGTCGTCATGGAAGACCGGGATCTTCATGCGCTCGCGCAGCTTCTTCTCGATGTAGAAGCACTCCGGCGCCTTGATGTCCTCCAGGTTGATGCCGCCGAAGGTCGGCTCCAGGGAGACGATGGTGTCGATCAGCCGGTCCGGGTCGGCCTCGTCGATCTCGAGGTCGAACACGTCGATGTTGGCGAACTTCTTGAACAGCACGCCCTTGCCTTCCATCACCGGCTTGGCGGCCATCGGGCCGATGTTGCCTAGGCCCAGCACGGCCGTGCCGTTGGTGATGACGCCCACCAGGTTGGCCCGGGCGGTGAGCGTGTCGGCCTCGTGGGGATTGGCCACGATCTCATCGCAGGCGAAGGCCACGCCGGGCGAATAGGCAAGGGCCAGGTCGTACTGGTTGGTGAGCTGCTTGGTCGGTGCGACGGCGATCTTCCCCGGTCGGGGCTGGCGGTGATAGTAAAGCGCGGCGGCGCGCAACTGCTGGGCATCCATGTCGTGTCTCCGGTGCGTTCTGGACTGGCAGGCAATACCTCCCCCTGCCGACGCCTCAACGGGCCAGCACCACACGATGTATTTTCTGGAGCGGGATGGGGAGGTGCGGCGGCCGGCGGAACTGCCCGGCCACCGCTGGGAGCGGCTTACTTGATGAAACTGAGCTGCTTGTTGATCTTTTCCAGGATGGGCTTCTTCTTCTCGTTGAAGCCGGCCTTGTTCTGGGAGATCAGGTTGTTGCCATGGGTGTCGATGGAGATGATCAGCGGGCCAAACTCCTTGACCCGGTTGATCCACAGTGTCTCCGGCATGCCCAGGTCCTGCCATTCGGCGCCTTCGATCTCTTCCACCTGGGTGGCGGCCAGCACCGCGCAGCCCCCCGGGAAGATGGCATGCACCGCCGGGCCTTCCTGACAGCCGGCGGCCGTCTCGGGGCCCATGCCGCCCTTGCCGACGATGAGCTTGACGCCGGTCTGCTTGATGAACTCGCGCTCGAACTTCTCCATGCGCATGCTGGTGGTCGGGCCGATGGAGACCATCTCGAAGTTGCCGTCGTCCTTCTTACGGACGATCGGGCCGGCGTGAAAGATCGCGCCGCCTTCCAGATTCACCGGCAGCTCACGGCCCTGCTCGATCAGGCGGCGGTGGGCCACGTCACGGCAGGTGACGAGGCGGCCGGTGAGGTACACCACGTCGCCCACCTTGAGGTCTGCCAGGTCTTCGTCCTTGATGGGGGTCGTTAGAATTTTCTTCACAGCACCACTCCTTCGTGGGAAAGAATTTCGTAGGACATGTCGGCGTTGATGCGGATCTTGCCGCGGCGGTGGGCCCAGCAGCCGGTATTGACGGCCACGCCGATGGTGGAGGGGTGGCGGGCGGAGGACTCGATATTCACACCCATCACGCTGTTGTTGCCGGTGAGGCCTTGGGGGCCGATGCCGATCTCGTTGAGGCCCTGCTCCAGCAGCTCCTCCATCAGCGCCGCGCGGGGGTTGGCGCTCTTTGAATCCACCGGCCGCATGATGGCCAGCTTGGACAGGCGCGCGGCGGTCTCCACCGAGGTGGACACCCCCACCCCCACCAGCAGCGGCGGGCAGGCATTGACACCGCGCTCGGTGATCACGTCCATCACGAACTCGGCCACGCCTTCGTAGCCCTGGCCCGGCATCAACACCTTGGCCGCGCCCGGCAGGGTGCAGCCGCCGCCGGCCATGTACACGTCGATGGTGCAGGTGTCGGCGTCGGGCACGATGCGCCAGTCCAGCCAGGGGATGTTGGTGCCGGTGTTGGTGCCGGTGTTCTTCTCGTCAAAGGTCTCCACCGCGTTGTGGCGCAGGGGCCCCATGCGGGTGGCCTCGGCGGTGGCCTCCTTCAGGACTTCCTCCAGCTCGCCCAGCAGCGGAAAGCGGGCACCCGCCTCCACGAAGTACTGGATCACCCCGGTGTCCTGACAGCTCGGCCGGTTGAGCCTGTCGGCGGCCTCCTGGTTGCCGGCCATGGAGTCGTAGATCGACTTGGCCAGGGGGTTGGTTTCCATCGTGCGCAGGTCGGCCAGCTTGGCCTTCACGTCCTTGGGCAGACGCTTGCCGATGTAGGCGGTGAATCTCGCCATGGTGTCCGTCAGGGACTGAACAGCGGCTTCCTTGTCCATGTTGTGCTCCTCTCAGAATCTGTTGGTATGGGGTTGGGCTTGGTTTCAATGGGCCGTGGCTTCGGCGGGGACCGCCTGCGGCTTCTGGGTACGAGCCAGCATCAGGGTGAGGACCGCCGACAGCACCAGCAGACCGGCGACGAAGTACAGGCCGCCGGCAAAGCTGCCGGTCTGATCCTTGACCCAGCCGATCATGGCCGGGCCGGCAAAACCACCCAGGTTGCCGATGGAATTGATGGTGGCGATGCCGGTGGCCGCCGCGGCGCCAGACAGAAACATGGTAGGCATGCTCCACAGGGGCGGCTTGGCGCAGCTGATGCCCACATTTACCAGGGTCAGGGCGGCGATGAGGCCCACCACGCTGTTGGCGCTGGCCGCCACCACCAGGCCGACGGCCGCGGCCACACAGGCCAGCACCACGTGCCAGGTCCTCTCGCCGCTGCGGTCGGAGTGACGGGACCACAGCACCATGGCCACCACCGAGACGATCGGCGGAATGGCGTTGAGGAAGCCCACGGTCATGGACGAGACGCCCAGCTGCTTGATGATCTGCGGGGCCCAGATGCCCAGGGTGTACAGGCCGGCGGAGGTGCCGAAGTAGATCATCGCCAGCGCCAGCACCCGGGGGTTGGCCATACCGCTCAGGATGCCGTGCTTGGCACCACTCGACTTGCTGGCGTTCTCCGCGTTCATGGCATTGACCAGCCAGTTGCGCTCGTCATCCTTGAGCCACTTGGCCTGCTCGGGCCTGTCGGTCATGTAGAAGAACACCACCACGCCGAGGATCAGCGCCGGGATCGCCTCGAGGATGAACATCCACTGCCAGCCGCGCAGCCCCATCACACCGCTCATTTCCAGCAGTGCCGCCGAGATGGGCGAGCCCAGGGCGGTGGAGATAGGCGCCGCAGCCATGAACAGGGCCGTCACGCCGGCCCGGTGGCGCGCCGGAAACCAGTAGCTGAGATACAGGATGATGCCGGGGAAGAAGCCCGCCTCGGCGGCCCCCAGCAGGAAGCGCATGATGTAGAAGCTGGTGGCCCCCTCCACGAAGGCCATGGCGCCGGAGATGATCCCCCAGGTCACCATGACCCGGGCGATCCACAGACGCGCCCCGACCTTGTGCAGGATGATGTTGGAGGGCACCTCGAACATGAAGTAGCCCCAGAAGAAGATGCCCGCCCCGAAGCCCAGGATGGACGCCGTGAAGCCCAGATCTTCCTTCATGGTCAGCGCGGCGAAGCCGATGTTGACCCGGTCCAGGTAGGCGATGAAGTACAGCAGCATGATGAACGGCACGATGCGCCAGGTGATCCGGCGCAGGGTGCGTTTCTCTAGATCCATTTCCATTCGGAGTCTCCTCTTGTAGTGACGATGACCAGTCCAGCGCGGGGTCCTTGCCGTCTTCTGCGGCTCTCTTGCCTGCCACGGGCTCGTGCCCGGGAAGGCCGCTGTTCTCTGCTGGGTGACGCGTGAAGAGGAGGTTAAAACCTTGGTAAATAATATGAATCGAGATAAAGTTAATTAATCATTGCAAAAAACTTACGAATGAACGCGGACACCGAACTCGGCTTCTTCTGCCTGCTGGTCAAACAGGGCAGCCTCGCCGCCACCGCCCGGGAGCTCAACCTCACCCCCCCGGCCGTCTCCCGGCGCCTGGCCCAGCTCGAGGAACGTCTGGGGGTGCGCCTGCTCAACCGCAGCACCCGGCGCATCAGCCTCACCGGCGAGGGCGAGGTGTACTTTGACAACGCCCTGCGCATCCTCAGCGACATCGAAGAGATGGAGCGCCTGGTGTGCAGCAGCCGGGCGGCCCCCAAAGGCCTGCTGCGGGTCAATGCCCCCCTGGGCTTCGGGCGCTCCTACATCGGCCCGGCCATCTCGGCCTTCTCCCAGCGTTACCCCGACGTGGAGGTGCAGCTACACCTCACCGACCGCCCCATCGGCCTGCCCGACGAAGCCATCGACGTGTCGATCCGCTTCGGCGAGCTGCCCGACTCCCGCCTCATCGCCAAGAAGATCGCCACCAACCGGCGCCTGCTGGTGGCCTCACCGGCCTATCTGCGTGCCGCCGGCACCCCCGCCTACCCCCACGATCTGGTCCAGCACCAGTGCATCGTGCTGCGCCAGAACGAGACCGCCTACGGCAACTGGCGGCTGGCCCGCGGCAAGCAGACCGAGACCGTCAAGGTGCGCGGCAAGCTCAGCACCAACGATGGGGAAGTGGCCCTCAACTGGGCCCTGGATGGTCACGGCATCCTGATGCGCGCCGAATGGGACGTGGCCAAGTATTTGCGCAGCGGGCGCCTGGCACAGGTACTGGCCGACTACGACACCCCGCCGGCTGACATCTACGCCGTCTATCTTGAGCGCCTCAACCTCTCCGCCAAGGTCGCCTGCTTCGTCGGCCACCTGCGCGACTACCTCAGCCACCACACCGACGGCCCCAGCCAGGACAAGTCGAACTGGTAGCTGCCCCGCGGCTCAAGCCCCGTCGTTCATCCCCGTCCGCTCGAACCAGTCCTCCAGAAACTCCACGCACACCTTGACCTTGGCGGACACCGACAGGCGGGAGGGGTACACCGCCCACACGTCGGCCTGCTGGTAATAGGCGGGGAGGACGGGCACGAGCAGGCCGGCTTCGATCTCGCGGGAGACGTCCCAGGTGGAGCGCAGGATGATGCCGTGGCCGTCGATGGCCCACTGGCGGACGATCTCGCCGTTGTTGGCCGACAGGGGCCCGCTCACCTTGATGGCGATGCGCCCCTCTGGTCCTTCCAGCTCCCAGCGCCCGAAATCCTGGTCGCGCTCGCGGATGGGGATGCAACGGTGGGTCATGAGCTCATCCAGGGAGCACGGCGCACCGGAACGCGCCAGGTAGGCGGGTGAGGCGCACAGCACTCGCCGGTTGCGGGCGATGCGGCGCTTGATGACGTTGCCCTCCCGGACATGCCCGAGGCGGATGTCGAGCTGGAAGCCCTCCTCCACCAGATCCACCAGCCGGTCGAACAGTTCCACCTGGATCTCCAGCTGCGGATGGCGCCAGGCGAGGGCCGACAAGGCCGGGGCCAGGCGGCTGCGGCCAAAGCCGGTGCTGCTGCAAATGCGCAGGAGCCCGCTCGGCGCAGCCTTCTCGCGGGAGATGGCCTCGCCCATCAGGTCCACGTCCTCGAGAATCCGCTGGGCCCAATGGTGCACGATCTCGCCCTGAGCCGTGAGGGACACGTTGCGGGTGGTCCGGTGGAACAGCCGCTCGTGCACGGCGGCTTCGAGTATGGCAATGCGCTTGCTCACCACGGCCTTCGAGACGCCCAGCTCCCGGGCGGTTTCAGCGAAGCTGCGGTGGCGGGCCACGACACAGAAGAGACGCAGGTCATCAAGTTCAGGGTTTGTGTTCACGTTTCGTATTCGCAGGATTCACATTTCGAAGAATTGTAATTATTTCTGTGACCTCTAAGCTAGCCGGACCTCAACTTCGTCCGTGGCAAGGAGCCCTCCATGAAACACCGCATCGCAGTCATCGCCGGCGACGGCATCGGTCGGGAGGTCATGCCCGAGGGCCTTCGCGTGCTCGAGGTGGCCATGGACAGGTTTGGCCTCGAACTGGAGTTCGTCACCTTCGACTGGGCCCACTGCGACTACTACCTGGCCAACGGCAAGATGATGCCGGACGACTGGTTTGCCCAGCTCAAGGGCTTTGACGCTATCTACTTCGGCGCTGCCGGCTGGCCGGCCACAGTGCCCGACCACATCTCCCTGTGGGGCTCGCTGATCAAGTTCCGGCGCGATTTCGACCAGTACGTGAACCTGCGCCCAGTGCGCCTGATGCCGGGCGTGCCCTGCCCCCTGGCCAACCGTAAGGTGGGCGACATCGACTTCTACGTGGTGCGGGAAAACACCGAGGGGGAATACTCGTCGGTGGGCGGCCGCCTGTTTGAGGGCACCGAGCGGGAGACGGTGATCCAGGAGTCGATCTTCACCCGCAAAGGCGTGGACCGCATCCTCAAGTTCGCCTTCGACCTGGCCCGGTCGCGCCACAAAAAGCACCTCACCTCGGCCACCAAGTCCAATGGCATCGCCATCAGCATGCCCTACTGGGACGAGCGGGTGGAGCACATGGCCGGCGACTACCCCGAAGTGCGCTGGGACAAGTACCACATAGACATCCTCACAGCCCGCTTCGTGCTCAGCCCCGAGCGCTTCGACGTGGTGGTGGCCTCCAACCTGTTCGGCGACATCCTCTCCGACCTGGGGCCGGCCTGCACCGGCACCATCGGCATCGCCCCGTCGGCCAACCTCAACCCCGAGCGCAACTTCCCGTCCCTGTTCGAGCCGGTGCATGGCTCGGCTCCGGACATCTACGGCCAGGGCATCGCCAACCCCATCGCCATGATCTGGTCGGGGGCCATGATGCTCGACTTCCTCGGCAACGGTGACGCCCGCTACAAGGCCGCCCACGATGCCATGATGCGGGCCATCGAGCAGGTGCTGGTGAACGGCCCGCGCACGCCGGACATCGGCGGCAGCGCCAGCACCGCCGAAGCAGGCCAGGCCGTCGCCGCGGCCCTGGCGGGCTTGCCCGCGCCCTGACACCTCCCGCCCCTCCGGATAGACAAGCCGCCCATGCACGCCCTCGCGATCACCGAGCCTCTCTCCGTCCTCACGCTGGGCGCGGCCCTGGGCTTCTTCGGTGGCCTATTCGGCATCGGCGGCGGCATCATCGCCATCCCCTTCCTGGCCCTGGCCTTCGGCATGGAGCAAGCCCTGGCCCAGGGCACCTCCCTGGCCATGATGGTGCCCATCCTGATCGTCGGCTGGTGGCGCTACACCCGCCGGCACCCGGTGGCCCTGGGCACCGCCCTGCCCCTCGCCGTGCTGGCCTCGGCCGCCACCTATGGCGTGGCCCAGGTGGCAACGGGGCTGGATTCCGGGCTGCTGCGCAGCCTGTTCAGCGTCTTCCTGATCCTGATCGCCCTGCGCATGCTCGCCGGCAGCCGCAAGGCCGGCAGCGCCGACGGAGCCGGGTATTTCAATCGCAAATGGCTGCCCCTGGTGGGCATTCCGGGGGGTGCCTGCATGGGGCTGCTCGGCGTGGGCGGCGGGCTGCTGGCCACCCCCATCTTCACCCAGGCCTTCGGCCAGCGTCAGACAGTGGCCCAGAGCCTGTCCCTGGTCCTCGTCACCCCGTGTTCGGCGGTGGCCCTGCTCACCTACGGCCGCGCCCACCAGGTGGACTGGTCGATTGGCCTGCCCATGGCCATCGGCGGCCTGCTCACCGTGTCCACCGGCGTCGCGGTGGCCCACCGCCTGCCGGAGCGCAGCATGCGCCTGGCCTTCGCCTGGATGATCCTGGCCACCGCCCTGTGGATGCTGCTCAAGCCGCTGATCTTGTAGGTGCGACCTGTAGGGGCGACTTCAGTCGCCCATCCACGCGTCGATCACAGCCAGACCGTTGATCAAAGTCCGCGGGCGACTGAAGTCGCCCCCCACGACTCCCCGAAGTCCCTGCAACTGTGGATGCGACCGAGGGCGCCCAAAGGCGCGGTTTGCATCTGGCTAAGGGAGGGCAACGGAAGAAATCAGGTTCATTTGACCTCCCCGCGCCAACCTCCGCCCGCATTCTTCGCCAGCAGCACCGCCACCACCAGACGCCGGGCGGCCAGGTCGTCTTCCACTTACTGGAAGACCGATGTCAAGTTTGCAGCGCGACGCTGCGATTGATGCGTTCAGGATTGGCTGGAGAGGTGTTTGATTTGTTCGTCAGTCCGAACTGTGCCGCCTAGCCGAAGTGAATCGCCCCGGGTTTCGCGGAGGCTCCCACTCTTGAGAAGATGGAGCCATGAAGAAGACAACGAAATACGCCCCGGAAGTGCGCGAGCGTTCAGTGCGGATGGTGTTCGAGCAGCGCAGCGAGCA
>NZ_JAFLDT010000084.1 GCF_017302315.1 Zoogloea sp.
TCCCGAACAGGACAGTGAAACGAGACCGCGCCAATGATAGTGCACAGCCGTGCGTGAAAGTAGGTCATCGTCAGACTTACCCCATCAAACCCCCTGCGCTACATCAGCGACAGGGGGTTTGGCTTTTAAAGGACAGCACCAGTATTCGCTCGTCAAAGTCCCTCCCATAGTTTGAACCTTCGGCCCCTGCGCCGGAATGCCGGTCTCGACTTCTGTAGTAGCCTTGTCGGATTTTTGGATGGTAGCTTCTGGTATGACGCGAGCTGTGCCGCGCGGGCGTTTTCATCGCTCCAGACTCATTCGAGTGCTTGAGGATATTGCGGTGGCGGATCTTGCCGAATCGCGGCAGTCACTCGGTGACAGATTGGGCCAATGGCTGGATTTCAAGGATGCGATCTCGCTCTATTCCGTATTGCATGGCGGCTCGTCGGACGGAATGGATCTGAGTGGCGAGGGTATGGATGTGGCTGGATTGCGCGCTGAGTTTGACCGCGTTCGCGCATCCCTCATGGATGCGATTCGTTCGGACAAGCAGCTAGATCCCAGCACGGTCGCCGCGTCAGCACATTTCTCTACTGAGAGCGCCGTCGAGTTCATCCCTTACCACCGGTCTTATCTCGCCCATCAGCGAAGCATGCAGACGGCGGCTGCCAATTTGCGTACTCAGGTGCGCATGGTGGCGTCGACGTGTTCTCCTGCCTTGAGGCGTCTGGCTGCGCTGGATGGAGAACTTGAGCGAGCACTTGGCGTACGTGAGCGGGGGCTGCTGGCGGCTTTGCCGACTGTTCTCGGCAAGCGCTTTGAGATGCTCATGACCCAGGCTACGGAGGGTGGCGATGATCCGGCACCCGGCATCTGGCTGGCAGCGTTCTGCAGGGATGTGCAGGCCGTATTGTTTGCGGAACTGGATCTTCGTTTGCAGCCGGCACTCGGGCTCCTGGAGGCGCTAGATAAGGAAGGTACAGGGCAACGATGAAAAACAGCATGTATTGGGGGGCCTTCTTCCTGGGATTGGTAGTCATCGCCTGGGTGGCGGTGGGCTATGTCGGGGGCAGCCCGCTGGCGCTGCTGATGACCTTGCTGATCGGCGTGGTCTATCTTGCGGGTGCGCTCGAGCTGAGGCGTTTCAATCTGGCGACTGCGTCCTTGTCGCAGGCATTGGCGTCCATTCCGGACGGCCTGCAGACTCTCGATAGTTGGATCCTCACCTTTCACCCCTCCCTGCATAACGCCGTGCGTCTGCGTGTCGACGGTGAGCGGGTGGGATTGCCTGCACCATCGGTGACGCCCTATCTGGTTGGACTTCTCGTCCTGCTGGGCATGTTGGGAACCTTCCTGGGGATGGTGGTGACCCTCAATGGCGCGGTTCTGGCCCTGGAGAGCACGACCGACCTGCAGACCATCCGGGCGTCCCTTGCCGCGCCGGTGAAGGGCCTCGGGGTGGCTTTCGGGACGTCCGTGGCGGGGGTCGCTGCGTCGGCCCTGCTCGGGCTGATGTCGACCCTGTGCCGGCGTGAGCGGCTGCAGGTCTCACAGGTGCTTGATTCCCGCATTGCAACGGTGCTTCGGGAATTTTCCATGGCACATCAGCGGCAGGAGACATTCAAGGCCCTGCAGATGCAGGCCCAGGCGCTGCCCAGCGTCGTGGACAAGCTCCATGGAATGATGGAGCAGATGGAGCGACACAGCCAGCAGCTGGGTGAGCGCCTGTTGGCCAGCCAGGAAAGCCATCACAGGGAAGCCCGGGTGATCTACTCCGAGCTCGCTGCATCCGTGGACGCCTCACTCAAGCACAGCCTGATGGAAAGTGCCCGGATTGCCGGCGATACCATTCGTCCGGCGGTGGAGACGACCATGTCCGGCATTGCACAGGAGACGGCCACCTTGTATCAGAAGCTCGCCAGCACGGTCGAGGCGCAGCTCGACGGTGTTTCGGCCCGCTTTGAGAGCTCGGTGAGCACTGTCTCCGAAACGTGGACACGTGCGCTGGTGCGGCACGAGCAGACCGGCGATGCATTGAACAGCGAGCTGAAGCAGACCCTTACCGCCCATACGGACACCTTCGAGAGGCAGTCCGCGTCCTTGCTGGCGACGGTCGAGCGCACGCATGGCGCGCTGCAGGCAGATCTGGCCAGCGTCACCAGGACGCTGGCGGACGAGACAAAAGCCCTGCACGCGGGGTTGACGCAGGCCACGCAGAGCCAGTTGGAAGAGCTGAGCAACCGCTTCGAACGAACAGCCACCCAGGCAAGCGCAAGCTGGTCCGAGGTGCTCGGTCGGCACGAACAAAGCAGCATCAGCATGGGGCGTGAGACGCAGGCGGCGCTCGCGGCCACCGTCGGGCATTTCGAGCAAACGTCTGCCAGCCTGTTGGCCTCGGTGGGGGCCTCCCATGCGGAGATGCAGGAGGCCTCGGCGGCCCAGGATCAACAGCGCCTTGATGCGCTCACGCAGGTGGTGGAGTCGATGGCCTCAACCCTGCAGAAGGGGTGGCAGGCTGCGGGCGAGCAGGCCCACGGTCGCCAGCTAGGGTTACTCACTGCGCTGGAAGAGAGCGCACGGCAGATTGGGGCCACGACCGCGGCTCAGGCGACCCGAACCATCGAAGAAGTTGCACGCTTGATGCAGACCGCGTCCGAGGCCCCCAAAGCTGCGGCAGAGGTGATTGCCCAGCTGCGTCAAGAGCTTTCCGCCAGCATGGCGCGCGACAACGCGATGCTCCAGGAGCGCACCCGCATCATGGAGACGCTAGGCGCCCTGCTGGATGCCATCACGCACGCTTCCACCGATCAGCGGCAGGCCATTGACGCCCTGGTCGGCACGTCCGCAGAGCTGCTGGAACGTGTTGGTACCCGGTTCGAATCGCGGATGGAGGCGGAGTCGGGGCGGATGAGCAGCATCGCGGCGCAGATTGAGCTTGGTGCGGTCGAGGTGTCGAGCCTGAGCGAAGCCTTTGGGCATGGGGTTCATCTGTTCAGTGAATCCAACGAGAAGTTGATGGATGCACTGGGGCGCATCGAGGAGGCCCTGTCGGCGTCAATGGCCAGGAGCGATGAGCAACTCGCCTATTACGTGGCCCAGGCGCGGGAGGTCATCGACCTGAGCATCATGTCGCAGAAGCAGGTCATCGAGGATCTGCAGGGGCTGGCCGGGAGAACCGCGCCCATGGCCGGCGGGGCGTGAGCATGGACGAGATCGACGGCGGCATCGAGCACGCTGCGCCAATCTGGGCTGTATTCGGTGACCTGATGTCGGGTCTGCTCGGCGCGTTCGTGCTGATCCTGGTGGGTGTGCTCGGCGTGCATCTGGAACTGGCAAGCAGCCTGGAGACCGAGGTGCAGAAGCGCAAGGTCGAGGAGCAACGCCGAGTGGCCCTGGAGCAAGCCCTGGCGGGGCCCCTGGCTTCGGGCCGGGTAACCCTGAACAACGGGCGCATCGGCATCAGCGGCAGCGTGCTGTTTGCCCTCAATTCGGATCAGCTGCAGCCGGAAGGCCGGGTGCTCCTCAAGACCCTGGCTGCGCCACTGACGGCCTACCTCGGCACCCGTGACGAGATGCTGATGGTCAGTGGTTTCACCGATGACCGGCCGGTGCGCGACAGCAACCGCCAGTTTGAAGACAATTGGGAGTTGTCGGCCCAGCGGGCGCTGACCGTCACCCGAACACTGATCGAGGAGGGAATCCCGTCCTCATCCATCTTTGCTGCCGCCTTCGGACCCGAGCAGCCGGTGGCGTCCAATGCCGATGCCCAGGGGCGTTCGCAGAACCGGCGGGTGGAGATGGCGCCTGTGCCCAAATCGTCCAAGGGGAGTGCAGGCACCCCCTCGGGGCCGGCGGCGGCGTCCCGTGACTGAAGTCGATGGTGTTCTGCAGGCCCTGCGTCTGCAGGGCGCGGCCCGCTTCGATCCGGTCCGCTTTCGGTTCATCGAGGCCCTGGCCAGCCGCACCGCGTCGCGCCAGGGCGAGGCCAGACGCCTGCTCGAGGGCAAGCTGAACGCCGCTCTGGAGGATTATCGCGCGCGTTTCGAGCAGGCACGCGCGGTGGCGGCCGACGATCTCGCGCTTGCGATAAACGATCATCCCGATGCCGCTGACGAACTGAACTGCTGCCATCACGAGGGTGATTTCCGGCGCCTGAAACACACCTTGGCCAGGCTTCGCCCAGGTCAGGGCGCCCGCATGTTTGGAGAACTCCTGGACCAGCTACGCCAGCTCCCTCGCGAGGCGCCACCTGGAGCAGGGCGCGAGGCAGGTGCGGAGGTGCATGCGTCCACTGATGAGCTGAGATCGGTAGCCTGCTTCCGGGACGCTTGGCTGAAACTCAGCATCAACCAGCAACTCAGCTCGGCCCTGGCCCAGGCCCCCGACAACGCCGGCCCCCTCAACTCCCATATCCTGGCGCTGCAATCCCTCGAACTGATGCGGGATACCTCGCCCGAGTACCTTCAGCACTTCATGTCGTATGTGGACGGCTTGCTCTGGCTGGAGCAGGCGGACAGCCAGAGCAAGCCGGCGCCAAAGGTAGCGCCCAGGGCGGCCACGGCGCGGGGCGAGCGCGACAAGGGGCGAAAGCCGGGGCGCGCCAGGCCCGGCTGAGTGCTTGCCCCCGAAGGGGATCTGCCCGTGCCTGCGGGCCGCCCCTCGCCGCAAAGCCGGTTTTACTGACAGACGTCGAAATCCGCAGCCAGGCGCCAGGCCATGCCGTGGCGCACGGAGAAGGGACAGCCGGTCCTGGCGCGCACCTCATCCAGGCTGACGCCGGGTTGCAGTTCGATCAGGGTGAGTCCAACCCCCGGATTGACCTCAAACACGCAAAGCTCGGTGATGATCATGTGGACCACCCCCTTGCCGGTCAGGGGCAGCGTGCATTGAGAGCGGATCTTGGGCGTGCCGTCCCGGGCGGTATGTTCCATCAGCACGATCACGCGTCCGACGCCGGAGACCAGATCCATGGCACCACCGGGGCCCTTGACCATCTTGCCGGGCACCATCCAGTTGGCCAGGTCACCGGTAGCCGAGACTTCCAGGCCGCCGAGGATGGACAGGTCCACATGCCCGCCACGAATCATGGCAAAGGAGTCGGCACTGGAGAAGAAGCTGCTGCCCGGCAGACTGGTGATGGTCTGCTTGCCGGCGTTGATGAGGTCCGGGTCGATGTCCTCGTCCGGCGGAAAGGGGCCAATGCCGAGCAGACCATTCTCCGACTGCAGGGTCACCTGCATGCCATCGGGAATGTAATTGGCGACCAGGGTCGGAATGCCGATGCCCAGGTTCACGTAATAGCCGTTGCGCAGTTCCTGGGCGGCACGCCGGGCCATGGCCTCGCGTACCGGGTCGTGCTTGCTCAGGGAGGCGGCACCCGCCGTGGTGCGGAACTCGATGCGCTTTTCGTAGGCGTTGCCCTGGATGATGCGGTCCACGTAGATGCCGGGGGTGTGGATCTGGTCGGGGTCCAGCTGGCCGGGCTCAACCAACTCCTCGACCTCGGCGATGGTCGTGCGGCCGCAGGTGGCGATCATCGGGTTGAAGTTGCGCGCGGTCTTGCGGAAGACCAGATTGCCGGCGCGGTCGCCCTTCCAGGCCTTGACGATGGCCAGGTCGGCGTGGATGGCAGGTTCGAGCACGTATTCGCGGCCGTCGAAGAGGCGGGTTTCCTTGCCTTCCGCGAGCCGTGTGCCGAAGGCGGTGCGAGTGAAGAAGCCGGGAATGCCGGCACCGCCGGCCCGCAGCCTTTCGGCCAGGGTGCCTTGGGGGACCAGTTCCAGCTCCAGTTCCCCGGCCAGGACCTGGCGCTCGAACTCCTTGTTTTCGCCCACATAGGAGGCGACCACCTTCTTCACCTGACGCGTCTTGAGCAGCGGGCCCATGCCGAAGTCGTCCACCCCGGCGTTGTTGCCGACGATGGTCAGTCCGCGGGTACCGGCGCGCAGCAGCGCGGCGATGAGGTTCTCCGGGATGCCACACAGGCCGAAGCCGCCAGCGGCGATGGTCATGCCGTCGAAGAGGAGGCCGTCGAGGGCGGCGTCGCTCGTTGGGAATACCTTGTTCATTGGGTGCAGTCCCCGATGTGCTGTTGGATGTGTTCCGCTGTGGGGCGGTTGCCGGGAGATCCGGCCGCCGCCCCGGTCCAGGCCTTGGGGGGCCTCAGTCGGCGCGCTCGGGCACGGGCAGATGCACCCATTCCTTATAGAAGGCTTCGATGTCCGGCTCGAAGTCATGGATCACCGGATACCACGGAGTCGGTGCCTCGACGTCGTGAAGGGTGCCGCAGGTGGGGCAGTAGTACTCCCGGTAGACCTGCCACTGGGTGTCCGGGGCCATCAGCTTGGGATAGACCTCGGTCATCGCCTCCTCGGTGTCGCGCACGTAGATCGCGGCGTGCAGCTTCCAGTTCTCCCTGTAGTCGCAGAACTCGTGGCCGCAGTCGCACTTGATGATCCACTGCTTGGTGGTGGCCGACTGCACGATGTACATGTGCGGGGCCAAGGGCAGGACGATGCGGTCCTTGAAGCCGACCTTGGCCTGAAGGGCGGCGACGTATTGCTCGAAGCGGCTGTTGTCCTTGGGCATGGACAGCATGCGGAAGGTGGTCTCCCAGTCCAGCGTGCCTTCGACCAGATGGCTGACCTGTTCATTCGTGTATGACATTGCGTGCTCCTTGATTCGGGGTGTCGGTGGGGCGGGCGGTCATTCTTCGACCTGGACGACGGTGGTGACGTCGGGCATCAGGGAGAGGTCCATACGGTGCTTGGAGCCGTAGGTCGGCACGCCCAGCTCCTCTTCCAGAACCTGCCAGTCGGCCGGCAGGTTCCAGAAGGTCTTGAACTGCTGGGTGAACTTCTCCGACAGGGCGAAGCTGGTGGCGAACATGTGCTGCACCTGCACGGCGGCGTGCTTGTTGAGGATGCGTTCGCGTTCTTCCTTCATCCACTCGCGGGTCGGCAGGGCGCGGGCCAGGCGTTCCTTGCGGATCTCGGCACGGCGGGCCTGGGTCAGGGCCGGATCCACCGTGAACACGCCCTTGGCGTCCTGGCTGAACACCGCGCCATAGACCTTCTGGGCGTACTCCGGCAGCAGGAACTTCTGGTTGAGGTCGTTCTCGATGGCCTTCGGCTCGCGGTCGATGGGGTCGCCGAAGCCGGGGCCGCCGCGCAGGTAGTTGAGGTAGAGGTCGTGGTTGTCGTAGCAGTCTTCGGTGGTGATGCACTGCTTGTCGCGCTTGACCACGGCGGTGGCATCCAGGTGGCGCTCGTAGTCGGGGCGGGACGGGTCGAGGTCGCCGCCGAGGGGCAGGGAGTCACCGATGGCGATGCGCTCCTTGAGGCCGGTCTTGTGGGCTTCGAAGCGGTAGCCGGTGGCAGAGGGGTAGCCGCCCATCATCCCCCAGTCGCTGTTCATGAAGCCGTTGCCCATGAAGAACATGGTCCAGTCCTGGGCGTTCCACACCATGCGCAGGGTCTCGAAGCCGCAGCCGCCCCGGTACTTGCCGTAGCCGCCGGAGTTGGCCTTGACGTTGCGGCCGAGGTAGAGCAGCGGCTCGGCCATTTCCCAGATCTCGATGTCACCCATGTCGCCTTCCGGGTTCCAGATGGCGGCGGCGTGGTTGAGGCCGTCCTTGACGGCGCAGGCGCCGGTGCCGCAGGAGCTGGCCTCGAAGCTGTTCACTGCGTGGATCTCGCCGTCCTGGTTGATGCCACCGCCCTGCAGCCAGTTGGAGGTGTTGGCGTTGCCGGCGTTGACCTCCTCCAGGTAACCGCGGCTGAAATAGGACTGGGACAGGCCGCGCCACAGGGCGGCCCAGCCGGAGACCAGGAAGTGCCAGGCGTAGGCGTGGCCGGTGCGGCGGTCGTCCGGGTTGCACCAGGTGCCCTTGGGCAGGCGGAACTCGGTGGCGTAGTAGGCGCCGTCGTTAATGCGCTGGGTGGGCACCAGGGTCTGGCACATCATCACCCAGATGCCCGAGGTGAAGGCCACCTGGTGGGCGTTGAAGGTGTGCCAGCCCCAGCGGCTGGCGCCTTCGAAGTCGAGCCGCCACTTGCCGTCCGGTTTGATGGTCATCTCGCAGGGCGAGTGCATGATCGAGTCGAGCTTGGCGAAGGCGTTGGAGACCTGCACGTCGTCATGCTTGTAGGGCACATCGACGAAGGACACCTTGCGGTACTTGCCGGGCAGGGTCATGGCCTTGATGCGGCTCATCAGGCCGCGGCGGCCTTCCTCGATGACCTCGTGGGAGAACTTCATGTAGGCGTCGAGGCCGTCGGCGCGGATCACGTCCTCGACCAACTCGCGGATCATGTGGCAACCGGCGATCCGGGTCTTCTCGTCGAGGATCCAGTACTTGGGGGTGCGTACCGAGCGCTGGGACTCATGCAGCCAGTCGCGCAGGGGCTCGTCGTTCACGCCGGTCTTGCGGCAGGTGATCATGTAGCCGTCGCCGAAGCGCTGGGTCTGGCCGGTGGACATGGAGCCGGGGGTCACCGAGCCGGTGTCGATGACGTGGGTGACGCCGCCGACCCAGCCGATCAGCTTGCCTTCCCAGAAGATCGGCACGATGGTGGCGATGTCGCAGGGGTGGACGTTGCCGATGGCGCAGTCGTTGGTGGTGAACATGTCACCGGGGTTGATGGTCGGGTTGGCTTCCCAGTTGTTCTCGATCATGTACTTGATCGCCGCGCCCATGGTACCGACGTGGATGATGATGCCGGTGGAGGTCAGGACGCAGTCGCCGGCGGCGTTGTAGAGGGTGAAGCAGAGCTCGCCTTCCTGCTCGACGATGGGGCTGGCGGCGATCTTCTTGGCGGTTTCGCGGGCATGCACCAGGCCGCCGCGCAGCTTGGAGAAGAGCTTCTCGTAGCCGATCGGGTCACTGTCGCGCAGCTCCAGCTTCTCCAGCCCGTTGTAGTAGCCGCTGCTCTGGGTGCGTTCGATGATGGCGTCGCGGTGCTGCTTGAGGGTCAGGCCGCTGGCCAGCAGGTTGCCGATGCCGATTTCCTTGTTGCTCATCATGTTCATGATTGGTCTCCTCACTTCACTTCTTTGAGATGGAACAGGCGGTGCTTGTCGATGGTGGTTTCAAAGCCATCGGGCACGACGAAGGTGGTGGCATCGGATTCGATGATGGCGGGGCCAACGATGTGGTTGCCGGCCTTCAGGGATTCCATCTTCCACAGGGCGGCCTCGACCCACTTCTTGTGACGGTAGAAGGGGCGGGTGCCGAGGAAGGCCTCCTGCGGTGGCGTCGGGCCGGCGTCGGGGTCTTCGGGCAGTACCGGCTTCTGGGTCACGACCATGCCGCGCAGGATGGCGCCGGTGATCGAGAAGCCCAGCTCCGGCGAGCGGGCCGAGCTGGCATAGACGCGACCGTAGGTGGTCTCGAAGCTGTCGACGATCTTGTCCCAGTCGGCGGCCGTGCCGGCGCTGCTCACCGGCGAGACGATCTCCAGGTCGTTGAGCTGGCCCATGTACTGCATCTTGTAGCCGGGGATCAGCATCACATCTTCGGGTTTGAAGCCGTTGATGACGAACTCATCGATGACCTTGACGGCCAGCTCTTCCCAGGCGGCCTGCAGGGTGGTGCAGGCGGCGGCCTTCTGGGTGTCGGGGGCGAACTGGGCGACACCCAGATCCACCGACTTGTCGTAGCGGTATTCGAAGTCGGCGCAGGCGCAGCCGAAGGCCGAGAAGCCGGCGGCCCAGGCGGGCACCACCACGTCCTTGAAGCCGACGCCTTCGGTGTAGCCGTAGGTGTGCACCGGGCCGGCGCCGCCGTAGGAGAAGCAGGTGAACTCGGCGGGGTTGTAGCCCTTGGCGCTGATGTTGGCGCGCAGGTATTCGGACAGGGTGAGGTCGAGCAGCTCGATCACGCCGGCGGCGGCGTCTTCCACCGACAGGCCGAGCGGGTCGGCGATCTGCGCCTTGATATGGTCGCGGGCGCGCTGTACGTCGAGCTTGATGGCGCCGCCCAGGAAGTTGTCCGGGTTGAGGTAGCCCAGCACCACGTGGCAGTCGGACACCGACACCGTGTCCAGCCCGCTCTCCGGCCAGCAGGTGCCGACCCGGTAGCCGGCGGAGTCGGGGCCGAGCTTGATCGACTTGCTGTAGGGGTCGAGGCGCACGAAGCTGCCGGCACCGGCGCCCACCGAGTCCATCGCCACCAGCGGCAGGGACAGCACCAGGCGGGCCATGTCGGGGTCGGACTTGATGGCGAAGCTGCCCTTGGTGATCAGCGCCACGTCGAAGCTGGTGCCGCCGATGTCGGAGCAGGCGATGTTCTCGTCACCCAGGTACTCGCCCAGCAGCTTGGAGCCGATGACCCCGCCGATGGGGCCGGAGACGATGGTGCGGGCCAGCTCCTTGGCCTTCCAGCTGATGGTGCCGCCGTGGGTGGCCATGACCCGCAGGTCGAACTTGGCGCCGTGCTTCTTGAAGCGGTCGCTGACCTTCTTCAGGGTCTGGCGGGAGGGCTCGGCGCCGTAGGCCTCGAGGATGGTGGTGTTCATCCGGTGGCTTTCCTTGCGCGAGGGGTAGTAATCCACCGAGGCGAACACCGGGATGTCGGATTTCAGGCGCTGCAGTTCCTCCCGCACGATGTCGCGGGCGCGCTGCTCGCTGGTCTCGTTCTTGTGGGACTGCAGTAGGCAGATGACGACGGCCTGGGCGCCGGCTTCGACCAACTCGCGGGTGGCCTGGCGCACCTCGTCCTCACGCAAGGGAATGACGATGCGGCCCTGCACGTCGGTGCGTTCGGTGACGCCGCGGGTGCGCGACACCGGCACCAGCGGCTCGTCGTAGCGGTGGGTGTTGAGGTGGATGCGGTCTTCCAGGGCGTAGCCCAGGTAGCTCTGCAGGGCGCGGCCCATGGAGTGGATCTGCTCGAAGCCCCGGTTGCAGATGAGGCCGACGTCCAGGCCCTTGCGCATCAGGATGCGGTTGAGCATGGCGGTGCCGGAATAGACGCAGGTGACCAGTTCCGGATAGACGTCGTCCACCTCGCGGCCCCAGTGCGCCAGGGCATCGACCGAGGAGTTGTAGATGGCCAGGGATTCGTCGCCGGGATTGCTCTGTGCCTTGCCGACGACGAAGCGCCCGTCGGCGCGGACGAAGAAGGTGTCGGTCATCGTGCCTCCGGCATCGATGCCCATCACCTGCACGTTTGACTGCTGGACTTGCATGTCGTGTCTCCTGTCATTGGTGTGTGTGGTGCGAAGCGCCACGCCTCATTCATGGCAAAGGGCGGGCCAGGGCGGCCGGCAGCAGCCGGAGAGCGAGCGGAAGGCCTTGTGCTGCAAGGCTCTCCGCGATCTGACTGGGCGCCGGAGGAAGGGGCTGAAAGCGGGGTCAATCTGTCCGGAATCCCGAATCGGGCTGTCCGGTGTCCGGAATCCGGACACTTTCCGGGGCTTCTGTTGCGTCGCACAAGTTATTGATATAAAAGAAGATTTATTGACTTAATGGTGCAATGAAGCTAGCTTATCCAGAGAGGTCCGACGTTCTTTCAACCTGCCTGTCCGAGTGCCCCATGCCCTTTTCCCACTGCGGTACCCTGATTCCCCGGATCGGTGACGAACACGTCGTGGCGACCGCCTGGGAGCGCTTCCTGCAGCATCAGTCGGTGCAGGTCGGTGGGGTGCGCAGCGTGGTGCTGAATTCCTGGCAGCGCTGCCGCTCCGAGGCGGTCAATCCGGAGAGCCGCTGTGCGCCCTCGGTGGCCCATGAGCGGGTGCACCAGTTGCTCGGGGAGCACCGGGAGCTGTGCGATGCGGCCCGTCCGGTCCTGGATGGGTTGCGGGACATCCTCCGGGAGTGTGGCTCCCTGATCATGCTCACCGACCCTGGAGGCACCATTCTTGAACTCAATGGAGAGTCACGGGCCCGCAGCGCGGGGGAGGGCGTCAATCTGGCGACGGGCGGTTGCTGGAATGAGGAGCTGATCGGGACCAATGCCATCGGCACCGCAATTGCCACGGGTACGCCGGTGCAGATCCACGCCAGCGAGCACTTCTGTGTCGACGTCAAACGATGGACCTGCGCGGCGGCGCCCATCCTCGACCCCCTGGGCCGGAACCTCCTGGGGGTGGTGGATGTGTCCGGGGTCAAGGAGACCTTCCATGGCCACAGCCTGGCCTTGGTGATGGCCGCGGCCAAACAGATTGAAGGCGAGCTGGCCCGGCGTGACGGCATCCTGCATGCCCGCCTGCTGGCCCGGGCCATGGATGATTTCATCCGCTACGGCAGCGATTGCCTGATGCTGTGTGACACCCGTGGCCGGGTGGTGCGGACCTCGGGTAGCGTGCAGGCGGCGCGGGAGCACCACGGCGTACGGCTGCCCTTCGAGGTTGGCGCCCAGCTGGTGGCCCTCAATCTGGGCCTTGCCGAGGCAGACCGCCAGCGGGCCCGGCCAGCCTGGCTGCAGCCCGAATGGCTGCACCCTGTGAAGGAGGGGGAAACGGTGCTCGGGACGCTGCTGGTGATTCCCCTGGGGGCCGGCGGCCACCGGGCCCCGTCGTCATCGGCGCGGGCCGTTGCGGTTGGCGATGGGGCGACGGATGCCTTTGCCGAGATCATCGGCGAGAGCGAGGTGTTGCAGGCGTCCAAGGCGCGTGCGCGGCGGATTGCGCCCCTCGATCTTCCCGTATTGCTGCTGGGCGAGACCGGCGCTGGCAAGGAGCTCTTTGCCCGCGCCCTGCATGGGGCGGGAGGCCGGCCGGGTGGTCCCTTCGTGGCCGTCAATTGTGGTGCCCTGACGCGGGAGCTCCTGGCCAGCGAGCTCTTCGGCTACGTCGAGGGCGCCTTCACGGGCGCCCGCCGGGGTGGTCTGGCAGGAAAGTTTGAGCAGGCCGACGGGGGGACACTGTTTCTCGATGAAGTGGGCGAGATGCCCCTCGACCTGCAGCCCCACCTGCTGCGGGTACTCCAGGACGGGCAGGTGGTACGGCTGGGGGATGTCCGTCAGCGCAAGGTGGCGGTCCGCATTGTGGCGGCCACCAACCGGGACCTGCTGACCGAAGTCGAAGCCGGACGCTTCCGGGAGGACCTTTATCACCGGCTGTGCGCCGTGAGCCTGAGTCTGCCGGCTCTGCGGGAGCGTCCCGGTGATATCGACACCATCGTGGAACATCTCAATCGGAGCCTGGCGGCCAAGTACGGCTGCGCTCCGAAGGCGCTGAATCCGGCGGTCCGCCGGGCATTCCAATGCTATCGCTGGCCCGGCAACATCCGTGAGCTCCGCAACGTGTTCGAGGCCATGTTTGCCCTCAGCGATGGGGAGCGTATCGATGCCGCCCAATTGCCAACGGCCATTGCCCGGGCACTGGCCGAGCATCCCGAGGGGCTGCCCTGTGCGGCAGTGGGAACGGGGCGCCTCGAGCAGGTCGAGCATCAGGCCGTGGTGGACGCCATCGCCCATGCCCACGGCAATATGTCTCTGGCGGCGCGTACCCTGGGGATCTCGCGGAGTACCCTCTACGTCAAGCTGGCCGCCATCCGTGCCCGGGAGGCGAGACATTAGCCTAGGGACACCAGAGCCATCGGGCAGGAGAGCCTCCTGCTGACTTTCAGTCCAACCAGTGGAGCAACATGGCGTAGAGTCGATCGGGCACGACCGGTTTGGGCAGGAAGTCGTTCATGCCAGCAGCCATGCAATTGGCGCGATCTTCACTGAAGACATTTGCCGTCATGGCCAGGATGGGAACGGACTGGCAACCGGGATGCCGGCGAATGCCACGTGTGGCAGCGAGCCCGTCCATCCTGGGCATCTGCATGTCCATCAGTATCACGTCGTAGGTCTTTTCCGCCGCCATCCGGACAGCTTGCTGGCCGTCATCGGCGGTATCGACGGCCAGCCCCATGTTGGACAGAAGCTCCTCCGCCACCATCTGACACACGGGTTCGTCTTCCACCAGCAGAACACACTTGCCCGGGCTGATGGCCAGCAGCCTTGCCTCAATCTGGGCCAGATCCGTCAGCTCGGTGCTCATCCCGGGTGGGGCACAATGTTGCAGCCGAGCCGTCAGCCAGAAGGTGCTGCCCTGGCCCGGCGTGCTGCTGACCCCGACTTCCCCGCCCATCAGCTCGGCGAGGCGCTGGGTGATTGCCAGGCCCAGGCCGGTGCCGCCGTATTCCCGCGTGGTGGAGCTGTCTGCCTGCTCAAAGGCGTGAAAGATCTTGCCGATCGCAGCGGGTGGAATGCCGATCCCCGTGTCTTCCACCTCGAAACGCACGCTCACGCTGGTGCCGTCGTCCCCCTCAAGGCGAGCCCTTACGGTGACAGCGCCCTGCTGGGTGAACTTGATGGCGTTACCCACGTAATTGAGCAGTGCCTGGCGCAGTCGCGTGCCGTCACCGATGACACCCGGCAGACCCGCAACCGTGTCCGCCTTCAGGTGGATCCCCTTGCTCGTGGCCCGGTCGTTCATGATTGACACCACGTTGTCGAGCAAGGTCTGCAGGTGGATGGGTTCAGCCCCAAGAGTCAGTTTGCCCGCTTCGATTTTCGAGAGATCCAGGATCGAATCGATGATCTCCAGCAGGTGCCCACTGGCGGCGGCGATCTTGTTGAGGCGATCGGTCTGCTCGGGCGTCGCGCCGGACTTCTGCATCAAGTAGGCCATGCCCGTGATGGCGTTCAGCGGTGTTCGGATCTCGTGACTCATGTTGGCCAGGAAGGTGCTCTTCGCGATGTTCGCCGTTTCGGCCGCGTTGCGCGCTGTTTCGAGCTCCTCGGTGCGCTTCTGGACGAGCTCCTCCAGGTGCGCCCGGTGCATGTCCAGCTCGTGCTCGAGTGTCTTGGTGGCGGTCACATCCGTGACAAACCCGTACCACACCGTGCCGCCATCGTCACTCCGCTCCGGCATCGCATCCACGTGCAACCACTTGAGCGGCCCGTTCTCCAGCTGGATGCGGTAATCGACGAGCCAGCGTTGCATGGTGTCGGCGGACTGGTGGAGGGAGGCAAAGAATCGGTCACGGTCCTCCTCTACAAGCAGCTTGCGGATACTCAAGGCGTTGTTCTCCACGGTCTCCGAGCTGACCCCGTAGAGGCTGCGCACGGCTTCGCTGGCAAAGGGAAACGCACCGCTTCCGTCCGGTAGTTGGTGGTACTTGAAGACCATTCCGGGAACGTGGGTCAGGATCTTGCGCACCTGTTCGGTGGCGGCCACGCGCGTAAGCAGGGATTCCTGATCCAGAATGGCCTTGAGCAGTCCGTTGAAGGCATTGGCCAGCTTGCCGATCTCATCGTCCCGTTCGACGGGCAATGCCTCCCGTGGCCGATGACCCTGGCGCATCTCTTCCAACAGTACGGCCGATTTCTCGAGTGGCCGTAGCTGGCGGCGTACCCACCACCACGCAACCCACCCGGTCAGAAGCGTCAGCACCAAGGCTGCCACCACAAGTCGCACCTGTATCTGACGTGCCACCAAGAATGCCTCCTGGGTCGGCAGTACCGATTGCATGAGCCAGGCTGTCTGGCCAATCCTGACAGATGAAGAGAGCTCCTCCTCACCGCGGGAACTGACCGCGATACCTGAGCCTTCATGTCCGGCGATGTATTTGTCGTAGATAGGATTCACACCCGCCGTAGGGCCTGCCCCCATGACCCGGCGTTTGTCGGACGAAGCGATGTAGGTCCGGGTCCTGCTGTCCGTGATCACGAAGTCCCCGGTGTGCCCGTACTTTGCTCGACTGATCTGGTCCAGGAAGTTGGGTTCGAGCAGGTTCGTGACACCTAGCACCGCGCCACGGAAGCGCTTGTCTGCACCCCGGATCGGGACCGCGAACGTGATCACGGGCACACCGGTCCTGCGTCCGACCATGGGTGGAGTAATGATGGGTGTCAGCGTTGTGCGCAAGGTCTGGAAGAAAGCCCGGTCCCCGTAGGCTGTCCCCACGCGCTCAAGATGGGCGGGTACGCTAGCCAGAGCGATACCTTCTGCGTCCACAACGACCACGCCCCAGTTGAAGAGCGCTTCGACACCGGCCTGAGCCTCAAGCATTGACTGGATGTGGTCGGCGTTTGCGTTCGGCACCGCCTCCAGCCGTTGCGCAAGCCGGTTCAGAATTTCATTGCGCTCGTGGAGGGAGCGATCAATCTCCGAGGCAATGATGGAGATGGTCGAGAACTGCTGGGCGGAGATCGCGGCCTCCATGTCCGAGCGGACGTACCGCCCTATCCCCAGCGCGACGATCCAGATCGAAACCACGGACGCGCACAGCGCCCCTGCCACCAACCGGGTTCGCAGGGACTGCCATGAAGGATTGTTCACTGCCGGGTCTCCACCGGGGCTCTTCCCGTCTGTCTTGCACTATCCACCTGCGGCAACGGCAGGTCATTAGGGCATTACGGACGCAATGACGAAAGGTTGAGCCGTTTGGTGGAGGGCACGTGCCCAAGCGGGGCGACCGCCTTGACGCGTGCAGTGCGCAATAAAGCAAATGGGCTGGACCTTTCGATCCAACCCATTAAATTTGTGGCGCGCCCGAAACGATTCGAACGTTCGACGCCTTCGGAGGGTTGTCAATAATATCTGTTTAGAACGGATAAAATGCGCATGAATAGGGGTAAATAGTTGAATATTTGACGCTATGCTCG
>NZ_JAFLDT010000085.1 GCF_017302315.1 Zoogloea sp.
GGCGGGCATGCCGCTGCGCGGCTCCAGGCCGGGCAGGGTGTGCACGGCGAGGGGCTGGCGGGTGTAGCGTTCGATGGCACGCAGCAGGCGCACGTCACGACGCTCGGCCAGGCTGATGGCGACGCCGTTGGCGCCGCCGCGGCCGGTGCGGCCGATGCGGTGCACGTAGTCGGCGGCAACCTTGGGCAGGTCGTAGTTGATCACGTGGCTGATGGTGCGCACGTCGATGCCACGGGCGGCCACGTCGGTGGCGATGAGCACGCGCAGGTGGCCACGACGCAGCTGGTCGAGGGTGCGGGTGCGCATGCGCTGATTCATGTCGCCATGGAGGGCGGCAACCGAGTGACCCTGGGACTCGAGGTTCAGGGTCAGGGCGTCGGCGTCACGCTTGGTGGCGGTGAACACGATGGCCTGTTCCATGCTCACGTCGCGCAGCAGGCCGTCGAGGAGACGGTTCTTGTGGCCGATGTCGTCGGCCACCAGCAGGCGCTGTTCGATGTTCTCGTGGCGGGTCTGGGCCGAGTTGATCTCGATGCGCTCCGGGTCCTTCAGCAGGCGCTGCATCATGCGGGCAACCTGACCGTCGAGGGTGGCGGAGAAGAACAGGGTCTGGCGATTGGTCGGCAGCTTGGCAACGATGGCCTCGATGTCGTCCACGAAGCCCATGTCCAGCATGCGGTCGGCTTCATCGAGGATCAGGATTTCCAGGCGGGCAAAGTCGATGCGGCCGCTGTTCATCTGGTCCATCAGGCGGCCGGGGGTGGCCACCAGGACTTCATAGGGGCTGGACAGCAGCTTGTTCTGAACCGGGTAGGGCATGCCGCCCACCACGCTGACGGCCTTGGCGTAGCGCAGGTTCTTGCCGTAGCCCTTGCAGGCGTCGGTGACCTGGACGGCCAGTTCGCGGGTCGGAGTGAGGACCAGCACACGGGGGCCGCGGGCCTTGATGGTCGGTTCAGCGGTCAGGCGCTGCAGGGACGGCAGCATGAAGGCGGCGGTCTTGCCGGAGCCGGTCTGGCTCGACACGACGAGATCCTTGCCGGCAAGCGCCGCGGGGATGGCGGCCAGTTGAACGGCGGTGGGTTCGGTATAGCCGGCGTCTGCAACGGCTTTGACAATGTTCTCGGACAGACCGAGGCTGGCGAAATCCATGTTCGCTTCCTTATCGTGTATTGCGGATGCGGTGCCCGCGAAGAAAAAACGGCAACGCGTCGCCGCGCAGGGAGTGCGCGCAACAGTTGGGCTGCCTGACTGGCATATCGGCACTAACCGATCAGGACAACCTCTCGTCGAATACGGGAGATATAAGAAGGTCAGGGACGATGTGACTCGGTGCGAACCGCTTTGCACCGGACCGCGGACTATAACGATAAAGCGCAGTCTGCACAAGAATAATGTTGCAGCGCAAAAGGCGAAGGGCTGGACCCACGCTGCGCTCAGGGACTCGAACCCCGGGCGGACGTTCTCCAGAGAAACACTATTTGACGTGATTTGCTGGCATATTGGCTTGAACAAGGGGGCGTCACGCCTCACCCTTGCGACCTGATCCAGAAAAGGAAACTCCATGCGTTTCGACAACAGCCGGGAAAGCGACAACGTCGAGGATCGCCGCGGCGGTGGTGGCGGCAGAGGGCTGCCCATGGGGGGCAAGGGCATCGGCCTGGGCACCATCGTGCTGGCTCTGGTGGCCATGTACTTCGGCGTTGATCCGAGCATCGTGCTCAATCAGGCGGTCGAGTCACCCGCACCGTCGGCCGCCTCGCGCCCGGCCGGGCCACCGGCCAACGATGCGGAATCCAAGTTCATCCGCCACGTGCTGGCCGAAACCGAAGATACCTGGCAGCAGATCTTCCGCCAGAACGGCAAGCAGTATGTGGAGCCGACCCTGGTGCTCTTCTCCGGTGCCACGCGCACGGCCTGCGGTGTGGGGCAGGCGGCCATGGGGCCGTTCTACTGCCCGGCCGACCAGAAGGTGTACATCGACCTGTCCTTCTACCAGGAGCTGAAGACCCGCTACCGGGCGCCGGGCGATTTTGCCCAGGCCTACGTGATCGCCCACGAGGTGGGCCACCATGTGCAGAACCTGCTGGGCATCTCCGGCAAGGTGCAGGCGGCGCGGGAGCGGGCCTCCGAGCGCGAGGCCAATGCCCTGTCGGTGCGTCTGGAACTGCAGGCCGATTGCCTGGCCGGCGTGTGGGCCAAGAATGCCGACGCTGCCAGGGGCATCCTAGAGGCGGGCGATGTGGAGGAGGCCCTGCAGGCGGCCACCGCCATCGGTGACGATACGCTGCAGAAGCAGGCCCAGGGCTATGCGGTGCCCGACAGCTTCACCCACGGCTCGGCCGAGCAGCGCATGCGCTGGTTCAAGCGCGGCATGGCGTCGGGGCAGTTGGCGGCCTGCAACACCTTTCAGGCCGGCAGCCTGTAATTCCACTCATCCGAACGCGCGAAGGGCCGGCTCCCGCAAGGAGGCCGGCCCTTCGAACGTGTACGGCTGCGATCAGCCAGCCAGCTTGGCGAAGGCGTCGATCACTTCCGGCGGTGCCTGGACCAGCTCGATCAGCACGCCTTCACCACCGATGGGGAATTCTTCGTTGCCCTTGGGGTGCAGGAAGGTGATGTCGAAGCCGGCTGCGCCCTTGCGGATGCCCCCCGGTGCAAAGCGCACGCCGTTGGCGGAGAGCCACTCGACGGCCTTGGGGAGGTCATCGATCCACAGGCCCACGTGGTTCAGCGGGGTGGTATGCACGGCGGGCTTCTTCTCGGGGTCGAGGGGCTGCATCAGGTCCACTTCGACCTTGAACGGGCCCTTGCCCATGGCGGTGATGTCCTCGTCCACGTTTTCGCGTTCGGACACGAAGTTGCCGGTGACCTCGAGGCCGAACATGTCGACCCACAGGGTGCGCAGGCGATCCTTGGACGGCCCGCCGATGGCGATCTGTTGGACGCCGAGGACTTTGAATGGTCTTGTCATGATTGGTTTTTCCCTCCTTACAGGAAGGGGGATTTTACGGGACGGCGCCGCTGTGGGGTCGAATTCATTGGTGAGGTTCGGGTTGGGTGTGTAAGCACTATCCCTGTCAGGCCGCCGGGTTTGGTGAGCCTCGCCTGTCGGAGGGAAGCGCTTCCCGCATTTTTCGCGAACGTAGTCAGTTCACTCCCTTTGACCTTGAACCGTTGCGCCCGTACGGACGGCTTTCCGTTCTCTTACGTCACATTGGCCGGGGACTCGCCCCCGGCGGGCGACCTACTTTCTTGCTTCGCCAAGAAAGTAGGCAAAGAAGGCGACCCGCCACCCCCGGTCGGCCGTTGGCCGACTGCCCTGCGCTGCTCCCAGCAGGCGGCCGGCGCGGAACTCGCCCTTCGGGCTCAGACAGCCGCGCCGGAAGGCCCCGCCTGCTGGTGCGCTGCTCGGCGGGGTCGGAACGGGCTTTCACGCACACCGAGCCTTTACTGATACAGGGCTGGGCAACGGACCGTTGATCAGCTGCATTTCCTTTCCCCTCTGACGTGCCGACTGGAGGGTGGGACGGGCAGAAAAAGGGCTTCGCATGTCTGAGCCCGAAGGGCGAGTTTGCGAAGACCCCGCCCGGCACGCCCGGAAGGAGGGAACCCCCGAAGGGGGCGCGACAGCGGGGTACGTTTCTTTGCCGACTTTCTTGTCGTACAACAAGAAAGTCGGTCGCCCGCCGGGGCGAGACCCGGCCAATGTGACGTAAGAGAACGGAAAACCGTGCCGTAGCGGCTCACCCGGCAGAGGTCGAACGAAATTATCCAACGACGTTTGCGCGAAGTCTGCAAAGCGCTGTTCCCCCGACAGGCAAGGCTCACCAAGCCTGGTGGGCCTGCCAGGGGGTGTTTACAGACCTGGCGCGAACATGGCCATTTACTCCCACTCCACACTCGCACACAGCAGATACCCCGCCCCGTACACCGTCTTGATGATCTTCGGGTCCTGCGGGTCGTCTTCGAGTTTGCGGCGCAGGCGGGAGATGCGTACGTCGATGCTGCGGTCGAAGGGGTCGAGGTCGCGTTCGCCGATGAGCTGTTCGCGGGTGAGGATCTTGTTGGGGCGTTTGAGCAGGGTTTGCAGCAGGGCGGCTTCGGCGGCGGAGAGGGAGACTTCGCGGCCGTCGTCGGCGCTGAGGTTGAGGCGGCCGATATCGAAGTGCCAGCCGGCAAAGCGGGCGCCGGTGTGGCCGGTGGCTTCGCTGGCGGCGGCCTTCTGGTAGCGGCGCAGGATGGAGCGCACCCGGGCGACCAGTTCGCGGGGTTCGAAGGGTTTGACGAGGTAGTCGTCGGCGCCCAGTTCAAGGCCCAGTACCCGGTCGGTAAGGCCGTCGCGGCCGGTCAGGATGAGCGCGGCGCAGGGGTGTTGCTCCTGCAGGTCGCGCAGCACCTGCAAGCCGTCCATGTCGGGCAGGCCCAGATCAAGGATGGCCAGTTCGGGTTGAGCCCGGCGGGCACGGGAGAGCAGGGCGCGGCCAGTGCCGAAGGTCTCGGTGCGGAAGCCGTATTCACCCAGGGTGCTGGCGATCAGGCGGGCGATGTCGGCTTCGTCCTCGACGACGAAGATGAGCGGGGTGTCCTTGTCGGGCGTGGTCATGATGCCGGAGTCTCCGGGAATTCGAGGGCGGCGAGGGCCGTGGCAAGGGCGGCCCGGTCGAAAGGTTTGCGCAGGGTGGGGATGTTGGGGTTGCCGCCCGGCGCGTCGCCGGTGGCATAGCCGGTGATGAGCAGGATGGGTAGTTGCGGGCGCAGGGCGCGGGCAATGGTGGCCAGCTCACGCCCGCCGAGGCCGGGCATGACGGTGTCGGAGACAAGCAGGGCGATGTCTTCGACGGCTTCGAGCATGGCCCGGGCTTCGATGCCGTTGCTGGCTTCGATGACGGGGAAGCCCAGTTCGGTGAGTTGCTGACGGATGACCTTGCGTACTTCGGGCTCATCTTCCACCAGCAGGGTCAGGCGATTTTCGTTGGTGACGCTGGCGGCCGGGTGGCGGGCGGCGGGCGGCGGTGGCGGCGGGCTGTCGCTCATGGGCACGATGAAGCGCACGTTGGTGCCCTTGCCCGGGGTGCTGAGGATGCGGATGTTGCCCCCCGACTGGCGGATGAAGCCATACACCATGGCCAGGCCGAGGCCGCTGCCGGCACCGAAGGCCTTGGTGGTGAAGAAGGGTTCGAAGAGGCGCGGCAGGAGCTCGGGCGCGATGCCGGTGCCGGTGTCGGAGACGTCGAACTGCACATAGTCGCCGGCCGGGACTTCCACCAGCAGTGCCAGGCTGGGCGAGACGTGGCGGGTGGCCAGGGAGATGGTCAGGGTGCCGCCGTCGGGCATGGCGTCGCGGGCGTTGATGGCCAGATTGAGCAGCGCGTTTTCGAGCTGGTGGGGGTCCACCAGGGCATGGAGTTTCTCGGTGGGCAGTTCGAGCTTGATGTCGATGCGCTCGGTGAGGGAGCGGGACAGGAGCTGGTTCATGCCGTGCACCAGAGCGCCCACTTCCACGGGGCTTGGCTCAAGGGGCTGCTGGCGCGAGAAGGTGAGCAGGCGGCGGATCAGTTCGGTGCCGCGGCGGGCGGCGGAGAGGGCCGGCTCCAGGTGTTCCTCGTAGCCCTGATGGGCGGGCAGCTTGTCGCGCAGGGTGTGCAGGTTGCCGGTGATGATGGTGAGCAGGTTGTTGAAGTCGTGGGCCAGACCGCCGGTGAGCTGGCCGACGGCCTCCATCTTCTGGGCCTGGATGAGCGCGGCCTGGCTGGCTTTCTGCTCCGTGATGTCGATGGACAGCACGAAGAAGCCCTGCACACCGCCCGCAAGGGAGGCTTCCGGCACCACCGCGCTGCGGGCATGGACGGGCTTGCCGGCGGCATTGGTGCGCGAGTACTCATAGCTGACCCGTTCGCCGGCGGCAGCTTGTTCGAGGTAGGGCTTGATCTGGGCGTAGGCCTCGGGGCCGAAGACGTCCTCGATGCTGCGTCCCACGATGGTGTTCTTGTCGAGGCCGAACCAGTCGGCGTAGCCCTTGTTGGCAAAGCGGTAGCGTTCCCCTGAGTCCACGTAGGCGATGAGGGCCGGGATGGCGTCCATGATCAGGCGCAGGCGCTCCTCGGAACGGGCCAGCTGGGCCGCGACATTGTCGAGGCGGGCGGTGGCGGCCTCGAGTTCGGCCGTGCGGGCACGCACGCGGTTTTCGAGTTCGGCGTTCTGGCTTTCGATGAGCTGCTCGTAGCGGCGCTGCTCGGTGACGTCGGTCCATAGGGTGACGAAGCCCAGGTTGGGAATCGGTACGCCACGGATGGACAGCACCTGGCCGTTGGGGCGGGTGCGTTCCGCATGGTGGGGCTGGAAGGCGCGCACGGCGGCCATGCGCTCGGCCACCAGGTGCTCCACCTCGGCGGGGCTGCGGTGGCTGCCGCCGTACTCGCCGCGCTCCGCGTTGAAACGCACGAAGTCTTCGAAGGGGGTGCCGACACGGACCATGGACTCGGGAAAGTCCAGCAGGCGCAGCATGGCCTTGTTCCAGGTTACAAGCCGGGGGCTGGCGTCGAATACCGCAATGGCCTGATCCAGCAGATCGAAGCCCGCCAGCAGCAGATCGTAGCGGCGCAGGTCTTCGGGCGAGCCGACTCGGGTACCGGACGGGGAGGCGATGGGGGCGATACGGGCGATCACGGGCGTTGGGCGATGAGTTCGAAGAAGGCTGCCGCGGGGAGCGGGCGCGAGAACAGGAAGCCCTGGCTGTAGTCGCAGCCCGCTGCGCTCAGACGCTCCTGCTGGGCAAGGGTCTCCACGCCTTCGGCGACCACTTTGATGTCGAGCTTGTGGGCCATGGCGATGATGGCTTCGGTGATGGCCAGATCACCCGGGTCGGTGGTCAGGTCGCGCACGAAGGAGCGGTCGATCTTGAGGGTGTCGATGTCGAGACGTTTGAGATAGGCCATGGCGGAGTAGCCGGTGCCGAAGTCATCGATGGAGACCTGGATGCCAGCCGCGCTGAGGCGGGCCAGCTGGGCAATGACCGCCGGCTGTTCGTCGAGGAGCAGGCCCTCGGTGATCTCAATGGCAATGCAGGAGCCGGGCAGCCCGGCACCCTCCAGGCGCAGCATCAGCACGTCGAGGGATTGGCCGCGCAGGAACTGGCGTGGAGACGTGTTGACGGTGATTTGCAGCGGGCAGGGCTCGTCCGCTGGGGTTGGGCGCAGATCGCGCCAGTGCTCGATTGTGGCGATGGCGCGCTCGAACACCCAGGTGCCGATGGCGTCGATGAGGCCGAGTTCTTCGGCCACCGGGATGAATTCGTCCGGGGGGATCTGCCCGCGGGTGGGGTGGTTCCAGCGCAGCAGCGCCTCGGCCTTGCGCACTTCACCGCTGGCCAGGTGCAGGATGGGCTGGAAGTGGAGCTCGAGCTGCCCTTCGGCCAGGGCGCTGCGCAGGTCGCGGCCGAGCTGCAGGCGTTGCAGGGCGTTTTCCTGCATGGCTGGCGAGAAATAGCTGAAGCGGTTTCGGCCCGCGTCCTTGGCGTGATACATGGCCTGGTCGGCATTCTTCAGGATGTCGATGGGCGAGGTGGCATCCTGAGGGAAGAAGGTGATACCGATGCTCGCCGATACGTAGGCCAGGTCGTCCCCCAGGTTGAAGGGGCGGTCGAGGGCCTGGATGATATCGTCGGCGATGCGTTCGAGGGGGAGGCGGTCGGACAGGCCGGGCAGCAGCACCGTGAACTCGTCCCCTCCCTGGCGGGCCACCGTGTCGGATTCGCGCACGCAGCCGACGATGCGCCGGGCAGCGTCCACCAGCAGGCGGTCGCCGGCCTCGTGGCCGAGGGTGTCGTTCACTTCCTTGAAGCGGTCCAGGTCGATGTACAACACGGCCACACTTTCCTGGTTGCGGTGGGCCTTCTTCAGTAGCTCACTGAGCCGGTCGTGGAGCAGGCGGCGGTTGGGCAGGCCCGTGAGGGGGTCGTAATTGGCCTGCACCCACACCAGGGCTTCGGTCTGCTTGCGTTCTGTGATGTCGGTGATGACGCCCACCAGCCCGCCCAGGCTGCCATCGGCGTGAAGCCAGGTGGCCTTGTTGAAGATGACGTCCCGGCGCATGCCGTCGGCGGCTTCGACAGAGGCCTCGTAGGTCTGGACGCCGGGGTTGTCGAAGAGGGCCTGATCGGCTTCGTGGTAGCGGGCAGCCAGTTCGGGTGGTGAAATATCGAACACCGAACGGCCGATGATGTCGTCCCGAGGGCGCACGATGAAGGCTTCGAAGGCCTTGTTGCAGCCGAGATAGCGGGCTTTCTCGTCCTTGAAGAACAGGGGGCTCGGGATGGCCTCGATGAGCTGGCCGATGAAGTTGAGCTGTTCGTTGGCGGTACGCTCGGCCGCGCAGCGGGCGGTGATGTCCACCAGCATGCCGATGATGGCCGGGCGCCCTTCGAACTCGGTGCGATTGCCAAAGACTTCCAGCTCGATGCGGCCGCCATCCTTGCGCAGGCCGGTGAAGACGTAGTGGGCGGTCTCGGCCAGCCCGTCCAGGCGCTGGCTGATGGCCCCCAGCACCTTTGTCTCTTCGCCCGGGGCGATCAGGTCGCCGGGGCCGATGGCACCGGAGATCTCCGCCTGGGCATAGCCGAAGATTTCGGCAAAGCGGGGGTTGGCGTAGCGGAAGAGATTGTCCTGAATGATGTAGACGCCAATCATTGCGTTACGCAGCAGGCCGACAAACAGGCCGTCGGCGTCGCGGATCAGGTCTTCGGTCAGGGCGCGCTTCTCAGTCGGCATGGGGTGCATCATTCCGGTCAGGCTGCAGGCCGTCGCCGGGCTGCGCGGTGGTCGAGAGCTGCTTGCGGTAGCGCTCCGGCGACATGCCGGTCCAGCCGGTGAAGGCCCGGTAGAACGCAGAGGTGTCGGCATAGCCCAGTTCGGCAGCAACCTGCGAGATGGGTTGGCGCGTCTTGGTGAGGCGGGCCAGGGCGATGTCCCGGCGCAGGGCTTCCTTGATGCCGCGGAAGCTCGAACCTTCTTCGTCCAGTCGGCGATGCAGGGTGCGGGGCGACATGTGCAGCCGGTCGGCCGCCTCGTCCTGGGTCAGGCTGGCGGGCAGGGCATCCCGGATAAGGTCACGGACGCGGATCACGGTGTTGCGGTCGCGCCGATAGAGCATGCTGATGCGGCCGGGCGCGCCTTCCAGGAAGCTGGACAGGGCAGCCTCGTCGCGGCGGATCGGCAGGTCGAGCAGGGTGGCATTGAAGCGAGCGGTCAATTGCGGGCCGTCAACGAAATGGGAACGGGCAGTGTAGACCAGCGTGTAGTCGTCTGCGTGGACGGGTCGGGCAAAGGGAAAGTCCACCGAATCGAGGGAAAGGCCCCTACCCACGAGCCAGCAGGACAGGCTGTGGAGCAGGCGCAGCAGCCATTCGAACGCAAATACCCGGGCCGGGTCATTGGGATCCCGGGCGAGGGGCGTTCTTTCGCAGATGCGCAGTTCAGCCCGATCGTCCCCGCGATGCACGCTGACGCTCAGATCGGGCAGCACGATGCAGAGGAAACGTCGGGCCCGGTCAAGACCGTCTGCCAGGGTGGGGGCGCCCAGCATGCCCCGGCACAGGAACTCGAAACTGCCGGGCCCCATGGCGGTCGAGAACAGGCCGAAGCCTTCGTCGTCCAGTTCGCGGATTACCAGGTTGTAGAGGGTTGCATAGCGGTCGAGCGGGACCCGGCTGGCCGCGTCTGCAAGATTGATGTCGAGTTCCGCCAGAAGCTGGGTTGGGTTGATGTTGCGACGCAGCATCCCCGCCAGCATGCCGGTCACGAAACCCATTGATACTGTTGAGCCCTGGCGGGCCGGCTTGCTCGGCAAAAGGCATTCTCCAGTCCGTGGGGAGATGGCGCCGGCGGGCCGGCAGAAGCTTGGCGGATTTTGCACGAAAGCCGTCGACAACGGCAATGGCTAAGGCACCGCCACCCTTCTAACATGCATGGATCGATAAACATGATGTGGGGGAGACAACCATGACCGATCTGAGCGTTGCCAAGAAACTCGTCGCTTACAAGCCCAAGAACAAGGTGCGCTTCGTCACCGCTGCGGCGCTTTTCGACGGCCACGATGCGTCGATCAACATCATGCGGCGGATTCTTCAATCCACCGGCTCCGAGGTCATCCACCTCGGTCACAACCGCTCGGTGGGGGAGATCGTCAATGCCGCGCTGCAGGAAGACGTGCAGGGCATTGCGATCACCTCTTACCAGGGCGGGCATGTGGAGTTCTTCAAGTACATGATCGACCTGCTGCGCCAGAACGGCGGCGAGAACATCAAGGTCTTCGGCGGTGGTGGCGGCGTGATCGTGCCGGCCGAAATCAAGGAACTCCACGACTACGGCGTCACCCGTATCTACTCGCCGGAAGACGGCGCCGTGCTGGGCCTGCAGGGCATGATCAACGATCTGGTCGAGCGCTGCGACGAGGACCTGTCGGTGGCCGTGCCCAAGGGCGCCGACACCATCATCGCCGCCCTCAAGTCCGGCGACCGCCGGGCCCTGGCCCGGGTCATCACCGGCCTCGAGAACGGTGCCTATGGCGACGACGTCAAGCAGGCCCTGATCGAGGCCGCCAAGTCGGTCAAGGTGCCGGCCCTCGGCATCACCGGCACCGGCGGTGCCGGCAAGTCCAGCCTCACCGACGAACTGGTGCGCCGCTTCCGCCTCGACCAGGACGACAAGCTCAAGCTGGCCATCGTCTCCATCGACCCGTCCCGCAAGCGCACCGGCGGTGCCCTGCTGGGCGACCGCATCCGCATGAATGCCATCGAGCACCCGAACATTTTCATGCGCTCGCTGGCTACCCGCGACACCGGCAAGGAAGTCTCCGCGGCCCTGCCCGAAGTCATCGCCGCCACCCGCCTGGCCGGCTTCGACATGATCATCGTCGAGACCTCCGGCATCGGCCAGGGCGACGCGGCCATCGTGCCCTTCGTCGATGTGTCCCTGTACGTGATGACCCCCGAGTTCGGCGCCGCCAGCCAGCTCGAGAAGATCGACATGCTCGACTTTGCCGATTTTGTGGCCATCAACAAGTTCGACCGCAAGGGTGCCGAAGATGCCCTGCGCGATGTGCGCAAGCAGTACCAGCGCAACCGCGAGCTGTTCGCCACCCCCACTGAGCAGATGCCGGTGTTCGGCACCATGGCCGCCCGCTTCAATGATGACGGCGTGACCGCCCTGTTCCAGTCCATTGCCCCGGCCCTGGTGGCCAAGGGCCTCAAGCTGGGCAGGGCCAAGCTGCCCATCGTCAGCGTCAAGGCCTCCAGCCGCGGCCGGGCCATCGTCCCCGCCGAGCGCGCCCGTTACCTGGCCGAGATCGCCGACTCGGTGCGTGGCTACCACAAGCACACTGCCGAGCAGGCCCGCATCGCCCGCGAACGCCAGGCTCTGCGCATCTCCAAGAAGCTCTTCGAGGGCTGCAGCAAGGATGCCGGCTCGTTTGACGAGCTGATCGACTGGAAGGACGGCGAGCTCACCGGCACCGCCAAGAAGCTCCTCGACATGTGGCCGAAGACCGTTGAGCTGTATGCCGCTGACGAGTACGTGGTGAAGATCCGCGACAAGGAAATCCGCACCGTCCTCACCTCCGAGTCCCTGTCCGGCAGCAAGATCCGCAAGGTTGCCCTGCCGACCTACGAGGACGATGGCGAGACCCTCAAGTTCCTGATGAAGGAGAACGTCCCCGGCTCCTTCCCCTACACTGCCGGCGTGTTCGCCTTCAAGCGTGAAGGTGAAGACCCCACCCGGATGTTCGCCGGCGAAGGGGATGCCTTCCGCACCAACCGCCGCTTCAAGCGCGTCTCCGAGGGCATGCCTGCGCACCGCCTCTCCACCGCCTTCGACTCGGTCACGCTGTACGGCTGCGACCCGGATCCGCGTCCGGACATCTACGGCAAGATCGGCAACTCCGGCGTGTCTATCGCCACTTTGGACGACATGAAGGTGCTGTACGACGGTTTCGACCTGGTCAATCCGACCACCTCCGTGTCGATGACCATCAACGGCCCGGCGCCCATCATCCTGGCCATGTTCTTCAACACCGCGCTGGAGCAGCAGCTGGTCAAGTTCAAGGCCCAGAACGAGCGCGAGCCGACCGACGATGAAGTGCAGAAGATCCGTGCCTGGACGCTCTCCAGCGTGCGTGGCACCGTGCAGGCCGACATCCTGAAGGAAGACCAGGGTCAGAACACCTGCATCTTCAGCACCGAGTTCGCCCTCAAGATGATGGGCGACATCCAGGAGTTCTTCGTCCATAACCAGGTCCAGAACTTCTACTCGGTGTCCATCTCCGGCTATCACATCGCCGAAGCCGGTGCCAACCCGATCAGCCAGCTGGCCTTCACCCTGTCCAATGGCTTCACCTACGTGGAAAGCTACCTGGCCCGGGGCATGCAGATCGATGACTTCGCGCCCAACCTGAGCTTCTTCTTCAGCAACGGCATGGACCCGGAATACTCCGTGATCGGCCGTGTCGCCCGCCGCATCTGGGCCGTGGCCATGAAGAACAAGTACGGTGCCAACGAGCGCAGCCAGAAGCTGAAGTACCACATCCAGACCTCCGGCCGCTCGCTGCACGCCCAGGAGATGGACTTCAACGACATCCGCACCACGCTGCAGGCCCTGATCGCCATCTACGACAACTGCAACTCGCTGCACACCAACGCCTACGACGAAGCGATCACCACGCCGACCGAGGAATCCGTGCGCCGCGCCATGGCCATCCAGTTGATCATCAACCGGGAATGGGGCCTCGCCAAGAACGAGAACCCCAACCAGGGCGCCTTCATCATCGAAGAGCTCACCGATCTGGTGGAAGAGGCCGTGCTCAAGGAGTTCGAAGCCATCAGCTCCCGCGGCGGCGTGCTGGGTGCCATGGAAACCGGCTTCCAGCGTGGCAAGATCCAGGAAGAGTCGCTGTACTACGAGCACAAGAAGCACGACGGCTCCTACCCGATCATCGGCGTCAATACCTTCCTCAACCCCAAGGGCATGGCCCAGCAGGAAATCGAGCTGGCCCGTTCCTCCGAGGACGAGAAGCAGAGCCAGCTGACCCGTCTGGCCGACTTCCAGGCCCGCAACGCCGACCAGGCCCCCAAGTGGCTGGCCCTGCTCAAGCAGACCGTGATCGAAAACGGCAACGTGTTTGCGGTGCTGGTGGATGCGGTGAAGTACTGCTCCCTGGGTCAGATCACCACCGCGCTGTACGACGTGGGTGGCCAGTACCGCCGGAGCATGTAAGCAGCAATAAAGACAACCTCGGTAAGAGGGGAACAGCACGAAGAAACGGCGCCGCAAGGCGCCGTTTCTGCGTTGCCACTTTCCTTTTGACCGCAGGAGATGCAGGCCCGTGGATGGGCGACGCGCTACGCTTGTTCTTGTCGACGGGTTTCAGACTACCATTTCAGTACCTCGGCAAGCCCCTCGGGTGATGGAGACAGTTGACGCAGAACCTGCCCAGGGAACACTTTTTCTTTCAGATCTTGAATAGCTTCGGCTGCACCGCCGAAGGGCGCGATGACATCAATGATCCAGACGTCTTCGCCAGATTTCCAGTCGGATGGCGACAACTGGTGAGGGGGCTCGCGATAGCGTCCGGCGGCGGCTGCCGACAGTTTGGCCCAGGTGATGAAGGCAATAGGGGCTTCTTCACGCATATGCAAACGTACTTGATCGAGCGCCAGTGCAGGTAGCACGCGCCACTCCAGCTCACTCAGAAGAATGTTGCGGGTACCGCCCCGTTGCAACATCAGCCATGTCATGGGCCCCAACAATGGCAGTTTGCGCAGCACCACCTTGGCTTGCTCCTGCGCCATTCTTACCAAATTGGACAATTCCTGTTCATTGGTTGATTTTTCTGGACTCTGATTCGTCATGACTGATCCTCTTTCTTTCTCCTGTCAGTGCTGTCCAGCAGAGCATTGACGCCTATCACGTCTTGCTCGGTCAGCGAGCCCGTTGCTGCCTTCAGGCGTAGCCCATGCATCAGGGTCTCCATCTTGGCGCGAGCCAGATCACGGCGCGCAGAATAAAGCTGTTGCTCTGCATTGAGGACATCAATGTTGATGCGAGTACCGATTCGATAGCCAATTTGATTGGCCTTTACGGCTTCCTGGCTCGACAGCACTGCCGAGGCCAGTGCTTCAATCTGTGCATGACCGCTTGCTATGCCGGAGAACGCCTGGCGAGATTGTGTGACGGCTTGCCGCCTGCTTGCCTCGCGATCAGCCAGCGCCTTGTCGAGATTGGCCTGTGCCTCCGCGATACGAGACGCAACGGCACCACCGGACCAGATCGGAACGGCGACCTGCAAACCAATTTGTCCTGCCCGGCTACGTGTTGGGACATCGGTGGGAGAGGTCATGCTGCCAGACGAATATAGCGATCCATAGGAAGCATGGATGTCGACGGTTGGCGCATGACCCGCCCGACTCCGCGCCAGTTGGTGCTCACAAATATCCTTGTTGCCATCCTGAATGGCAATCAACGGGCTATTGGTCTGTGCCAGGGAAATCCACTTATCAACATCGTCGGGATAAGGCCGCGGCAAGCTGGCGTCGCTACTTAACATCGGTAGCATTGACGGTGGGGTGCCGGCAACGCGCTCAAGCTCTGCCCGCTTTATCGTCAACTCATTGCTGGCGGCGATCTGCTGAGATCGTGCAAGGTCCAGGCGTGACTGGGCTTCATGAACGTCGGTAATGGTTGCCGTGCCTACTTGAAAATTGCGCTTTGCCAAGGACAGTTGCTGAGTAACTGCATTCAATTGGGCTGAGGCTACCGAGAAGGATTCCTGCGCCAGGAGCGCGTCAAAAAAAGCCTGCGCCACCCGCAGGATGACATCCTGGCTGGCAAGCCGAAATTGTGCCACCGCCTGACGATACTGGGCTTCTGCTTGACTCAGCATCGACCATGACGCTGGGCGAAACAGCGGTTGAGCAAGTCGCAAAGACCAGTTGTTGCTCCTGACGTGGCGATCCTCTTCGGGGGCCTCGTTGAACGCAGCGCTGCCGTGTTGGCTTGATGTGTCGGCCCCCAGGCTGATGACGGGCAGCAAGTCCGCCCTGGCCTGGGGAACTTTCTGTTCCGAAGCCTGAAGTGCATAGCGGGCAGCGAGATAGATGGGGTCTTGGGACAATGCCGAGCGATACAGGGACAATAGGTCGTCGGTCCAAGCGAGACTGGGGGCCAGCAATCCCGCCAGGAGGAGTAGCCCATCAAAAATGATTCTTGGCAGCTTCATCATTATCGCTCCCGCAGGCCTTCTTCCTTGTAACGCAGCAAGGGGGCAAGGAAATACTCCAGGAGCCGACGTTGGTCGACGCGAATGTCGGCCGTTACGCTCATGCCGGGGGATACCAATCCGTGGCGGCCATTGATCGAAAATGGAGTTCGGTCTGTCTTTAGCTGGATCCGGACCGGATAAACCGGCCCTAGTTTCTGATCGGTCATCGCGTCGGTTGCCACCCACTGCACCACGCCTTCGATGTGACCATAGCGAGTGAAGTCGTAAGTCTCAACTTTCACGATGACGGGCTGACCGGCTCGCAGATGACCAATGTCGCGGTTCAGCACCTGGGCCTCCAATTCCAGGGTGGCGTTGTCGGGGACGATCATCATCAAGGGCTGGGCTTGGGTGACGACACCTCCTACCGTTGTCACTGCCAGTTGCTGTACTACGCCGTCAATGGGCGCTCGCAACACTTGCAGCGACTGGCGCTGGTTGGCCTTGACCAATTCCTGGCGTGCGGATTCCCGCCTGCGAGCCGTATCCACCGACTCTGCGGCAATCCGGACCTTGTATTCAGCGTCCGCTTGCGACTTTTGTTGTGCAGCAACACGAAGGCCCGCTTCTGCTTCTTTCAGGCGATTTACTAAAAAGTGCGTTAGTTACCGTACATTCTATTCGGCCGCGTAGCGGGTGCTCGGATGCCTGAAAAATGCTCGAACGATGTCGGGAGTTTTCTGCAGCGAGCGCATGAAGCGCAGCGCAAGCTTCTTCATCTGCTCGGGCCCCTTGATGATGCTTCGACCCAGTTTGTGGCTCTTCAGATGCGCCCA
>NZ_JAFLDT010000086.1 GCF_017302315.1 Zoogloea sp.
GCGTACTGAGCACACCCGGCAAAGGCAGCAATTTCTGGTTCACCATCCGCCAGCAAAAGGCCGAAATCAGCTTGCCGGAAATGCCTTCGGACGAATTGCCTTCAATGCTGGTCAGTGAGCGCCTGATCCGTGAGAATCATCCCGGAGCCTGCGTGCTAGTGGTTGAGGATGAACCCATCGGGCGAGAGGTGGCGAGCAACCTGCTGGAAGAAATCGGGCTGAGTGTCGACCTGGCTGATGACGGTTGCCAGGCAGTCGAACTGGCCCGCCAGAAGACCTATGACCTGATCCTCATGGACATGCAGATGCCCAGGATGAATGGTGTCGAGGCAGCACAGGCGATCAGGAGCGATTCGCAGAACCGCAACACGCCTATCCTGGCGCTGACCGCCAACGCCTTCGAAGAGGACAGGCTGATCTGCCTCAAGGCCGGGATGAACGACCACATCGCCAAACCGATTGATCCGGAAAACCTGCTCGAAAGACTGCTCCACTGGCTGGAACTGTCTCGCCAGCCAGAAGCACGGGGCAGTGGTATTCAAACTGAATGTGAATGCGCCGTTGAACGGTAGTTCTCTCTCCGGAAAACGACAATGAAACGCTCTGACCCCTTGAGGTCGGAGAAGGCGGGGCGTTGCTTCAGCGGATAAAGCGCTTCAATACGTCGCGGAACTGCGGGTTATTTGCGCATTCCAGCCATTCGAAGGCGACCATTTCCCGGCTGACGATCTCGGCGCCGTTCTGCCTCATGCGTTGCAGGGCGAGTTCCTTGTCGCGAAGTCGGCGCGAGCCGACTGCGTCGTCTACCACGAACACTTCTCGGCCGGCCGCCAGCAGGTCAAGGACCGTTTGCTGGACGCAGACGTGGCTCTCCATGCCGGTGACGATCCACTGTTGACGCTCGGCCGATGGTGCCTGAAGCAGGGCGCCCTCGGCGATCGCGGAAAACCAGGTTTTCTCGACGATCACGTCCGGTGCCAGGCGGCTACGCAAACTGGGTTCGGAAAGACCGATGCGCTGGGGGCAGTGTTCGGTGGCCAGCGCCGGTATGCCGAGCATGGCCGCGATATCCAGTAGCCAGAGCGTGTTTGCCAGTACGTCGGCACCGCCATCGATAGCCGGCAGCAACGCGCCCTGGATGTCGACGACGAGCAGGACAGATTGGGAAGGGATGATTTTCAAGATGCGGGCCTCTGGCTAGGTGGACGACGTGTCGTTCATCCTCCGCGATGTCGCGATGGGAGGCAAGCGCAGTGCCCGGCAGTGAGGGGGCTCACCGCCGAGCGCTGCTGGCATTACATGCCGAGATACGCCGCGCGCACCTGTTCGTTGCTGATCAGCTCCTGTCCTGTGCCGGTCAGGGTGATGTTGCCGGTTTCCAGCACATAGCCCCGGTCGGCGATGGCCAGGGCCGAGAAGGCATTCTGTTCGGCCAGCACGATGCTCATGCCCTGGGATTTGAGGGTCTTCACCACGTTGAAGACTTCCTCCACCAGCAGCGGAGCGAGGCCCATGGAGGGCTCGTCGAGCAGCAGCAGCTTGGGCCGGCCCATCAGGGCGCGGCCGATGGCCAGCATCTGCTGCTGGCCGCCGGACAGGGTGCCGGCCGGCAGTTTCCGCTTCTCCTTGAGGATGGGGAACATGGCGTAGATCTTCTCCAGGTCGCCCTCCACCTGCTGCTTGGGTTGGGTGTAGGCGCCCAGGCGCAGGTTGTCCTCGATGGACAGGGGGCCGAATACCTGGCGCCCTTCCGGTGACTGGCAGATCCCCCGGCGCATGCGCATGTCGGCGCGCAGGGTCGAGATGTCCTCGCCGTCAAAGAAGATGTGCCCGGCGCTCATGGGCTGCACACCGGACAGGGCGCGCAGGAAGGTGGTCTTGCCGGCGCCGTTGGCCCCGACCAGGGCCACGGTTTCGCCGCGCCGCACTTCCAGGGAAATCCCCTTGAGAGCCTTGATGCGGCCGTAACAGCTTTCCAGGCCATCCACCTTCAGCAGCACCTCGGCGGGTGCGGTGGACGACTGCAGCTCTCCGGCCGTGCTGCCGCCCAGGCCCACGGAGACGGGGGCCAGGCTGGCGACCTTGTGGAACAGCTCGCGGAATTCGGCCCGCGCAGCGCTGCCGAAGACCGGGTCGTCGTTGTCGAGGAAGGCCGTGTCGATCTCTGCCCAGTCGGCGGGGGTGAGCACCTCCCGGGCGAGGGGGTAGATGTCCTGCTCCTCGGTGCGGATGTGGGCCTTCTGGTCATTGAGGTAGAGACGCAGGGCTTCGGTGAGGCCACCGACCGTGCTGCGCCCGGCCACCGTGTCGGCCAGTTGCTGGCGCAGGGCGGCGAGGTTGTGGGGCGCATTGCGGTGCTCGGCCTGCAGGCGGTCGAGCAGCGGGGCGGCCGAATCGCTGCGCAGGCGCAGCAGGCGGAACAGGTGCTCGTCTTCCTTGCGGTGATGGCAACCGTCCATGAAGTGCTCGAAGTAGTCGAGCACCGAGCCGATGAAGGCCGGGTCGGCTTTCTGGGTCTGCTCCATCTCCTCGATGACCTGGTCGAGGGTGATGGCCAAGCGCCACAGGTTGCGGTGCTCGTCCTTGATGATGCGGAGTGCTTCCATCTTTGTTCTTCCTCGGTCTCAGGCGTGGGCGCCCAGATAGGCGGCGATCACGTCCGGGTTGCGGCGCACTTCCTCGCCGGTGCCTTCGGCCAGCTTCTTGCCGTAGTCGAGCACCAGGATGCGGTCGGACAGGTTCATGACCATCTTCATGTCGTGCTCGACGAGGACCACGGTGATCCCCGAGTCGGCGACCTTGCGGACGAGCTCGTCCACCTCGATGGTTTCCTTCGGATTGAGGCCGGCGGCCGGCTCGTCGAGGAAGATGACCCGCGGTTTCATGGCCAGGGCGCGGGCGATCTCCAGGCGCTTGAGGGCACCGTAGGGCATGGAGTCGGCGCGGGCCCCGGCGTATTTCTCCAGGCCGACGAAGCGCATCAACTCCAGGGCCTCGCCGCGCAGCTCGGCGTCACGGCGGGTGATGCTCGGGAGGCGCAGGGCGGCCTTGACCAGGTTGCGGTCGAGACGCAGGTGGGCACCCACCATCACGTTCTCGATGGCGCTCATGTTCATGCAGATCTGCAGGTTCTGGAAGGTGCGCGCCACGCCGCGGCGGGCCAGCTCGTCCGGCGACTTGCCGCCGATGGATTCGCCGTCCAGGCGGATCTCGCCGTGGGTGGGTTTGTAGACCCCGGTGATGAGGTTGAACAGGGTCGTCTTGCCGGCGCCATTGGGGCCGATCACGGCATAGACGATGCCTGCGTCGATGCTGAAGCTCACATCCTGCACGGCCTTCACGCCGCCGAAGTGGATGGAAAGGTTGGTGACGTCGAGGAGGGGCATGTCAGGACTCCTGAAGGGCCGCCCCGAAGGAGGCCTGCGCCCCCTTGGGGGGCAGCGAATAAAATGAGCGTGGGGGCACCCTTATTCCCCTTTACCGAACTTCGCCGCCAGGGTCGGCACGAGGCCCTTGGGCAGGAAGATCATGCAGATCATCAGGATGGCGCCAAACACCACGGTCTCCCAGCCTTCGAAGGTGGCCAGGGCCTGGGGCAGGGCGGTGAGCAGCACGGCGCCGACCAGGGAGCCATACACCGAGGCCATGCCGCCGATCACCACCATGGTCACCAGCTCGATGGAGTGGAAGAAGTCGGCCAGGTTGGGGGTGACGAAGCCCACGTAATGGGCGGTGATGCTGCCCATCAGGCTGGCGAACACCGCGGACAGCACGAAGATGGCGACCTTGTAGCGGACCACGTCCACACCCACCACGCGGGATGCGACTTCCGAGCCGTGCAGCGCACGCAGGGCGCGGCCGAAGGGCGAGTCGATGAGGTTGAGGGAAGCCCACACGCTCACCGACAGCAGGATCGCCACCACCCAGTACCAGTGCTTGTCACTGCTGAGTTCGAAGCCGAACAGGCCGAAGGCTGGCACCGGCATGCCATCGGGGCCGCCGGTCCAGGTGGCCTCGTTGCGCAGGGCGATGTTGAGGATGATGCCCAGGCCCAGGGTGGCCATGGCCAGGTAGTTGCCCTTCAGCTTGAAGATCGGCCGGGCCACCAGCGCGGCCAGCAGGCCGGTGGCCGCAGCGCCGGCCCCCATGGCCAGCAGCGGATGCCAGCCGAAGTGGGTGGGCAGCACCGCCGAAGCGTAGGCTCCGATGCCCAGGAAACCGGCGTGGCCCAGGCTGATCTGGCCGGCAAAGCCGATCAGCAGGTTGAGGCCGAGGACGATGACCGCGTTGATGGCCATGCGGATCGCCAGGTCCATGTAGAAGCTGTTGGGCAGCACCAGCGGCAGCAGCGCAAGAATCGCGATGACGATGTACAGCCCGAAATAGGCGCGTTTCTGCATGTTTACACCCGGTCGGTGACCCGGGCGCCAAACAGGCCGCGGGGCATGAAGAAGAGGATGAAGAGGATCAGAACGAAGGGGATCGCGTCCTTGTAGGCCGAAGACAGGTAGCCGGCACCCATGGATTCGAGGATGCCCACCAGCAGGCCGCCCACCACCGCGCCCAGGCCGTTGCCCAGCCCGCCGAGCACCGCGGCGACGAAGCCCTTGAGGCCCATCATGATGCCGGCGTCGTAGGAGGTGAGGGTGATCGGCGTGACCAGGATGCCGCCCAGGGCCCCCAGCGCTGCCGACATGGCAAAGCTCATGAAAAGCACGCCATTGGTGTTGATGCCCACCAGTTCCGCTGCCACCCGGTTGTAGGAGGTGGCCAGCATGGCCTTGCCCGACAAGGTGCGGTTGAAGAAGTACCACAGCACCACCACCACGATGGGGGTGACGCCCAGCACCCACAGGCTCTGGGGCATCAGGGTGGCTCCGAGGATCTGGATCGGTTCGTCGCCGGAGAAGGCCGGCAGGCTGTGGGTGCCCTTGCCGAAGATCACCGCGGTAAGGCCGCGGATGACCAGGGAGGCGCCGATGGTGATGATGATCAGGGTGACGGTTTCGGCGCCCTTCACCGGCTCGATGGCCAGCTTTTCGATCAGCACCCCGACCACGGCCGGCACCAGAATGGCCAGCACCAGGGCCGCCGGCAGGGGCAGGCCGGACTGCACGAAGAACACCGCCAGCATCCCGCCGAGCATGATGAACTCGCCCTGGGCGAAGTTGATCACGTTGCTGGCGTTGTAGATCAGGGTGAAACCCAGGGCGGCCAAGGCATAGGTGGCGCCCACCGTGACCCCCGAGAAGAGGAATTGCAGGAATTGGGCAAGCATGTTCATTGCCCTCCTGTCCGGTCGGTCTCGCATCGGCGGTTCATGATGTCTCCTGTCGTGATTGTTGTAGGACGGATGACCCGCGCCTCGGAGGCGGGTTCTGTATTTTGTAATCGATTCTGCAGATTAGAAATGATACAAAAACACTAGTCAAGACAAAAATATGTATCGAATCTGCTGCGAGTGCAGAATTGCGCGCCAGCAAGCCGTGACAAGACCCCGCCAGGGGGCGTGGCCGGATCGGGATTAGGGGAAAAAGAAGGAGGGGAGACGCGGTGGCCTGAGCAGGCCATGGCGGCTGAAGAACGGCCGCAGGGCAGTGCCGCCCCGGTCGGACGGCATCACGCCCGCTGGTGCAGCGGCAGGGTCAGTCGGTGGCGGCGGGTTGTTCGCTGTCCCGGGTGGAGCCCAGGCGCAGGGAGAGGGAGCGGGAGGCGCGCTTCAGTTCGGCGATCACCGGGCTGTCCGGTCCCATGTCGATGGAGCCTTCGACACCGACGATGATCAGCGCCATGGTGAGCTCGTTCTTGAAGTTGAACACCGGGGCCGACACGGCCTCCACGCCCTTCACCGCATAGTTGCCGGAGATGGCCGAGACACCCCGTTGTTCCACCTCGGCGAGCAGGGCCCAGGCGTCGTCCAGGTTGCGCACACCGGGGGGCAGGGTGTTGCCGGAGAGTTCCTTCAGGATCAGGGGCTCCACCTGGCTGCGCGGAAGCCAGGTGGCAAATACGCGGCCGGCGGCGGAGTTGAGCAGGCTCAGGCGGGTGCCGGTGACTACGTTGACGGTGATCGCCCGGCGCGGCCGCTCCCAGCGCACCACCACCGGGCCGCTGTCACCCCACACCGCCAGCGCGGTGGTTTCGTTGATCTGGTCGCGCAGCTCGGCAATGGCGGCCATGCCCACCCGCACCCGGTCCAGGCGGTCGATGGCCACCAGCCCGATGTTGAGCGCAAAGGGCCCCAGGTTATAGCGGGAGGTGAGGGGGTCCTGCTCGACGAGGCCGGCACGGATCAGGCTGACCAGGTAGCGGTGTGCCTTGGAGGGCGGCATCTCGGCGGCGGCGGCGATGTCCTTTAGCATCATCGAGCGTTTGCCGCCAACCATGGCCTTGAGAATGCCCATGCCCACTTCCAGGGACTGGACTCCGTGTTTGCCTTCCAGCTCTTCGCTCATGAGGGTGATTCTCGGGTAAGGTAGCGTTTGTTACGTATTACGCAATAGATTTCATTATAAGAAACCAAGTGTCAAGCCAAGGAGACAAGAAACCATGACAACTCGCCTGCGCGTCTATGCCATCGATGGCATCGTTCCGGTGGTTCACCCCAGCGCCCACGTCCATCCTTCCGCCGTGCTCATCGGCGACGTGATCGTCGGCCCCGATTGCTACGTGGGGCCCTGCGCCAGTCTGCGTGGCGACTTCGGCCGCCTGATCCTCGAGCGTGGTGCCAACCTGCAGGATACCTGCGTCATGCACGGTTTTCCTGGCACCGACACGGTGGTGGAGGAGGACGGCCACATCGGCCATGGTGCGGTGCTGCACGGCTGCCGCATCCGGCGCAATGCCCTGGTGGGGATGAACGCGGTGATCATGGACAACGCCATCGTCGGTGAATCGTCCATCGTTGCCGCCTCGGCCTTCGTCAAGGCCGGGATGGAGATCCCGCCCCGCGTGCTGGTCGCCGGTATGCCGGCCAAGGTGATCCGCGAACTCAGTGATGAGGAGATCCGCTGGAAAGGGGAGGGGACGGCGACCTACCAGGACCTGACCCGCCGCTGCCTCGCCACCCTGGTGGAGACCGACCCGCTGAGCGAAGTCGAGCCTGATCGCAAGCGCATCCACATGCCTGACGTGGTGCCGCTGGTGGCGCTGCGCAGGAAGGAGGAGTAACACCCCTGAACTGCTGCGGGGTCGAATTGATCCGACCACCATTGCTGCCGTGGGTTTGGGGGCCTCCGCTCGGATCACCCGATGGGTGACGCTGAAGGGGCAGAGGGCTCGGAAGGTGGCCGGAGAGACGGTAGGGGCGACTTCAGTCGCCCGTCCTCGCGTTGATCAAAGGTAGACCGTTGATTGAAGCCCACGGGCGACTGAAGTCGCCCCTACCAGTCGCCTCCGCAAGTCGCGCCTGCGGAGACCCCGCGTCAGGCCAGCGGGTCGGCTTCGCGGAAGCGTTCGAGCAGTAGCGGCGAGGCTTCCGGCGTCTGGCCGTTGGCAAGTTGGAGGAGGGTGTCCAGATGGCTCTCGGAGGCAGGCAGCAGGCGCCGGTAGACTTCCTTGCACAGCAGGCGGGCCTTCTGGCCGGGCCACTCGGCGGGGAGGAGCACGTCGGGCAGCTCCGGATCGCGCAGCAGCAGGCGGCGGTAATCGTGGATCAACAGGGTGCGCAGCAGGAAGGCGCTTTCGCCGTCGATGTCCACCTGAACGTCGGCGCGCAGTTGCGCCAGCACCGGCTGGTAGCGCTCGACGAACTCGGCGTACATGCCGGCGAGGCGCTCCAGGTTCCAGGCGCCGTGCACCATGTCCACATCGTTGGCGGCGTTGCCGAACTGGGCGTCGGCGGCAAGCAGGGGCTTGAGCTTGCCCAGCAGGTCGGCCAGGCCTTCTGCAATCAGGGCGTCAAACGCGGCCGAGAGGTCGGCGCTGGGATGCACGAAGAAGTTTCCGCCGATGACCCCGAAGCCCTGCCAGAACAAGGCCCGGCGCAGGGCTTCGCGCTCCTTGGGGCTGAGTTCGCCGACCGTCACGATGAGACGCCAGCGGCGGTCCCACTGGGGGGCACTGGAGGCGTAGATGTGGCGGGAGGCTTCCTCGAAGCGGCGCTGGCCGGAGGGCGTGAGCAGGTAATCGGTGCGCCGGCCCGAAGGCTCGGTGCGCAGCCATTCTTCCTTGGCGAGGCGGAACACCGAGGTGCGGATCAGGCGTTCATTGAGCTCCAGGGGCTCGAGGAGGCGGATCAGGCTGCCCAGCCAGATCCGGCCGCCGCGGGGCAGTACGGCGTCACCGAAAACCGAGATGATGAGGGAGCCGGCCTGCACGCGGCCCTGCTGGCGGAAGTCGTCGAGACGTTTCTGGATCGGGGGAAGCACTTGATCTGCCGCGTGAATCAGGCGTGAAACGCGGCAGTGTAGCGACTCGCTGGCGTTCTGGGTAGCGTGCCTCCGGCGCCGTTCAGAAGGTGAGAAGGTGATCTGCATCGGCCACCACGGGTTGCTGCTGGGCAAAGAAACCCTCGGTATGAATGCGTTCCCGAACGGCGCCGAGGGCCGTTACGGTGGCCACGCAGCTGTCCACGAAGGCCGGGCTTCCCGCCGCAAAGACGGTGTGCTTCGACAGGTCGGGGAAGAGCCCGGGCAGCACCGCATCGACGCGTCCGGCCAGGCAGCCGTCGCGGCTTTCCCGGGTCAGGGTGATCTTGTAGTCGAAGCTGCGGTGCTTGGTGCGCCACCAGGCCAGCATGCCCCGGCTGTAGACGTCGGCTTCGCTGCGGGCCGAGAAAAGCAGGGTGACCGGCTTGCGGAAGCCCCGCCGCAGCGCGGCTTCGGTGAGGGCCAGGATGGGGGCCAGGCCGGTGCCGGCGGCCAGACACAGCACCGGGGTGTCCACGCCGGGGTCGCCGATGAAGGTGCCGTAGGCGCCTGACACCTTGACGCTCTCGCCCACGCCCAGGCTGTCGTGAACCCAGTTGCTGGTCACGCCGCCATCGGCGCGGGCCACCTGCAGCACCAGTTCGCCGTCGGGGCGCGGGGCGTTGGAGATCGAGTAGGCGCGGGCCGGAATGTCGGCGCGCGGGTTGCCGAGGGTCACGTACTGGCCGGGCCAGTAACGGATGGGCTGGCCTACCGGGCGCAGGCGCAGCTCCACCACCCGCTCGGCGACGCTGCGCTTGTCGGTGACCACGAAAAGGGCGTCCTCCCGGGGCGGAAAGAGCTTGGGCCGGGCGTCCTCCGTACCCCACTCGATGCTCAGTTCGTCGGAGATGGGCTTGGCCATGCACATCAGGCCATAGCCCTGACGCCGCTCTTCCTGGGACAAGGCCATGTCGAGCACCATGCCCTGGTCGAACTGACCGGAGGTGACCTTGACCTTGCATTCGCCGCAGGCGCCGGCACGGCAGTTGTTGGGCAGGGCGTAGCCGGCCTTCTCGAGGGCCATCAGTACGGTGTCGCCATAGGCGCAGTCCACCGACTTGCCCGAGGGTTGCATGATGATGCGGGACATTGAAGATTCCTGTCAGGTTGGGGTCGTTTTCAGCAGGGCAGGGGCGTGTAGGGGCGACTTGTAGGGGCGACTTCAGTCGCCCATCCACGCGTCGATCACAGCCAGACCGCTAATTAAAGTCCGCGGGCGACTGAAGTCGCCCCTGCATGACGTCGGGATGACCTCTACACCGCCCCTGCGATCCCGAGTCAGAACACGGGGATGATGTCTTCCATGTCCAGGTCGCTGACTTCCTGGCCGGTGATGCCCACTTCGGGGATGGCCGGGAAGGGGATGTTGTAGCGGTCGAGGACGCCCTTCAGGTTGATCATGGCGTTCTTCCAGTTCTGCAGCTTGGCCTCGTAGGTGGGGATGCCGAAGCCGGCGCCACGGGCCACTTCCTCGGCTTCGCGCTGGTTGTCGATGAAGTCGGCGGGCAGGTCCCAGAACTCCATGGGCGGCTCGAACAGCACGGCGGACAGGAACAGGTAGCCGGCGCGGATCTGCTTGGTGACGATGGCCTTGGTTTCGTCCTTGAGGCCCGGGTAGTCGCGCTCCATCACGGCCATGCAGATGGCCATGTGGCGGCCCTCGTCGCGGCCGATGTTCTTGAAGCCCTCCTTGAAGACGGCTTCGCGGGAGTTGTCGAACATCTGCTTGAAGATGGTGGCGGCGGCGATCTCGCCCATCAGGAAGGAGCTGAACAGCACGGCCAGGTCGTACTTGGGCACGGCCTGCTTGTAGCCGGTCCAGTAGCGGCCCCCATTGAAATACAGCCAGCGCACGTTCTTCTGCAGGCGCTTGCCCAGCTCGGTCTTGGGTTCGTAGGTCAGCGGGTCCGGGTGGCCGAGCATCTTGGTGATGGCCAGGCCACACATGATTTCGTGGTTCTGCTCGTCCCGGGTCACCGAGAAGAAGCACTTGCGCACCGGGTCTTCCTCATGGACCTCGTAGGTCTTGATCAGCGCCTCGGCAAAAACCGGAGGCGCGGACGCGTCGAACACCGATAGCAGGCTCCACCAGTAAGCAATGGATTCGCGTTCTTCCCAGCTGTAGCTGTCCACGTCCAGGGTGTCCCAGGGGAGCTTCTCCGGGTCCCAGTTCTCGCGCAGGGCGGCTTCCCAGACTTCCTGCAGCTTCTTGGTCTTGCTGTTCCAGGACAGGGGATAGATGTTGGGCTGCGGCGTTTCCGGCGGGAACTCCATCTTGTCGGCAAAGCGTTCCTTGTGACTGGCCATGACTCCTCCTTGTGTGATTCCGGTTGTGTTTTATACGGCACAAACCCATTCGGTTTGTGAGGTTAATAGTGATACAAAAATAATTGTTAAGTCAACAAAAATGTATCGCAAATGATCTTTGGAGGAAAACTTAAAACTTGTCGCCCGTGCCTGAAAAAATCGGTTATCAGGCGATTTTCAACGTTTAAGTACTTGTTTATGAATATATTTCTGATTTCTTAATCAGTTATGGAATGTAGAATTTAGGTGTTTTCTAACAGATTTATTTGATACTCAGCATTGACATATATCATGTGTCTTTGTAACGTTTGCGTCAGGAGAACAAACCCAACCGGAGACAAGACAATGACTCACCCCCTGTTCGAGAAGCATCGCGCCACCCTGGAGGGCGCCCTCGGTGCCATCGCCACCCGCAGCTACTGGTCGGCTTTCCCCGAAATGCCCAGCCCCAAGCTCTACGGCGAGACGGCTCCCGATGACGGCAAGCGCGCCTTCGAAGCCCATCTGGGCAAGCCGTTCGAACTGGGTCAGCCGGGCCAGAGCGGCTGGCATGGTGGTGAGTCCTCGCCCTACGGCGTGGCCCTGGACGTGAGCTATCCGGTGTGTGATCCGGAAGCGCTGATCGCCGCCGGCCTTGAGGCCATGAAGGGCTGGCAGGCCGTGGGTGCCGATGGCCGCACCGGCATCTGTCTGGAGATCCTCGACCGCCTCAACAAGCAGAGCTTCGAGCTGGCCCACGCGGTGATGATGACCACCGGCCAGGGCTGGATGATGGCCTTCCAGGCCGGCGCGCCCCACGCCCAGGATCGCGGCCTCGAGGCCGTGGCCTATGCCTGGCGCGAACAGAGCTTCGTGCCCGCCGAGGCCGTGTGGGAAAAGCCCCAGGGCAAGAACCCGGCCCTGGTCATGAAGAAGCACTTCCAAATCGTCGGCCGCGGCATCGGCCTGGTCGTGGGCTGCGGCACCTTCCCCACCTGGAACACCTATCCGGGCCTCTTCGCGGCGCTGTCCACCGGCAACGCGGTGATCGTCAAGCCCCACAGCAACGCCATCCTGCCGGCCGCCATCACTGTGCGCACCGTCCGCGCCGAGTTGGCCGAAAACGGCATCGACCCCAACCTGGTCAGCCTGTGCGTCACCGACAAGCGCGCCACCACCCAGGCACTGGCAACCCACCCGGCGGTCAAGTCGGTGGATTTCACCGGCGGCAACGTCTTTGGCCAGTGGCTCATCGACAACGCCCGTCAGGCCCAGGTGTATGCCGAGCTGGCCGGGGTGAACAACATCGTTATCGACTCCACCAACGCCTACAAGGCGATGCTGGGCAACCTGGCCTTCACCCTGTCCCTGTACTCCGGCCAGATGTGCACCACCTCCCAGGCCATCTTCGTGCCGGCCGGTGGCATCCAGACCGAAGACGGCCCCAAGAGCTACGACGAGTTCTGCGCCGATCTGGGCAAGGCCATCGAGCGCTTCCTGTCCAAGCCGGAAGTGGCCCACGCCGTGCTGGGCGCGATCCAGTCCGCCGACACCGCCGAGCGCATCGAGCTGGCCAACAGCGGCGCCCTGGGCAAGGTGGTGCTGGCTTCCGTCGCCCTGGAGAACCCCGAGTTCCCGGCTGCCAAGGTGCGCACCCCGGTGCTGCTGGCCTGTGATGCCGCGGATGAACAGGCCTACATGGAAGAGCGTTTCGGCCCGATCAGCTTCATCGTCAAGGTGGCCGACACGGCCGCCGCCATCGCCCTGTCCGAGCGGGTCGTCAGCACCCACGGTGCCCTCACTGCCGGCGTGTATTCCACCCAGCAGAGCGTCATCGACGCCATGACCGAAGCCACCTGGCGCAGCAAGGTTGCCCTGTCCATCAACCTCACCGGCGGCGTTTTCGTCAATCAGTCGGCGGCCTATTCCGACTACCACGGTACCGGCGGCAACCCGGCGGCCAACGCTTCTTACGCGGATTCAGCCTTCGTCGCCAACCGCTTCCGCGTTGTGCAGCGTCGTTTTCACGCCTGAGGACCCGCCATGGACTACAAGAACATCCTCTTCACGGTGGAGGCGGGCGTCGCTCGCCTGACCCTCAACCGCCCCGACAAGCTCAACAGCTTCACCGGCGAGATGCATGCCGAGCTGCGTGATGCCCTCGACGCCATCCAGGCCGACCCGGCTGTCCGTGTGCTGGTGCTGACCGGCGCCGGCCGGGCCTTCTGCGCCGGTCAGGATCTGGCCGACCCGGACATGGCCCGCACGGCCAGCGGCGGCATGCCGGACATCGGCAACGTGGTCGAGAAGAACTACAAGCCCCTGGTGCTGCGCCTGCAGAACCTGCGCGTGCCCACCATCGCGGCCGTCAATGGCATCGCCGCCGGCGCCGGCGCCAGCGTGGCCCTGGCCTGCGATCTGGTGGTGGCCAGCAAGTCCGCCTCCTTCCTGCAGGCCTTCAGCAAGATCGGCCTGGTGCCGGACACGGGTGGCACCTGGTTCCTGCCCCAGCGCGTCGGCATGGCCCGGGCCATGGGCCTGGCCCTGCTGGCCGACAAGCTGCCCGCCGAGAAGGCCGCCGACTGGGGCCTGATCTGGGCCGCCTACGACGACGCCGAGTTCGCCGCCAAGGTCGATGCGATGGCAGGCCAGCTTGCCAGCATGCCCACCAAGGCCCTGGTGCGGACCCGCCAGGCCATGCATGCCGCGGCCGGCCATACCCTGGAGCAGCAGCTCTCCTTCGAGGGCGGCTTCATGCGCGAACTGGGCTGGAGCCCGGACTACGCCGAAGGCGTGGCGGCCTTCATGGAAAAGCGCGCTCCGAAGTTCACCGGGGAATGACCGTGAGCCAGGCCCTTTCAACCCAATCCGTGATCGCCGTGGTCGGCACCGGCGCCATGGGCGCTGGCATCGCCCAGGTGGCCGCCGCCGCAGGCCATGTGGTGAAGCTCCTCGACAACCGTCCCGAGGCGGCCGCCAAGGCCGTGGCCGGCATCCAGGCCCAGTTCGCCAAGTTGGCCGACAAGGGCAAGATGAGTTCCGAGGCCGCGCAGGCCGCTGGCGCCCGTCTGATCGCCGTCGAGCAGCTCACCGACCTGGCCGACGCCGCCCTGGTGGTCGAGGCCATCGTCGAAAACCTGGAGGCCAAGCAGAAGCTCTACCGCGACCTGGAAGACATCGTCACGCCAGACTGCATCTTCGGCACCAACACCTCGTCCATCTCGGTCACCGCCATCGGTGCCGCGCTGAAGCGCCCCGAGCGCCTGGCCGGCCTGCACTTCTTCAACCCGGCCCCGCTGATGGCCCTGGTGGAGATCGTCTCCGGCCTGGCCACCGACAAGGCCGTGGCCGACACCCTGTTCGCCACCGCCGCCGCCTGGGGCAAGACACCGGTGCATGCCCGCTCCACGCCGGGCTTCATCGTCAATCGGGTGGCCCGGCCGTATTACGCCGAGGCCCTGCGCATCCTCAACGAAGGGGGCGCCGACTGCGCCACCCTCGACGCGATCATGCGCGAGGCGGGCGGCTTCCGCATGGGGCCCTTCGAGCTGATGGACATGATCGGCCACGACGTCAACTTCGCCGTGACCCGTTCGGTGTGGAACGCCTTTTACAACGATCAGCGTTTCCTGCCCTCCCTGATCCAGCAGGAGCTGGTAGATGCCGGCTTCTACGGTCGCAAGAGCGGGCGCGGCTTTTACGACTACCGGGAAGGCGCCGAGCGCCCGCAGGCGAAGAGTGCCGTGACCCAGGGCGTGCCCGACACCATCGTGCTCCACGGTGATTCCGCCGCTGCCCAGGCCCTGGCCGACCGCCTCCACGAGCGTGGCGTGGCCTACACCTGGGGCGAGGCCACCGACGGTCGCCTTGCCGAAGCGGGCGACGCGGTGATCTTCGTCACCGATGGGCGCACCGCCACCCGCCGGGCCTCGGATACCGGTATCGCCAACACGGTACTCATCGACCTTACCCTCGACTACACCAGCGCCACACGCATCGCCGTCAGCACGGCCCAGAGCTGCTGGGCGCCGGCCGTCGGTGCGGCCATCGGCCTGCTGCAGGCTGCCGGCTTTGCCGTGTCGCGCCTGGGGGATGTGCCCGGCCTGGCGGTGATGCGCACCGTCGCCATGCTCGCTAACGAGGCTGCCGATGCTGTGAACCAGGGCGTCTGTGACGCCGCGGCTGCCGATGCGGCCATGCGCCTGGGGGTGAACTACCCCCGTGGCCCCCTGGCCTGGGCCGATGCCGCAGGCCTGCCCGTCATCTGCACGGTGCTGACCCACCTGGGGCAGTTCTACGGCGAAGACCGCTACCGCATCTCGCCTCTCATCCAGCAACAAGTTCATGCAGGAAAGAAGATCCATGACCGCTGAAACTTCCCCCGCCACCGCGGCCGTCCCGACCGACCCCCAGGCCCTCGCCGAGGCGGTCGCCACCGCCATGTGGGCCCGTGACCGGGCCGCCAACGCGCTGGGCATGCGCATCGATGAGGTGCGCCAGGGCTACGCCCGCCTGTCCATGCCGGTGCGTGGCGACATGGTCAACGGCCACCACACTTGCCATGGCGGTCTGATCTTCTCGCTGGCCGACACCGCTTTCGCCTACGCCTGCAACAGCTACAACAAGAACACGGTGGGCTCGGCCTGCACGATCGACTACCTCGCCCCGGGCAAGGAAGGCGACACGCTGAGCGCCGAAGCCATCGAGATGTCCGCCTCGGGCCGCACCGGCGTCTATGACGTCACCGTGCGCGACAGCGCCGGCAAGGCCATCGCCCTGTTCCGGGGCAAGAGCTACCGCATCTCCGGCGAAGTCATCGCCGGCCTGGATGCCGCAAAGGCCTGAACGGCACCACCGAACAAAACACAAGACGAGGAGACAAGCATGACCGCCAAGCACCCCCAACCGGGCGAACTGGACCCCATCGAGACCGCCAGCCGCGACGAGATCTCTGCGCTCCAGCTGGAGCGCCTGAAGTGGTCCGTGCGCCACACCTACGACAACGTCGAGCCCTACCGCCGGAAGTGCCTGGAGAAGGGTGTGCATCCGGACGATCTGAAGCAGCTCTCCGATCTGGCCAGGTTCCCCTTCATGACCAAGCTGGATCTGCGCGACAACTACCCCTTCGGGCTGTTCGCCGTGCCGCGCAGCCAGGTGGCGCGCCTGCACGCCTCGTCGGGTACCACCGGCAAGTCGGTGGTGGTGGGTTACACGAAGCGCGACATCGACAACTGGGCCGACGTGGTGGCCCGTTCCATCCGCGCCGCGGGTGGCCGGCCGGGCGACATGGTGCATGTGGCCTACGGCTACGGCATGTTCACCGGTGGCCTGGGCGCCCACTACGGCGTCGAGCGCCTGGGCTGCACGGCGGTGCCCATGTCCGGCGGCCAGACCGAGAAGCAGGTCCAGCAGATCATGGACTT
>NZ_JAFLDT010000087.1 GCF_017302315.1 Zoogloea sp.
GCCAACGACTGTGCTTGGGCTTAAGCTTTGATTAAGACACCGGGAGGAGCATGCTGTGACGCGCAGTGGGGGTGGCCGGAGGAGGAGAGGGATGCGGGTCTTGCTGGTTGAGGATGACCGAATGCTGGGCGATGGTGTCCAGGCGGGGCTGGGTGCTGCGGGTTTTACAGTGGACTGGGTGAGGGATGGCGAGTCGGCCCTGGCGGCATTGGCCAGCGAGGCTTTCGCCGCCGTGCTGCTCGACCTGGGGCTGCCGCGACGTGATGGCTTGTCGGTGCTGGCGGAATTGCGGCAAGCCGGCAATGGGGTGCCGTTGATGATTCTCACCGCACGAGATCAGATCGCCGACAAGGTGCGTGGTCTTGACCTGGGGGCGGATGACTATCTGGTCAAACCCTTTGACCTCGACGAACTGGCTGCACGCCTGCGCGCCCTGGTTCGTCGCGCCAGCGGACGGGCCGACGCCTGTCTGCGCCATGGTGACCTTGTCCTTGATCCGGCAGCCCGTACCGTGATCCAGCGCGGTGAAGCCGTCAGTCTGACCAGCCGGGAGTTCGATCTGCTGAGCGTGCTGCTTGATGCGGCGGGTCGGGTGCTGACCCGTCGGGCGCTGGAGGAACAGCTTTACGCCTGGGGCGAGGCCCTGGAGAGCAACGCCCTCGAGGTGCATGTTCACCACCTGCGCCGCAAGCTCGGTGCGGACTTGATCCGTACCGTCAGGGGGGTCGGCTACATGGTGGATGAGGTGCCTCGGTGAGCGGGTGTCAGATCTATTCCTTGCGACGGCGCTTGGTGGGCCTGTTGATTGCGGTGGTGGCACTGCTCTGGAGTCTGTCCGCCGCTGTGGCTTTTCGGACCGCCCATGGCGAGGCGGACGAGCTCTTTGACGCCCAGATGGTGCAGGTGGCCGAAACCCTGCTGGCCATTGTGGCAGCGGGGGGGCCGGGGCAGGTGGCCCACGAAATGGCCGAGCACCAGCATGACTATCAGTTACCGGTGGCATTTCAGGCCTGGCAGCGCGACGAGACAGGCGCAGGCTGGCACCTGCTGGTACGCTCGGCCGAGATGACGGATGTGCCGGCAACCCGGGAAGCGGGCTTTGACGAGCACGAGCAGCAGGGGGAACTGTGGCGCTTTTACACCGTGGACCACGATCATGGTCGATATCGGGTGATCGTGGGTCAGCAGCATGCCACCCGCTATCGTCTGGCCGGCGAAATCGCACTGCATCTGCTGCTTCCCATCCTGATCGGCCTTCCCTTGATCGCCATCGGTATCTGGGTTGTGGTGGGGCGGGCCCTGCGTCCAGTGGATGCCGTGGCCCGTGCAATGGGGGGGCTGGATGCGCGACATCTTGCACCGGTCCGTATCGACGGCCCGCTACCCGCCGAGATCGCACCACTGGTGGGTTCCCTTGACGCACTGGTGGTACGCCTGGCCGAAGCGCTCGACAATGAGCGTCGGTTCACCGCCGATGCGGCCCACGAGTTGCGCACCCCTCTTGCCGCGCTGCGGATCCAGGCCCAAGTGGCATGCCGCTCCGTCGAAAACGATGCCCGTCAACATGCCCTGGAGCAGGTCTTGTCGGGCGTTGAGCGCATGACCCATCTGGTCGAACAGCTTCTCACCCTGGCGCGCCTTGATCCGGACGCGACGCTCCCCGACGGAGAGTGCGTGGATCTCGCCGAACTCGCCCGTAGCGTCTGCTCAACCCTCGCACCCCAGGCCTTGCGCGGGGAGCAGAGCCTGTCCCTGGATGAGCGGGGTGCCATGCCGGTGACGGGCAATCACTGGTGGCTGGAAGTGCTGGTACGCAACCTGGTGGACAACGCGCTGCGCTACACGCCCTTGGGCGGCGAGGTGCACGTCCTGGTGGATGCCGTCGGGCGGCGTCTGGTGGTGTCGGACAACGGGCCGGGTATTGATCCGGTTCTGCGGGACAAGATGCTCACCCGATTCGCGCGGGGGGCCGAGGCAGATGCCGGAGGCTGTGGTCTCGGGTTGTCGATCGTGGCCCGGATTGTGACCATTCTGGGGGCTCGCCTGGATTTCGGGCAGGGGCTGCCGCGTCCGGGGGGCGGCGAGGGATTGGCGGTGGTGCTGACGTTTCCTCCCGCGATCGCGTCATCGGGGAATGAGCGGAGCCTCTAACCGAGGCCTCCGCCAGCTTCTTGCGTATCTGAGCCTGGACAGGCGCAAAAAAAGTGCGGCGCGGGAACGCCGCTGCACTGCGTCAGGTGGTCATGCCCCCTGCGATGTAGCTGGATAGCTGGTCAATGGTGGCCTGCTGCTGCTGCATCACCGACTTCACCGCATCTCCAATACTCACGATGCCAGCCAGCTTGCCCTGGGCAACCACCGGCAGGTGGCGGATGTGATTGTTGGTCATGATGGCCATGCAGTCATCAATGGTATGGCTGGGGGCGACGGTCAGAACGTTTTGGGTCATCAGGTCACCAACCCGGGTGTCTTTGGAGGCCAGGCCCTTGAGGACGACTTTGCGGGCATAGTCACGCTCCGTGAAGATACCGACCAGACGCTCGCCTTCAGTGACCAGCACGGCACTCACGTTGAATTCGGCCATCAGTTTGAGTGCTTCGAGTACGGTGGTCGTGGGGGTGACCGAATGGGTGGAGCCGCCCTTGTTCTGAAGAATCTGTTCAACCGTTGCTGCCATTGTCTCTACCCTCCTCATTGTTGTTGGCGATGGGCCGGAGGGCCTCAAGGCTCCGGCTGCTCAAGTTACATAGCTTGGATGCAAGTTGGCGCGAGCGCAAGGGGATGCGGGGCTTTTTTGCCTGCAGGCAGGCCGGTCGGGTTCATCGCGATGAGGGCATGGGCATGCCGGGCTCCCGGTCTTACGATTTGTTTGTGCTTGCTTCCGGGCGCATGGCCATGAATCGACGGCTCGACCCCGCTTCGCCCCCGGCGATGCTTGCCCAAGGCTGTGTATGGCGCACTTCTTGCGGCGAACGCGAGCCGCTCGCCACCCGGTGTTCATCAGGGCCGAGTCCGGACTGATCCGCCGGGTAATTGCAATCATTTGTCAGTGCCCGTTTTAGGTACTCCACATCACCTACCATCCCGTCGTGTGTGGTGAATGCCTTGCCCGGAGGCCCCTGGCCCATGCCATTTGGCGGTGCGGCCCGGGGCGGCAGGCGCGCTGTTTGTTGAAGAGGCTCATGGCGAGCGGTGGCCGGTTGATGGATCAGTCTGTACTCGTGGTGAAGAACGACCGGTCGGTCTGTGAGAGGCTGGCCGAGCATCTCGGCCGGTCCGGCTTCCGGGTTCGCTGGGCGACGTCGCTTGTTCAAGCCGAGGCGCTCGTGTTCGAGGCGTTCGGGCTGCTGGTGGTCGACGCGCATCTGCCGGACGGTGATGGTCTGGACTTCGGACAGCGTCTTCGTTGCTACATGGGCTGTGGTGTCATCGTGTGCGTAGGCAAGGAGGACAAGGCCTTGCACATTGCCGCCCTCCGCGGTGGCGCGGATGCCTGCCTCCGGGCACCGGTCGATCCCGATGAGTTGGAAGCCACCTTGATCAGCGTGCATCGCTGCCTGCACTCTCCCGCCCCCAATCCACTCCCCGTCCTGGTTCCGAGTCCGTGGATGCTCGACAACCGGCAACTCATGCTGCGAGCACCGAACGGAAGGAGCGTTGTCACCAATCCCCTGGAAAATCGCCTGCTGCTGACCCTTTTTTCCCATCCTGATCGGCGGGTGGACCGGATCTCCCTGGTGGCCCGGCTGGCGGAAGCGGCGCCGGGCTACACGGAGGCAAGGCTGGAGGCTCTGGTAAGCCGCCTTCGGGCCAAAGTGGTGAAGAAGTGCGGGCTCCGCTTACCCCTGGTGTCGAGCTATGGCCACGGCTATCGCTTTGACGGCTATGTTCGGCTCATGTAGTTGTCAGGATTGGTCAGCATTTTCCTTTAAGGCTTGGGATGATTAGGCTATTCGTTCGACATCATTCCATGCATATCCTTGCGGAGGTAATTCCGAATGCGTCTCGCCCTGCTGCACGCCGAGTTTGGGCGGATTGAAGCGCTCGTGAGTGCCCTGGAGGCAGAGGGGCATCATGTTCATCGATACCAGGATTCCCGTACCCTCATTCTTCAGGCCGCACGGGAGAGTTTTGACCTGTTTCTGCTGGAGTGGGGCGCCCGGGGGGCTCGCCAGGTTCTGCAGTATCTGCGGGGTGGTTCCGGCATTCACAGCTCGGTGATTTTTTTCAACTGCAGCAACAGTGAGAGCGAACTCGCCGACATCCTTGGTAGTGGCGCGGATGACTTCATCACCGGACCCGTAGGCGTGCGCGAACTTGTCGCCCGTGCCGGTGCCGTGATGCGGCGGCGCAATCCCGGTCACTATTGCCGCCTGAATGTTCTGGACGTGCCGCCGTACCGCTTCGATACGTCCGCCAAGGTGCTTCTTGTGGACGGTGTCCCGGTGGCGCTGACCGAGAAGGAATTCGAACTGGCGGTGTTCCTCTTCCGGAATCTGGGACGCACCCTGTCCCGCGGGCATCTTCTCGAGGCGGTCTGGGGAAGTGCGCTACTCGCGGTATCCCGGACCGTGGACACCCACATCAGCCGGATCCGCAGAAAGCTCGGTCTGCGACCCGAGGTCGGGTTCCGTCTGAGCGCTGCCTATGGCAACGGCTATCGTCTTGAGCGGGTTGTCGAAGACTGGCGTGTCGGACACCCATCGAACGGGTCGGGCGTTGCCCGCCCGGGTGAGCGTGCGCCGGCGGTCAAGGGGCGACTCGGGGGCGCTGTGCGGGCGTCGTGATCTTCCCGTGCGTGATTGATTCCGCACAGTCGGCGATTTTCTCCATTGTCGCGATCAGATTTGCCCGCATGCGTGAATTAGTCAGCATAGGGCGCTCCTCTTGCCTTCTAAGCTTCGGGCATCAAAGTTTGTTGCAGGGAGCCCGATCATGGATGCCTATCTGTTTGCTGCGCTCGGCCTTCTGGCCGTCGGGATTATTGTCTGGCAAGCGTGGCGGGAGCGCGCTGTGGAACGCAGGCGGATTCCGGCCGACTGGCAGGCGTCCATTGAGCGAATGGAGCGCGAGCAGTCCCAGGGACACCACCGCAAGGTCCGCGAAGCTGTCCTGCAGGCTTGCCTGCGGCTTGCGCGCTATCCGAAGAAGTCCACCCTAGCCCCCCATGTTCGGGTGCGTCTGGCGGCCCTGTTGTCGCGCGATCCTGTCTACCCGAGCGTCGTTCGGGCGATCCGGGCGGCCTGCGCCTCCGGTGCGGAGGTCAGTGAGACATGCCTGTGCGTGAGCAGCGAATATCTGCTTGAAGACATCCGTCAGTGCATGGCGCTTGCCGAGCACTTCGGTCAGATTAAGCGCCATGCGCGCGGCGGGGATCTGATGGTCGCTGCGAGCTTTCACCCCTCCGTCTGAGCGTTCCTGAACAAAGGGATGGCACGGCCCGAGTTCGCGCCTGCGATGCGCACCGTGTGCGTGTAAGGCGGTGCGTCTCTGGGCGAACTCGAGCCACTGGTCAGGATTTCTTCAGGGCTGAGCCCATGGCCTTTCGGCGCACGGGCGCCAATTTCAGATTTCCAGATTGTCGATGAGACGGGTGCTGCCCAGCTTGGCCGCGCCCAGCACCACGAGCGGGGCGTCACCCACGGGGGCCTGCAGATCGCAGCGCTGACGGATGGCGATGTAATCCGGCTGCCAGCCATGGGCGGCCAAGTCTGCCACGGCCTCCGTTTCAAGTTTCAGGAAGTTGCGGTCTCCCGCGGCGATCCTGTTCCTGATGTGTGTAAGCAGGCGGCTCAGGCGGGGGGCTTCAGCACGCTCCTCCACACTCAGATAGCCATTGCGTGAGGAGAGGGCCAGTCCGTCATCTGCCCGGATTGTTTCGCCCGGTATCACCTCGATAGGCAGGGCCAGTTCCCGCACCATGTTCGTCAGTACCATGAGCTGTTGGTAGTCCTTCTTGCCGAACAGGGCCACGTCCGGTCCGACAATGTTGAAGAGCTTCAGCACTACCGTGGCGACGCCACCGAAATGGCCCGGGCGGACAGCGCCTTCCAGGATGTTCACGTGGGCCTGATCCGGCTCCACGTGGTAGCGCTGGGGGCTTGGGTACATTTCCCTTTCATCCGGAGCAAACAGCATGTCCACCCCGGCATCCCTCAGCCGGGCGCAGTCGTTTTCGAAGGTGCGCGGGTATTTGTCGAAGTCTTCCTTCGGCCCGAACTGCAGACGATTGACGAAGATGCTTGCCACGACCACATCCGCATGGGTGCGGGCCTGACGCATCAGGGCAATGTGGCCGTCGTGGAGGTTGCCCATGGTGGGCACGAAGGCGACGCGCCCTGCACCCTTGAGGGCGGCACGCAAGTCGGCAATGCGGGGATGGATCTGCATGGTGCGGGTCTCAGTAGCAGTGTTCGGGGCCAGGGAAGCGGCCTTCCCGTACATCGGCGACATAACGGGTGACGGCGTCATCGATGCTGCTGGCGCCTTCCATGAAGTTCCTGGCGAAACGTGGGCGCTTTCCGGGGAAAACGCCGATCAGGTCATGCAGAACCAGCACCTGGCCATGGCAGTCCACTCCGGCACCGATGCCGATGGTGGCCATGGAGGAGAGGCTGGCGGTGACGTCGGCGGCCAGTGCGGCGGGCACCATTTCAATCACAACCAGTGCTGCACCCGCCTGTTCCAGGGCCAGGGCATCGCTCTTCAGGATAGCGGCTCCTGCATCGCTGCGCCCCTGGACGCGGTAGCCGCCCAGCTGGTGAACGGACTGGGGGGTGAGGCCGATGTGGGCGCACACGGGCACGCCGCGTTCAACCAGGAAACGAACCGTCTCGGCCATGAAGGCGCCGCCCTCAAGTTTCACCATCTGGGCGCCGGCGGCCATCAGCCGGGCCGCATTGCGCATGGCCTGGGCCGGACTTTCGGCATAGCTGCCGAAGGGCATGTCGGCGACGATCAGCGGGCGGCTACTACCCCGGGCGACGCACTCGGTGTGATACACCATGTGCTCCATGCTGACGGGCAGGGTGGTCTTCTGGCCTTGCAGTACGTTACCCAGGGAGTCGCCCACCAGGATGACGTCCACGCCGCAGCGCTCCAGCAAGGCGGCAAAGCTGGCGTCGTAACCGGTGAGCATGACGATCTTGCGATCCTCGGCGCGCATCTTGCCGAGCTCGAACAGGGTGACGGGTTTGTTGTTTTCTTGCAGATAACTCATTGCTGTTCCTCCTCGCGGCGGCAGTTAACCCCATTCCTGTGCGTGGCACAAGGGGACTTCGACGGCGGAAACGGAAAGGCTTCCGGGTGGTGGCGGATCTACGGACCCGCTTCGGCCCTTGTGGGGAAATCGGGCTGCGCGGCAGCGTTAGTCACACGCTCTCAGCCGGCGTAGCCGAAGAACTCCCGATAGCTGCGCATGGCGTGAAGCCGGGAAAAGAGCAGCTCGAAGTCTTCTTCCTTGTCCACCGGGTTGAGAGACTCGGCATTGACGATGAAGAGGGGCGCTGCATCGTAGTGGTGGAAAAAGGTGGCATAGCGTTCGGCGACCCGCTGGAGGTAAGGTTCGCTGATCTTGCGCTCCGATTCGACGCCACGCTTGCGCACGCGATCAATGAGAATGTCGGGCTGGGCCTGCAGGTAGATCACGAGATCGGGTTTGCGCACGCTGGGCTTCAGGCGCTCGTAAAGCTGGCGGTAGAGCTTGAGTTCGTCCTCGGCCAGATTCAGTTCGGCAAACAGTGGGTCCTTGTCGATCAGGAAGTCGGAGACCAGGCGCCGATGCGGGTCGTGGGGGCAAGCAGCCAGTTGTTCGCTGCGCTGGAACAGGAAGGCGATCTGGGTAGGCAGCCCCCAGCGCTCCATGTTCTGGTAGAAGCGCCCGAGGAAGGGGTTGGCCGCCGGGTTCTCGAGCAGGGTGTCGCCGTTGAGGCGCTCGGCCAGGCGCCGGGCAAGGGTGGTCTTGCCCGCACCGATAGGGCCTTCCACAACGATGTAGCGCGCTTTGTCGAGCATGGGGTGACTCCGCCTTTCAAGCGCGGAAGATGAAGTAAACGGCGCCTAGGATACACAGGGCAGCCCACAGATAGTCAAGCTTCAGAGGTTGCTGCATGTAGAGCACGGCGAAGGGCACGAACACCACAAGGGTGATGGCCTCCTGCATGATCTTGAGCTGGGCCAGATCGAGTTCCTGGGCGCCGATACGGTTTGCCGGCACCTGCAGCAGGTACTCGAACAGGGCGATGCCCCATGACACCAGGGCCGCGATGTACCAGGGCGCGGTGGACAGGTTTTTCAGGTGCCCGTACCACGCGAAGGTCATGAACACGTTGGATGCCGCCAGCAGCAGGGTGGTCTGGACCCAGATCGGCATTACAGCGGCTCGAAGAGGGAAATGTCCTGGTCGGCGACGGAGGGGAGATGATCCCGGGCGGGGCCGAGACCGGGCAGGACCAGCCCTGCGTCGATCTCCAGCAAGGGCCGCAGTACGAAGGCGCGCTGGTGCAGGCGCGGGTGGGGCAGGGTCAGCTCACTGCCGTGCAGCACCGCGTTGCCGTGGAGCAGCAGGTCGAGATCGAGGGTGCGAGGGGCGTTGGGTATGCTCCGCACACGGCCGTGACGCGCCTCGATGGCCAGCAACTGGTGCAGCAATTCGAGGGGCGCGAGCAGGGTGTCGACGGCAACCACGGCATTGATGAAGTCGGGCTGATTGAGGAGCCCGACCGGGGCGCTTCGGTAGAGGGAGGAGCGTGCCACCACCCGGGTGCCGGGCAGCGCAGCCAGGTCAACCACTGCGGCCCGCAGGTGCTTCACGGGTTCGCCGATGTTCGCGCCCAGCGCCACAAAGGCGCGCGCACAGGAAGATCCGGCGGTCATTCGCCGACGGGGGCTGTGGCTGCTCCGGCGGGCTTGCGTCGGCGGCGGCGCTTCCTGACCGTACCGCTCTTGTCCGGCACCAGCATGCCTTCACGGGCCTCCGGATGGGCGTCGGCGAACGCTTCCCACCAATCGGGCAGCTCCATCGGCAGCTCGCCGGATTGGGCGCGGAGACGCAGGAAGTCCCAGCCCGCACGGTAGCGGGGCTGTTCCAGCAGGCGATAGGGGGTCTTGCCCGCCCGCTTCTCGAAGCGCGGCTGCAGGGCCCAGATCTCCTTGATGTCCCCGGCGATGCGGCGGGTGATGGCGAGCTTGCCCGACTGCCGGTCGAGCACCGAATCCATGGCCTCGAACAGGGCCGGCTGTGAATGTTCGCCGTTAGCCTTGCGGGCCTCCCAGTCGGCAAGCACTTCGTGCCACAGCAGCGTGGCAAACAGGAAGCCGGGGGACACGGGCTTGCCCTGACGCACACGCTCGTCGGTGTTCTCGAGGGACAGCCAGACGAAGCGTTCGCCCATGGGTTGTTCGAGGATCACGTCAAGCAGGGGGAGCAGGCCATGGTGCAGGCCTTCTTCACGCAGCTGGCGCAGGCATTTCACCGCGTGACCCGACATCAGCAGCTTGAGCATCTCGTCGAAGAGCCGTGCCGGCGGAACATTCTCAAGGAGTTCGGCCATCTCGCGGATCGGCCCGCGGGCCGCCGGGTCGATGGCCAGGCCGAGCTTGGCACCGAGGCGGGCAGCACGCAGCATGCGCACCGGGTCTTCGCGGTAGCGTACCCGTGGGTCGCCGATCATGCGCAGGGTCTTCTGCTGCAGGTCGGCCACGCCGTGGTGGTAGTCGATGATGGTTTCATCGGTGGGGTTGTAGTACAGGGCGTTGACCGTGAAGTCGCGGCGGGTGGCGTCTTCAGCCATGGAGCCGAACACGTTGTCACGCAGCACGCGGCCGTGCTCGTCGGTTTCGGTGGCTTCGGCGTCCTGCATGGCACGGAAGGTGGAGACCTCGATGGTCTCGGCACCACTCATCACATGCACGATCTTGAAGCGCCGGCCGATGATGCGCGAGCGGCGGAAGAGGGCGCGAACCTCTTCGGGCGTGGCGCTGGTGGCGACGTCGAAATCCTTCGGGGTCTGGCCGACAATGATGTCACGAACGGCGCCACCGACCACGAAGGCCTTGTGGCCGGCTTCCTGCAGCGTGGTGCAGACCTTGTTGGCGGCAGGTGAAATCTGGTCCCGGCGTACGCCATGGCGGGCCACCGGAATCACTGCGGGTTCGGGAGGGGTGTTGGCGGGTGCGGCGCGGCGGAATACACGGCGCAGCAGTTTGCGGATCATTGGTGGGGTGTTCTTTGTTTTTTGATCAAGTCGCGCATGATAACCCATGGAGAGGCAGGGTTTGGCCCCTTGCGCTGCCCTTCAGGGAGTCCGGACGGTAAGATTGGGCCTGGTATTCACCTGTTTTACGGACTTCATCGATGCCCCGCTTTTCAGCCAACCTGTCTTTCCTGTTTCTTGACCGGCCGTTCCTTGATCGATTTGCCGCGGCCGCCGCCTGTGGCTTCAAGGGGGTGGAGTTCCATTTTCCGTACGCTTTCCCCATGGACGAGGTGGCTGATGCAGCCCGCCGGGCCGGGGTGGAGGCGGTGCTGTTCAACTTGCCGGCGGGTGACTGGGGGGCCGGCGAACGGGGCATTGCCTGTCTGCCCGCCCGGGTGACCGAGTTCCGTCGTGGAGTGGAACAGGCCATGGTGTGGGCCGAGGCACTGGGCTGTGTGCGGGTGAACTGCCTGGCGGGGCTGCGTCCGGACGGTATTTCCGAAGCGGTCCTGCGTGACACCTTGATCGGCAATCTGCGTTTCGCTGCCGACAGCTTCGGGTCAGCGGGGCGGCAGGTGCTGCTTGAACCCCTCAACAGCCGCGACACCCCCGGTTTCCTGGTGGACCGCAGCGCCTTGGCCCTTTCCATCCTGGCGGATGCTGCGCGCCCCAATCTCTTCCTGCAGTACGACATCTTTCATGCCCAGGTGATGGAGGGCGAGCTGGCCCTGACCCTGATGAGGCATCTGCCACGGATCGGTCATGTGCAATTTGCCGACAACCCGGGACGTCATGAGCCGGGCACGGGGGAAATCAACTTTTCCTTCCTGCTCCGGCACCTGGACACCATCGGCTATCAGGCTTGGGTGGGGGCGGAGTATGTGCCCTCGGGCTTGACGGAGGCTTCTCTGGGCTGGATGCAGGGCTGACGCCGCCGGGGGAAGGCCCCGGCACACGCCGTGTTGTACATACCTACCAGTTGGTTGATATTCTCCGGAACCAATCCTGGTTTGATGACCCGCTTTAGACGGGCACACGGAGACCTGTAATGACACGACCGTTCCGCCACATCCTGTTGACCCTGGGCCTCGCTGCAGGTGTTCTCGCCTTTCTGCCAACCGCATATGCCGCCACCCCTGAACCGGACGATGCCATGGCATTGCGGGGGGTGACGGAAGGCAAGGGCGTCTTTCTGCTCGATTTCAGCAACCCCCGCAAGACAGCCTTCTATCTGAGCATCATCAAGCAGACGCACCAAGGCCTCCGCAGACAGGGGGTCAAGCCTGATCTGATCCTGGTGTACATCGGTGAAACGGTGCGCTACCTGTCTTCGAGTCCCGATCCGAAACTGCTGGTCGAGCACGAGGATGCCCTTGAGGCAGTGGCTATCCTGGTCAAGGAGTTGGCCGGCATGGGGGTCCGCCAGGAGGTGTGTGCGATCGCAACGCAGGTCATGGGCGTGAATAACGCCTCCCTGCATGAGGGTCTGACCGTCGTGGCCGACGGCTTCATCTCCCTGATCGGCTATCAGACCCAGGGCTACAGGCTCGTACCCATCTTCTGACCTGCCGGGGCTTCCGTCAGAGCAAGTACCTGCTCGAAGCCTTGCAGCACATCCTCTCGGGAGCCCAGTGCCCTGCCGATCAGGTTGCCACCTTCGAGTGTGGACAGGAGCAGTCTGGCCAGGGCCTCGCTACCGCTCGTCCAGTGCAACTGGCCGTCGGTGATGCCCTTTTCCAGCACGCGGGTAAGCCAGTCCAGGTGTAGCCGGAAGTAGGCGGCAGTCCGTTCGTGCAGGCTGGGCGGCAGGGCCGCGAGCTCGGCCGAGAGCGCGCCGCACAGGGGCCGCAGGCTGGCCTCGAAGCCATCCAGGAAGAGCATCGCGTAATGGCGCAGTTGATCAGCCACGAGCGTGTGTTCGGCCTCGATTCCCTTCAGGGCCTCGGCAAACCGGGCTTGGGCCAGATCCACGACCTCTTCGGCAAGGCGCTGCTTGGTGGGAAAGTGGTAGTGGATGCTCGCCTTGGTGATCCCGATCTTCTCGGTCAGATGGGCATACGAGAACGCCGAGTAGCCGCCCCGGCGGATCAGGTTTTCGGCTTCGACCAGCAATTGGTCGCGGGTAGGGATCGTCATAAGGGCAAGGCTATCACCTCTGCCCGCGCCGGAGAACCCGTGGAGGCGCCCGCCGGGCGGGGCTGGCTCAGTTGCTGTGCTGGAGTGAGCTGGCTTCTGCGGCTGGAAACAGATGCCCGACAGAACGCCTGTACTCGGCCCCGGACACAGGGGTGTCCCGATACGCATCGGGCAGGGGCCGGGACAGGGTTTCGTTCATGTCGAGGCCTTCGGCTGCGGACTCATGCAGCCTGTTGTCGAGCCAGGTGAGCCAGTCCCGGGTCCATGCGATGGGGAGGGCATCCCGGGCGATTGGTCCGTGACCGGGGACAAGCACCCGGACCCGGTGCTCTTTCATGAACCCGTCGAGGGCTCGGAGGGCGTCCTTCCATTGAGCAATATCGGCGTGGGGGGTGGTGGGCGCGCGTTGGTTGAAGACTAGGTCTCCAGCGAAGAGGGTCGCGCTCTCCTCGTCAAAGACGACCAGATCGGCGTCCGTATGCCCTTTCAGGGCGAGGAGTAGCAGCGACCGTCCGCCTGCCTTCAAGGGGCCCGCCAGAAGCACTTGGTCCGGCGCCTTGACCTCGGTGCCGGACATCCAGTCACCGGTCATGCGAAACAGGTTCTCGGCAAATGCATTTCCCTCGCTGGCGATGCCCTTGCCGGTTTCTGCCAGAGCGCCGATGGGCGTACCGGCGAACGCCTGATTGCCCAGGAAGTGATCCGGATGGTGGTGGGTATTGATGACCAGCGCGATCGGCTTCGGCGTGATTCGGGCGATGGCGGCGCGCATCTGCTCGCCGTATCGTCGGGATGGCCCCGTGTCGATGACGACGACCCCTTCGGTACCGACGATGAAGCCCGTATTGACGATGTTCCCGCCATTGGAGGGATTGAACATCTTCGTGGCAGGGTTTTTTGCTATGTTCTTTCTCATTGTGGCACTTTTATTCTTGACACTTCTTGTCGTGACATTTATCGGTTATGCACTTTTCTTATTCACATTTTTCTTTCTCGCATTTCACTTTATGAGTTTTGTCTTCATGACAAGCTTTCCCTGCTACTCCTTCTTTGTGTTATTTAGCATCATGGCACTTTTCTTATTGGCACTTCTTATCGTGGCATTTATCAGTTATGCATTTTTATTCCTCACATTTTTCCTTTTCACACTTTCCTTTATGAGTTTTATCTTCGTGGCATGGCTTATGCTACTTTGCACCAGTTTCAACTTTATGTGATTTTTCAGTATGGCACTTTTCTTATTGGCATTTTTTGTCATGGCACTTATCAGTCTTACATTTCTATTACTCACACTTGTCTTTCTCACATTTTTCTTTGTGTGCTTTGTCTTGATGACAGGGTTTCTCAGACTTTCCTTCTTTATGTTGTTTATCATCGTGGCACTTCTCCTATTGACATTTTTTGTCGTGACATTTGTCGGTTTTGCATTTTTGTTCCTAACAAACATCCTTTTCACATTTTTGTTTGTGAGCTGTTTCTTCGTGACAAGTTTTTTATTTTTGCTCTGCTTGCATATTTATATGTAATTAGTATACATAAACAGATAGGAATCTCTTTTTAAATTGTTCCGATGAAACTTCAATAAATTCGTTCCGTTAGTTCCAATTCTTTCATATTTACTTATCAAGGCTAAATTTCAATTTTCGTCACTTTGTAACGCCAAAAAAACAAATAAAGTAGGTTTTCTACAATGTATAATTAAATGATAATTGCCCCAAATTTGCACGAAAAAGAGAATTCATTAATAATAGTAAATAAAACTACTAAATTTAAATGTTTTTTACCAATCAATGTTTTTCCTATTTTTTTTAATGAGTATGTTGTTAATGCCCTTTGACTGCAATAGCATCGATTTCTACTAAGCTTCCTTTGGGAAGGGCTTGGACAGCATAGCACATTCTTGCGGGGTAGTGTCCTTTTTCGAAATAAGAGCCGTAGACTTAGTTGACTTTGGGGAAGACACTCATATCCTAAATAAAACAATATAGTTACAGTCAATAAAACTGTAGTTTTTGTGACTGAGTTTAAAGTGCAGCCAGCTCCTTCGAGAGCTTTGGAAAGATTCTTCATGACCTGATGGGTTTGGCCTTCAATATCCTTGGCATCGATTTAATTAGTTTAAGGATTAATAGGAATCTGTCCAGAAACGAATACGAGGTTGCCAGTGGTAGTGACTGGGGTGTAGGGACCAATAGCCTTGGGGATTCCTTCAGGAAATACTCGATTGACTGACATAGATAGTTAAAATGTTTAAATAGGATAGAAGTAGATTTGTAAAATGATATTTTATTTTAATAAAATAATGGACTAAATTAATGCCTGTATAAAATAAATGCACAAAATATTCTTGGGTTCAGTTATAATTAGCTATTATTTGCCCAGCAAGCACATCCGTCATGCAGCCAAATACAGCATAGTACGATAAGCTATCACGGCAAATAGTGAGGAATCCTCCCCACGATGTGCACGATGTTGCCCTCACACATTTCCACCGAATTAGGCTCCTCCACAACGTGCCCGATTTCGTCATCTAGCAAACCATCAACCTGGGGCAAATTAACCGCGATATCGAACTCTATGTTAAAAAATACTGTGAGGTCTCTGAGGAAGCAGTGTCGATGTTTGTTAATGTTTATAATCGGTATCTCTTATACTCGCTATAAAATCTTGAAAACATTTATGACTAATATATCCTTATTCTTATGTTCAAAAGCCACGCTCAGGTTCTCAATAATGTTTTAAACTATTTCTCATCGCCCCGAAAATTCATAAATGAATACATTTTATTCAAATGGAAAGTGAGTGTTAAATTTGGGAATGTTTTTGACGATCTGCCAAATTAAATTGTTAAATATAGGGACCTGATTGAATTTAGCAACTTCTTCCAAATCGTAGAGGGGCTATTTATGTTTCCAGACCTTTACTTTTTTGGTGATTTAAAAAATCAACTGTTTTAATCGATTGAGTATAAAATTCAGAATTTTTACAACAAGCCCGATGGGTAATCCTATGGGATCGAAGTGTAGAAGCTCAAGGATATGGTTGCAAAGATAATACGTAAATGTGCAATAATGTAGACAATGTGAAATAAAATGTGGCAGATCACAATTTCTTTAATGACTTTTTGGACTGCCTGCTCCGAAAACCTACTTTCATGCACAACATCATCAACATTTTGAAGAGATACGGCCACGATTCTTACATTATGAGTTTTATTGAGGCCTTCATTATGAAGGGCCATCTCAGATACGCGATTGTTATGTCCCATTACTGCTTATTGTTTTTCTCAACCTCTTTAAGCAACCTCAAGATCGATGAGCTGATCGATAAGCACCCCGATTTTGCCATAGACTGGGCCGATCAGCTGGTAGAGGCCATCCGGTTGAAGACAAACGAGGCCAATTATATGAACGATGAGCCATTGACATTTTTGATATTCAACAAGCTGCTACTGCACTATAATTTCGGATTCGAGCAGAATTTTGTGAATCTTATCTATAATCTGAACTACGAAAGTTCTGCCAGGAAATTCTCCAACAACGACCAAATCAAAGAATCCATTTAGCTCCTATTCTACAAGAACATTAACGACCACAATGTTGGCAGCCTATTGAATGAACTCTTTGCTGCTAACGACTAATTGATACTCTGATTTGATTATCCCATTAATTACATAATACTCATTCAATTTATAATCA
>NZ_JAFLDT010000088.1 GCF_017302315.1 Zoogloea sp.
CAGGCCGGCGATTCCTGCCCCCTGGCCCACAGCTTGAAATCCGGGCAGCGGGAGCGGGTGGTGCATCTGCATCACACCTCGGCGGGCGAGAGCTACGAGAACATCGAGCTGTCACCGATCCGCGACAGCACCGGGGAGATCGCCTACTTCATCGAGAAGCTTGAGCCCCTGCCCGTGGCCCGGGGACTGGCCGGCGCGCAGGGACTGATCGGGCGGGCACCGGCCTTCCGGGCCATGCTGGAGCTCGTGGCGCGGGTCGCCCCGTCGGAGGCCACCGTGCTGCTGCAGGGCGAATCGGGCACCGGCAAGGAGCTGGTGGCCCAGGCCATCCATGACGCCAGCCGGCGCCGGGAGGGGCCTTTTGTCGCCGTGGATTGCTCCGGCCTCACCGAAACCCTGTTTGAGAGCGAGCTCTTCGGCCATGAACGGGGGGCCTTCACCGGCGCCAATGTCCGCAAGACGGGGCTGATTGAGGCCGCCAGCGGTGGCACCCTGTTTCTCGACGAGATGGGCGACATCCCCCTGAGCATGCAGGTCAAACTGCTGCGCCTGCTGGAAACCGGCACCTATCGCCGGGTGGGCAGCACGGAGCTCATGCGTGCCGACATCCGCCTGATCTCGGCCACCCACCGCCCCCTGAAGAGCCTGGTCGAGAAAGGCCAGTTCCGCCAGGATCTGTACTATCGCATCAACACTTTCCCGATCTGTCTTCCGCCCCTGCGCCAGCGCCAGGACGACATCCCCTTGCTGGCGGAAGCCCTGCTGGAGCGCGTCGCACCAGACCGCAAGCTGCGCATTGCCGCCGACACCCTGGCCTGCCTGAGTACCTACACCTACCCGGGCAACATCCGGGAGCTGCGCAACATCCTGGAGCGGGCGAGCCTGCTGTGTGATGGTGATACGGTGCAGCGGCGGCATCTGCCTGCCGAGCTGCAGCATCCGCAAGATCCGTCCTCCGCCCTGCCCGACGCCACCACCGCCACAGCCGCCCATGGGCGCTCGCTCGACCAGCCCGAGTCCGACGACGCCGATCTGGCCGCCGCGCTGCGCAGCCACCGGGGCTCGCGCAAGGCCCTCGCGGCCAAGCTCGGCCTCAGTGAACGGACCTTGTACCGCCGGCTGAAGAACCTATGATGGTCTGCGCCCCGCCCCGGCGCATCGCCACCTCCGGCTGGGCAATCATGTGCTACCTGCCGGCGCTGGCATCTGTCGCAATCGCCCTGGGCGTATCCAGCGGAGCGAGCGCTGCCGACCGCTGCGACCAGCTACCCAGCCCCTCGGTGACCCTGAAACGCCACGAAGAGCCCATCACCCTGGATACCCGCAGCAGCTATCGCACCCTCACCCTGATCGGCCCGCGCAACCTGCCGGCGGGCAAGCAGGTTCTCGGGCTCACCCGCGGCACCGCCACCGTGCGCTTCGAGTCCCGCATCACGGCCTACACCGACCCCGGCGGGCGCTGGGAATGCGCCAGCCCGCAGCTCACCGTAACCTACGGCTTCAGTCCCATGACGGTCTACGTGGCCAGGGAATTTCCCCCGGGCAGTTGTGCCTACAAGGAGATCCATGAACACGAACTTCGCCACGTTCGCGCCTATCAGGCGCATCTGCTGCGGATTGAACAGGAGCTTGCCGACACCCTGAAGCGCCGCTTCGTCACCGACGGCCCCTGGCGCGGCCCCGTCGGCCAGGCCCGTGCGCGCCTCCAGCAGGAACTGGAGGAGCGCTGGGCACCCTATATCCGGCGGGAGATGAACAAGGTGGATGCGGCCCAGGCCCTCATCGACACCCCCGAGGAGTACGCGCGGGTGGCCGCGAGCTGCGGCGGCGAGGTGAAGCGGCTGACCCGATGATTGCCCCCCCCCCGGGCGATCAGTGCCGCACCGGCCAGTACCAGCTCGGTACACCCTTGCGACCGCCGCCGACACCCTGCCGGTAGCGGCTGCGCAGGTGGCCGTCCACCACCGAGATCCACGGCGCCAGGTGCATGTCGGCCAACTCCAGGTCGACGAACAGCTCGGGCAGGCGGTAGGCGAACCAGCGATAGGCGGCCAACAGGCGGACGGTGGTCTCGGCCTCCTCAAGGGAGGCCCGCCGTGGCGAGTCGGGCAGGAAGTCCAGCCGGATCGACTTGCCCTGGTTGGCCGCATAGGCCCAGCCCCGCCACACCCCGTCGATGGTCTCGTTCTGGGCGGCCATGGGCGCCATGGAAAAGACGTGCTTGAGGTGCAGTGACAGCTTCTTCATCCGGTCCAACTGCCCTGCCCGGGCCAGTTGCTCTTCCGGGACGTGGGGCCGGAAAAAGCCGTCGCCGCAATCGGCATGGAGCTGGAACAGGGACAGCAGGGCCTCAAGGCGGGTGTCGCCGGACATGTCGGCCAGCTGTTCCAGGTAGGCACTGCCCGGCGTGATCTGGAAACCCATGGTCTCCAGCGGGGGCTGCGGGGCCTTCATCAGCGAAGTCACCACCTTGTGCTCAGCGGGGGTCAGCCCGGCCACCAGGCCTTCTTCTTCCTGGTGCCCGAAGCGCCCGGCGCGGCCGCCGATCTGCTGCAGCAATGACGGCGACAGGGTGTCGCGGGTGGTGCCGTCGTACTTTTGTACGGCGGTGAACACGACCCGCTGGATGGGGAGATTCAGGCCCATGCCGATGGCGTCGGTGGCCACGAGAATGTCGGCATCGCCCCCGGCGAAGCGGTGTGCCTCGCGCTCACGCACCTCCGGCGACAGAGCGCCATAGATACAGGCCACGGATTTGCCCAGGGCCAGCAGGTCGTCCCGCAGATTGAGGGCGTCGCGCCGGGAGAACACGATGAAGGCATCCCCCGGCCGGGCCCGGCGCAGGGCCCCTGCCGCCTCGTTGGCCAGGGGCTGGCCGACGGACAGCGGGTGCTTGCGCGCCTTGCGCCGGATCTCCAGGGGCAGGCCCAGACGCGCGGCCAGGGCGACGATGGCCGGCTCGGCCGACAGGGCGCCCACCAGCCACACCTCGCGGGCGTTGGCGCCAACGACGGCCTGGGTCCATGCCCAGCCCCGGTCCGGGTCGCTGAGCATCTGGATTTCATCGATGACCGCCACATCGATCTCGGTGCCCGGGTCGAGCATCTCGATGGTGGACGCGGTCACCCGGCTTCCTTCGACGATGCGACGCTCCTCCCCGGTGATGAGGGAGGCACTGACGCCGAACTCCTCGTTGAGGCGGGTAAAGGCCTCCAGGGCCAGCAGGCGCAGCGGCCCCAGATACACGCCGGACGACGCCGTGACCAGGCGCTCGAAAGCATCGTGGGTCTTGCCCGAGTTGGTCGGCCCGAGCACTGCAATCAGCTTGCGGGCACGACGCCGCGCCGGGAAAGTGTCGGGATAGTCGGAGAGCTTGAGGGAGCGCCCGATCTGTTCGGCCAGATCCCGCTGGCGCTGCCTGGCGCGCAGGTCATGGAGGGATTGGGCCAGCCCCTTTCCGACGCTGCCCAGGTCCAGATCGCCGCAGGACCAGAACTCCCGGAGCTTGCGCAGGTTGGGCTCCAGCCCCTCGGCCCGGCAGGCCTCCAGGTAGGCGGTGACCTCGGTGATGGCCGACTCCAGCGCCTGCTCCAGCCGGGCGCCCTGCTCCTGCAGCATGCGCTGCTCGAGGGCATCACGAACCTCGCCGGTCCGGCGCCGCCAATGGGCCTCCTGGCCCAGGCACGAATCCGTGATGTAGCCAAAGATCCGGAACTCCTCGCCGAGAATGGCAACCCGCCGTCCGGCAGCCAGCCACACCCGGTTGGCGCTGATGGTCCGGGCGAAGCGCAAAGCCTGCCGGGATGAGTCTTGTTGATCGTTCATGATGATCCTGTGTGGAGACACGCCGGGGCATGGCGCCTGTCACTCGATGCTTGTTGGATTGAGCCGGGAACAAAGGCGCCGCGAGTCAGTATCGACCACCGGGGAGCGTCCGCTCCGGAAAAGCAAAAAGCCCTGATTGCTCAGGGCTTTTTGCTTGAAACAGGTTCTTGGCGGAGAGTGAGGGATTCGAACCCTCGATGCAAGTTTTGGCTCGCATGCTCCCTTAGCAGGGGAGTGCCTTCGACCTCTCGGCCAACTCTCCTCCGCAAGAGCTGCGCATTATAGACAAGGCGCAGATGCTCGTCAAATCAGGCGGCGGCCTGATCCAGACCGAAGGCGCGGTGCAGCACGCGGACTGCCAGCTCCAGATACTTCTCGTCGATGGCGACCGAGATCTTGATCTCGGAGGTGGAGATCATCTGGATGTTGATGCCTTCTTCGGCCAGGGTACGGAACATGCGGGAGGCGACGCCCGGGTGGGAGCGCATGCCGACGCCGACGATGGACACCTTGGCCATGGTGCGGTCACCGTGGATCTGGCGGGCGCCGATGTGGGTCTGCACGCCTTCGAGGATCTTCATCGCCTTGTCGTAGTCAGGGCGATTCACCGTGAAGGAGAAGTCGGTGGTGCCATCGTGGCCGACGTTCTGGATGATCATGTCCACGTCCACATTGGCGTCCGCCACCGGGCCGAGGATCTGGTAGGCGATGCCCGGCTTGTCGGGGACGCCCAGCACGGTGATCTTGGCTTCGTCACGGTTGAAGGCAATGCCGGAGATGATCGGCTGTTCCATGTTCTTGTCTTCCTCTACGGTAATCAGGGTGCCCTCACCTTCTTCCTGGAAGCTGGAGAGAACACGAAGCTTGACTTTGTACTTGCCGGCGAACTCCACCGAGCGGATCTGCAGCACCTTGGAGCCGAGGCTGGCCATTTCCAGCATCTCTTCAAATGTGATGGTGTCCAGCTTGCGGGCTTCCGGAACGACGCGGGGGTCGGTAGTGTACACCCCATCCACGTCGGTATAGATCTGACACTCGTCGGCCTTGATGGCCGCCGCCAGGGCGACACCGGTGGTGTCGGAGCCACCACGGCCGAGGGTGGTGATGTTGCCGGCTTCGTCGACACCCTGGAAGCCCGCCACCACCACGACCGCGCCAGCGTCGAGATCACGACGGATGTTGTCGCCATCGATATCGAGGATGCGGGCCTTGGTGAAGGCGTCGTCGGTGAGGATGCGCACCTGGCCGCCGGTGTAGCTACGTGCCTTGACGCCCATGTCTTCAAGGGCCATGCACAGCAGGCCAATGGTGACCTGTTCGCCGGTGGAGATCACCACGTCGAGTTCGCGCGGCTTGGGATTGGGGCTGATTTCCTTGGCCAGGGCGATCAGGCGATTGGTCTCGCCGCTCATCGCGGACAGGACGATCACCATCTGGTTTCCCTGGGCGTGGGACTTTGCGACCCGCCTGGCAACATTCTTGATCCGTTCGGGATTGCCGACGGAAGTGCCGCCATATTTCTGAACTATGAGCGCCATCTTGACTTCTAAGAAGATGTGGATGTGGAAAGCGCGTGATCTTAGCGGATATCGCGATCTCTTGCAGCTTCGAGTTTCTTTCGAGTGATGTGCGCCATGTCACGAAATTGAGATGTGGAAAACCCTAGCCCATGCAAATATGTCGTTGTATGAGTTGCGAGTAGTGATCTATACTTTTCGACATATAACGAAAGTTATATTCCGCAACAGCTAGCCTGTTGTTAAAACTAACAGAGTAACCCCTTGAGGATGGCCAAATGAAGACTACTGAAAAAGTTGATGTACGTGAAATCCGCCGCAAGCTGGGCATGAACCAGTCCCAGTTCTGGTCCAAGATCGGCGTGACCCAGAGTGGCGGTTCCCGCTACGAGAGCGGCCGCAACATTCCCCGCCCCGTGCAAGCCTTGCTGCGCCTTGTCCATATCGAGCAGGTGGACATCAGCAAGATCAAGAAGGATGACGTGGAAGTCGTCGAGTACCTGAAGAGCACCAATCCGGAGCTGTTCAAGACCCTGAAGAAGGAAGCCCGCGCCAAGAAGAAGGAACGCGTGGCCCACTGATGCAGGCCCGGGTCAGGGGCTGACCGCAACGGCCAGCCCCTCGTCCCTCAGTCGCGTGGCGATGGCTTCGAGTTCCTCGGGGCTCAGGCGCTGCAGATGTACCGCTTCAGGCTGGAAGGACGGCCGGGCAACCCCGTACAGGAGGATGCCTTTCAACGACGCCGTCCCAGCCGTTTTCAGGATATCCATGTAGGCATCCATGAATGCCTGCGTAGGTGACGCCCCGTCCCAGCGGAACAGGCAGGTCTGCACCCAGGTCGGGCACAGGGACGCACACAGGGCCAGCCGTTGCGCATGGGCTTGCGGCTTGATGTCAACGCCGTTGATGCGTGCGATGTCTTCCCGAGTTCCGCCATCCACTTTGAACCACACCTCCCCGCCTGCGCGTGAAAGCGCCTTCAGAGCATCCTGAACCTCGGGTCTGTGCACCAGACTACCGTTGGTGATCAGGCGGATGGGTACTTCCGACAGGCCTGCCGTATCGCGGATCGTCACCACGCGCTCGACGATCTCGCCGAAATTCCGGCATCCGGTCGGCTCTCCGTTGCCCGAAAAGGCAATGTCGCGAATTACCCGGGCTTCCGGCGGCACATGCTCCTCCATGAACCGGCCCCGGATCAGCTCATCCAGAAACCCGCTCAGTTCGCGCTCCAGCAGCGGAAGATCGATCTCCGGCGCCGCGCCACGCACCAGCCCCGGCACCTGGCAATAGGCGCAATGCCAGTTGCAGGCATTGTTGGGGTTCAGGTTGATGCCCACCGACACGCCACCGGCCCGCCGCGACACGACGGGATAGACGTAAGTCAGGTCGATGAAGCTGCGGTTGTGGTCAGTCACCGTGAGCATCTGGCGAGGGGAATTCATGCGGGCATCCGGCTTCAAAACGAGGTCGCGTATACTACGGGACCTTTTTTCACGACCGGTGTACCCCATGCGTATCACGCGCCGCCTGGAATTCGACGCGGGCCACCGCATTCCCGACCATGCCAGCCAGTGTCGCCATCTCCACGGCCATCGCTACGCGCTGGAGATCACCCTCTCGGGGGAGATCATCCAGGCGACCGGAGAGGCGGTGAATGGCATGGTGATGGACTTTGCCGACGTCAAGGCGGTCGCCAAGCAGCATGTGGTCGATGTGTGGGACCACGCTTTCCTGGCCTACCGGGGCGACACCGCCGTGGTGAACTTCCTGCAAAGCATGCCCGGCCACAAGACCGTGCTGCTCGATGTGGTGCCCACCGCGGAAAACCTGGCGGCGGAGGCCTTCCGCATCCTTGATCCCCTGTACCGGGATGTCTACGGCAATCACCTGCGCCTGGAGCGGGTGCGTCTCTTCGAGACGCCCAACTGCTGGGCCGACGCCCTTCGCAGCGAACTCGACTGACGCCCCAGGCAGGGTGCGCACCCTGCCACGCCTCAGACGATACGCACCGACAGGCTCCCGATTCCGTCCACGCCGGCTTCGATCACATCCCCCGCCACCACCGGGCCGACACCCTCCGGGGTCCCGGTAAAGATCAGATCGCCTGGCTCCAGCCGGAAGTAGGTGGACAGGTTGGCAATGATCTCGGGCACCGACCAGATCATGTCCGCCACCTGCGCCGACTGGCGTAACTGTCCATTGACCTTCAGCCAGATCGGCGCCTGATCCATCGGGCCGGCGGCAGCGGCCGGCACCAGGGGCGCGACGGGCGCAGAACGGTCGAAGGCCTTGCCCAATTCCCACGGCCGGCCCTTGTCGCGGAGTGCGAACTGGAGATCCCGGCGGGTCATGTCCAGCCCCACGCCGTAGCCCCACACATGGGCTGCCGCCTCATCCACCGGAATGTTCACACCGCCGCGCCCGATGGCCACCACCAGCTCGACTTCGTAGTGGAGATTTGACGTGGCAAGGGGATAGGGCAGATCGACGATCCGGCCGGCGTGCACCGGCACCACGGCATCGGCCGGCTTGCAGAAAAAGAAGGGCGGTTCGCGGGTCGGGTCGGAGCCCATCTCACGGGCGTGGGCGGCATAGTTGCGCCCGACACAGTAGATACGGCGCACCGGAAACAGCGCATCGCCGCCCTGCACTGAAACGGCAGCCAGGATCGGCTGGGGGATTGCATAGGCCATCAAGAAACTCCGCACAAAGCCGCCATGATGACCAAACCCGGCTCGCCCGTCAGCCCTCCGCCGCCCCGCAGTAACCGGCTACCACCCGGCCCCTTCCGGCCCGCGCCACACTCCCTCCACCCCAACCCACATGGAGACAGGCATGGCCAAAATACTGATGATCTGCGGCGACTTCTGTGAAGACTACGAAACCATGGTGCCCTTCCAGACCCTCCTCTCCGTTGGCCATACGGTGCATGCCGTATGCCCCGACAAGAAGGCCGGCGACACCATTGCCACGGCCATCCACGATTTCGAGGGCGACCAGACCTACACCGAGAAGCGCGGTCACAACTTCACCCTCAACGCCACCTTTGCCGAGATCCGCGCCCAGGACTACGACGCCCTGGTGATTCCCGGCGGCCGCGGCCCCGAGTACCTGCGCATGTTCCCCGCGGTGACCGAGGCTGTGCGGCACTTCTTTGCCACGGACAAACCGGTGGCGGCCGTCTGCCACGGCGCCCAACTCCTGGCCGGCGCGCGTGTCCTCGAAGGCCGCATCTGCTCGGCCTATCCCGCCTGCCAGGCCGAAGTCGAACTGGCGGGCGGCACCTATGCCGCCATTCCCATTGATCAGGCCATCACCGACCGCAACCTGGTCACCGCGCCCGCGTGGCCGGCCCATCCGGCCTGGCTGGCCCAGTTCCTGGTCGTCCTCGGTACCAAGATCAGCCTCTGATCAGATCAGGATTGTCCCCAACTCGGCACACGCCCCCGCAGCACCTACAATGGTCTGACGGGGGCATTCCCCGTTTCAGGAGCCATGCGACGATGTGCCAGATCTTCATCAGCGCCGACCCGGAGCTGTACGCCACCCGCAGCCGCTCGATCCGTCTGCACGGTGTTGCCACCAGCCTGCGCCTGGAAAACCTGTTCTGGGCCGTGCTCGAGGAAATCGGCGAACGGGACGCCCTCAGCGTCCCCCAGCTGGTCAGCCGCCTCTACGACGAGCTGGTGACGAGTGGTCGGCTCGACGAACACGCGAACTTTACGTCCTTCCTGCGGGTCACCTGCATGCGCTACCAGCAGCTCCAGCTCGCCGGCCGCATCCCCACCGACCCCCGCATTCCCATTCGCGGCCTCGACGCCGCCTGGGTGCTGGCCACCGAACACCGCCCTGCCGCCTGAGTGCACTGACCATGATCGACCTCTATTACTGGACCACCCCCAACGGCCACAAGATCACCCTCTTCCTTGAAGAGAGTGGCTTGCCCTACCGCATCCTGCCCATCCACATCGGCAAGGGCGAACAGTTCCAGCCGGACTTCCTGCGCATTGCCCCCAACAACCGCATCCCGGCCATTGTCGACACCGCCCCGGCAGGGGGAGGCGAACCGATCTCCGTCTTCGAGTCCGGCGCCATCCTCCTTTACCTGGCCGAAAAGAGCGGGCGCTTCCTGTCCACCGACCCCCGCGTCCGCATCGACACCCTGCAATGGCTGTTCTGGCAGATGGGCGGCCTCGGCCCCATGGCCGGCCAGAACCACCACTTCGTCCAGTACGCGCCGGAAGTCATCCCCTACGCCATCGAACGTTACGTGAAGGAAACCGCGCGTCTTTACGCCGTACTCGACAAACGCCTGACAGACCGGGATTTCATCGCCGGCCCGGACTACTCCATTGCCGACATGGCCTGCTACCCATGGATCGTGCCCCACGCCCGCCAGCGTCAGAGCCTGGACGATTTTCCGAATCTGAAGCGTTGGTTCGAGGCCATTCAGCAGCGCCCGGCGACCCAGCGTGCCTACGCCCTCGCGGCAAACATCAATACGGCGCCATCGGTCAGCGAGGAATCCCGCCGCATTCTTTTCGGACAGGATGCAACAACCGTAAAGAATCCGTGAGCCGCTGACGGGACGGCCGGGTGAGCTTCCGGTAAAATCGCGGTTTATCTGAAGCCGCTTCTTTCCCCGGGCCCAAGACCGCTTCACCTTTCACCCGGCCCGCGCCCCGTTCCCATGACTGCTCCCATCGAACGTTTCGACCAGCTCGATCTCCAGGCCCCCATTCTTGCGGCCCTCGCCGAGATCGGTTACGAAACCCCCTCCCCCATCCAGGCGGCCTGCATTCCGCACCTCCTTGCAGGCCACGACATCCTGGGTGAAGCCCAGACCGGCACCGGCAAGACGGCGGCCTTCGCCCTGCCCGCCCTCGACCGTGTCGACATCAGCAAGCGCAACCCCCAGGTGCTGGTCCTGGCGCCCACCCGCGAACTGGCCATTCAGGTGGCCGAAGCCTTCCAGCGCTACGCCAGCAAGATGCCGGGCTTTCATGTGCTCCCCATCTATGGCGGCCAGAGCATGGTCGTGCAGTTGCGCCAACTGCAAAGGGGCGCCCACGTGATCGTCGGCACCCCGGGCCGGGTCATGGACCACATCGAGCGCAAGAGCCTCAACCTCGACAACCTGAGCACCCTGGTGCTCGACGAGGCCGACGAGATGCTGCGCATGGGTTTCATCGATGACGTGGAGTGGATCCTCCAGCATCTCCCCTCGGAGCGCCAGACGGCCCTCTTCTCGGCCACCATGCCGGATGCCATCCGCCGGGTTGCCCATCGCTACCTGCGCGACCCCAAGGAGGTGAAGATCAAGGCCGCCACAGCCACGGTCTCCACCATTCATCAGCGCTTCCTGCAGATTGCCGGCCCCCACAAGCTCGACGCCCTGACCCGCATCCTTGAAGTTGAGGACGACTTCGACGCCGCCATCGTCTTCGTGCGCACCAAGACCGCCACCGTCGAACTCGCCGAGAAGCTCGAAGCCCGTGGCTACGCCGCCGCCTGCCTCAATGGCGACATGACCCAGCAACTTCGCGAGCGGGTCATCGAGCAGCTCAAGAACAAGACCCTCGACATCGTCGTCGCCACCGACGTGGCCGCCCGCGGCATCGACGTACCCCGCGTCAGCCACGTGATCAACTACGACATTCCCTACGACACCGAGGCCTACGTCCACCGCATCGGGCGCACCGGTCGCGCAGGGCGCGCGGGCAATGCCATCCTCTTCGTCGCGCCGCGCGAAACCCATCTCCTGCGCCAGATCGAACGGGCGACCCGTCAGCCCATCGAACTGCTCAAGCTCCCCAGCCGCGAGGCCGTGGCCGACAAGCGTGTCGCCGCCTTCCGCCAGCAGGTGGCCGAGGTACTTGAAGCCGAAGACCTGAGCTTCTTCCTTGATGTGATCGCCGGCATGGAGGCCCAGCACGACGCCGAAATCCACGAGATCGCCGCGGCCCTGGCCTTCCTTGCCCAGAAGGACCGCCCCCTGCAGATGCCGGAAACAGGACGACCCGACATCGCCCAGCTCGCGAGTGGCAAGCCCGAAGCGCGTCCTCCCCGGGAGGCACGCGAGCCCCGTGAAAACCGCGGTGAGATCCTCGAACGCCGCCGCGATTACGCGGAAGGTCGCCTGGCCCGCTATCGCATCGACGTGGGTCGCGAACACATGGCCTCGCCCAAGGATATCGTCGGCGCGATTGCCAACGAGGCGGGCATCGAAAGCCGCTTCATCGGCCAGATCAATCTCTTCGAGAACTACAGTACCGTAGAGCTGCCCGCCGATCTGTCCAACGAGATCATCCAGATCCTGCGTCGGGCACGGGTGCGTCAGCAGGCGCTCAACCTCCGTCTGGCCAGCCCCGAAGAAGCCGCCCGCGAACGCGGCCGTCCCGGCCCCGGTGGCCGCGGCGCACCGCCCAAGAAGCCATTCCGCAAGGAAGGCGGTTTCGACCGTCCGGCGGGTGATTTCAAACCCCGCAAGCCCCGGGCCTGACGCCCGGGCTCGACGCCCTGGAAAAAACGTCGCGAGCGCTTCGATTCAACACCAGGAAGCGCAAGCGCATGGGTTGCCGCGGGATCATCCCAGGGGCAAAACCGGACCGTGGAGGGGGTTTACGAACACGTGCTCAAATCGAGGCCCCCGACAATCTGCTTCAGGGCATCGAAGCAGCGGGCGTCGATGGCCCGCCCCACCTCGTCACCCATGATCTCCAGGGTTTTTGACACCGGCACCGCCCCCCGGTAGGGGCGCTCCGCGGTAATCGCATCAAAGATGTCGGCCGTCGTGATGATGCGGGTTTCCAGCGAAATGGCGTCGCCCTGCAGGCCTCGCGGATAGCCCTTGCCGTCAAGACGCTCGTGATGGGCCCCGGAGACCCTAGCCAGTTCGCCAAAGGCATCGATCCGCGACAGGATGGATTCCGTGTAGCGGGCATGGCGCTGTACTGCAGCCCATTCGTCCGCATCCAGCTTGCCCGGTTTGTCGAGGACGGCATTGCTCACCCCGAGCTTACCCATGTCATGCAGAAGGGCGCCGCGCCTGAGCCATCGTCGGCGCGCCGGATCGATCTCCAGCGCTTCGGCGATCCGGTCGGCATAGAGTGCCACCCGGCTGCTATGGCCTGCCGTATAGGGGCTCTTCGAGTCCACCACCTGCCCGAAAGCGATGGCGATTTCGTCGAGGTAGTCTTCATCCAGTGGCACCACAAAGCGACCCGGCTCGAGGGTGAACACCGCCCTATCGAGATCGGGTGCCGCCAGGTGCTCCCAGAACGCCGCCGATTCGGCCACGCGCCGGAAGGCCGCGACCACCGCCGGGTCGAACCAGCTGCCGCACCGGTCCTCCACCTCCCAGCAAGCGGCATCCATGCCGTCCGACACATTGAAGACGTCCACCACCTGCGCCAGCAGAGCGATGCGTGAGTACAGGGGAATGGCTTCAGCCTGCAGGTGTGCCGGTCTCCCGCCCCCATCCCAGTGCTCGTCAAGACACTGTATGCCCATGGCCACCGCTTCACCGAAGCGCAACTGGCGCGCAATGCTTGCACCCCGGGTGCAACGTGTTTCGATCAGCTCCTGGGCGATTCCGTCACCATTCCGGAAGATGTGGGCAATCGCCTTGAAACGATCAGTCAGTGCCGTACCCAGACCCGTATGCCCGATCACGAAATTCAGCACCTTGGGCAGACTGCCATCCACCATCTTGAAATCGCGCTTGAACGACAGATCGTCAGTAAGATAGAGCTGGCAGATCCGTGCCGCATTGCTGCTGCACCCCAGGTCTTTCAGCAACAGCGTGTAATAGAGCTCCCATAGCGCCTCGTCGGACATTCCCATGGCCTTGCCCACGTGCATGCCGATCCAGCAGCAGCGCACACAGTGCCCTTCAGGCTGCCCCTCGGTGATGTCCAGGGCATGACTGAGCGCCCCGATCAGCTCCGACAGCTTCAAACCTCCCAGCGGCATATACCACTCCATGGCGAATCACACCTTCCCAACCCAGTGAAGAACAACGGGCCCCGTCGGGGGTAACGGCCGCAATCCGTCTGGCTGAAGCGCAGCCCGGGCGTTGCGGCCACCCAACAGTCGACGCATGGTTGGGGAGCGGCTCTGTTAAAATGAAACATTACAGAAATCATTTAGAAATAATTTCATGTTCGGACGCTTGCTGCCCCATGAGGGCCGTTTTTTTGAACTCTTCAACTCCCATGCGGAGCAAATTGTCCTCGGCGGTCAGGCTCTCGTCGCCCTGATGGAGGATATGGCCAGCGCAGAGCAGCACATCAGCGCCATCGAGGCCATCGAACAGGCTGCCGACAAGATCACCCACGAAACCGTCGCCCAGCTCCACAAAAGCTTCATCACTCCCCTTGATCGCGACGAGATCCACAGCCTCATCAACGCCATGGACGACATTCTCGACACCGTCCAGGACGTTGCCGAGTGCACCACGCTCTACCACATTCAGCGCATCACCCCCGAAGCCCTGCAACTGGCCAACGTGAGCCTGTCCTGCTGTACCCGCGTGAAGATCGTCGTCGGGCTCATCTCCAACATGGACAACGCCAGCGCCATCCTCCAGACCTGCCAGGAAATCGACCGCCTCGAAACCGACGCCGACCGCATCATGCGCGGCGCCATGTCGCGTCTTTTCCGCGACGAACGGGATGCGCTCCAGGTCATGAAACTGAAGGCCATCTACGAGCAGCTCGAATCGATTACCGACCGCTGCGAGGACGTCGCCAAGATCGTCGAAGGCATCGTGCTCGAAAACGCCTGAGCACCACCATGGAAACCGTACAGATCGGGTTCTGGGTCATCGCCGGGCTGGTCGTCGTCGCCCTGCTCTTTGACTTCATGAACGGCTTTCACGACGCGGCCAATGCCATTGCAACCGTCGTCTCCACTGGCGTGCTCAAGCCCCACCAGGCGGTGGCCTGGGCAGCCTTCTTCAATTTCGTGGCCCTCTTCGTGTTTCAGCTGAAGGTGGCCAGCACCGTCGGCAAGGGCATCATCGACCCATCGGTGGTGGATCATTACCTGATCTTCGGTGCGCTTCTGGGGGCCATCGCCTGGAACGTGGTGACCTGGTACTACGGCATTCCCTCCAGCTCATCCCACGCCCTCATCGGCGGCATCGTCGGCGCCGCCATCGCCAAGGCCGGCACCGACCCGCTGATCTCCTCCGGCATCTGGAAGACTGTCTCCTTCATCATCATCTCGCCGCTTTTCGGCTATGTGCTCGGCTCCCTGATCCTGGTGGTGGTCGCCTGGATCTGTCGCAACAAGACCCAACGCCGGGTGGACAAGTGGTTTCGCCGCCTGCAACTGGTTTCCGCCGCCATGTACAGCCTCGGCCACGGGGGCAACGATGCCCAGAAGACCGTCGGCATCATCTGGATGTTGCTACTCGCGGCCGGCGTCACCGCCCAAGGCGATCCTGTACCCATGTGGGTAGTGGTTCTGTGCTACCTGGCCATCGGCCTGGGCACGCTGTTCGGGGGCTGGCGCATCGTCAAGACGATGGGCCAGCGCATCACCAAGCTCAAACCCGTGGGCGGCTTCTGCGCCGAGACCGGTGGAGCGGTCACCCTCTTCCTGGCAACCAGCCTGGGCATTCCGGTGTCCACCACCCACACCATCACGGGCGCCATTGTCGGGGTCGGCTCGGTGCGCCGCACCGCCGCCGTGCGCTGGGGCGTGGCCGGCAACATCGTATGGGCCTGGGTGCTGACCATTCCCTGCTCGGGCCTGATCGCTGCCGGCGGTTACTGGCTGGGCCGGAGCATCCTGTAAGGCGCCGGAGTGCTTGACGAGGACGGGGAGAAGCCCGATCCTCGCGCCACTCCGGTTTCCTGACTCTGCGCCCGATGTCCTCGCCCTCCCTCAAGCAACAAAAGACCTTCGCCCTGGTACGCATCATCGGCGGCTTCGCAGCCGCCAGCGTGCTGGGCTACTCCTTCGTCGCCAATGTGCTGGCCGGCCAGCCGGCTGAGGGCCCTGTGCTCCTCACCGGCATCATGGCCCTTGTCGGCCTCGGCTACGCCGCTTTCTATACCCGCAGTCTGAGCCGCGTTGCGCGCCTCGAGAAGGACGCGGAGAAGGCTTGAAGCCCGCGGCTTTCGTCCTTGGCCTGCTGGTGGCGGTAACGCTGCTGGCCGGCTGCGCCAGCACCGGGCCGGTCGAATCCCGCCCTTCACCCTCGCTGCCGCCCCCACCGGGCCAGGCGGGCACCCCGCCCCCCCCCCCCCCCGTCAGCGTGGAGCCGCCAAGAACGGAAGAGCCCC
>NZ_JAFLDT010000089.1 GCF_017302315.1 Zoogloea sp.
CACGCTTGAGGCCGTCGGAGTCGGGGTCGATGCCCACCATCCACACCGGCTCCAGCACCGGGCTACGCTGCAGCTTGGCCAGCAGGTCGGTGCCGATGTTGCCCGGGCCGATCAGGGCGCATTTGATCTTGTTGCTCATCGTGTTGTTTTTCCTCGTGGGATTACGCAATGCTTCTGACGATGCCGCCATCTACCCGGATTGCCGAACCATTGGTCGCTGCGGCCAGGGGGCTGCAGAGCCAGGCGATGGTGGCGCCCACCTCGGCTGGATGGATGAAGCGCTGGAGCAAGGAGGCGGGGCGATCATTGGCAAAGTAGTTGCGCTCGACCTGGGCCTCATCGATGCCCTGGTCCCGAGCCAGCTGCTCGGTAAAGGCACGGGAGCCCTCGGTGCGGGTGGGGCCGGGTAGTACCGAATTTACGGTGACCCCGCTGCCCTTGCTGGCTTCGGCCAGTGCTCGGGAGACGGAAAGCTGGGCCGCCTTGGTCATGCCGTAATGCACCATCTCGGCGGGGGGATTGAGGGCCGACTCGCTGGAGACAAAGACGACGCGGCCGAATCCGCGTCCCTTCATGGCGGGGAGGGCGTGGCGGGAGAGGCGCACGCCGCTCATTACGTTGATCTCGAAGAGGCGAAACCAGTCTTCGTCGCTGATTTCCTCGAAGGGACAAGGCTCATAGATGCCCAGGTTGTTGACCAGGATGTCCACTTCGGCAGCGCGGGTGGCCAGTAAGGCGGCTCCTTTCGCGTTGCTCAGGTCGGCGGCTGCGCCATTCACTTTGGCCCCGGGTACCTGTTCAAGGAGGCGCGCGACGGCCCGCTCCACTGCATCTTTGCTGCGGCCGTTGAGGGTGACATGAACGCCTTCCGCGGCAAGGCGGGCGGCGGCGGCGAAGCCGATGCCGGCGGTGGAGCCGGTGACGAGGGCGTGCTTGCCCGTGAGTTGCAGGTCCATTTCAGTTTCCTAGGGGGCGGGACCGGGCATCCGGTTGCGGGGATGGATGCCCTTCGGGTATGCGGGGAGGGGTCAGGTAACGACCGTGAGGAATCGCTCGTTGAGGGCTCGCGTGTGATAGAAAATTGCGGAGCCAAGCTCGTCCCAGGTCCATGTGTAGGGCTGCATGTCTGGGTAAAAGTCGTAGCCGCCGCAGAAGGTCTCGAGGCGGTTTCCGGACGGGTCGAAGGAATAGATGGTGGTGCCGCGGGTAATGCCGTGGCGCAGAGGACCGTTGTCAATGGACACCCGATACTTGCCCATGATGTCGGCGGCATGCAGGACCTTCTCCCAGGTTTCCAGCAGGAAGGAGGCGTGGTGCACGGTGTTGTTGCGTTGGTCGCGCACGAAGGCGATATCGTGGGCTTTGGTGGAGCAGGTCAGCCAAACGGCCATGTCGGTCTTGCCGTCCTCGCCGAGGATTTTCTCCACCAGGCTGAAGCCCAGCACATTGATGAAGAGGTCGCGGCTGCCGTCCAGGTCGGCGCCGTGGATCTGCCAGTGGTCCAGGCGGATCGGCGAGATGCCCTTGCGGTTCTCGATGAAGACGTCCGGGTTCACGTAGCCGAGGCCGTCACCGATGGCGGTCTTCTCCGCATAGAGTTCCATGATGTGACCGGTGGGGATCTCGAAACGCACGCGCTCTCCGGTCTCCAGCATTTCGCCGGCGGGAATGCGTTCGGTGCTGACACCATAGGCTCGTAGATCGGACTCGAGCCGGTCTAGTGTCGCCTTGTCACGCACCTTGAAGCCGTAGAAGTCCATTCCGGCCCGGTCGGACTCCCGGATGATGAAGCTGTTATGGTCGCGTTCGTCATGGCATTTGAAATAGACGCGGCCCGTATCGTCCCGGCCGGTTTCAACCAGGCCAAACACATTGGTGTAGAAATTGACGGATTCTTCCAGGTCCAATACCCGCAATTGGCAGTGGCCCGGACGCAGTACGCCCGACATGGTCATCTCTGATCCTCCTTTGATTGCATCGAAATAAGTGTCTTATTAATCCGGGATGAAAAGGCTGGCGCTGGCCTGCCTCTCATGGCCCAGTTGGCGGGGCCGGATCCGGATTACCGCCGTGGTTCGATGTTCAGATCAAAGGGAGAGGGCGTCAAATACCGATGAGGTTTGCTTCTATATCTACAGGGTATAGTCGTGCCTTGCCCGGGTTGCCGCTCAGACGCGTCCATCCCGCAGGGCGGCATCGATCATGGCGCGGAACTTCTGGACGTGGGACGAGCTGTCGCCCACTCGCAAGGTCATGATAAGGGGAGAGGTCAGCCCCTTCTCCGTCAGCGGCCGGTACGTCACGTCGTCGCGGCGCAGGCGTTGCACCGAATCCGGCACGATCGTCACGCCCATGCCGGCAGCGACCAGGCCGATGGCGGTCTGCAGGCCATTGGTCTCGTAAATCTTGCCTACCTCGTAGCCGCGTACGCTGAACTGGTGCAGCACCTGATCGGCGAAGCTGGGTCGGGGGCTGGCCGGGTAGAGCACCAGAACTTCATCCACCAGACGCCGCAGGGAGATCTCGCCTTCCTGAGTCAGGGCGCTGCCAGAGGGGATGGCCACCACCAGGGATTCTTCGGTGAGTACGATGTTCTGCAGCCCCTCGTCCTGGATTGCCAGGCGCCCGAAGCCGACGTCGATGCGGCCGGCCTTGAGGGCCTCGGCCTGCTGTACCGAGGTAAGTTCCGAAAGGCTAATGTCCAGGTTGTCGTTCTCCGTGGTGAAGCGTTGCAGCACATTGGGCAGAAAGCCATAGAGGATCGAAGGCACGAAGCCGATGCCCATCCAGCGCGTGCTGCCGTCGCCGATGCGGCGGGTGGCTATTTGTACCTCCTTGAGTCTGGCGAGTATCTGCACGGTCTGATCGTAGAAGAAGCTCCCTGCGTTTGTGAGCTTCAGAGGTCGGCTGCTTCGGTCGAGCAAAGCCACTCCGAGCTCTTCCTCGAGCTGCTGGATCTGCCGGGACAACGGCGGTTGGGCGATGTGCAAGCGTTCGGCGGCCCGGCTGAAGTTGAGTGTGCTGGCGACGGCCTCGAAGTACTTCAGCTGGCGCAATTCCATTTATACCTCCAAGGTATAGTTCGAGACGAATTCGATATTGGACTGCATCCTTTTCCCCGGCCGAGAATTCAGTCTAGGAACAAGGCAATTCATGCCATTCCGCCGCCTGCAAAAAGCGTCAGGTCACCCCGTTATCCGGCTCTCGAGCCATGCGTCTGATGGGGCGATTATTAGACACGAAAAAATATCAGGAGACAAAGAATGACCGTCAATACTATTCGCCGCACCCTAATCAAGTCCGGGGCAGCAATCGCCGCAACTTCCCTTGCCGCTCCTTGGGTACGTGCCGCAGGTGGCGATACCTTCAAGATCGGCTATGTGAGCCCGCAGACCGGGCCGCTGGCTGCCTTTGCCGAACCCGATGCCTTTACCCTTGAGCAGGTGCGCAAGGCGGTAGCGGGTGGGCTGGTGTCCGGTGGCAAGAAGTTCGCGGTGGAGATCATCTACAAGGACTCCCAGTCTAACCCCAACCGGGCCGGTGCGGCTGCAGCAGAACTGATCCTGCGCGACAAGGTGGACCTGGTGGTGGCCTCTTCGACGCCTGCCACGACCAACCCGGTGGCAGATCAGTGCGAACTCAACGGAGTGCCTTGCATCACCAACGATGCGCCGTGGCAGCCCTATTTCTTTGGTCGTAAGGGCGATCCCAAGGCGGGCTTCGAGTGGACCTACCACTTCTTCTGGGGTCTTGAGGACATCATCGGCGCCTATGCCAGCCTGTGGAGCAAGATCCCGACCTCCAAGGTTGTAGGCGGGTTGTGGCCCAACGACGAGGACGGTAATGCCTGGGGTGACGGCAAGATGGGCTTTCCGCCCGTCCTCGCGGCCAAAGGCTTCAAGGTGGTCGACCGGGGGCGTTTCCAATCTCCGATCAACAATTTCTCGTCTTTCATCTCCGCCTTCAAGGGGGCTGGGGTGGATATCGTAACTGGAGTGGTGCCGCCGCCGGACTTCGCCAACTTCTGGAATCAGGCCGGACAGCAGGGGTTCCGGCCGAAGATTGTCACCGTGGCCAAGGCCACCGAGTTCCCGGCCTCCATCGCCGCTTTCGGCGAGCGGGCCAACGGCCTCACCGTGGAACTCATGTGGAGCCCGGCTCACCCCTTCAAGTCCAGCCTCACCGGCCAGACGTCGCGGCAACTCGCGGATGCCTACACGGCCGCCAGTGGCAAGCAGTGGACCATGCCCCTGGGCTTCAAGCATTCCCTGTTCGAGCTGGCTCTGGATGTCCTCAAGCGTGCCGGCGCGAAAGATCCGGCGGCCATCCGAGATGCCATCCGCAATTCCCGGCTCGATACGGTGGTGGGGCCCCTCGACTTTCGCAAGGGGCCGGTACCCAACGTGGCCAAGACGCCCCTGGTCGCCGGCCAGTGGCAAAAGCGCGGCAAGGCTCTCGACCTGGTGATCGTGGATAACAGCCAGGCGCCACAGATCCCGGTGCAGGCCGAGCTATTGCCGATCAAATACGGCTGATCCCGCGGGGGGCCGCGCGGACGGCCCCCTCTCCCAGATTCCCGCCAGTACGCATTGCGGGCGACATCCGTCGCGCTCCGCAGGGGCGCGCACATTCAAAAAAAATGGAGGAGCATCCGATGACCAAAAACACCCTGGCCTGCCTGCTGCTGGCCCTCGGCCTGAGCGCCGGCGCTGTCCACGCTACCGAAGGTGGTGGCACGATCTACCCGGTTGGCGCCGAGAACTACACCTGCTGCGCATTGCCGCCGCCGGGCCTATACGGCATGACGTGGTACCAGAATTACACCGCCGACGCCGTGCGCGGCAATGGCGGTGAGGTGGTGACTCCCGCCGGCTTCAGGGTGAATGCCAACGCCATTGTTCCCCGGGTGGTGTATGTGACGCCGATGATGGTGGCCGGTGCCTCCCTCGGCGTGCATGCGATCCTGCCCATAGTCAATCTGGACGTCAGCGTTACCACCGGCGTGCAGCAGACCAAGACGGGTCTGGGTGACATGACTTTTGGGCCGGTTCTGGGCTGGCACCTTTCCGAAAACCTCCACAGTGTGCTGGCGCTGGATATCTACGCTCCTACTGGCTCCTACAAGAAGGGTGACGTAGCCAACATCGGGCGCAACCACTGGGCGCTACAGCCGGTGCTCGGCTTCAGCTACATCCAGCCCCACGGTCTCAACGCCGACCTGAAGACCATGTGGACCTACAACTTCAAGAACGACGACACCAACTACACCGACGGCAAGGAGCTGATCGCCGACTATTCGGTGGGCTGGGGTGTCGGCGGCGGTTGGACCTTGGGCGTGGGCGGCTACTACTACCAGCAGCTCACCAACGACCGCCAGAACGGCGCGACCATCGACAACAACAAGGGCCGTGCGCTGGCCTTCGGTCCGTCGGTGCGCTACGACAGCGGCAAGGGTTGGTTCATCACCGCCAAGTACCAGGACGAGATGTCGGTGCGCAACCGCGCAGACGGCGCCGCGTTCTGGGTCAAGGCGGTCTTCGCGCTGTAAGCGCGGCGCGGAGCGATCGACGTGTTGCTGCAAGTCGACAACATCAGCAAGAGCTACGGATCCCTGAAGGTCACCCGGGATGTCTCCTTCTCCGTGGAGGAGGGGCATACCCTGGGCATCCTGGGACCGAACGGCGCGGGCAAGACCACCTTGTTCAACCTGATCTCGGGCGACGTGCGCGTCGATTCGGGCCGCATCAGCTTTGCCGGGCGGGACGTGTCCGCCCTGCGACCCCACCAGCGCTGCCGGGCAGGGATTGGGCGCAGCTATCAGGTGCCCCATCCCTTCGGGAACATGAGCGTCTTCGAGAACCTGGTCACTGCCGCCTGCTTCGGTGCCCAGGTGAGCGAGCGCGCTGCCTGGGACATGGCTGAGGAGATCCTCGCCAAAACCGGCTTGCTGGCCCAGGCCAACAAGCCGGCGGGTAGCCTGACCCTGCTCAATCGCAAGCGCCTCGAGCTGGCACGGGCCCTCGCCACGCGGCCGCGCCTGCTGCTGCTGGACGAGATCGCCGGCGGCCTCACCGAGCCCGAGGCCGCGGAGCTGGTGGCGGAGCTCAAACGCATCAAGGCCGAGGGAGTCACGATGATCTGGATCGAGCACGTGGTGCATGCCCTGATGTCCATCGCCGATCGTCTGCTGGTGATCAACTTCGGCGAGAAGCTCGCCGAGGGGGAGCCCCAGGCGGTGATGAACAATCCCGACGTGCGGCGGGTCTATATGGGGCTGGAAGCATGAGCGCACATTTTCTGCAGACCCGAGGGCTCAAGGCCCACTACGGCGACGCCCAGGCTTTGTTCGGGATCGATTTCGAGGTGGGCGAGGGAGAGACCATTGCGGTCATCGGCGCCAACGGCGCGGGCAAGAGCACTTTCATGAAATCCCTAACCGGGCTGGTCAAGGTGGCGCCGGACAGCGTGCTGATCGAGGGCCGCCCTGTGGGCGGGAGCCGCCCCGGCGACATTGTGCGCCAGGGCGTCGCGCTGGTGCCGGAGGGGCGACGCCTCTTCCCCAGCCTGAGCGTGGAGGAGAACCTGCGCATGGGGGCCTATGCCGAGCGGTCCGGCCCGTGGTCGCTGGAGCGGCTTTACGGCTTGTTCCCGATCCTCAAGGAAAAGCGCAAGGTGCCCGGCACGTCCCTGTCCGGCGGCCAGCAGCAGATGGTGGCCATTGGGCGGGCGCTGATGAGCAACCCGCGCCTCTTGCTGTGCGACGAGATATCCCTGGGTCTGGCACCCATCGTGATCAAGGAGATCTACGACGCACTGCCGGCCATCGCCGCGGAGGGGATGGGCATCGTCGTCGTCGAACAGGACGTGATGGTGGCTCAGCGCGTGTCCCAGCGCCTGTATTGCTTCCAGGAAGGCCGTGTGTCCCTTGAAGGGGCCAGCGAGGGCTTCACCCGGGAGCAGATCAGCCAAGCCTATTTCGGAATCTGACCATGACTGAAACCCTTATCCAGGGCCTGCTCCTCGGTGGGCTCTACTGCCTGTTCTCCCTGGGCCTGTCGCTGATGTTCGGCGTGATGCGCTTGACCAACATCGCCCAGGGCGACTTCATCGTGGCGGGCGGCTTCGCCGCCATCTGCATCGCTCCGCTCGTGGGCGGAAGCCCGCTACTGGCAGGCCTGGTGCTGCTGCCGCTGGCCTTCGGGGCGGGCTATCTGCTGCAGCGCGGTCTGCTCAACCGCACCCTCGGCAAGGACCCCTTGCCCTCCCTGGTGGTGACCTTCGGGCTCTCCATCGTGATCCAGAACCTGCTGCTGGAGGTGTTCTCGGCGAGCCCGCGCTCGCTGGAATCCGGCGAACTGAGCACGGGCAGCCTGTCCCTCGGCGGTGACATCGTGGTGGGTACGCTGCCGCTGCTGATCTTCGTCGCAGCCCTGGCAGCCACTGTGGGCCTGCAGCTGCTTTTTGCACGGACGCCCCTCGGTCGCGCCTTCCGGGCCGTGTCGGACGACCGGGAGGTGGCGGAGCTGATGGGGGTGCGCTCGGCCCATGTATATGCGCTGGCTACGGCCTTGGCGACGGTGCTTATCGCCCTGGCCGGCTTGTTCCAGGGGCTGCGCACCACGGTCTCACCGGCGGATGGCCCGCTGCTGCTGCTGTTCGCCTTCGAGTCCGTGATCATCGGCGGCATGGGTTCCTTCTGGGGCACCTTCGTCGGTGCCATGGTGCTGGGGGTGAGCCAGCAGGTGGGCTTCGGCTTCGACCCCGGCTGGGGCGTGTGGTTTGGTCATCTGGTCTTCCTGGCCGTGCTGGTGGTGCGCCCCAACGGCCTGTTTCCGAAAACGAAGGGATAAGTGATGGGTGCGACAGTCATTCGCAGTACCCGCGGCTCGAAGGCCGTGCTGGCCGGCGCCGTCGTTGCCGTGGTGGTGGCGGCCAGCCTGCCGCTGTGGGGCGAGTCCTCGTGGATGCGTGAGTTCGTAGAGATCTCCTGTTATTTGATCTTCGCGATGATGTGGAACCTGCTGGCCGGCTACGGGGGCATGGTGTCGGTGGGGCAGCAGGCTTTCTTCGGCCTCGGTGGTTACGTGATGCTGGCCCTGGGCAATCTGTACGGTGTCAATCCCTTTCTCGCCATCCCCATCGCCGCCGCGGTGGCGGCACTCGCCTCGCTCCCGGTGTCGAAGCTGGCTTTTCGCCTGCAGGGGGGGTATTTCTCCATCGGCACCTGGGTCATCGCCGAGGTCTTCCGTCTCAGCATCGCCAACGTATCGGCGGTCGGCGGTGGCTCGGGCACAAGCCTGACGGCCCTGCGCGGCATCAGCCGGAGCGTGCGCGAGAGCACGACCTACTGGGTGGCGCTGGCTTGCGTGGTTGCCTCGGTGGCGCTGGTGTATGTCTTCCTGCGCAGCAAGGAGGGGCTGGCCCTGCAGGCCATCCGCGACAGCGAGGTGGCGGCCGAGAGCCAGGGCATTGGTGTGGAGCGCATGAAGCTGGCGGTGTACGTGGTGGCGGCCTTCGGCTGCGGCATGGCCGGTGCCCTGTACTTCGTGAGCAACCTGCGCATCAGCCCGGATGCCGCCTTCGGGGTGGACTGGACTGCATTCGCGATCTTCATCGTGATGATCGGCGGCATCGGCCGTATCGAGGGGCCGGTGATCGGCGCCATCGTGTTCTGGGCCCTCAACAAGTTCTGCAGTGACTACGGCACCTGGTACCAGCTTGGGCTGGGCCTGCTCGCCATCGTGATGACCCTGTTCTTCCGTGAAGGGCTGGGTGGATTCCTGAACCGCCGGCTGGGCTTCGACATGCTGCCCACCCGTCGCATCCTCAAGCTGGGGGCTGAGCCAGTGGCGCTGAAGTCCCAGCCCGTAGTGGAGGCACGTGTATGAACGCATTGACCAAGCAAGTGATCGCCGACGAACACGCCTCCCTGGCGGCCATGTTGCAGTCTTTGGGCATGATGGTCCGCCGCGGGCCCGGCGCCGACCGCGCGGCTTGGTTTGAGGTGGTCCGGGCGATGCTGTTCTATATCGACGAGGTGCCCGAGAAGCAGCACCACCCCATCGAGAGCCGGCTACTCTTCCCACGCGTCGCTGCCCGCGTGCCGGAGGTGGCCGAGGTGATTGGCCGCCTCGACCGGGAGCACGCCCGCGGCGAGGAGACGGTGCGCCGCCTGCAGCACGAGCTGCTGGCCTGGGAGCTGCTGGGCGATGCGCGGCGCGAGCCCTTCGAGACCAGCGTGCGCATGTATCTGGGCTTCTACGAGGAGCACATGCGCCTCGAGGAGGAGGTGGTGCTGCCCGCCGCTGAGCGCTGCTTCAGCGCTGCAGACTGGGCCGAGATGGATGAGGCCTTCGCCCTCAACCACGACCCCTTGCGGCGTTTGCTCTCCGGCGTGGGCGTCAGCGGCCTGGACCCGGTCTACCAGGCCTTGTTCTCGAAGATCGTACGCCTGGCGCCGCCGCCCATCGGGCTGGGGGGCGCCTGAGTCGCAGCTATTTTCTCTTCGTCGGACATCGAGCTTCCCCGCTGCACGGTGTCCGGCATCTCCCTCAAGGAATGTTTCATGGATGACAAGACAATCGGCCGCTACGGCCAGCAGCTATTCGACGCCTGGCAGCGCCGCACCCCGGTAGCCCCACTGGTGGAGCAGGAGGCCGGGTTGAGCCTCGAGGACGCCTATCGGATCCAGCTGGATTTCATCGCACGCAGGGTGGCTGCTGGCGAGCGCATCATCGGCAAGAAGATCGGCGTCACCAGCAAGGCGGTGCAGGACATGCTCGGTGTGTTCCAGCCCGACTTCGGCCAACTCACCTCGGCCATGCTGCTGGCCGAGGAGGCGCCTATCGATCTGGGTGGCCTGATCCAGCCCAAGGCAGAGGCGGAGGTGGCCTTCGTGCTGAAGGCCGACCTGGTGGGGCCGGGCATCACCGCCGAGGACGTGATCCGCGCCACGGACTACGTGGTGCCGTGCTTCGAGATCATCGACTCGCGCATCCGCGACTGGAAGATCAGGATTGAGGACACAGTGGCCGACAACGCGTCCTGCGGCGTCTTCGTGCTGGGCCGCACCCGGGGCGATCCGCGGACGCTGGATCTTGCGGCGGCGCGCATGGAGCTGCGGCGCAACGGCGAGCTGCACTCCACCAGCAGTGGCGCTGCTGTGCAGGGTTCGCCGGCCAACGCAGTGGCCTGGCTGGCCAACACCCTGGGTGCGTTGGGCATCCCCTTCCGCGCCGGCGAGGTGATCCTGTCCGGCTCCCAGTCGCCGCTGGTACCGGTGGCGGATGGCGACGAACTGGTGTGCACGGTAGAGGGTCTGGGCAGCTGCCGGGTGCGCTTCACCGGGCGTGGGGCCGCCTGAGCACGCTTCCATCAGAGGGGGGCGGTCACAGGCCTGCGCTGAATCCGTCTCCTGCTGTCATCGACCGGGCACACCTCCCTCTCCTCTCGGTCTGGTCGATTCTTGCCCCGGTGAATGCGGCTTCATCGGGGCATTTTTTTCATCACAATGAGCGGCGGACGAAGACCCGCCGTGAACGCAGGGCGGGAGGACTGGAGGGACAGATGAGCACGAACAAAATGAATGGCCGCTTCGAGCGGGCGTCGATCCGCATCGAAGCGGAAGGGCAGGGCGCCGTGCCGCGCCTGTCCGATCTGCGGGACATTGCTGCACGCTTGCGCTTTGCCCCCGAGGATGGGCGGATCTGGATCGATGACGAGCGCGCGGTGCTGCTACGTGCCTCGGTGTTTGCCGGGCTGCGCCGTGAGCTGCTCGAGTCCCTGGGGGCGGAGAAGGCCCGCGCGCTGCTGACCCGCGTCGGCTATTCGGCCGGGGCTCGCGACGCCACCCTGGCGGTCAACCTGCGCGGGAGCCGCCAGCTCACCGACGTGTTCGCGGTGGGGCCGCAGATGCACGCCCTGGAGGGCTTCGTGGCGGTGGAGCCGATCCGCATCGAGATCGACGTGGAGAAGGGCATCCACTACGTGGAGCAGATCTGGCACGACTCCATGGAGGCCGCCGCCCACATTGAGGCGGCTGGGCTCGCCGCGGAATCCGTATGCTGGATGCAGATCGGCTACGCATCGGGCTTCAACAGTGCCCTGTTCGGCCGGCCCATCCTGTTCCGCGAGGTGGCCTGCCGGGGGGCTGGCGATCCCCATTGCCAGATCATCGGCAAGCCGGTGGATGAGTGGTGTGACGCGGAGGAGGACCTGCGCTTCCTGACCCCGGGGGAGTTCGTCAACGCGTCGCTCGTGAAGCGGCGAGCGCCCTTCCAGGACGCTGCAGGAGCACCCGCGTCACCGGCCGACGGGGACTTCATGGTGGGCGCCTCGTCGGGTTTCCTGTCCGCCTGCGGCAAGCTGCAGCAGGTCGCCGGCACCAACGCGGCGGTGCTGCTGCTGGGCGAGACGGGAGTGGGCAAGGAGCGCTTCGCCAAGATGCTGCACCGGGTAAGCCTGCGCGCGGCGGGCCCCTTCGTGGCGCTGAACTGCGCGGCGATCCCGGAGAACCTGTTGGAGGCGGAGCTCTTCGGCGTGGAGCGGGGTGCCTACACGGGGGCTGGCGAGGCGCGCAAGGGACGCTTCGAGCGCGCCGACGGAGGTACCCTGTTCCTCGACGAGATCGGGACCCTCAACGAGGCGTCCCAGGCCAAGCTGCTGCGGGCGCTGCAGGAGCGGGAGATCGAGCGGGTTGGAGGCTCGTCGTCCAAGCCGGTGAATGTGCGGGTGGTGGCCGCCACCAACGTGGACCTGGTCGCTGCAGTGACGGCCGGGCGTTTCCGCGCCGATCTATACTACCGCCTCAATGTCTTCCCAATCCGTATCCCGCCGCTGCGCGAGCGGCGCGATGACATCGCCCTGCTGGTGAGCCACTTCCTGGACAAGTTCATGGGGCTGCACGGCAAGCGGGTCAGCGGCTTCACCCACCGGGCCATCGCAGCCCTGCTCAGCCACGCCTACCCGGGCAACGTGCGGGAGCTGGAGAACGTGATCGAGCGCGGCGTGATCATGGCGCCGGAGGGCAAGGCCATCGACCGCCACCACCTCTTCGAGAGCGATGAGCTGCCGGCCGCCAGCATGCTGGCCATGGACCCCCGCGGCGCGGTCCGGCCGGTGAACCTGGTGGCGGAGGCAGACGAGCCCGACGAGGAGGCGGTGCAGGACATCGTCGCCAAGGCCCTTGACCTGGCGATGCCCCTGCGGGCGCTGGAGCGCGGGGCGATCCGCGAGGCGGTGAAGCGGGCCGGCGGCAACCTGTCCCACGCGGCGCGCCTGCTCGGTATGTCGCGGGCCCAGCTAGCCTATCGCCTGGAGAAGGACAAGGAGGAATAGGAGCGGGGCCTGGGGCGGACATCGCTCCAGGCCCCGCCGTTCAGAGATGTTTGAACAGCGGGCTGCGTGCTTGCTGGGCGTCGGCGGCGGACAGGAACTTCTCGGTGTAGATGTCCCGTTCGTACAACCGGCCCTTCATAAGGGTCCGGATGCAGCTCTCGATCATCGGCGGTGGGCCGCACAGGTAGGCCTTGTGGTCGCGGAAGTCGCCGCCGAAGTGGGACTCCGCCACCTCATGGACGAAGCCCGTGCGGCCTTCCCAGGCACATTCGGGCGTCGCCGCGCTGAGGGCGGGTACGTAATGGAAGTTGGAGTAGCGGGCCGCCAGCGCAACAAAGTCGGCGTGGTAGTAAAGCTCGGCCCGGTTACGGGCGCCATACACGAGGGTGATCGTGCGCGTGTCGCCATCGCCCTCCAGCAGGTCGAGGATCATCGAGCGCGGGCTGGAGAGCCCCGAGCCGCCGGCGATGAAGAGCAGTGCCTTCGGATCGGACTTGCGCACGAAGAAGCGCCCCAGCGGGCCGCTGACGGTCACCGGGTCACCCACCCGCAGCCGCTGGTGGATGTGGCCGGTGGCTTCGCCGCCGGGGACGTGACGGATGTTGAGCTCCACCAGCAGCCCGCCGTCCGGCGGCCCCGCCAGAGAGAAGGCGCGGGGATGGGCCAGACCGGGCCAGCCCAGGTTGATGTACTGGCCGGCCTGGAAGTCGATGGGCATGTCGAGTGCGATGGTCACGCCCTTGATGGTGGGGGTGAGGTCCTCGAGGGCGGCCACCCGGCCGCTGAAGTCGCGCAGGGGAATGGCGCGCTGGTCGGGCTCTTCGTCGATGTCGGCCTCGATGACCACGTCCTCCAGGGGCGTGGCGCAGCAGGACAGGCAGCGTCCTTCGTCCCGCTCCAGGTCCATCAGGGCGAAGGGCGAGGCGTCGCCGTGCTCCACGCTGCCTTCCAGCACCTGCACCTTGCAGGTGCCGCACAGGCCGTGGCAGCAGGCGTGGGGCAGGTAGATGCCGTTGCGCAGGGCGCCGTCGAGGAGGCTTTGCCCGGGCTCGACCTGGAAGCTGGCGCCCAGGGGTTCGATGGTGACGGTGTAGCTCATGCTGACTGTCGCCTTAGCTGCCTGTGCCGGCGATGCCCCGCAGGGCCGGGGTGCGCAGGCGCACGTAGGTCTTGTGGCCAAAGCCCAGGGTCGCCAGGGAGGCGTCACGCTCTGGCCGCACCGGCTTGTCGGCGGCCAGCCATTCGACCGTGGCCCAGTCGATGCGAGCCCAGTCCGGGTGCAGGGCGAAGGCGCTCTGCGGCAGCAGGCTGTCCACCAGCTCGCCGAAACTCAGGTCTGGCGATACCAGCAGGGCAATGGGGGCGCAGATCATGGTGTGGTGGTCCCAGCCCACGTAGAGGAGCTGCTTGCCCTGGAAATTTTCGACGCGGTCGCGGACGAGGGGAGCAGGGCGCTGGGAGGCTTGGGTATGTTGGGAGTGCGTATGCATGAGGGTCTCCTCGCGGCGCGCCTGATGGCACGCCGCCTTCGGGTGGGGTGATGGGGATGGATGGGCCGCCTCAGGTCAGGCGGCCTTGGCCTCGTCGTCGCGCTGCAGGCCTTTCCACTGCTGCCAATTGGCCTCGTCGGGCGAGCCCTCGTAGTCCATGTTGTCCTGGCCGGTAAGCACGTGAAAGTAGCGCATCACCTCGGCGTCGGGCTGGAAGCCCGCTGCGCTCGGATCGGCGTCCGCCTCGAAGCAGTTGCCCTGCAGGATCTGGTGGGCTGGGAGCCACGCGGAGACGTACTTGTCCGGCTCGCTGATGAAGATGTCATGACAGCCGTCCGAGCAGAAGTGATAGGTCTCGCCGCCGTGCTCGACCTGGCGGTGGCTGGTCAGGGTTGGGTCGTCCGAGCCGGTGAAGATCAGGGGCACCTGGCAGGTCTGGCACAGCATGGGCAGGTTGGGGTTGTAGTAGCGCTTACCCTCGGCCTGCAGCTTGCGGTAGTGCTCGATGCGCGGGCG
>NZ_JAFLDT010000009.1 GCF_017302315.1 Zoogloea sp.
GACAGCGTGGATTGGGACACCACCCAGAACCTGATGATCGAGGGCGACAACCTCGAAGTCCTCAAGCTCCTGCAGAAGTCCTACGCCGGAAAGGTGAAGCTGATCTACATCGACCCGCCGTACAACACCGGCAAGGACTTCGTCTATCCGGACAACTTCCAAGACAACATCAAGAACTACCTCGAACTCACCGGTCAGACTGGCGAGGGCGGCAAGAAACTCTCCACCAACACCGAAGCCTCCGGCCGCTTCCACACCGACTGGCTTAACATGATGTATCCGCGCCTCAAGCTGGCGAAGAACTTGCTATGTGAGGATGGCGTTATTTTCATCAGTATTGATGAGAACGAATTATCTAATCTGAAGTGTCTTGCTAACGAAATATTTTCCGAGGAAAATTTGCTTTCCGTCCATCATTTTCAGGTTAGGTACGAGAACAAATCGCTAAATGAGCGGAAGGATTTTCAGGAGCTAATAGAATACGTCTTAATATATGCGAAGAACAAGGATGCGTGCGAGATCAATCGGCCCTCGGATGAATACACAATCGAAAAGTTTGTGTTCACAATCGAGCATGGAGAAATTCCCACAAAGTCATTCACGCATGATGGAAAAAGAGTTGACGTTTGGGATAAGGATTCATTCTCAATCACAGAAGATTTGCCTTCGGTTGACAGGTTCAAAGAGACTTGGATTTCCGGGAGTATTTTGACTGGCACAGGCCATGGCTCTCTTTACCTCAAGCAGATAGACAGCAGGAGAAGCGTTGATGGTGACGGTTGCCTTTACCGGATTCACGGAATAGGAGAGGACGGCTTGGGATATCGGTATTTCACGAATCCAAAGGATCCATCGTCTCTTAGGGGCAAAATGTTCACGAAAATTCCTACAGCAAAGCTAGAGGGACTAAAGGAAGGGACTGCACTTAAATATAGTCCCATAGTGAATTTCTACAATTACAGCGGGGACGTTGGAAATATTCGTCACGAAGGCGGGATTCAGTTTAATGCCGGGAAGAAGCCTCTGAAGATGCTCACCCAGTTCTTGGGCTATATAGAGGATAAGAACTCAATCGTAATGGATTTTTTCGCTGGCTCCGGAACGACGGGCCATGCCGTCATGGTGCAGAATGCAGCTGACTCTGGACATAGACGGTCCGTCCTTGTGCAACTCCCGGAACCCATAGATCCATTGGACAAAGACAACAGGTCACTGGTAGCAATCTGCGATGAAATTGCGAAACCCCGCACCATCGCTGAACTGACCAAAGAACGCCTGCGGCGGGCCGGGAAGAAGGTAAGGGACGAAAATCCGCTATTCGCCGGCGACGTAGGCTTTCGCGTCTTCAAGTTGGCCAGCAGCAATATCCGGGTCTGGGAGCCGGACCGCGACAGGCTCGCCTACTCGCTCTTGGATTCCATCGAGCATGTTAAGGGCGATCGCACCGAACAGGACATCCTCTTCGAGCTGCTGCTCAAGCTCGGCCTCGACGGCGCCAGCCTGATCCCCGGTGAAGGCGCCGACCCCATCCAGGGCGACGCCCTCGGCGGCCTGGCCCGCACCTACCTGCTCGCCGAAGCCGTCATCCGCCGCCTCACCGACTGGATCGACCCCACCGTCCTCCACGCCATGCTCGCCCACGACCTCCCCCTGTCGGTCGAAGACGAAGCCGCCGCCCGCGACTCCGCCCAGCGCCTGCAGGCCGCCGTCGGCAATGAAGTGAGCATCGAGGCCATCTACAACGAAAGCGCCGAAGCCTGGACCCTCGACATTGCCCGCATGCACCACGGCAACCGCAAGCTCACCCAGATCGACGCCGACTTCCTGCGCTCCGGCGACTACCGCATCATCCGCCAGGCCACCGAATCCATCTCCGGCCTCATCCAGCCCGGCGCCATCATGCGCCGCGGCGAAAAGCAACAAGCCGTCACCAGCTTCGCCGACGCCATCCGCTGGATGCTCGCCGACGTGGAACGCGGCATCTCCAAGCAGCGCTACAAAGGCCTGGGCGAAATGAACCCCGAACAGCTCTGGGAAACCACCATGGACCCCGCCGTGCGCCGCCTGCTGCGCGTACAGATCGACGACGCCATTGCGGCGGACGAGATCTTCAGCACCCTGATGGGCGACAACGTGGAACCGCGGCGGGCGTTCATTGAAGAGAACGCGTTGTATGCGAGGAATCTGGATGTGTGAGGGTGTTCGGGTGACAGGGTTAATGAAACTCTTGCCAAGATAGTGAAATATTGGTGACAGAGATAATGAAAAAAGCTCCCTAGGGAGCTTTTTTCATTATTGACTTTTAATTTCAGAAAAAAACAAGCAGATCACCAGATTAAGTTGCTTCAGAAGTAGCGACCTTTCTTTCCACGTCTCGGTCGCTGAGACTATTAATCACAGCAATATTTTCATTAGTGTGAGTGGAACTATGTACGGAGTTCTTAGTGAGTTCGTAGGAACGTTTCCATTCAGGCCACTTCTCCGAAAGAGTACGAGCTCGTTCAAAATTACTACTACTGAATTTCATCTCTTTTCTCCTGGGAACTGACAACCAAAGAAAGTTCATTTACTAGGCTGACCTCTGCCTCTAAATAAGAAAGGGGAGCCATCGGAACGCGAAGCTCGGCGGTCTCCCTAGACCACTCCATCAAGCGGCTGTTTTGCTTTCTTGTTATGTTTCGTCCACTGCTTAAGCTCATAGAAAATAGATCAACGAACCGACGCGGGCCAATCCCAACAAACGGCTCGAATCTAACTTTTTTAGTGCCACCTTCACCATTCGACTCGATCGAGTCACTATGCATCTTTGTAGCGTAGCTCTTCGGGTATGGCTCAACGAATTTGACCTTTTTGATTCCGGCCGCCACGATGTGTTTAGCACAGTTGTGACACGGATAGGTCGTTGTATAAAGAGTACCGCCTCGGATAGCTATCCCATTTCGGGCGGCCGAAAGCAAGGCTTCCATTTCGGCATGAACAGCCCTTCCATACTCAGTGATACCGAGAAGTCCAGTATCCTTGAGTACTTTTAGGCCTTCCGCCAGTAGCTCTTCGTCTGCAACGGTAGAGTCCGGCTTCAGCTTCTTCATAATCCGGAGTGTGATCTCTCGCTTTTCTTTTTCGTTGTAGTCCTCTTTCCGCACATAATCACGTTGATCATCTTTACCAGGCCAGTAAAGACCACCGCCGAACTTAGGAACATCATTTGCCCCAGTTGAGACGATGTCATTCTTATTGTTGGCAATCACAGCACCAACCTGCCTCGAAAGATCGGCAGACCGTAGTGAAGCCGCATAAGCAAGAAACATGGCGTACTCGTCGGCTGTAGGGGGAACTACGGGAGCCGAAAAAAGCAGATCCAGTATCCTGGACAATTGATCAGAGAGCCGTTCAACATCATCGGTCGTTATGAAAGCGTCCGACATCTGAAAGACATCCCTAGTTCTCTGACCAAAATCGCCGGCCTCACGGTCATCACGATCAATGAGACGTTCCAACTCTGCCTCAGGAATGCCTTTCACATTCTTGAGGTAATGTCTGCGTGTCTTGACACTTGAGGATACGCCGAGCAAGAAAAAACCATCCCCGTAAGCGCGCCGCAGCGTCTCAACTTCGTCGGGGTGCTTCAATGATCGGATGACATGTGCAGTCCTTGGTCGCGGTCCGATTGGTGTACCAGTACGTCCTTCATTAATCGCATTTATGGCAAGAAGGGCGAAGAAGTCTCCTCTTTGAAACCGCTCCCGGCAGCTCTTCCCACTATTCATGCCCCTATCAAGCCGTTCCAGTTCGGAGTGAGGAGCTTCAGATCGGCCAGCGACGACGTATGACTCGCAGAGATTACTTAGGTGAATCCAGTTCATCGTATAGCGAAACTGACCGAACAAGGACTCAAGACGATTCTTCACGTCGTCCAGATTGACCCCGATGGGGGCCACGAGACCAATGACAAGCTCACAATCTTTAGAATGCTGCGTAATGCTCATTTTTAGTTCGTCTCGGGTGGGCGAGATATCCTGAGTTATGTCCTCTGTAGATGAACAGGTATGGAGTCCTCTCTATGATCTCATGAACTACCGAAGCTTGGATCATCGCTCAACTTTCGCGTGCGAAAGTTCATCAGCCTGCTGTAGGCTGATGGCCCTCCTAACCGCTGTTCACCCTTCAATCACGCTGAAATGCAGCTTGTCGATCCGGTGAGCCCGGAGCTGTCGGTGGCCGCGTCAAGCAACCACCGGCCTAAGTCGTTCGCAAAATTAGTGCTGACTAGGGACTGTCATCGACAGGATGCAGACTCCTGCTTATCTACGGAAATCGCGCCAATAAATTCTTTAAATGAATATGGCGGCAAAGACCGTGAGGCGATTGAATCGAGCGAATACTGGATAGTGGCCGACGCAGATGGTTTCATGACGCCTCCAAATAAACTACTTTCCTCTGAGTTTCTATCTCTACCAAGCAATTCCAACCATCGTGCAAAAAATAGCAGAGCGAACTTTCCGCGATAATCACGCCTTGGTTCTAACGAACCAAAATCTGCCTCATGCTGATCAATCTCCGGCTGACTCGGCTCACGGTCAAGCACGATCGCCTCATTTACACTTTTTTCCGCAAACTCCACCTTCAAAAGACCAACAGTCGCCAGCTTATTAAGCTTATCCGGAAGCGGTCTTGAGTTTATACCAAGGCGGCGAGCGAGGTAGATTCTATGGTTGTGAGCGCGCGTGACGTCAAGAAAAGACGAGTAAATTTCGTCGAATTTCTCGATAACGCTATCCCTAATCTGCGGTTCGCTATGGCAGTGCATGTCGACGGCCAAAATTTCTCTCAAAACCTCAGATGTTACTAGCACATTCTCGAAAGAGTATGTTTCCGTTAAATAAACATCCGGGCCCGTCGCATACCCCTTTAATCCATCAAAATCTTTATCAACAAAAAAATATACATCTTTATTCAACCCAGCAACATCGCGCCTTAGTAGCTCACGAAATTTTAAAACTTTCTCTTTTCCGTTGCAGACAATGAATTCATATCCAAATTTAATATTCGAATTTTTTATCCATTGAAAATAAACTTTTTTGTCGTCCACGCCTTCGCACGCAAATGCCACAGTATCCGGATTATGGGCTCGCAATGCGGCAAGCGATGCTTTAAAAACCGCGGGTGCGTCTCGTGCATCCCTCATGGAGCGAAGCAACGACATTCCTTCCGCATCAGTGGCTGGTTGGACGTCGCCCTCCACCGACGACATTAGCTCACGCACTTTCCGACCCTCCATTATCTGAAATCTCAATACGAAGAGCTTTTGCGAACGCATCAAGCTCATTGTCGAAGATAAAGGGGGAGTGCGTTATAGCAATTACTTGTTTACAAAGGTTGGAATTTAGAATATCCGGAAGAATTTTTCTTTGCCAGTCGATGGAAAGAGAAAGCTCCGGTTCATCGATAAGAACCAACTTCTCTTTAGGGTACAAATAAAGCCGGGCGAATAGCGAGATCATCTGTTTTTCACCCGACGACAATGCGTCAAGCGGTATCTCCCGGTCGGGCCTACTGCGCCACACAGATACGTCAAGACTCGCCCTATCAAGCTTGAGCACCTTCCCGTCTAAGTTGGAAGCTCCATCACGATCAGTCGTTGGGTCGGCGGCGGAAAGATACCGATTGCAACTCTCGATGAATTTCTCTACAACCTGCTGAGTATTCCGTGTCTTTTGTATGACGCTGTTTAGCTTTCCGAGAAAATACGTAAGAAATTTTTCCGAGTTCGGCGGGATATTTCCGCTATAAATTTTGCCAAAATCTGGTATTTTATTTGGGCCATAAGGACCATAGAAGCCCCATTCACGGCTGCTACTCCTGAGGCGATCAAAGAATATATCCAACTCTTCTCGTGTCGGTCTGTCTGCAAGACTCGGGTGTTGCTTTTCGAATGAGCCACTTATCAGATCATCGATGATGTTTGCGCTAATTTCAGCATATTTCTGATTTGACTCAAACATAATCTCTTGATTAAGGCTGCGTAGTCGCGCAGAGATGTCGGACAAACCAAATTGAATGTTTCCAGCATGAAGTCCGCGCCCGGTCAAACCGAGGCGGGCTTGAATGCTTGGAAAGGGGCGACGCTTATATGAATATCGAGAATCGTCCGCATCCGGCAATGAAAGTTCGATTCTGCGATACGTTGGGAGATAAACTATCTCAATATCAGCCAATGCGCCAAAGATAGAGTTTTTTAGGGAAAGAATAGGCGATTCAAAATCATTTATCGACGCCCATAGATTCCTAAAAATCCTCTCAGCCGACTCTAGCGTATGCGAAGTGTGGTTATATACCTTTAAAAAAACTGGGTGCTGCATGAGCTCTTGACGGTCGTCGGCAAGAGCCGTAAATTCCCAAAGAACAAAAAAAAGAAGATCGCCAGGGTCTAGTTCGTGAGTTTTCGCAAGCTTCGGTATTGCCGAATTGTCGGAAACCTTGGCAAGATAATCATCGAGGTCCTTTTTCTCGAGTATCAAAACCTCATCGATATTTCTCAACTTGCACTCGATTCTCTGAAAGCTAAGCTCAGCAAGTCGGCCAAATTGACATCGCAAAAATGCATCCAGAGCGCCCAGCATTGTAGTTTTTCCGGCTCCATTGCGCGCGATGAGAATCGTAGCAGCGTATTCGGAATCTAAACTAAGGGTTCGATAACCAAACAAACCTGAGATTGAAAAATGCTGAACTAGCGACTTGCGAGCCGCAGTTTCACTCGACGAGAATTCTGCATATTCATTCATTTTCTATTCCTATATTAATTATTTAATATTGCCATATTATGTTATTCAGCTTCAGATCACTAGATATTTGGCTGAACCCGAATACAGAATGTGGCGAGCACGGCATGGGGTCTTTGATTGACGTTCGTAGGGCTGTATGCACGCTAAGCTGGTATATCGAGTGTCGGCTCTTGGCTTTTTTCTGCCGGAAACTGATCAAGCTATCAACGTCCACAAAGGCCGAACACCCGCCCCTCACCCATTAACAAAAAACACCTCCTCCCCCTGGCATTTCTCGCACGTCACATAAAACGTATTCTTCTGCTTCCTCAACCGCCCCGGTTCGCCGCATTTCGGGCAGCTTGGTTTGATCGTCGTATTCGTTTCACACGCCTTGCAGAAGAAGAAATAGGAATAGCCATAGCGAATCTCCAGATCCGCGCTGCGGCATTGACGACAGGCGTGGCCGTTTGAAGGTGTTTCACGACTGTCCTTGGCCGGCGTCACCGCGCTTTCCTGAGCCTTTTCAAGCTCAGCGACTTCCGTTTCCACCTTGGCCTCTCCCTTCAAATCCCCTTCGTGGGGGCGCAAGGGCTTATTGGCTTTGATCAGGAATTCGGCAATCTTCAGCCGGTCGGGCAACGCGAGGCCCTGGAGCTGCCCGCTGTTCACACGGGCCGTATTGGCGGCGAGGATGCGGTCGGGCACTTGGTCGGCCTTGCACACACCATCCACCTGCCCGGATTTGGGCCACAGGATGATGCCGCTGTCCGAGATGGCTACGTAAAGGTCGAAGGGTATTGTGGAGAAGAGGTCTGGCCGTTTCGAGGCCTTGCCCAGCACGTCACGGAAGAAGCGCTCCTGCAGGCGCGCCTGGGTGATGGGAGAGGCCATGCCCCGCGACTGGTTGGTGCCAAACCAGCGCAGCCATTGCCCGTCGTCCTTGATCTGGATCTTCCCCACCACGCTCTTGCTCTCCACGATGGAGAGGCCGTGGGAATGGATGAGCAGGTGGTCCACCTGGGCGGCGTCACCGTTGTGTTCCAGCCGGATGCCGTTGAGCACCACGATCTCCGGGTCATGGGCAAAGAAGCGCTTCAGGTAGTAGGCCATCTGCTCCTCGGCCGCACGGCCGGAGCGGGCAAACTTGTCTTCGGAGGAAAAGGGATCGAGTTCTTTGTAGATCACGGACGCGGCGGGATGAGGATCGGATGGGCATGCGTTACGGCGGTGAGCACCATCGTGGCATAACACGCCACTCTTCATCTATGCACTGCGTCACTCGACCCACAGGGCCTATTACCTCAGAAGCTCGAACCCGGCGCAAAGCACCGGCGAGCAGTACAAGGCACTGGTCAACGCCCAAGGGACTCCTTGAACTGGACGCCATCTATCACTTCGAGACCTCGCCCTTAGTCTCTGCCTACACGGAACAGGCCGAAACCGTCCGGTATCCGGATGGCAATCGCCTGCGCCGCTACACACCGGACTTCGCGCTGTTCCTGGCCGATGGTTCGTCAGCGCTTATCGAGATCAAGCATGAGCTCGACCGGATTGCCGAGCACTTCACCCGTATCCGTCGCATGAGCGACCGAGTTTCACTGTGGCTTTAGGTTGACGATTCGATATTTGTTTAATACTTTGTCAACCCAGGAGGGGACCATGATCCATGACCGCATCCGTCGTGCCCGTGTGCTTCGAGGCTTGAGTCTTGAAGAGGTGGCGCAGGGGCTGGGCGACATCAGCAAACAAGCCTTGAGTAAGTTCGAGAAGGGCGGTGCAGTGCCCAATTCAACTCGCTTGCTGCAACTGGCAAAGGTGCTGGACGTCAAGCCCGAGTATTTCTTTCGCGCCGATGCCGTAGCTCTGGCGCCACTGGAATTTCGCAAGCTCGCGAAGATGCCGAAGTATCGACAGGAACAGCTCGAGGAGCAGACGCGCGAGCATCTTGAACGTTACATCGCCTTGGAGCGGTGCTTTGATGCAGCAGATGTTGCGGTGGAAGCAACGCCCGCCCACTTCATGCCAGTCTCATCCGTCGAAGCCGCTGAGGGGGCCGCCCGGAAGCTCAGGGAAGATTGGGCTATTGGCGGTGATGCCATTGCCAATCTGACCGAGTTGCTCGAAGACCATGGAATCAAGGTGGCCTTGCTCGACGGGCCGGAAGACTTCGACGGAGCCTGTGCGGCGACTCACGATGAACACCATGTCTTGATCGCCTTGAACCGGACTCGCCCCGGTGAACGCATGCGTTTCACCGCTGCGCACGAGTTAGGGCACTGGATCATGTCCCTGCCTGAAGGGATGCCAGAAAAGGAGAAGGAGGCCTGCTGCCATCGCTTTGCTGGCGCCTTCCTCTACCCCAGGGATCAGGTTGTTCTGGATTTTGGTGGCCATAAGCGTTCCCGGGTGCATCCGGTGGAACTGCTGAACGCCAAACGGCGCTATGGCGTGTCGATGCAGGTGGCGCTACGTCGCCTTAAGGATCTTCAGCTATTGAGCGATGCGGGATATCACTCGATTTATATCCAGTTCAGCAAAAACGGCTGGAGATCAGCCGAACCGGAGCCGATGCCCGCCGAGGAGCCCCGCCGTTTCGAGTCCTTGGTGTTCTGGGGGCTGGCAGAAGATCTATTCAGCCCATCTCGCGCGTCTGAGTTTTTGCAGAGGCCGATTGATCAACTGGAGCCCTCCCTGCAGGTATCGACTGTTCCTGCATGAGCCGGATCTACATCAGCGATACCAATATCTGGATCGACTTCAACAACGCAGGCTTGCTCGATGAGTTGTTCCAGCTCCCGTTCACCTTTTGCTGTACGGAGTTCGTGTTGGATGAGCTGAACAACTTCGACCATTCAGCCCTGCTCGCACGCGGGCTGCTCGTCGAGCCGTTGGACGACACGGCGGTCAGCAAGTTGTACGGCTTGATGGCCGAACACAACAACAGCTCATTGGCAGATGTGTCCTGCTATTTCCTGGCCCACGAGACAACACGGCCGTTGCTGACCGGTGATGGTCGGCTCAGGAAGCAGGCACAAAAGGATGGACTTGAGGTGCACGGTGCCCTATGGCTACTGGATCGTCTGGTTGAGAATGCGGTGATTCCGACAAAGCATGCGGCGGATTGTCTCGATCGCATCTTGCTGAAAAATGCACGTTTGCCTCATGCAGAATGCCAGAGTCGTCTTCAGCAGTGGCGTGCATGAGCCCAGAAGAGCACGCGCGAGCCGCGACGCCACCCGGCCCATGACCCCAATCAGATCTGGGTGTAGGACATCATGTGGTTGCTGAGTGTGCTCCCCCGATTTGATCGGTCCGATGATCATGTAGAGCGATGGCCTGCAGTGGCCGGTCGCCGAATGGAAACGCCGCCCGTGATGCTGAGGGGCAGCGGACTTGACCGGGGCCATTCCGCGATCAAACTCGTCACGCCCGACGAAAACTCTTCGATCTGCACGTGGCCAACCAAAGCCAAGAGGATTGGAAAACTGCCGACAGACGTTTCGTTTATTTCGTTTGTTTCGTATATTACGGATATCGAGGTGCTACCGCTGGTCACACCCGCAGAGAAACAAACCGGAGGAAAGCATCATGGCAAACGCGCAAGCAGTCATCGACACCGTGCTTGATGAGCACGATGCAGCACTGGCGCAAGCCGCTCAACGTTGCTTGATGGCGGCGTTGGATCATTCACGGGCGGAAACCATACGCCTGATTGCACAGGGTGAAGACGAAACTCAGGCGGTCGTCGAGCTTCCCCCGAAGGTGCTGCGCTTCATGGCCGATCTGCTCGGGGTTATGGCACAACGTCAGCCTGTAGCCGTGCTGCCACAGAAACTTGAACTCTCCACTCAGGAAGTGGCAAACATGCTGAATGTGTCGCGTCCTTACGTGGTCAAGGAGATCGAGGCAGGACACCTGCCTTGCCGTAAGGTTGGTCGCCATCGGCGTGTCCTGTTCGAGGACATGATTGCTTATCAGCAGAAATCTCGCTCTGAATCGGATGCCGCACTGCAGGCCTTGGCCGATCAGGCTCAAGAGCTGGGTCTGGGGTACTGATATGGCAGGTTCAGCACGCTACACAGTGATTCTGGACGCTTGCGTGCTGTACCCCGCGCCTCTGCGCGACGTGCTCTTGAGCCTTGCCAGTGTGGGTCTGTTTCATGCTCGCTGGTCTGAGCGGATTCAGGATGAATGGGTTCGCAATCTCTTGCTGCAACGGACGGATCTGAAGCTGGAGGATCTGCAGCGCACTTGCGCATTGATGCGCAGTGCCATTCCGGATTGCCTCGTGACGGGGTGGGAACCCATTGAGCAGGTCATTACGGGACTTCCGGACCCGGATGATCGTCATGTCGTTGCAGCCGCACTTCGCGGCCATGCCGACGCAATCGTGACTTTCAATCTGAGGGACTTCCCGGCTGAAGTGATGGATGCGGTGCAGGTTGAGATTCAACACCCAGACGATTTCCTGCTTAATCAACTCGATCTGGCGCCATTTCCGGCACTCAAAGCGATCAAGGCCATGCGTGCCAGACTACGCAAACCACCCATTGAAGCAGCAGAACTGGTGACAATGCTTGAAAAACTTCAGCTACCGCTAAGCGCGGCCAGACTGCGTGAAGTCAGCGAGCTGATCTGAGGCCATGTCTGCAGATCAAGTTGTCGCTGACAGCGCTAAACGCTGAAATCGCTCGCCTGATACTGCCCCAAGCGTTGGCGCAGCAGGAACGGACGGTCAATGTGCTGGGCGAGCTCTTCGACGGAGGCGGCCGGCACGCCAGCGGCCAGGAAGTGCTCCCGCCATGTATTCACCACGTCCACAACCCGATTAACTTCGGCCTTCGCGGCTTGAGGCGTCAGCCAGTACTGCCCGGCGGCGGAGAGCGCGTTCTCGATGCTGGACTCGGCCCCTTGCGTCCCCACCGTCATTGCCTGATAGCCCAATGACTGCCCCATCGGCAGCACATCGAAGGCGGGTGCGAGCGCGTACTGCTGCGCCTGGCTGACCAGGAGAACGTGGTTCTTTTCGTGGTCGTCCGTGTTGTCGATGAGGATGTTGAACACCAGGCGCCGGAACAGCTCATGCATCTGGGCACGATGGCTATCGACATCTCCCCGGCGGCGCAGGAGTTGAGCCAGATTCGGGTACGACAGCTCGACACCCGCGGCCTTCAAGGCCACATTGGCCGACAGCGCGTGCCATCGTCGGCCTTCCGAGCGGTCGAAGCGCTTGATAGCCAGCGCAACGCCCCGCGCAAACGGAATGGGCCGCATTTCCGCCACAGCAATCCCTGCCTTTGCTGCAAGCGTCAGGGAGGCATGCTCATGCTTCGTCGCCTTCGTTGTTAGCGCTCGCCGCTGCAGCTGTACGCGTCCTGCGGGCGCGCAAACGACTGGCCTGACGCACGTCGGATTCAAGTGCCCGGACATCCTTGCCCGGTTCAGCCAAGTCCCCAAGCCCGTCCGCCAAACCGAGCAGCCACAAGGCCGAGGCATACACCCCCATGCTCACAGACGGATCCCCTTTCTCCAGGCGAATCAGGGTGGGAACAGAGACCCCAAGACGGCTGGCCCACTGCCGCTGGGACTCCTTACGCCGAAGCCGTGCCACGGCCAGCCTCTCTCCAAGGGTCTGCAAGGAGGCCAGGACCTCCGGTGGCAAGGAACTTAGGGCTAGAGAAGGTTTTGACATAACATAAAAATAGACAAAAACCTGATAAAAGTAAATTTTATGTTATGTCAAAACGCCCCAGCATCTCCCCAACAATCATGTGATCCACAACCTTGAACACACGCTGCTCAATCGGCGTAGAGGGCGCCAGCTCCGGGCTGGCGAGGGCCTTGCGAATCCCCTTTGCCACGTCGTTCACGATGCGCGCTGCCGCCTCCGCTGGAAGGCGCAACGCCTTGCCTGCTTCGATGAGACTGTCGAGCTTCACCTCGTTGAATCTCACGGCGCCTGGCAGTTCAATGGCCATGCGCACGGCGGGCCACGGTCCGTCCTGGGTGCCCAATGCTCTGGTGTGATAGGCGGATGTGCTCAGCAGATCGTAATGGCGCGCCAGCTCCGGCCCCAGGGCGGTCATGACAAATGACAGGTTCTTCAGGTGACAGTCGTCATTTGCCAGAAATACGTTGAAGACCAGCCATCGAAAGAGTCGAAACCGCGTTGCCGCAGGATTTGCCGAGAGGGTACTGATCTCGTACAGCGTCTCCAGGGACGCCCGGCTGTACTTCAGCGTCCGGGAGATGTTGAGCAGCTGGCAGGCGTCAATGATGTGTTTTCGCTGCGTATCGGGAAAACTGCCCAGCCTGTCGAAGCGTTCGATGATGTAGACCGGGACCGCCGCCTGGGCGTCGGGCAGGCGCCGCAGAGTAACGTCCGGGACGAGCAGCCCTGCCGCCCTGGCCAGCCGCATGGTCAGGAATTCGTTGTAGGCCGATGCCGGATAGCGCTCCACGTCGGGATGGTCGGGCTTCAGGATGTGCGTGGACGGCGTGGCGCCAGCCGGCTCAAACAGCTCGCCGTCTTTCACGACCAGCAGCAGTTTGTGCTGCGCGCCCGCGGCCGACATCTTCTTTGGTGCATCGTGGATCAGGGTCTGCTGCGGCAGATTGCGGATGCGGCGGACAAGCGCCTCATCGGGCAGCGGCGCAATCGCGCTGTCGGTCGGAAGTGCCTCTCCGGGCGGCAGCAAGCTCAGGGCGCCAGCCGATTCCCTCCCCAAATATCGCAAGACGTCGAAGGCATCGCGGACGTTGGCTTCCCGGCAGACCGCTTCGCGCAGATGCTCTTCTGGCAGGAGGTTGTCGAAGAACCACTGTACGGTTCTGACCGTGCTCCCGTCGCGATGCTCGAGCTGATGTCGTGGCAGAGCCGGTGACAGGTCAAAAGCCTGGGCAGACCTTGACCACAACGGGTCGTATCTCAGCGTCCAGATGTCCTGCTCTTCGAGCAGATGGCCAACGTGCTGGCGCTCGAAATAGATCTCCAGAACGCGCGCTTCACTCACCGCCGGCATCCCGCTTTTGCGCTGCACGCTGCGCCAGGCGCTCAAGCTCCGCTGCCGCGGAGTCGTGGAATTCTACGGACACGCGCACCCCGAGCTCCCGGAGCAAGCGAAACACCCGCCCCATCTGCACGGTGTCCTTGCCGTTCTCCACGTCGGACGCGAACTGCTTGCTGACACCCACCATGCCCGCCAGGTCGTCGATCCGGATGCCGGAGCTCTTGCGGACAGCACGGAGCACCGTGCCGATATCCGAGACGGAATCCACCGTTTTTTTCATGGAGATCTTTCCTCAGCGCTTAGTCGTCTCACGAAGGATTCGTCCGACTATTATTCCTGTGATCGCAGGAATAATAGTCGGAGGCCGCAGCGATTGCCATGGTTTCCTACGAGCGCAGGAAATCTCGATCCGCATCCACCGATAGCCGATGAATTCCTACGATCTCAGGAATATTTCCAACACCCCCCATCAGGCCAGCCCAGAGCAGGCCTTCCCTCACTCCCCCCCACCCAGCCCCACCCGCGTCGGCAGATCCCACGCGCCGCCCGGTGCGATCAGCCTACACATGCCCGTGGACGTGGCGTGGGCCAGCACGAAGCCCTTGCCGTCCCACTTCCATTCCTCCATCGACCAGCAATCCCCCAGGCCGCGGCCTTTCTGGGTGGCGGTGATGGTGCCGGCTTCATATTCCGAGCCCTGGGTGGTGACCAGCACGGGCTGGTAGGGCGGGGCTTGATTGACGATCCAGTAACCGTAGCCCACGTTGTAGGCGCCGCTCCAGCAGCGGGTGGCGACGAGGAGACGGGTGGCGGTGAGGCGGGTGGCGGTGGGGGCGGCTTCGAAGGACGGATCGGGTTCGGTGAGGTCGGGGCAGTAGTCGGTTTCGTCGCTCTTCAGGGTGGCGTGCAGGGCCTTGAGCAGGGCGGGGCCTTGCTGCTTCACCCAGGTCTTGTCGCCCGGCCTGGCGGGGGCGATGGCGCCGGGCTTGACGACGAGGCCCGGCAGCGGGGGAAGGGCCTTGCTTTCGGGCTGGGTGCCGGGCCGGATGAGGGCGCCGGGGGTGCCCAGGCGGCCCTGGAATTCGTCCATCTTGAGGAGCACGGCGGCGGCGCCGGTGTCGGAGAGCGCCCAGGTATTGCCCTTGCGCACAAACTCGATGCTGCTCTTGCGGGTCAGGGCCGCCAGCAGGGCCTGGGTCTGGGCCTTGTTGAGTTCGCCGAGGAGGCTGTCGCTGTCGAAGGCGACGGCGCCCTGGGGCGTTGCGTTGATGCGGAGGGTCAGCTGGAAGTTGCGGGGCAGTTTGTCGACGACGGGGTTGTCGTCGTAGCGGCCGATTCTCACCTGGGCCGTCACCGGCTGCCCCGGCCCGGCCGGGCGGGTGAGGAGCACGGAGATGCCCAGCTCGACGCCGTCCATGCTGTAGCCGGCGGCCCGGCAGGTACGGGTGTTGTCACAGGCCAGCTCCCAGTCGCCGTGGTTGAAGCGGGTGCCGGGCAGGTCGGCGGCATTCAGGGCAGGTGCCGCCAGCAGCAGGGGGGCACAGATCAGCGGAACAAAGCGACGCATGGGATGGCGGGGCCGGTGTGGGAGGGTGGCTGGCAGTCTATGTGCCCGTGGCCCCGCCATCAATGCGTGCGCAGTGATTTGCCCCTTGCTATCCTCCCCATCCCGACCACCGCCGCGGTGGCCAGCACACATCACGGAGAAACGCCCATGGCGTCGTTGCAGGATCAATTCATGAAGGCCGGCCTGGTCAGCAAGGGCAAGGCCAAGCAGCTCAACCAGGACAAGTCGCGCCAGCAGAAGCTCGACCGCAAGTCGGGGGTCCAGACGGTGGATGAAGCCAAGCAGGCGGCGCTGGAGATCCAGCGCCAGCAGGCCGAGCGGGCGCGGGAGCTCAACGCCCAGCGCGACGCGGCCGCGCGGCAGAAGGCCATTGAGGCGCAGATCGTGCAGATGATCCAGCAGCACAAGCAGGCCAAGCTCACCCGGGGCGCCGCCGAGGTGGCCTACAACTACACCCACGATGGCAAGATCAAGCGCATGTTCGTATCCGCCCAGGTGCGCGACCACATTGCCGCCGGCCATCTGGTGATCGTCTGCCAGGGCGACGCCGCCGAGCTGCTGCCCAAGACCATCGGTGACAAGATCGCCGAGCGCGACCCGGCCCGGGTGGTGTACGTGAAGCAGGCCGAAGCCCCCGCCGAGGACGACCCCTACGCCGACTTCAAGGTGCCCGACGACCTGATGTGGTGAGCGGGGCGTCCTGCCCCTCCAGGCCTTCCAGCCCCTGCCTCATTGCTGCCGGGCAAACCATTCCACCAGAAAATCCACCAGCGCCCGCAGCACGGGGCGCATCTGCCGGTTCGACTGGAACACCGCATGGATGCCCAGTGACTTGGGCTCGTAGCCCGGCAGCAGGGCAACCAGACGGCCCGACGCGATGAGATCGCGGGCCGCATAGCGGGGCTGCAGCGCAATCCCGGCGCCATGCTCGGCGGCACACAGCAGCGCCTGGGCCTCGTTGGCGCTGAGCCGCCCGCCCACCGGCACACCCAGGTGCTCACCCCGGGTGTCCACGAACTCCCACAGGCTGTGGCCGAAATAGGAGTAGGTCAGGCAGTTATGGGTGCTCAGATCACTGGGCGTGGCCGGCGTGCCGTGCTCCGCCAGATAGGCGGGGGAGGCGCAAATCACCGAGGCGCAATCTGCCAGCCGACGGGCGATCAGGTTGGGGTCCAGGTCATTGGTGATGCGGATGGCCAGATCAATCCGCTCTTCCACCAGATTCACCGCCCGGGAGTCCACACGCAGGTCCACCGCCGCCCGGGGATGGCGGCGCAGGAACTCGGGGAGGGCGCGGGCCAGCGCGGTCTGGGCCATGGACGGGGCACAGGCCACCCGCAGCATGCCGTGCACGGGATCGGCCTCGTCGGTGCCCGGCACCGCCATGGCCGCCGACACCTCCAGCATGGCCCGGCAGCGGGCCAGCACCTGCTCGCCGGGGGGCGTGAGGCTCAGGCGGCGGGTCGTGCGATGCAGCAGCCGGGCCCCGGCCCAGGTCTCCATCTCCCGCAGGTAGCGGGTCACCATGGCCGGCGACATCTCCAGCGCCTGGGCGGCGGCGGCCATGCTGCCCCGGTCGACGATCTCCACGAACACTTCGGCGGCGGTGATGCGGTCCATATTCAATCGGATCATGCAATAAAGACTTTCCGATTATGCGGTTTTTCTGCCGGATCAAGAAACATAGGATGACGGACATGGAAGGAGCAATCACGCGCCTCCGCAACGTTCCAGGAGAACTTTCATGTCCCACATCGCTATCCTCGGCATCACCGGCCGCGCCGGTTCCCGCATCGCCACCGAACTCCTCGGCCGCCGGCACACGGTCACCGGCATCGCCCGGAACATCGGCCAGGCCAGCGCCCAGCCCGGCCTCAGCCTGCAGGCCGCCGACGTCACCGACGGCAAGGCCCTGGCCCGCCTGCTTGAGGGCCACGATGTGGTGGTCAGCAGCACACGCTTTGTCGGCGGCATCGACGCCGCCACCCTGATCGCCGCAGCGAAGCAGGCCGGGGTGAAGCGGGTGGTGGTGGTCGGCGGGGCCGGCAGCCTGGAAGTGGCCCCGGGCATCGCCCTCATCGACACCCCGGAGTTTCCGGAGATCTACAAGGCCGAGGCCAGCGCCGGCGGTGTCTTCCTGCAGGCCCTGCGTGGCGAGACCGAGCTGGACTGGACCTTCATCTCCCCGCCGGCCCTGTTCGAGCCGGGCCAACGCACGGGCCACTTCCGCCTGGGCGGCGACGCGCTGCTGATTGACGGAGCGGGCAACAGCCACATCTCCATGGAGGACTACGCCATCGCCCTGGTGGATGAGATTGAACAGCCCCGACACCCCCGCCAGCGCTTCACCGTCGGCTATTGAGGCCGGCTTGGGGCGGCCCGCCCCCTTACGGGTGGGCCGCCCTGGGTTTCTCCGCTTACCAGATCTTCACGCGATCCTTCGGGTCCAGCCACATGGGGTCACCCTTGCGGATGCCGAAGGCCTTGTAGAAGCCCGGCTCATGCTGGGAGGCCGAGTAGGCGCGGTAACCGCCCGGGGGGTGGGCGTCGGTGGCGGTGACCTGACGCAGGTAGCCCTCCCGGGCCTTGTCCGACCACATCTGGGCCCAGGCCACAAAACAGCGCTGTTGCTGGCTCAGCCCGTCGATGGGGCGGTTCTCCCGGGGATGGGCCTTGAGGTATTTCTCGAGGGCGCCATAGGCAAAGGCCACGCCACCCACGTCGGCGAGATTCTCAGTGACGGCGAGGGCACCGTTGGCGTGCAGCCCGGGGAGCACCTGGTAGGCATTGGCCTGGCTCACCAGCTTGCCGGCCTGGGCGACGAAGCGGGTCTCGTCATCCTTGACCCACCAGTTGCGGACATTGCCCAGCTCGTCGTACTGGCGTCCGCCCGAGTCGAAACCATGGGTCAGCTCATGGCCGATCACGGCGCCGATGGCGCAGAAGTTGGTGGCCGGGTCACCCTTGGGATCGTAGATTGGCGGCTGCAGGAAAGCCGCGGGAATCTCGATGGCGTTGCGCATGGGGCTGTAGGCCGCGTTGATGACGGTGGGCAGGGTGGAGTGGGGATCGGCAAAGGCATCCTGCTGGATCGGCCCGCCAAATCGGGCCAGATCACGCCGGGCCATGAAGGTGGTGATGCGCTCCAGGTTGCCGAAATAATCGTCGGCACGCACATCCACCGACGAGGTATCGATCCACTGGTCCGGATAGCCCACGGTGATGGACACCTTGTCGAGCTTGGTCAGGGCCTGCTTGCGGGTGGCGGCGGTGAGCCAGGTGTTCTTTTCGAGGCGGGCACGGAACTCGGCCCGCACGCGTCCCACCATGTCCTCCACCGCGTGGCGTGATGCCGGGCTGAAGTGCTTGGCCACATACAAACGGCCCAGGGGATGGCCGATCTTCCCGGCGATCTTGTCGAACACCTGCTTGGAGCGGGGCGGCAGCTCGAAGCCCGAGCCGTAGAAAGCGCGGGTGAAGGTCAGGGCGGGGGCATTGAAGTCGGTGGACAGGCCCCCCAGGCTCATGCGCAGGTACTCCCACTTGAGGTAGGTTCTCAGCTCGTCCAGGGGCAGCTCGGCGAAGATGGCAGCCCGTTCGACCATGGACTTCACCTCGAGGGCCGTGACAGTGGACGGCGGGGCCAGGCCGATCGTCGCGAAGTAGGCGTCCCAGTCAAAACCCGGCGTCAGCGCCTTGATCCTGGCGTAAGGCATCTCCACGAAGCGCTTCTCAGGATCCTGATGCTCCACGAGGGGCTGGCGCACCCGGGCAATCCGCGTTTCCAGGGCCAGCAGCCGCGCTGCAAAAGCCTTGGCCTCCGCGTCAGCAAAACCGGCCAGCACCATGGTGTCCGTCACGTAGGTGAGATAGGCCTCCCGGAAGCGGGCCGACTCCGGCTTGAGGTAATCCTCGAAGTTCGGCATCACGAGCGCGCCGTCACCCACCACCACAATGTAGCGGGTCTTGTCACGGATACCCGGGGCAATGCCCGCGCCCAGCGCAACGGGTTCGTTGGTCGCCAGATACAGGCGGGCCAGCTCCGGGGCCAGCCCGCTCCTGTCCGTGATGGCAGCGATGCGCTCGAACACCGGTTTGAGGGGCGCATGGCCCAGGGCCTTCAGGCGGGCCTCGTCCATGCCTGCCGTGTAGAGATCACCCACCTGCTGGGTGGGGCTGCCCTTGGGTGCAGACGCGGCCTGGCGTGCCGCCTCTTCCACCACCTGGAGCAGGATCACGTCCGTGCGCCTGGACATCAGGTCGAGGCCCGAGATGCGCACGCTGTCCGCGGGGATCTGCATGGCGTCGTACCAGCGGCCGGCGGCGTAGCGGGTGAAATCCTTGCGGGGGTCGGCGCTGCGGTCCATCTTGTCCACCGAGAAGCCGGCCGGAAAGCCGAAGCTGGGAACCTCGCCGGCCTGGACAGCCTGGACGGAACAGGCAGCCATGGCCGCCACGACAAGACGCATCGGGAAGTGCTTCATGCTCATTTCCTTCTCTCACTCGCTGACAATCAGGCCTTTGGTACCGGCGTCGTGATCCATCCACCCATCCTCGCCCTTGAGGCGACGGTCACCCTGGATCGTGTAGGTCACGGTGCCCACCCGGAACACCAGGGCTCCGTCGCTTCGCTTTGCCTTCACCGGCTTGCCATTCACCCACACCTTTTCCTTGGCGTCGATACGGATCGTCGCCACCGTGGCACCCGCATCCGACCTGGCCACCCACTGCCCGGCGTAGGGTGTTGCCACGCCGGGCGCCTCCAACGGTGCGCTGCCGAAGCCCGCCTTGGCGTTCTCCGCCTTCGACTTGGTGATGTCACAGCCCTGGGCCTCCGACACCTGGGTACAGCCGGAACGCTCAAGCTGCTGGGCATACTTGGCATTGATCGCATGAGCCGGGGTGTGGAGCAACAGGCAGACAGGCGCGAGCAGGAGCAGGGCAGGTTTCATGGGGTTCTCCCTAGAGTGGGTCAGTCTTTGAAAGAGGCCGGATCGAGGTCTGACGGGGCAACGCAGCGGGAGGTGGTATGAAACCATCGCAGGCTCACCCATTCGGGATCTCTGGCGCAGCATGTTAGCTGGCCTGGAAGTTTCACGGACACGCATTACGGCCAATGCATCGCCCTGACAATCCCCCGCCCGCATGGTTAAATCGCAGCCATGAATCCATGCCCCCCCAACACCACAGACACCGCGGTCGCCGATCATCGGGAAGCCGCCTGGTCCGAGTATGCCGTGCTGGTGGTGGACGACGAAGCCGGGGTGCGCAACTTTCTGGAACGCGCCCTGCGGGCCCGGGGTTGTCGAGTGGAGGTGGCCGGATCGGCCGAAGAGGGTGCCGAGCGCCTGCGCGAACATCACTTCGACGCCATCGTGCTCGATATCGCCCTGCCGGGCCGCTCGGGCATGGAGTGGCTGCGCAGCCTGAAGAACGCCGGCTTTGCCGGCGACGTGATCCTGATCACCGCCTTTGCCGACATCGAAACCGCCATCGACGCCCTGCGCGCCGGGGCCTCCGACTTCGTGCTCAAGCCCTTCCGGGTCGATCAGATCATCAATTCCCTGCAACGCTGCTTCGAACGCGCCCGCCTGTACCGCGAGAACTTCGTGCTGCAGCGCCAGGTGGCCGGCCTGGGGGGTGAAGTAGCCGGACTGATCGGCCATTCGGCACCGATGCGCGCCCTGTGTGACATGATCCGGCGCGTCGCGCCCACCCCGGCCACCGTGCTCATCCTTGGCGAATCGGGCGTCGGCAAGGAGGTGACAGCGCGGGCCCTGCACCAGATGAGCCCGCGGGCCGAGCGTTCCTTCGTGCCCCTCAACTGCGCGGCGGTGTCCGCGGAACTGATCGAAAGCGAACTTTTCGGCCACGTGCGGGGCGCCTTCACCGGTGCCCGTGAAGCCCGGCGCGGCCTGTTCCACTACGCCAACGGCGGCACCCTGTTCCTCGACGAGGTGGGCGAGCTGCCCCTGGCCATGCAGACCAAGCTGCTGCGCGTGCTGGAAGAGCGGCGCATCCGCCCGGTGGGCAGCGAGGCCGAGGTGCCGGTGGACGTGCGCGTGGTGGCTGCCACCAACCGCGACCTGCACGCCGAAGTGGCGGCGGGGCGCTTCCGGCGCGATCTGTTCTACCGCCTCGAGGTGCTCACCCTGTCGATCCCGCCCCTGCGCCAGCGCCCCGAAGACGTAGCCGAACTGGTGCAGCACTTCAACGCCCAGCTGTCCTCGCGCCTGGGCCTGCCGCCCCTCACCGTCACGCCCGCCGACCTGGTCAGCCTGGCCACCTATCCCTGGCCTGGAAACGTGCGCGAGCTGCGCAACCTCATCGAACGTTCACTGATCCTGGGCAGCCTGCCGGTGCACAACCAGGTCCAGGGCATGGCCGACCCCCTGCCCCTGAGCCTGGCCGAGGTGGAGAAGCGCCACATCCTGGCCGTTCTCGACCAATGCGGCGGCAACAAGACCCACGCCGCCACCCTGCTGGGCGTGTCCCGCAAGACCCTCGACCGCAAGGCGGTGGAGTGGGGCCTGGCATGACCGGCCCGGCGTGTCGGTGGGGCGCCCGCCCTTGATCGACGTCCGGGAACGCCTCAGCCGCTCGGTCCGCAGCAAGCTGCTGGCCATGGTGCTGGCGCCCCTGTTCCTCGGCGTGCCCATCCTGCTCGGGCTGGTGTGGATGTGGGGCACCCAGGGCTACCAGCAGCTGGTCAGCTACAAGGTCAGCTCCGACCTGGTCACCGCCCACGAGTATTTTGCCCACATGCACCAGACCATGGCCGTGGACATCGCGGCCCTGGCTGGTTCCCAGCGCCTGGCCCGGGCCATGGCGGCGCCCGGCGGGGCAGGCATCGGGCGCTACCTTGACGAAGCCCGTCAGCAGACCGGGCTGGACTTCCTCTATCTGCTCGACACCCACGGTGCGCTGCAGGGGACGACCCGGTCACGCCAGCCGGGCGCAGAGCGCGGCGCCTGGCCGGTGGTGCGCAAGGCCCTGGCCGGTGAAGCCGCCACCGCCATCGACGTCTTCGATGCCGAACAGCTCGCCGCCATCGACCCCGCCCTGCGCCAGCGGGCCCGCCTGAGCCTGGTGCCCACCCCCAACGCCGCCCCCGACGAGCGCCTGGAGGAAACCCGCGGGCTGATGATCCATGCCGCCATCCCGGTGCGCGATGAAGGTGGGCAGCTCATCGCCGTGCTGGAAGGCGGCGTACTGCTCAATGGCAACAGCGACATGGTGGATCGCATCAACGCCATCATCTACCGGGAGGGCACCCTGCCCCTGGGCAGCCGCGGTACCGCCACCCTGTTCCTCGGCGACACCCGCATCGCCACCAACGTGCGCCTGTTCGAGGGTGAGCGCGCCCTCGGCACCCGTGCCTCCCGGGCCGTGCGCGACCACGTGCTGCAGGAGGGCAAGGTGTGGCTCGACACTGCCTTCGTGGTGAATGACTACTACGTGTCGGGCTACGAGCCGGTGATCGACAGCTTCGGCAAGCGCGTCGGCATGCTCTACGTGGGCTTCCTGGAAGCCCCCTTCAGCGCCGCCATGCAGGGCGCGATGTTCACCCTGTTCGCGGTCTTCGTGTCGGTCAGCGTGGCCGGCTGCGTGCTGTCCCTGCGCTGGGCGCAGAGCATCTTCAAGCCCCTGGAACAGGTGGGCGCCACCATCGACCGCGTCGGCGCGGGCGATGCCGAAGCACGGGTCGGCCCGGTGGCCAGCCAGGACGAGATCGGCCAGCTCGCAGCGGCCTTCGACGGCCTCCTCGACACCCTCGCCGCCCGCCGGGCCGAGCTGCAGCGCTGGGGGGACGAACTGGACCGCAAAGTGGCCGAACGCACCCTCGAACTGCAGGCGGCCAACGCCACCCTGGAACAGGCCCGCCACCACCTGGCCATGACCGAGAAACTCGCCGCCATCGGCGAACTCACCGCCGGCGTGGCCCACGAGATCAACAACCCGGTGGCGGTGATCCAGGGCAACCTGGATGTGATGAAGGAGATCCTCGGCCCGGCCGCCGAGCCGGTGCGCGAGGAGATCCGCCTGATCCACGAGCAGACCCACCGCATCTGGCTGATCGTCACCAAGCTGCTGCAGTTTGCCCGCCCCGGGGAGTTCGCCGGCTATACCGAGGGCGTAGACCCCAACGCCCTCATCGCCGACTGCCTGGTGCTGACCCGCCACAACCTGGAACGCCGCAACATCGACGTCCACGTGGACGCTGCGGCCACCTGCAAGGTCGAGGTGAACGCCAGCGAACTGCAGCAAGTCCTCATCAACCTCATCGTCAATGCCATCCAGGCCATGCCCGACGGCGGCAGTCTGCGCCTGCGCATCCGCGACTGGGAAGAAGATGGCCGAACGGTGGGTGCTGCGATGGAGGTCTGCGACACCGGCCAAGGCATCGCCGCCGAGGACCTGTCACGCATCTTCGACCCGTTTTTCACCACCAAGAAGGGCTCGGGCACCGGGCTCGGGCTATCCATCAGCTACACCATCGTGGAACGCTACGGTGGCCACATCTCGGTGGCCAGCAAGCCCGGGCAGGGCGCCTGTTTCACCGTGCACCTGCGCAGCGAGGCGCGCTACGCCGACGCCCCCACAGCCCCCGGCTTCACCGCCCGCTGGATCGAGACCCGGCCGCGACGCTAAACCGCTCCACTCAGGCCGATGCGCGCCGCAGCCAGGCGCTCACCCCGTCCACTACCACCGCCATCATCAGCATGGCCAGGATGACAGTGCTGGCCTCCGCCTCGTGGAACAGGGACAGGCTGTAATACAACTGGGCGCCCAAGCCGCCGGCCCCGACAAAGCCCAGAATCGCCGCCATGCGGATGTTCATCTCCCAGCGGTACAGGGCGTAGGCCAGCCACTGGGGCGCCACCAGGGGCAGGGTGCCGTAGAGGAAGGTGGCCAGCGCCGGGGCACCACTGCTGACAAGGGCCTCGGACGGTGCCGCTGGCGTGTTCTCCAGCGCCTCGGCAAACAGGCGTCCGAGCACCCCGGTGGTGTGCAGGGCCAGCGCCAGGGTACCGGCGAAGGGGCCAAGACCAGCCGCCAGCACCATCAGGGTGGCCCACACCAGCTCGGGCACCGAGCGCAGCAGGTTGAGGCTGAAGCGCGCCACCTGCCCGACCAGCCAGCCCTGGCGACCCGCCGCAGGCAAGGCCAGGCCGGCCGCCAGGATCGCCGCCAGCAGGGTGCTGAGAAGGGAGATGGCCAGGGTTTCCAGCGCCGCCCAAGCCACCTTGGCCAGGAAGTCAGCGGAGGTCTCCGGCGGAAAGAAGCGCTTCACAAAGTCCGCCGCCTCATTGGCAGCCGACCCCGTGAACAGGGCGCCCAGGGGCATGTCGAGAAAAGCAAAGCTGGCGCCCACGGCCGCCAGCAGCAGGGCCACGGCCAGCAGCGCGCCAAGGGAGATGCCTGCCCTCATGCCAGCCGCCTGCGCAGAAAGCCGGACAAGCCATCCGCCGCCAGCACCAGTACCAGGAAGGTGGCCAGGATGCTTGCCGCCTCACCGCCATTGAGCATCTTCATGGACTGATCCATCAGCTGGCCGAGGCCACCCGCGCCGACGAAGCCCATCACCACCGAGGCGCGCACCGCGCACTCCCAGCGATACACGGTGTAGGACACCAGCTCCTGGGCCGCATTGGGCAGCAGCCCGTAGCACAGGGCAGCAAGGCGCCCGCTGCCGGCTTCCAGCAGGATGCGCGCCGGGCGGGCATCGGTGGATTCGAGGATCTCACCGTACACCTTGCCCAGCATGCCCCCGTAGGTGATGCCCAGGGCCAACACACCAGCCGCCGCCCCCAGGCCGAAGACGCGCACGAACAGCAGCGCCCACACCAGCTCCGGCACCCCTCGCAGCACTGCCAGTACCCCGCGGGCCAGGCCGCGCAGGATCTGCCCGACCCAGCCACCACGCCCCGGCCCCAGGCGCGAGATCGACAGGCTGCGGGTCATCAGCAGGCCCAGGGGCACCGCCAGCAGCATGGACAGGGCAATGCCCGCCGTCGCCATGGCCAGGGTCTCGACCGTGGCCCGGGCCAGCATCGCCAGAAATTCAGGCGCGGTCTCGGGCGGCAGGAAGCCCCCCAGAAAATGCCCCATGGCCTGCAGGTTGCCCGCCTCGAACAGGGCCGCCGGACGAAAGTCCGTCAGACGCAGCAGGGGCCACAGCAGCACCAGCGCCACCAGGGTCCAGCCCAGCCGCGGCAAGGCCGCCGGATCGCGGGTAGCGGTGCTCATCGCGACAGGCCCGATGCAGGCAGGGGCTTGAGCACCACTTGCTGGATCACCCGATGGGTAAAGCTGTAGGCGTCTATGGAAGGCTCTGACGGCGAATAGTGGGACGGTGAGGGCGACTTCAGTCGCCCGCGGACGTGGGGCAACGGTTTGCTCGCGATCAACGCGTGGAGGGCGACTGAAGTCGCCCCTGCAGGAGTGGCCGCATCGACCGTCAGACGACCCGTCAAACTGAGGAAAACTGGATGAACTCGACCCCACGGCAGCAAACGCGCCAGCCGTCGGATGACATCCCCCCTGCAGTCATGGCCGGGCCTCATGCGCACCTCAAGGGCGGCAGGCCGGGGGCAGGAGCATCGGCCGGCTCGCCGGAAACAGGCAGCACCCCTTCCGCCGCGTAAAGATCCCGCAGCATGGCCTCGCTCACCTGGTCCGCCGGCAGATCGAAGACGATCGCCCCTTCCTTCACCCCGACCACCCGCGGAAAGTGACGCAGGGCCAGATCCACCGCATGCAGGCTGGCAACCAGGGTCACCCCGCGACGCACTGCCTCCTCGTTGAGCAGGGCCACGGTGAGTTCGGAGAGGGCCGGATCCATGGCCGACACCGGTTCGTCGGCAAGCAGCAGCTCGGGCTGCTGGTACAGCACCCGGGCCAGGGCCACCCGCTGTAGCTGGCCGCCGGACAGGCGGTCGCAGCGCGCATAAAGCCGCTCGGCCAGGTCCAGGCGCGCCAGCTCCCGGGCGGCACCCTCCGGGTCAACCGGCAACACCAGCGATGCCAGCGCCTTCCACAGGGGCCACTGGCCCAGGCGCCCGGCCAGCACCGCCGTCACCACCCGCTGGCGCGGCGGAATGGGTGGCGACTGGTGCACCAGGCCGATGCGCGCACGCAGGCGACGCAGGGCGCGGGGCGAATCCACCCAGGGTTCGCCCCCGAGCAGGCACACCCGCCCCCCGGTCGGACGCAGGGACGCGGCGAGCACCCGCAGCAGGGTGGTCTTGCCCGCACCGGACGCCCCGATCAAGGCCACCCGCTCGCCCGCCGCCACACGCAGGTCGACGCCGCGCAGGGCGTGAAAGCCGTTGGCGTGGGTCAGCCCGACGCCTTCGAGGGAGAAACCCATGGTGATCCTTGTTTTCTATCCAGGGGCCGATGTAGGGGCGACTTCAGTCGCCCGCGGACTCCGATCAAGGGTTTGTCGGTGATCGACGCACGGATGGGCGACTGAAGTCGCCCCTACAAGTCGCCCCCACAAATCGCCTCTACGGAGAGATTCGACCCGATCCCGGCCTTATTTCAACAACCCCGCCGCCTGGGCCGCCGTCTCGATGCCCTTGTAGTTCTCCGCCTTGGTGGGGATGAACTTGCTCGCGCGCTGCAGGGCCATGATTTCCTTGTGGGCGGGGTTGGCCGGATCGAGCTTGAGGAAGGCCTGGGTGAGCTTGGCCTGGATCTTCGGGTCCAGGTCACCGCGCACCGTCCAGTTGTAGTCGAAGTAGGGCGGGGTGGTGGCAAAGACGCGGACCTTGGTGGTGTCCACCTTCTTCTGCTCCACCAGCTTGTCCCACACCGAGGCGTTCAGCACGCCCGCATCCACCTTGCCGGCCTGCACGAAGGCCACGGTGGCGTCGTGGGCGCCCGAGAAGGCGGTGCTCTTGAAGTCCTTGTCCGGGTTGATGCCTTCCTGGCCCAGGAAGTAGCGCGGCATCAGGTGGCCCGACGTGGAGGAGGGGGAACCGAAGGCAAAGGTCTTGCCCTTGAGGTCGGCAAAGCCCTTGATGCTGTCGCTGGCGGTGATGAAACGCGAGGTGAACTTGGCGTCCTCGGCGCGCTGGACCAGGGGCACAGCCGTGCCGTTGGTGCGGATCTTGGCCTGCACGAAGGTGAAACCGCCCAGCCAGGCCATGTCGATCTTGCGGGTCGCCAGGGCCTCGACCACGGCAGCGTAGTCGGTCACCGGCACGAAGCTGACCTTCATGCCCGTTTCAGCCTCAAGGTAAGCCCCCAGGGGAGCGAACTTGCGCTGCAGTTCGGTGGGCGCCTCGTCGGGAATGGCCGACACCCGGAGGACATCCTCGGCATGGACCAGCGCAGGCAGACCGGCGAGACCGGCCAGGGCGGAAGCAACACAGGCGCGCAGCAGCGCACGCCGCGGGTAGGGCATGGAAGTCATGGACAGCTCCTCGATTGGCACCCCACAGGGCACCCGCCGCCGGGACGAGGGAGTACGGCCCCGGCTGAATTCCGGACACCGGCAACACCGGGCCCGCTGAAAACATCAAAGCGGTACACAGACCGCGGGGCCGACTATAGCGGCGGTGCACGGAAGAGTGAACAGGCTTGGGTGGCTGGCCGGCGAGGCGGGACATTTTGTCCGCGAAATGGACAAAATGTCCCGCCAGCCAGCCCGAAATCACCAGCAAGCACTTGATTCTTAAAGCCCCCACCCCTGGCGCGGGGATTGCAAGGCGACAAGACGCTGTTCATCAACAACAACGGAGGAGGAAGAGTCACCATGCAACTCTCACGGCGCCAGTTCTTCAAGGTGGCTGCCGGGGGCTTGACCGGATCGAGTCTGGTCGCGATGGGCTTTTCGCCCACTGCGGCCCTCGCCGAAGTTCGCACCTTCAAGCTCGCGCGCACCACGGAAACGCGCAACACCTGTCCGTACTGTTCGGTCGGTTGCGGCATCATCATGTACAGCCTCGGCGACAAGGCGAAAAACGCCCACGCCGAGATCATCCACATCGAAGGCGACCCGGACCATCCGGTCAATCGCGGCAGCCTGTGCCCCAAGGGCGCCGGCCTGCTCGACTTCGTGCACAGCAAGAACCGGCTCAAGTACCCGGAAGTGCGCGAGCCCGGCAGCAAGGAATGGAAGCGCATCGGCTGGGACGAGGCCTTCACCCGTATCGCCAAGCTGATGAAGGAAGACCGCGACGCCAATTTCGTCGCCAAGAACGCCGATGGCGTGACGGTTAACCGCTGGCTCACCACCGGTTTCCTCGCCGCCTCCGCCTCCAGCAACGAGGCCGGCTACATCACCCACAAGGTGGTGCGCAACCTGGGAATGCTCGCATTCGATAACCAAGCGCGTGTCTGACACGGCCCGACGGTGGCAAGTCTTGCCCCGACGTATGGCCGCGGTGCCATGACCAATCACTGGACCGACATCAAGAATGCGGACGTGATCCTGATCATGGGCGGAAACGCCGCCGAAGCCCACCCCTGCGGCTTCAAATGGGTGACCGAAGCGAAGGCCAAGAACAAGGCCCGCCTCGTGGTCGTGGATCCGCGTTTCACGCGCTCCGCCGCGATGGCCGACCTCTACGCGCCCATCCGCACCGGCACCGACATCGCCTTCCTGGGCGGGGTGATCCATTACCTGATCACCAACAACAAGGTGCACATGGACTACATCAAGTCCTACACCGACATGACTTACCTCGTGAAGGACGACTTCGCCTTCGCGGACGGCTTCTTCACCGGCTACGACGTGGAGAAGCGCAAGTACGACAAGTCCAGCTGGGATTACCAGATGGGTGAGGACGGCTTCGTCAAGACCGACCCCAGCCTGGAGAACCCGCGCTGCGTGTGGAACCTGATGAAGGCCCACTTCAGCCGCTACACCCCGGACGTGGTGGAGAACATCTGCGGCACGCCGAAGGACAAGTTCCTGCAGGTGGCCGAGCTGCTCGCCTCCAGCCACACGCCGGACCGGGTGATGACCATCCTCTACGCCCTCGGCTGGACCCAGCACTCCACCGGCTCGCAGATCATCCGCACCGCGGCCATGGTCCAGCTGCTGCTGGGCAACATCGGCCGGGCCGGGGGTGGCGTCAATGCCCTGCGCGGTCACTCCAACATCCAGGGCCTCACCGACCTGGGCCTGCTCTCCAACCTGCTGCCGGGCTACATGACCCTGCCGGGCGAGAAGGAAACCGACTACGACGCCTACATCGCCAAGCGCGCGCCCAAGCCCATGCGGCCGGGGCAGCTGTCGTACTGGCAGAACTACGGCAAGTTCCACGTCAGCCTGATGAAGGCCTGGTACGGCAACGCCGCCACCAAGGAAAACAACTGGGCCTTCGACTACCTGCCCAAGCTCGACAAGACTTACGACGTGCTGCAGGTCTTCGAGCTGATGCACCAGGGCAAGATGAACGGCTACATCGCCCAGGGCTTCAACCCCCTCAATTCCTTCCCCAACAAGGCGAAGGTGGGGGCCGCGCTGTCCAAGCTCAAGTACCTGGTGGTGATCGACCCGCTGGCCACCGAAACCTCCGAGTTCTGGCAGAACTACGGCGAGTTCAACAACGTGGACCCGGCGCAGATCCAGACCACGGTGTTCCGCCTGCCGTCCACCTGCTTTGCCGAAGAGGACGGCGCCATCGTCAACTCCGGCCGCTGGCTGCAGTGGCACTGGAAGGGCGCCGAGCCCCCCGGTGACGCCAAGACCGACCCGGAGATCATGGCCGGCCTGTTCCTGCGCCTGCGCGACATGTACAAGAAGGACGGCGGCGCCTTCCCGGACGCCATCCTCAACCTGTCGTGGCCCTACAAGGTGCCCTACGAGCCCTCACCCGAAGAGCTGGCCAAGGAGTACAACGGCAAGGCCCTGGCCGATCTGGCCGATCCGAAGGACCCGACCAAGCTCATCAAGAAGGGTGGCGAGCTGCTCGACGGCTTTGCCCAGCTGCGTGACGACGGCTCCACCGCCTGCGGCTGCTGGATCTTCTCCGGCGCGTGGACCGAGAAGGGCAACATGATGGCCCGGCGTGACAACGCCGATCCCTTCCACAACGGCCAAACCCTGGGCTGGTCCTTCGCCTGGCCGGCCAACCGGCGCATCCTCTACAACCGCGCGGCGGCCGATCCGGCCGGCAAGCCGTGGGATGCCAAGCGCAAGCAGGTGTGGTGGGACGCCGCCCAGAGCAAGTGGGTCGGCTCCGACGTGCCCGACTTCAAGGTGGATTCCGCCCCCGAGGACGGCATGGGCCCCTTCATCATGAACCCGGAGGGCATCGCCCGCTTCTTCGCCCGCGGCATGATGAACGAAGGCCCCTTCCCCGAGCACTACGAGCCCTTCGAGACGCCCATCGGCGTCAACCCGATGCACCGCAACAACCCCAAGGCCACGTCCAATCCGGCTGCACGGGTGTTCAAGGGAGACATGGAGGCCTTCGGCACCGCCAAGGACTTCCCCTATGCGGCGACCACCTACCGGCTCACCGAGCACTTCCACTACTGGACCAAGCACGTGGAGTCCAACGCCATCACCCAGCCCGAGCAGTTTGTCGAGATCGGCGAGGCGCTGGCGGCGGAGAAGGGCATCCGGGCCGGCGACAGGGTCAAGGTGAGCTCCAACCGGGGCTACATCAAGGCCGTGGCGGTGGTGACCAAGCGCATCAAACCCCTCAAGGTCGACGGAAAGACTGTCCACCACGTCGGGATTCCGCTCCACTGGGGCTTCAAGGGGGTAGCCAAGAACGGCTTCATCACCAACACCTTGACGCCTTTCGTGGGAGACGGGAACACCCAGACGCCGGAGTTCAAGTCCTTCCTGGTCAACGTCGAGAAAGCCTGAGGAGATCGCCATGGCACTGCAATCACTGGATATCGCCAAGCGCTCGGCCACGACGACCGAACCGCCCCAGGCGCGCAAGACCCTCGAGGTCGCCAAGCTCATCGACGTCTCCAAGTGCATCGGCTGCAAGGCCTGCCAGGTGGCGTGCATGCAGTGGAACGACCTGCGTGACGAAGTGGGAAGCTGCGGCGGCACCTACGACAACCCGACGGACATGACCGACCAGAGCTGGACGGTCATGCGCTACGCCGAAGTCGAGTCGGAGGAACGGGGCCTCGAGTGGCTGATCCGCAAGGACGGCTGCATGCACTGCGAGGACCCGGGCTGCCTGAAGGCCTGCCCGGCCCCCGGCGCCATCATCAAGTACGCCAACGGCATCGTGGATTTCCACCAGGAAAACTGCATCGGCTGCGGCTACTGCGTAACCGGCTGCCCCTTCAACGTCCCGCGCATCTCGAAGAAGGACAGCAAGGCCTACAAGTGCACCCTGTGCTCCGACCGCGTTGCGGTCGGCTTGGAGCCGGCCTGCGTCAAGGTCTGCCCGACAGGCTCCATCAGCTTCGGCTCGAAGGAGGACATGAAGGAGCTGGCCGACGAGCGCATCACCGAGCTGAAGGAGCGCGGCTTCAAGAACGCCGGTCTGTACGACCCGGCCGGGGTGGGCGGCACGCACGTCATGTACGTGCTCAACCACGCAGACAAGCCGAGCCTGTACAGCGGCCTGCCCGCCGACCCGACGATCGCGCCCACCGTCTCCCTGTGGAAGGGCTTCGCCAAACCCCTCGCCATGGCCGGCATTGCCGCCGCGGCGTTGGGTGGCCTCTTCCACTACGTGATGAAGGGCCCGAACGAGGTGTCCAAGGAGATCGAAGCCGAAGTCGAAAAGGAACTGGAGGGCGAAAAATGATCCGCGATCCGTCCGACCTGCAACGCTACAACGCGTCCGAGAGGGCCAACCATTGGGTCACGGGCATCTGCTTCATCCTGCTCGCGCTCTCCGGCCTGGCACTCTTCCATCCGGCCCTGTTCCCCCTCACCAGCCTGTTCGGTGGCGGGGTGTGGACGCGCATCCTGCACCCCTTCATCGGGGTGATCATGATGCTGTTCTTCGTGGTGATGTTCTTCCGCTTCAAGCGCCTCAACCACATGACCGACACCGACTGGGAGTGGGTCAAGCGGGCCAAGGAGATGGTGGATGGGGATGACCACAACATGCCGGAGATGGGCAAGTACAACGGGGGGCAGAAGCTGCTGTTCTGGTTCCTCGGCCTGGCCATGCTGGTGCTCTTCGTCTCGGGCATCATCATCTGGCGGGCGTACTTCTCCCATTACTTCCCCATCGGCGTGATCCGCACCGGTGCCGTGCTGCATGCGGTCTTCGCCACGGTGATGATCATCGCGATCATCGTCCATGTGTATGCCGCCATCTGGGTCCGGGGCACCATCCGGGCCATGCTCTACGGCACCGTGACCCGCGCCTGGGCCAAGCAGCACCACCGGGCCTGGTATCGCCAGATGACCGGCAAGTAGCACAACCCGGCGGGGGCAACAGCTTTCGTCCCCGCCGACTGAATCCCCGGGGCACGGGTCGATCAAACGACCCCGTGCCCCAAAGCCCCGGAACCTTTTGGAACGCCATGCAGACACTGCTCAGCCCCGAAGAAATCGCCACCCAGGCCGTCGCTGAAGACAGCCCCAACCGGCTTCCCTCTACCTGGGTCTTCGGCAATCGCGCCGAGCGCCTGCGGGCCCTGGCTGGCGACCATGCCATGGCCGACTTCCTGCTCTTCTGCGCCCGCATCGCCGATGCCCAGCAGCATGAGCTCGACCGCGTGCGCCCCCTCATCACGCGCCCTGACGCGGCCTTGCTGAAGCGCTGCCGCGAACACGGCATGCCGCCCCTCGACGCCCAGGGCGGCGAACTGCCGGAGGCCTGGTTCAGCGTGCTCCGGCACCTCGCCACCGCCCTCGACCCCTACGCGCCGCCGGTGCTGCAATCGGCCCTGCTGAGCCTGCCCGGCATGGCACGCAGCGCCATGGACGAACTCGCCCGCAGCATCCTGCGCTGCGAGGAAGCACCGGAAACCGTCATCGAACTGGCCCTCGCCCCCCTTGTCGGCGCCGCCCTGCAGGTTGCCTGGACAGCCCGCGCCCTGGCCCTCGCCGAAAGCGATATCCCCGCCGGCTTCGAGGACAGCCTGTGCCCGGCCTGCGGCGCCCACCCGGTGGCCTCCATCGTGCGCATCGGCGACGCCGGCCACGGCGTGCGCTACGCCACCTGCAGCCTGTGCGCCTGCGAATGGCACGTCACCCGCATCAAGTGCGTGCCCTGCCACAACACCAAGGGCATCAGCTACCAGAGCCTCGAAGGCCGGCAGGGCGCCCTCCACCCCGGCGTCAAGGCCGAAACCTGTCCCGAATGCCAGGCCAGCCTGAAGATCATGTCCATGGAGAAAGACCCGCTGGTGGACGCCTTCGCCGACGATCTGGCAACCCTGGCCCTCGACATGCTGGTGGACGAAGCCGGCTTCCACCGGGCCGGCCGCAACCTGTTCCTGTTCACCCCCTAGGAGACTCCCCACGATGGCGTCCATGGTCCATGGCACCACGTCCGATGACAGCACCGCCTACCGCGCCCTGCCCAGTCTCGACCGCCTTCTCGCTGCCGCCCCCGGCCTCATCGAAGCCCATGGCCGCAGCGAAACCACCCAGGTGCTGCGGGAGGTCCTCACGACCGCCCGCCAGCGCATTGGCGAAGGACTCGCCGCCCCGGAACCCGGCGGCCTGCTCCGGGACGCAAAAACCCGCCTCGACGCCCGCGCCGCGCCCAAGCTGAAGCGCGTCTTCAACCTCACCGGCACCGTGCTGCACACCAACCTCGGCCGCGCCGTGCTGCCCGAGGAGGCCATCGCCGCCATGGTGGACGCCGCCCGCTCCCCCTGCGCCCTGGAATACGAAGTGGACACAGGCGGCCGCGGCGACCGGGACGACGTGGTCAACGACCTGCTGCGCGAACTCACCGGCGCCGAAGCCGCCACCGTGGTCAACAACAACGCCGCCGCCGTCTTCCTGCTCCTCAACACCCTGGCCCAGCGCAAGGAAGTCATCGTCTCCCGGGGCGAGCTGGTGGAGATCGGCGGCGCCTTCCGCGTGCCGGACATCATGAAGCGCGCCGGCGCCCGGCTGGTCGAGGTGGGCTGCACCAACCGCACCCACCCCAAGGATTTCGAAGAGGCCATCGGCCCCCGCACCGGCCTGCTGATGAAGATCCACACCAGCAACTACGCCGTCGAAGGTTTCACCGCCAGCGTCGGCCAGGCCGACATGGCCCGCATCGCCCACGCCCGCGGCCTGCCCTTCGTCGAAGACCTGGGCAGCGGCACCCTCACCGACCTGGAACGCTGGGGCCTGCCCCACGAACCCACCCCCCGGGAAGCCATCGCCAATGGCGCCGATCTGGTCAGCTTCTCCGGTGACAAACTCCTCGGCGGCCCCCAGGCCGGCATCCTGGTCGGCCGCAAGGACCTGATCACAAAGATCAAGAAAAACCCCCTCAAGCGCGCCCTGCGGGTCGGCAAGATCACCCTCGCCGGGCTGGAAGCCGTGCTGCGCCTGTACCGCGACCCGGACACCCTGGCCGAACGCCTGAGCACCCTGCGCCTGCTCACCCGCCCCCGGGACGCCATGCTCACCCAGGCTGAACGCCTGCACGCCCCCGTGGCTGCCACCCTCGCCGGCTGGCCCCTGACGGTCAGTATCGAACCCATGCTGTCGCAGATCGGTTCCGGCAGCCTGCCGGTGGACCGGCTGCCCTCCGCCGGCCTGGTGTTCCGCCCCCAGGGCCGCAAGGGCGGCGTGCTCAACAAGCTCGAAGCGGCCCTGCGCGGCCTGCCCCTGCCGGTCATCGGGCGCATCGCCGACAACGCCCTGCACCTTGACCTGCGCTGCCTGCCGCCGGGCGACGAGGCCGCCTTCCTCACCCAGTTCCAGGCGGGCTTCACTCCATGCTGATCGGCACCGCCGGCCACATCGACCACGGCAAGACAACCCTGGTGCACGCCCTCACCGGCGTAGACACCGACCGCCTGCCCGAGGAGAAGCGCCGCGGCATCACCATCGAGTTGGGCTACGCCTATCTTCCCCTGGCTGCCGACGACGGCAACCCGGAGCAGGTGCTCGGTTTTGTGGACGTCCCCGGCCACGAGAAATTCGTCCCCACCATGCTGGCCGGCGCCAGCGGGGTGGACTTCGCCCTGCTGGTGGTGGCCGCCGACGACGGGGCCATGCCCCAGACCCGCGAACACCTGCAGATCCTCGAACTGCTTGGCCTCAGCTATGGCGCAGTGGCCCTCACCAAGGCCGACCGGGCCAGCCCCGAGCGCATCGCCGAAGTCACCGGCCAGATCCGTGCCCTGCTCGCCCCCACCGCCCTGGCCGACGCGCCAGTCTTCCCGGTATCGGCCATCACCGGCAGCGGCGTGGCCGCACTGCGCAGCCATCTCCTCGACGCAGCCCGGGCCATGCCCACCCGCAGCGTCGGGGGCGAATTCCGCCTCGCCGTGGACCGGGTCTTCACCCTCTCCGGCGCCGGAACCATCGTGGCTGGCACGGTGCACGCCGGGCAGATCAGCGTGGGCGACACCGTCACCCTGGCCCCCGCCGGCAAGACCGCCCGGGTGCGCAGCCTGCACGTACAGAACCGCAAGGCCAGCCAAGGCCACGCCGGCCAGCGCTGTGCCCTCAACCTCGCCGGCCTGACAGTGGACGACGTAAAGCGTGGCGACTGGCTGGTGGGCGCGGCCACGCTGCAGCCCGCCACCCGCCTCGACATCCACCTGCACCTCGCCAGCGATGCGCCCCGGACGCTGGCCCACGGCGCCGTCGTACAGATCCACCACGGCACCCGCCACCTTCTCGGCCGGGTCGCCCTGCTCGATGCCGCCCTCGAGAAGACCGGCCTGCCCCCCGGCGGGGACTGCCCCGCGCAAGTGCTTGCCGACGCCCCCCTGCACGCCTGCCGGGGCGATCTGGTGGTGCTGCGTGACGGCCACGGTCAGCACACCCTGGGCGGCGGACGCATCCTCGACCCCTTCGGCCCGGCACGTCACCGGCGCACACCGGAGCGCCTCGCCGTGCTGGCCAGCCAGCTCATCGCCGATCCGGCGGAACGCCTGCAGGCCGTACTCAACAGGGCGCCCCTGGGTCTCGATGCCGGTCAGCTGGCCACCGCCGAAAACTGCCGTCCCGACACCCTGGTCGCCCTGCTGCCCACCGCCCGCCATAGCGAAAGGGCCGGCTGGCTGATCGGCAGCCAGCCCCTGGAGGCCCTCGCCAGGCGGGTCGCAGCCCGCCTCGCCCAGCACCACGAACAGCACGGTGACGAACGGGGTGTCGAGCGCGACCGCCTGCGCCGCATGGTCGCCCCCGCCGTCCCCGCCATCGCCTTTGCCGAGTGGCTGGACGCCTGGCTCGCCGCCGGCCGTCTGGCTCGCAGCGGCAGCGCCTGGCACCTGCCCGAACACCGGGTCGAGCTGGATGAGCACGATCGCCTGCGTGCCGAAAAACTCCTGCCCTGGCTGCTGGAGAAGCCCTTCGATCCCCCCTGGGTCCGCGACATCGCCACCCGCCTCGGCGAACCGGAAGCCCTGACCCGCGAACTTCTCAAACGCCTCGCCGCCCGCGGCGAAATCTGCCAGGTGGTGCGCGACCTGTTTTACGCCCCGGCCGCCGTGCGCAGCCTGGGCCACATCGCCAGCGAACTGATGGACGGAGACGGCTGTATCCGGGCCGCCGCCTTTCGCGACCGCAGCGGCCTGGGGCGCAAGCGGGCCATCCAGATCCTCGAGTACTTCGACCGCGTGGGCTTCACCCGCAAGGTCGGCCGGGGGCACGACGAGCAGCACCGAATTCGTGGCGATCTTCCGGTAAATTGAGCTTAAATGCGATAAACTACGTTCAATTAACGTTTTACTGAACGGAAGGGATGCGTCCCCCGGTGGGGCGACTGGTCTTCAAAACCAGGAGGGGCCGTCAAGCGGTTCCTGGTGGGTTCGACTCCCATTCTCTTCCGCCATTCCTACCCTTCAGCGAGCCCCACCATGCCCCAGTTGCGCGGCTGCGATTTTCCGGATGCGCTGCTCTACCACCCGGACAGCCACCTGTGGTTCGCCCCCCTGGGCGACGATCGCTACCGGGTTGGCGTGACCCGCTTCGGCATCGCCCTCTCCGGCGAGATCCTGCTGTTCACCCCCAAGCCCACTGGCGCCACGGTGGACGCAGGGCGCGGCTTCGGCCTGCTCGAAGCCGGCAAGACAGTGTTCCCCGTCAAGACCCCCTTCAACGCCAGGCTGATCCGCGCCAACGAGGCGCTCGACCCCTCCGCCCGGGCCATGAACCGGGCCCCCTTCGATACCTGGATGGTCGAGCTGCAGGCGGAGGGCGCGCTGCCCGCCGGCGCCCTGCTGGCCTGGCCCGAGGCCGGGCCGGAAATCACCCGCATCATGGACCGCTACGCCTTCCGCGATCTGTCCGACTTCTCCACCCCCCTCTTCCACGAGGACGACCGTGACTTCTGAGGCCCCGCTGCAGAAGCTCGCCCTCCTCGTCTGGGCAGCCGACCCGAGCCGGCCGGAGCTCTGCGCCACCCCCTTCTACTTCGCCGCCGCCGCCGCCGCAATGGACGTGGAGGTGGAGATGTACTTCACCGCCCGCTCGGTGGAGCTGCTCTGCCAGGGCGTTGCCGAGAAACTCGAGGCTGCCGCCGGCAGTGGCAAGTCGGTAGCGGATTTCCGGCGTGAGGCCCTGGCCTTCGGGGTCCGGCTGTTTGCCTGCCCCACCGCCCTGGCCAGCCACGGCGTGCCGGACAGCGCGCTGATCCCCACCCTTGCCGGCCAGGCCGGTGCGGCCGCCTTCCTGGGTCGCAGCCTCGATCCGGCCTGGCGCACCCTGAGCTTCTGAAGATGTCCCCGAACACCCCCATCACCGGGCTCATCCTCGCCGGCGGCCTCGGCAGCCGCATGGGCGGGCAGGACAAGGGCCTCGTCGAACTGGCCGGCCAGCCCATGGTGAAGCACGTGCTGGAGCGTCTGGCACCCCAGGTGCACCAGCTGATGATCAACGCCAACCGCAACGCTGCGGCCTACGCGCAGTTCAGCCCGTGGGTGGTGGCCGACCGGCTGGCGGGCTTCGTCGGCCCCTTGGCCGGCCTGGATGCCGCCCTGCACGACCCCGCCCTGGAAGGGGACTGGGTGCTGACCTGCCCCTGCGACTCGCCCTTCCTGCCCCTCGATCTGGCCCCCCGCATGCTCGCCGCTGCCCGGGCAGCCGCTGCCGACCTGGCCATGGCCAGCGCCAACGGCCAGCCCGAGCCGGCCTTCCTGCTCGCCCACCGGCGCCTCGCCCCCGGCCTCGCGGCCTTCCTCGAAGGCGGCGGGCGGCAGATCCGGCGTTGGGTAGGTGAGACGCAGCATGTGGTGGTGGATTTTTCCGACTGTGCCGGGGCCTTCTGCAATATCAATACGCCTGAAGAGCTGGCCCGCCAGGCGCCCGGACGCTAGGGGCATTCCGACAAACCCGCGGCGCAAAGTGGACAATCGCGCCAGCGGAGACCCGCCAGAAACCCGTCCACTGCCTGCTGGCGCGCCTTTTCGTCGGCCCGTCGCAATGGCCTTCGTCTTGCTTCATGGAAAGTCTCCGCCATCCAGGACGACTCGCCATGAAGTTCTACATGACCCCCGGTTCGTGCTCCACCGGCATCCACCTCCTGCTCGAGGAGGTGGATGCCGTGTTCGAGGTCTACATCGTCAATCTGCCGGCCGGGGACCACCTGAAGCCCGACTACCTGGCCATCAACCCCAGGGCAACGATTCCCACCCTGGTCCTCGACGATGGCCGCCCGATCACCGACTTCCAGGCCATCGCCTGGTGGCTGGCGCGCCAGTATCCGCGGCGCAAGCTGCTCCCCGACGATGCGGCCGGCGAAGTCTGCGTGCTGGAATGGATGGATTACGCCGTCGGCACGATCCACGGCCAGGGCTTCACCCGCATCTTCACCACCGCCAGCTACACCCCCAATACCGCCGACCATGAGGCCGTGCAGGCCCGGGGCCGGGAGATCGTGACCCGGGGTTTTGAGGTGATGAATGCGCAACTGGAAGGCCGCGACTACCTCGCCGGGCGCTTCTCGATTGCCGACGCGGCCTTGTTCTACACCGAGTTCTGGGCCGAACACCTGAAGATGACCCTGCCCCCCAACTGCCGCGCCCATTACCTGCGCATGCTCGAACGCCCGGCCGTGCGCCAGGTGCTGGCGGAAGAAGGCTACCGGGTCTGAGCAGCCCGCCGGCTGGACATCCAGCCGAACAGGGAGAGCAGGGCGAGGCCGCTGCCGATCAGCAGGATGCCGGCAATCTCGCTGGCCTTGAAGGCCTCGCCAAGGGCCAGCCGGGACGACAGGATGGCCACCACCGGGGTACCCAGCACCGACAGGCTGGCCTCCCAGGCGGGCACCCGGTCGAGAATCCACACCCACAGCCACCAGCACAGGGCCACGCTGGCCACCGACAGGAAAACCATGATGGCAATGTAGTGGCTGCTCCAGTCGGTGCTGCGGCCCGGGGCCAGCTCGGCCAGCAGCACCAGGGGCACCGAGCCGATGATCATCTGCCAGGTGGTCAGCACCAGCAGGTCCACCGGCTCGCGGCGGCGCAGGCGCTTCAACAGCACGGTGCTGACCGCCCAGCACACCGCCGCACCAATCCCCAGCATCTTGCTGAACAGGCTGGAGTGCATGTTCCAGGGCTCGATGATCAGCAGCAGTCCGCCCAGCGTGGAGGCTGCCGCCAGCCACTGCTTGCCGCGCACCCGCTCGCCCAGCAGCGGCCAGGCCAGCAGCAGGGTCCAGATCGGCATGGTGAAGATCAGCACCGCCGTCTTGCCGGGCCCGCCTTCCACCAGCGCCCAGGTCTGCAGGGCCACGAAGCCGGTGATCTGCACCAGGCCCAGCACGGCGGTCTCCCGCGGGGCCACCAGGCGCATGGACTTGCCCATTAGCTTCACCGCCACCACCAGGGCCACGGCGCCGCCCACGCAGCGCTGGGCGGCCAGCGCGAAGGGCGAGGCGTACACGAGGCCCTGCTTGAGCAGCACCCAGGTGTAACCCCAGGTACACGACAGGACGATCAGCGCCAGCGCTGGCAGATAGCGGGCGAGGGAGGGGGGAAAGGCGGGCATGCGCGACGCCGGCTTGATGCCGGGCGGACGGATCGGATAAATGGGTCAGGCAGATGGCAGGCGGGAAAGTTCATTGCCCCACCGGATACGTTCATGCGGCCCGGGACGCGGCGATGACCGAACGCCCGAGCCCTTTGTCATGACGCGTTCATCTTACCGTTACACCATTGTGACCGGCTGCCAAGTTCGGCGTTTCATCGTCACTGACAGACGTCGCAGGGTGGCCCGACATTCAGACAATGCGCAGTTCCGGAAAAGGCGGGCACCATGAATCATCTGTTGATCGGTCTGGGGGGCACAGGCGGACGCATCCTCAAGGCTTTCAGGAAGCTGGTCTATCAGCAATTCCGGGAGGAGGAACCGGATGGCCTGATCCTCGACTACCTGTTCATCGATTCGGATCCCAAGTCATTCCGGGACGATGATCCGGGCTGGTCGGTGCTCGGCAAGTCGGTGCAGTTGCCCAAACGCAACCAGATGCTGATCGCGGAGGCCAACCTCACCTCGGTCATCCAGGATCTCAACAGCTACCCGAATCTCAAACCCTGGCTGGGTGACCGCGCGACCTGGGGAGAGATTCTCTCCAGCCTGAACATCGACGCCGCCGGAGGGCAGAAGCGCCGACTGGGGCGCTTCCTGTTTGCCATGAACGTGAAACGCTTCCGGGACAGCGTGTCCAGCCTCGTGCGGGACATGCAGGATCGCGGCAAGCGCAACGACGTGACCTTCCACGTCTTCTGCGGCCTGGCGGGCGGCACGGGTTCCGGCGCGATCATCGACGTGATCGCCCAGCTTCGTGCGCTGTTCCCCGACAAGGCGCAACGCATCCTGGTCTACGCCTACGTTCCCGACCTCAACCCGCCTGCCAACTGGAACACCGGAAACTATCACGCCAACGCCTATGCGTCCCTGCTCGAACTGAACGCCATGTCTGCCGGCACCTGGGCGCCCTGCGACGTCTCCAGCGGTGGCACCGTGAAGTCAGACTTCTGGTTCAACGGATGCTACGTCTATTCCGACGAGAATGAGCAGGGTTTCAGGGCCAGCATCGAGAGCGAGCTGCCCGACATCGTTGCCGACTTCGTATTCCACAAAACCGTCGTCGCCCGCAAGGTGGCCTGGGATGACCTGTCACGTTTCGAGAATGCGGAAAACGGCGATGGCAGCCCCGAGGCCATCGCGGGAACCGGGAAGGGGCTGCGCTCGGTGCGCTTCCTGAGCTTCGGCATCCGACGCCTGGCTTTCCCGGAAGAGTCGATTCGCGAATTGCTCACCTACGAGTTTGCCCTGCAGTCCTTTCGTCAGCTCCAGTTCAACAACTGGCAGGAAGGCCTCGGTTTCATCGAGCAGGCCCGGCCCCAGACCAACGCCGAGTTCGTTACGGACCAGAAGACCCGTGACGACTGGCGCCTCAGCGACGAACATCTGCGTCTCATCCGTCCGATCATCGACAGCGAAGGCTCACGCCGGTGGCGGGGATACGATCAGGAATGGGGCGAGTTCGAAGGTCACTACCTGCAACTGGTCAAGCAGACGGACAAACTGAAATGGCTGGGTGAGCTGAAGCGCCTGTTCAGCAGCGCCTGGGAAGAGGGCTTTCGCGGTGTGGGCGTCAAGCCGTTCTTCCAGACTGCGGAGCGGGATGTGCAGAGTCTGGCGGAAGCGGTCCGGGACAGGGTCGAGGCCAGCCTGTTCGAGGATTGGCGAACCGGTGCCCGGTCCTTGAACGAGTGCGCAAGGCTTGTCGCCGCACTGATGGAAGACCTGAACCTGCGGCTATCGAAGGTGGATGATTTCGCCGCCAAGCGGGTCGAGTCGGCGGATCACCTTGCCCGGCAGGTACTGGCCATCGAAGCGGAGTGGAATAACACGCGCATCCTGGATGCCCTGCTCAACAGCCGCGAGCGCGACATCGGCAAGGCCGCGCTTGCCCTGCGGGAGCAAAGCGTGGCGAGAACGCTGGCCGAAGCCGCCCGATTCTCCAAGAAGCTGATTCTCAACATCCTGGATCAAATGGCCGACCTGAAGGCCAGTATCGATTCCGGGGAGGCGGCGCTGGGCGCTGCGGCCGACCAGGCCACCAAGACCATCGCCAACCGACTCCCGCGGGAGCACAACAGCGCCGACCTGCACGCGGAGAATGGCTATGTGGTCAGCATCGAAAACGCCAAGGGTGTCGACGCGGTCAGACGTCGGCTGGTGGCAGACGAGGAAGAACAGCGCGTTCAAACCGCCGCGGTGAGGGCGGACATCGTCGCGAGGCTCGGGCAGACGCCGACTTTCAAGCTGTTCAATCGCCGCATGGCGGAAGGCGAGATTCGCAATGCCATCGTCGCGCGTAGCGAGGAAAACGTGCGAAGTGCCCACCAGAGATTGGTCACCGAGCAACGTGAGCGGGTGATTGGCGTCTCCGTGATTGAGAAGCTTCAGGATCGCTGGGGAGTGGACAAGGACAGGCTCACCCGGGAAGCCACGGCACTGGCGGGTGCGGCCGGACGTTTCCTGGCCTTCGACCCGACCGAACAGAACAAGCACTTTGAAGGGCGCAGTGCCGCACCGCGGGCGGTCGAGGCATTCGCCGTCATGCTGCCGCAACCGGCCGAACACAAGGAGTTCGTCGACCAGCTCAAGTCCGCATTCAAGGATGCCCGACCCGGGCGGGTGAGCTTCGTGGCGTCGAACGAGCGGATCAACGAGATCACCCTGGTGACGCTGGTGAATCTGTTCCCGCTGCGATTCGCGAAAACCCTGAAGGCCCTCAAGGAGCGCTATGAAGCGCGGCTGTCGCAGCTGGGGCGGGCGCGCGCCGCGCTTGAGGTTCATATCGAAGGTGATGGCAGCCTGTTGCCCGATCTCTTCATTGCCGACGATGCCCAGGTGGCGCGCCGGGCCCGCCCGGTGCTGCTACTGGCCGATGCTCTGGAATTGATCAAGGAAAGCCACGACCCGGCCTCGGGTCAGACCCGGATCATCCACGCCCGTCGTGACGAGGACGGATTCGAGCTCGAGCCCCTCCTTCTCGGGCGTTCCTTCCAGGAAGTGCTGGACGGGGCGACCGAGAAGACCGTCATGGAACTGATCACGGCCATCCGCAGCAACCTGGCGTCGCAGGTGACGGGTTCGCCCGAGTTCCAGTCGAAGATTCGTGATTCGATGCTCGCCAGGATCGAATCGATCAAATCGCTATTGCCGCCCAGGCTCGTCGAGGTGGAGATGGTGCAATGGAACGCAGCAGCCCGGGATGCCATGAAGACCCTCCGGGGGGAGGCCGAGCTATGAACAACGGGGTATGTACCAATCTGCCAAGCCTGTGCAGCAAGGCAGCCTCGAAGGAATCCATCGTCATGAGCACGCCGGATGCCCGCTGCCCGGAATGCAATGCGTCTCTGATGGTGGCGGGCGGCAATAGCCGAAACGCCACGAACACCAAACTGATCATCTCGGTATTGGTGGGACTGCTGGTTCTTGCCCTCGGTGCCTTCTTTCTTCTCAAAGGCAATTCAGGCGGGACGACGACTCCCGCGGGTACGGGTACCACGCCACCGCTCTCCACGTCCCAACCCGATCTGCTGCAACTCCGCTTGTCCGGCTCGAACACGCTTGGTGCATCCCTTGCGCCCGCGCTGGTGGAGGCCTTCCTGAAGCAGGAGGGTTATGGGGAACTTCAGCGTCGTCCGGGCAAGGACCATGAAGAGTCTGAAATCCTCGCCAGCAGGGATGGAAAGAAGGTTCAGGTCCTGATTTCCGCCCATGGCTCGGGGACGGCGTTTTCCGGGCTGCGTGACGGTATTGCGGACGTCGGCATGTCATCCCGGCCCATCCGGAAGGAGGAGCTGGCCGAACTGGCAAAGCTCGGCGACATGGGGGCAGGCAACTCGGAATTCGTGGTCGCTCTTGATGGCGTGGCCGTCCTGGTGAATCCGGCAAACCGGGTGGACAAGTTGTCCATCCAGCAACTGCGGGGGCTGTTCTCGGGGAAGATCACCGACTGGAGCATGGTCGGCGGCGCACCCGGCCCGGTGCGGATCCATGCCCGCGACGAAAAGTCGGGCACCTTCGATACCTTCAAGACACTTGTCCTGAACGGCGACAGGATTCTCGACACGGCGAAACGCTACGAGGACAGTCAGGCGCTTTCCGATGCCGTGGCAGAAGAAGCCGGTGCCATCGGCTTTGTCGGTCTGCCCTATATCCGCAAGGCCAAGGCCATCGCAGTCTCCGCCGATGCCCGTTCCATGGCAATGCGCCCCACAAAACTGACGGTGGCAACCGAGGACTATCCCCTTACGCGCCGCCTGTTCCTGTATGTGCCGGCAGACGCTAACACCTTCGCCCGCAAGTTTGCAGACTTCGCGATTTCGGACATGGCCCAGGGGATTGCCGATCAGATCGGCTTTGTGGGTCAGGTACCCGAAGAGGTCAAGGTCGTCGAGTCCGTCGTTTCCGATGGGGGCCAGCTCGCGCTTTCCCACCGGAAGCTGACTGCCCAGGCCCAGCGCCTGAGCGTCAACCTGCGTTTCCGGTTCGGATCCGCAGAGCTGGACAACAAAGCACTTCAAGACGTCAAGCGTCTGGTCAGGTACTTTGAAAAGCCCGATCGGCGGGATCTGAAGGTCATGCTTTTGGGGTTTGCCGACAACATCGGCTCGGAATGCATCAACCTTTCGGTTTCACAGAAGCGCGCCGACACGGTCTCAAGAGAGCTTGAAAGCTATGGCGTCAAAGCCGCCATAGCCCATGGATTCGGGGAGCTCTCGCCCGTCGCCGACAACTCGACCGACACCGGTCGGGAAAAGAACCGCCGGGTGGAAGTCTGGATCACCCGCGACGCCGTTGCAGCCCCGGGCAACCCGTCCTGCGAAAACGACCGGAAGCGCCAGGGGCGACGAGCGCCCTGACACTCCGCCACTGTTCCGGCCCGACCGGATCAGACCTCCTGCTTGCGCGGGCGGCGGTTGCGGGCGGGCGGTTTGCGGACAGGCGCTTCGGCTCCATCATCGGCCGGGGAAGGCGCCGGTGCTTCGGCAGGTGAAGACTCGCCGGGTGCATCCGTTGCACCATTGACGGCCTTGCGCGTTCCGCGACCTTTGCGACGGGTTTCGGGGCGGGGCTCCATTTCAGGCGCCGCCTCAGCCACCCCGGCGGGGGGAGCCTCGGCAGCCGGCTCGACGGCCTCGGCATTCTTGCGGCCACGGCGACGGCTCGTCTTGGCTACGGGTGCTGCCTCAGGGGTCTCCGGCGTGGCTGCGGGTTCCGGGGATGCCTGGGAGGCCTCGGCTTCAACGACTACCGGCACAGGTGCGGCGGTGGCATCGCCACCCGCTCCACGCCCCCGATGGCGAGATCGGCGGGCCTCGGTTGGTTCGGCCGGTTCGGCCTGGGGGGCAAACTCGGACTGGGCCACATGCTCGGCGTAGGCCGCTTCCAGCTCGTTACGGGCGGCCGTCAGGTCATCGACCCTGGGCTTGTTGCCGCCCCGTCCACCACGGCGGGACGAACGACGGGATTCCGCCGGCTCGGCCGCAACGTTTTCGGTCTGCCCTTCGGCAATCACCGCCGGTTCGGTGGCCGGCTGCTCGGCACGGACAACGGCGCCGCCGGAGCGATAGACATAGGTGCCGGATTTCTCGTCCCGGCCGAACTCCAGCAGCCCGCGGGACTGGGCTTCTTCCAGGAGATTACCAAAGGCACGGAAGCCGTAGCGGGTTTCGCTGAAGTCGGGCTTGCGGCGCTTGATGGCTTCCTTGAGCACCGAGGCCCAGATCTTGCCGGTATCGCCCCGCTCCGCCAGCAAGGCCTCGAAGGTTTCGACCGCGATTTCCACCGCCCGGGTGCGCCGTGCATCCACTTCGTCCTTACGGCGCTTCTCCTCTTCTGGGCTGCGCCGGCTGGGCTGCTGGGTTTCCCGGGGCTCGCGACGGGCCGCCACCTGGCGCGTCTCGCGGACCAGATCATCGTAGAAAATGAACTCATCGCAGTTGGCGATGAGCAGGTCGGAAGTGGATTGCTTGACCCCTACGCCGATCACCTGCTTGGCGTTTTCGCGCAGCTTGGACACCAGCGGTGAGAAGTCAGAATCGCCACTGATGATGACAAAGGTATTGACGTGGCTCTTGGTGTAGCACAGGTCAAGGGCGTCCACAACAAGGCGGATGTCAGCGGAATTCTTGCCGGACTGGCGCACATGGGGGATCTCGATCAGCTCGAAGTTGGCTTCGTGCATGGTCGCCTTGAAGCCCTTGTAGCGGTCCCAGTCGCAATAAGCCTTCTTGACGACAATGCTGCCCTTGAGAAGCAGGCGCTCGAGAACGAGCTTGATGTCGAACTTTTCGTAGTTCGCATCGCGCACGCCCAGGGCCACGTTCTCGAAGTCACAGAACAGGGCCATGCTGACATTTTCGGGGGATGAGGCCATGACGGGCTCCGGGTAGGGACGTGAATGCTGCGCAGGGTACGCCCAAATGCCGGCGAAGTCGCGCCTTTGGGCGCGAACGCTCAGCTGCCTTCGTTGTTCTCGGCGGGGGGTGCGATCTTCACCACCTCTTCCAGGGTCGTGATCCCGGCCGCCACCTTGAGGGCACCGGACAAGCGCAGGGGCTTCATGCCCTCCCGGATGGCAATCTCGCGCACCCGGGCGATATCCACCGCGGCGCCCACCGCCTTACGCACTTCCGGTGACATGAGCAGGATCTCATACAGGCCGATACGCCCCATGTAGCCCGTCATGCGGCATTCCATGCAGCCGACGGCCTTGTGGATGCGGCTTGGCCGGGGCGCTTTCCAGGGTGTCACCAGGTGATCCCAGATGGCTTCCTCCTCGGGGCTTGGCGGATGGGGCTGCTTGCAGTGGGGGCACAGGATGCGCACCAGGCGCTGGGCCATGATGCCGAGCAGGGTGGCGTTGAGCAGATAGGCCGGCACCCCCAGGTCGAGCATACGTGTGACCGCCAACGGGGCGTCGTTGGTATGCAGCGTGGACAGCACCAAGTGACCGGTAAGGGCCGCCTGGATGGCCATCTCGGCGGTCTCCAGGTCGCGGATCTCACCCACCATGATGATGTCCGGGTCTTGTCGCATCAGGGCGCGTACCCCATCGGCAAAGCCCAGTTCGATGGCCGGCGTCACCTGCATCTGGTTGAAGGCCGGCTCCACCATCTCGATGGGATCCTCGATGGTGCACACGTTCACCTCGGGAGTGGCAAGCTGCTTGAGGGTCGAATACAGGGTGGTGGTCTTGCCGGAGCCAGTCGGGCCGGTGACCAGGATGATGCCGTGGGGCTTGCTGGAAATGGCGTGCCAGCGCGCTTCGTCCTGTTCGGAAAAGCCCAGTTCGGCCATGTTGCGCACCAGCACTTCGGGGTCGAAGATGCGCATCACGAGTTTCTCGCCGAAGGCCGTGGGCAGGGTGGACAGGCGCAACTCGACTTCCTTGCCACTGCTCACCCGGGTCTTGATGCGGCCGTCCTGGGGCCGGCGTTTTTCCACCACATCCATGCGACCGAGGATCTTGATGCGGCTGGTCATGGCCGTGAGCACTGGCATGGGCATCTGATAGACCTGATGGAGGACGCCATCAATGCGAAAGCGCACCAGGCCCATGTCGCGGCGCGGCTCGATGTGGATGTCGCTGGCGCGCTGCTCGAAGGCGTATTGCCACAGCCAGTCCACGATGTTGACGATGTGGCGGTCGTTGGCATCGAACTGGCGGTTGCCCTGGCCAAGCTCCACCAGTTGCTCAAAGGACGAGAGGCCGGCTCCCGAATGCCCGCTGCTCTGGGCGGCGTTCTTGACCGAGCGGGCCAGGTTGTAGAACTCCACCAGGTAGCGCGCCACGTCGGCCGGATTGGCCACCACCCGGCGGATATCCTTCTTCAGGTAACCGGCCACTTCCTTTTCCCATTCCCGCAGGTAGGGCTGGGTGGTGGCAACGACCACTTCGCGCAGGCCCACCTGCACCGGCAGCACCCCGAAACGGGTGGCGTAGGCCGAGGACATCACCGCGGTCACGGCGGCGAAATCGATCTTCAGGGGGTCGATGCGGTAGTAGTCCAGCTCCACCTTGCCGGCAAGCCACTCGGTAAGTTCCTCGAGGCCGAGCACCCGGTGGGGTGGCAGCCTGGAGGCCCATTTCTGGTTGGCAATGGTGATCAGCGGGTGGGCATCGGACGGTTTGATACCGTTGGCAAGGCGCAGATTGTCAGCGTCGGCTGGGTCCACCATCCGGTCGGTGGTAAGCAGATCGAGCACTTCGGCGAGGCTCAGCCGGTGTTCATGGACAGTGGCGGTTCGCAGCGAGGACGGCATCGGACAGGGCCGGCGGGGAAGCGAGTCGCCCCACCAGGTGCGGGTTGAGTGCAGGCGTCGAGCATAAGCGCAATCCACCCGTCCCGGCCGATTTTTTTTTCGGCTTTTTACCCTACCAGCCGCGATACCCACGCCGGTAGCCCGGACCCGGCGCGGGTGGCACCACCACCACCGGCGGTGCGGAATAGTGACGATGCCCATAGCCATGGCCGTGGCCGACCGGAAGAACGACGCAGGCGCTCAGGGAGGAGGCGGCCAGAACAATGCAGATCAGGCGTTTCATGATTTCACTCCAGAAAAGGGTTGCCCCTCATCAACGCCGCAGTGCTTCCGCAGTTGCAAGGCAATCGTCTCCGGATGTTGCAGACCATTGAATTCAACTTGCAAATGACATATGGATTGACATTAAAATGTCATGGTCATTCAACCGGAGACCACCATGAAGCGCTTCCTTTCCTTCCTCACCCTGGGCTTTGCCGGCATCAACCTGGCTTTTGCCGCGGTCAACATCAACACCGCCACGCCGGCGGAACTCGATGGCGTAAAGGGCATCGGCCCGGCCAAGGCACAGGCGATCGTGGACTACCGCAGTAAGAACGGCCCCTTCAAGAGTGTGGACGACCTCAAGAACATCAAGGGCTTCGGCGACAAGAACCTTGCCAAACTGAAGGGAGAGCTGACGGTGACGGGGGGAGAAGCGAAGAAGTAATGCTGGCGTGAATGGCTGGGCTGGAGACACAGTCCGGCCATTCAGGGGCAATCCGGCAGTTCTACCGCCTGTCGGCCCGACAGGCAACGTAACAAGGTGGCGAACAGTTCCTCCGGGTCCACCGGCTTGGTCATGAAACCGTCCATTCCCGCCGCTCCGCAACGAATCCGGTCTTCGGCAAGGGCATTGCCTGTCATGGCGACGATCTGCGCATTGCATCCCCCCGCCCGAAGCGCGCGGCTGGCCTCGATGCCATCCATGATCGGCAGTTGCATATCCATCAGGATCACTGCATAGACACCAGTCAGTCCCATCTCAACGGCCTGCATGCCATTGATGGCAAGGTCAGGTTCGAGCCCCACATCACGAAGTAACTCCAATCCCACTTCCTGATTCACCGGCTCGTCCTCGACCAACAAGACCCGGGTGCCGTGAAAATGCCTCACGAGCATCTCCTCTGCCACCGAATGGACTGCTGACGTAGCCTGGGTCGCAGCCCCCTGCTGCAAGCTCACCGTCAGCCAGAACCGGCTCCCCCTTCCCGGCACGCTCTCGGCGCCCACCTCCCCTCCCATGGCCTCCACGATTTTCCGGGTTACCGACAATCCCAGGCCGGTGCCGCCGAAGCGGCGGGTCGTGGAGCCCTCTGCCTGTTCGAAGGGTTGGAAAAGATGTGGCAAGTGTGCGGAACTGATGCCTACTCCGGTGTCCACGACCTGGAAGTGCAAGACGAATCCGGAGGCATTCCGGGCTTCAACCCGGCCGCTCAGGCTCACACTACCTGCATCGGTGAACTTGGCTGCGTTGCTGAGGTAGTTGAGCAGTGCCTGATTCAGGCGGGTATCGTCCCCACGCAGGAACTCCGGCATGTCTTCCATCACTACCTGGAACACCACACCCTTGGTTCCCAGGCTGTCACCGATAACGCTGACCAAGCTGTCGATCATGTCGGAAAGGCGGAAATCCCTGGACTCCAGCACCAGTTTTCCGGCCTCTATCTTCGACAGATCCAGGACATCTCCCAGTACCGCCAGGAGATACCGCGCGGCCCGGTCGATCCGATCAAGCTGTCCACTCTGGCGCTGCGTCGTTCCGGCACGCCGCATCAAGTGCGCCATGCCGAGGATGGCATTGAGCGGCGACCGGATCTCATGGCTGACGCTCGCCAGGAACGCACTCTTGGCCTTCGTCGCAGCTTCTGCCTGCTCGGCGCGCTCGACCAATACGGCATTTTGAATCTGAAGTTCGCCTATGCGATGCGTGACATCACGCTTGAACTTATCCTTCAGTCGGGCAAGCTCACGACGAAGAACATGCAACCACCAGGCCATGCCAACAAGCAGGCCAATCAAGAAAATGACGAGGAGATTCACTCCCGACACGGACAAGGCCCGTCAGGAGCACCTGAATCACCTGTCCGCGATGCATCCACAAGGGTGGCCGAAATCACGGGTTTTAGGGTGATAGCGGCAGCCAGGAAACGATACAGCACGGACCGAAAGAACAAAGAGGACGGCAAGGTCAAGGACGTACCCAAGTTCGAACCGGCAGGACATCATGTCCCGCCTTGTGGACGCCGCAAGCGTCTCAAACACCGGCCGTCTTGTCTGTCAGGCAAACCTGACAGACAGGATCGAATCCTGTCAGGGTTTGCCGTGATGGATCGCCAGCGCAATAAGTTCGGCGTTGCTCTCCACCCCAAGCTTGTCGAGGATGCGGCGGCGGTAAGTGCTGACGCTCTTGGCACTGATGCCTAGCCGCTGGGCAATCTCGCTGGCAGGAGTCCCCATCAACAGGCCGGCAAGCACCTCGGCCTCGCGAGAGGACAGACCGGTAAATGGATCATCACCAGGGCGGGATGGAGGGAAAGCGCTGCGCCCGGATGCCACACGGCGCAGCGCATCAATGAGGGTCTGGCTGTCGGCATCCTTGCTGACGAACCCCTGACCGCCGGCGCGACGTACATAGTCGGCGTACTGAGTAGCCGGGTACATGGAGAAAAACATCACCGGTGTCCGGACTCCCCTCGCTCGCAGGGACTCAAGGACTTCGATGCCCCGTCGGCCGGGCAAGGCAACATCGAGAATCAGCAAATCCGGACCCAGACTCTCGGCCAGCCGTTCCGCGACAAGGCCATCCGCTGCTTCTCCTATGACCAGGAAATCGCCGCAGGAAGACAGCATATCCCTCAGCCCTTGGCGCACGACCTCATGATCGTCAGCAATCACCACGCGGATCTTCACCCCGCCTCCTGACCTTTTGCAGGGATACGGGCCCGTATCCGCGCTCCAGGTGGCCCCGGATCAATGCTGATGTCTCCGCCGTGACGGCGGGCTCTTTCATGAATGCCGGCAAGCCCAAGTCCGCCATGGTGCGACTTCGAAAAGCCCTGCCCATCGTCACTCACCGTGAGAGTGACGAACCCCCGGCTTGCGCCCAGTACGATATTCACCCGATTGGCCCTGGCATGACGGGCCACGTTGGTGAGCAACTCCTGAAGGATGCGAAACAGATCAACCCGCAGCACCTCTTCCAACTCGCTATCCAGACGAGCAAACCGGGTGACCACACGAATGCCGGTGGTACGAGACCATTCTCCGGAGTACCAGCGACAAGTCTCGATGAGGCCCAGGTCATCGAGCATCGGCGGACGCAAGCGCGTACAGATTTCCCGGGCAGTGTGGCTGGCCTCCAAGATGATCCGTCGCAAGTCGGTCAAGGCAGATGCACCGACGGCATCCACATGGGCGGACAGACCGTTGAGGCCGAATACTGCGGCGGTCAGTGCTGCACCCAGCTGATCATGGATATCGGCAGCGATGGCCTTGCGTTCTTGCTCACGGACCGACTCCGTGCCGGCGAGCAGCGCCTGCAGTTGCAGACGGGACTGGTCCAGCGCCTCATTGGCCTCCTTCAGGCTCGAAATATCCATGTTGACGCCAAAGATGCGCCGAGGCCGCCCCTGGGCGTCAAGCTCAGCCTTGCCATGGGCAAGCGCCCAACGCAGCGTTCCGTCAGGGCGTACAACCCGAAACTCGACGCAACAGCCTTGGCCCGCGCCCAAGACGCTTTCGATTGCCCGCATGACCCGAAACCTGTCTCCAGGGTGGATCGCCTCGCGGAATGTTTCAAGATCCAGCTTGCCCTGCCCCGGCTCCAGCCCGAACATGCGCCACAGGTTGTCTGACCAATGCACTTCATCGGTCACCAGATCCCATTCCCATGTTCCCAGGGGAGCAGCGCTCATGGCCAGGCGCATGTGTGCCTCGCTACGCAGCAATTCATCCGCCACCCGGCGCTGCTCGGTGATGTCGCGACCAACCGACTGGACCTCCACCAGGCGCCCGGCACAGTCAAAGGTCGCTCGATTGACGAACTGCATCCAGCGCATCTCGCCTTTGGCCGAGCGGACACGATTCTCGATGGTCACCACCGGGTTATCAGGTGTCAGGCGAGCCAACTGAGCATTGATGACCGGCAGATCATCCGGATGAGCCACGGGATGCCACTGGCGACCAAGAAGTTCGTCCTCCGACTTACCGAAGAACCGGCAATACACTTCATTTACGAATAGGAAACTGCCATCACCGGTAAAACGGCTGATCACCTCGGTCTGATCTTCGACCACAGCCCGAAAACGCTCCTCGCTGGCCCGCAGGGCAAGCTCGAGCAGATGCTGGCGCGTCACATCATGGTAGGCCACCAGAAGGCCTCCGGCCGACGTCGGGGTGGCTTCCAGGGCGAAGTGAATGTTCGGACTGACCAACTCGCAGTCAAAGACATGGCGGAAGATCGTCTCCCTGCCCCGGAGCACATCTGCCAGACCATCCGCCACCGCTGGAGAAAAACCCGGACTACCGTCGATGGAACGCGTCAGTGCCAGATAGTCACACCCAATGACACAGGCCTGCCGAAAAGGACTCCCCTCCGCCAAGAGGGAGGCGATACGACGAAAAGCCGCATTGACCACCACCACCCGGCCGGCACTGTCGAGAACGACGATGCCGGCCGGCAGCGCATCAAGAACGGTCAGCGAAGCATCCAAGGTGGAATCGGGCCAGCCATGATCAGCTACGCAGCACCGACTCCAGCGCCGCCAGGAACAGGACAATGTTGGCAGGACGACTGGAATGGCCCATCAGGCCGATACGCCATACGCGCCCGGCCAAGGCTCCCAGGCCGGCACCGATCTCGATGCCAAACTCGTTGAGCAGACGGCCGCGCACCGCTGCCTCGTCCACGCCCTCCGGCACCCATACCGTGTTGAGCTGGGGCAAACGGGCATCCTCCCGAACCACGAACTTGAGGCCCATCCCTTCAAGTCCGGCGCGCAGACGCAGGTGGTTGTTGTGATGGCGGATCCAGGCGTTTTCAAGGCCTTCCTCTGCCAGCATGACCAGGGATTCATGCAGACCGAAAAGCGGATTGACAGGTGCAGTGTGATGGTAGGTGCGCTTGGCACCGCTCCAGTAGCCGAGCACCAGACCCAGATCCTGGAACCAACTGGGGCAGGGGGTCTTGCGGGCACGAATGCGTTCCACAGCCGCAGCGGAAAAACTCACTGGCGACAGCCCGGGTGTGCAGGACAGGCACTTCTGACTGCCCGAATAGGCCGCGTCGATCCCCCATTCGTCGAGCAGGACAGGCACACCACCGAGGGAGGTCACGCAGTCCATGATGGTCAAGGCGCCGTAACGGCGCGCGATGGCGGCCAGGGTTGCCGCATCGGAGAGGGCGCCGGTGGATGTCTCCGCATGCACGAAGGCAAACAGGGCTGCGTCGGGATTGGCGGCAAAAGCCTCTTCCACCTTGGCGGGATCCACCGGGGCACCCCATGGATCTTCCACGATAACAGGCACCCCACCGCAACGACGCACATTCTCGGCCATGCGCTGACCAAACACCCCGTTGATGCACACCACCACCTTGTCACCGGGGCTGACCAGGTTCACAAAACAGGTTTCCATCCCTACCGAACCCGGTGCCGAGACCGGGAAGGTCAGCTCGTTCTCCGTCTGGAAGGCATAGCGCAGCAGGCTCTTGAGCTCATCCATCATGCCGACGAAGGTCGGATCCAGGTGGCCTATGGTGGGACGAGCCATGGCGGCCAGCACCCGCGACGAAACATCGGACGGCCCGGGCCCCATCAGGGTGCGGGCGGGAGGCTGGAAGGACGTGATACGGGGCGAATCGATCTTCATGGTGTCTCCTGAGGTCATTCTCGTGTGCCAGCCTGGTAGCCCCTCACTGGGGCCGGCCGTTGGCAGCAATCAAACGGATGATGCGGACGGTGTCGAGATCGGACTCCCGATACGCCGCCTTCACATACTCGGATACCTGCACACCTTCACCCGCCTCCATACCGTCGGGCAGCGTGGTTTCGTAGGTGAAGCGCAGGTAGAGGTGTTCGGCGGCCGGCTGATCGAATCGGATCGTCAGGCGCCCGCCGGCATGTTCGGATGTTGCCAGGGATTCAAAACACACCCATTCCAGATAGCGGAAGGTGACCGTGTCACGCACGCTGGCCGGGCCGAAATGCAGCTCGCGCTCCACACGGTCGCCCTGACGCGACAGGATCGTGCAGCGTTCGAGCCCCGGCAGGAACACCGTGGGCTCCTCCACCCGGTACATCAGCCCCTGCCACACCTGTTCGACGCTCAAGGGCGCGATCAGCGGATTGAGGGGGTTGTTGATCTCGATGAGATGTTCGAAATACAAGGGCGGCTCCCAAAGTGAGCCCCGCAGTCTAGCCTTTCTTGAAACGGGTCGTCAGCCAGATGCCGGTCAGAATTAACGCAATTCCGAAAAAATGGTAGGCGCGGGGCGCTTCGCCCAGGAAGAGCATGGCCAGTATCGTGCTGAAGGCAGGCATCAGGTGAATGAACAGGCCTGCCCGGGAAGCACCGACCTCTCCCACTGCCCGGTTGTAGAACACGTAGCCGAGGAAGGCCGGGAAGATCCCGGTATAGGCGACGCCAAACAGGGCCGGGGTCGTGAGGTGGAGCTTTGCGCCGGAGGAAAGCTCCACCCAGACAAGTGGTGCCAGCACCACCAGGCCAATCATCGTCAGGGTCGCCAGCAGGGCCATGGGATGCAGACCGGCCGGCCGCCACTTGAGCCCAAGTGTGTAAAGGGCCCAGGACAGGACTGCCGCCAGCATCCACAGATCCCCTGCATTGAGACTCAGTCCTGCCAGCACGACGGGATCTCCGCGACTGACGATGACCATCACACCAACGAAGGAAACCCCCACGCCAAAGGACTCCAACAGCCTGGCCTGATGCCCCAGGAACCAGGAAATCGCGATGATCGCGATCGGGATGAAGGAGTTGAGCAGTGCTGCGTTGGTTGCCGTGGTGTGCACCAACGCCACATAAGCCAGGGTGTTGTACGCCCCGACACCCAGCACCCCAAGCACCACCAGGACACCCCATTGCTTCCGGGTCATGCCACGAAGCGTCTTCAGGTGAGGCCAGGCAAAGGGGAGAGTCAGCAGCAGGGCCAGCGTCCAGCGGGCAAAGGCCAGGCTCATGGGAGGCACGGCTTCGCGCAAGCCACGACCAACGACCATGTTGCCCGACCAGAACAGGACGGTCAGCGTCAATAGCAGATAGGGGTGGGTGAGCGCACGAGGCAGGCGAGGTACTGACATGGAGGACTGCCTTGGGCAGGACGGCCCCGGATTATGGGCGAACCCCTGCACGTCTGCGCTTGGGATCAACCCCTATGTTCTGTCCTTACGGTTGTCCCCGGATGTCGAACACGCTGTCAGGCTTTGTTCTTATGTTTTTCTTTATATATATAAGTTCATGTTAACTATGCACGGCTGTTTTCTGTGGATAATCTAAATATACATATATAAATCAATTGTTTATTTAATGTAAAAAGCTCTGGAGAAATGGGGGGACTGGTCGGGGATGGTTTGGGGACGGTTCTGACCCGGGTAGGGAAACCCGGACTTGTCCACATTTCTTCCGGGGTCTTCTCCCTTGAGTTGTTCACAAGACATGTCGCCCGGGTCTCTGTGGGGGAGTCCACAAGACCATCAGCAACGAGGTGATCCAGTCACCGGGTTGTCAGGATTTCGTGAGCCGTTTTTGTCCGATACGGGTGTTTCTGCGGTCTTGGTGTTTTGTTTATTGTTTTTGTATACATATAAATACTGTTAACCATATAGCTAAGCGTCTTTCTGTGGATAAGCTAATTTAAGCCTTGTTTTTCAAATGGATGGGTTGTTGGTAAGGCTGTAGGTCCAGGGGTGGCATCAATGTGGGGCGATTGTTGAGCAAATTTGTCCTCGCTCCGATGAGGTGTCTTGTGCACAATTTGTGCGACCTTTCCAACCGGGTTTATCCCCAACCGTGCCCAGTACGCCACCGTCAGCTCTCTCTCCCCTTTCTCCTGCCTGTTGCTGGGATGTGTTCTGCCCTGTTGTGGACAACTTCGGCGATATCGGCGTGTGTTGGCGTCTTGCGCGTCAGTTGGCTGTGGAACATGGGCTTGCTGTGCGTCTCTGGGTGGATGACCTGAAGAGTGCCAGCCATCTGATTCCTTCCCTGGACCCGCAGCAGAGGTCCCAGGTGTTGATGGGGGTCGAGGTTCGCCATTGGGTCGAGCCCCTCGGTGATGTGGTGCCGGGAAAGGTGGTGATCGGGGCATTTGCTGCGACGCTGCCGGAGTCCTTTCTGACTGCGATGGCCCGTTGTGTGCCTCGCCCCTGCTGGATCAATCTGGAGTACCTGAGCGCGGAGGACTGGGTGGCGGGCTGCCATGGCCTGCCGTCGCCCCATCCACGTCTGCCATTGACCCAGCACTTCTTCTTTCCTGGCCTGGATAGGACCACCGGTGGTCTGTTGCGCGAGGCTGACTACTCGGCACGCCGCCGCGGATTTTCCGAGAGCACCTTCCGCAAGTCTTTCGACCTTCCCATGCGTGCGCCTGGGGAGTGTGTGGTTTCCCTGTTCACCTATGAAAACCCGGCCATTGGCGAACTCATGACGGCCTGGAGTCAAGGAAAGCGGCAGGTGCTGTGCCTGGTGCCTGAAGGGCGGGTACTTCCCGGGGTGGCAGCCTGGTTTGGTGTGATCGGTCTGCAGCCGGGAGATCGTCTCAGGAAAGGTCATCTGGTTGTGAAGGTCCTGCCCTTTGTCGATCAGTCCCGCTACGACGAACTGCTATGGGCCTGCGACTTGAACTTCGTGCGCGGAGAAGACTCCTTCGTGCGCGCCCAGTGGGCGGAAGCACCGTTTGTGTGGCACATCTATCCTCAGCAGGACGATGCGCACCTGGAAAAACTGAATGCCTTCATGACGCGCTATCTGGCAGGGGTAGCGCCATCGGTCGCCCACGCCGTCGAGGATTTCTGGCGAGCCTGGAACGATGGTCAGGAAGTGGGTACTCGCTGGAGCGCCCTTGAGGCTGTCTTGCCGGAACTGGGAAGCCATGCTCGGGCATGGTCGATGAAAATGCAGGCCTGTGGTGACCTTGCCGGTAATCTGGTGCGATTCTGTAAAGTTGAGATAGAATAATAAGTTACCTATTCACCGTGGCCCATGCCGCGTAATCAACAGCTCAGCAGGAATAAGCATGAAAACCGCAATGGAACTCCGCTCCGGCAACGTGATCATGGTGGGCTCCGACCCCCTGGTGGTTCAGAAAGCCGAGTACAACAAGTCCGGTCGCAACGCCGCTGTCGTCAAGATGAAGCTCAAGAACCTGCTGACCGGCGCGCCGTCGGAGTCGGTTTACAAGGCGGATGACAAGTTCGAGATCGTGGTGCTTGATCGCAAGGAAGTGACCTACTCGTACTTCGCCGACCCGATGTATGTGTTCATGGATGCCGACTACGAACAGTACGAAGTCGAAGCCGAGAACATGACCGACGCGCTCAAGTACCTGATCGACGGCATGCCCTGTGAAGTGGTTTTCTACAACGGCAAGGCCATTTCCGTGGATCTGCCCACCACCGTTGTGCGCGAAGTTGAATACACCGAGCCCGCCGTCAAGGGGGATACTTCCGGGAAGGTACTGAAGCCTGCCCGCATCGCGCCGAGCGGTTTTGAACTGTCCGTTCCGGCCTTTGTTGAAATCGGTGACAAGATCGAGATCGACACTCGTACCGACGAGTACCGCAACCGGGTGAAGTAATTCTTGGGTTGGTCTGGAAGCAGGGTTCTCCTCAACCCTGCTTCCTTCCCGGCACGGGTCATCCTTTTGTTTTACTGCTGCGTTAGTCTCTCGCGTATCTGTACAAGCTGACGGAATTTGGTCCCAAGTTTTCCCTTTCTTGAAAACCACCCATCTGGAGAATCATCCATGAATACCCGTTCCCTCGCCCTTGCCGCCCTCATCGCCCTTGGCCTCGCTGCCTGTTCCAAGAAGGAAGAAGCACCTGCTCCTGCGCCCGCTCCGGTCGTTGATGCAGCCAAGGAAGCGGCCATGAAGGCCGAAGAAGCTGCGAAGCAAGCTGCTGAAGCCACCAAGGAAGCTGCCGGCGCAGCGAAGGAAGCGGGCAAGGGTGCTGTTGAAGCGACCAAGGAAGCCGGTAAGGAAGCTGTAGAAGCGACCAAGGATGCCGCCAAGGATGCTGTTTCCGCCGCGAAGGAAGCTGCTGGTGCTGCCAAGGAAGCGGGTAAGGAAGCAGTTGCCGCGACTGCGGATGCTGCCAAGGAAGCTGCTGACAAGGCCAAGGCTGCAGTCGGCAAGTAAGCGCCAGTCAGCCAGCACGCTTAACCGGGCCTTGTGCCCGGTTTTTTCGTTTTGCTGCGCGAGGGCCTCTTTTTTCATTCCGTTCCATTTCTGTCATGGCCCTCAAATCCACTATCTTCCGCGCTTCCCTCGCCGTCTCAGACCTGGATAGAGCTTACTTTGCCGAGCACAACCTGACCCTGGCGCGCCATCCGTCCGAGACCGATGAGCGCATGATGATCCGGGTGCTTGCCTTTGCCTTGAATGCGGATGAGCGGCTTGATTTCGGGCGTGGCATCTCCACCGAGGACGAACCGGCCTTGTGGCGCAAGGACGATACGGGTCGTATCCTGCAGTGGATCGAGGTTGGTCTGCCCGATGAACGCTTGTTGCGCCGGGCTGCCGGTCGGGCCGACGAGGTGATCGTGCTGACCTACGGTGGCCGCGTGGTGGATATCTGGTGGCAGAAGGATGCCGCCACTCTCGGCAAGCTGACGAACCTTCGGGTGCTTGCCATTGCCCAGGAAGATTCGAAGGCGCTTGCAGCACTGGCAGCGCGTTTCATGGACCTGACCTGCACCATTCAGGATGGGCAGATCTGGTTTTCCGCTGGTGAAACGACCCTCAGCCTGAGCTTGCGGGCCATCCATCCAGCCCCGTGATCGCACGTTACAGTAAAGAATGACAAAAGCCTTGTGGAGTGGCGAATAATGCGTGGTCCGGCCCTGGATCCCAAGGTCGGAAAATCGAATCCGACAGAGGAGATTCCCCATGCAACTGCCCCCGCATTTCGTTTCCCCGGAGGGCGTCAGCCGACGCCACTTTCTCGGTGCATCACTGGGTATCCTGACCGCCACCGCCCTGGGTGGTCTGGCCCGGCCAGTCCAGGCGGCCAGCCCGATCCTGCTTCCTGCCCTGCCCTGGGCCGACACGGCGCTGGCGCCGGTGATCTCGGCCAATACCATCGGCTTCCATTACGGCAAGCACCACAAGGGCTATGTGGATAACCTGAACCGGCTGCTCGCCGGTTCGGATCTGGCCGATCTGCCCCTCGAGAAGATTGTTGCGGCCACGGCTGGCAAGGCCGACAAGACCGCCATCTTCAACAATGCTGCGCAGATCTGGAACCATACCTTCTACTGGAACAGCCTGCGGCCGAATGGGGGTGGTGAACCGCCGGCGGCGCTGAAGAAACGGATCGAAGCCTCCTTCGGGAGTGTGGATGCCCTGAAGAAGGAGCTGGCAACTGCCGCGACGTCCCAGTTCGGTAGCGGCTGGGCCTGGCTTGTTGCCGACGGCGACAAGCTCAAGGTGATCAAAACCGCCAATGCCGATCTGCCCCAGACGGCCGGCCTCAAGCCGTTGCTGACCATTGATGTGTGGGAGCACGCCTACTATCTGGACTACCAGAACCGGCGTGCCGACTACGTCAATGCACTGATCGACAAGCTCATCAACTGGGAGTTTGCCCTGCAAAACCTGGGCTGAGTTTGCTGGGCCTGCTACTTCCAGTCACCCCGCAAGCTTGCCACCTGCACCTGCAGGCCCGGCAGGCTGACGGTCTCCGGCGGAAGGGCGGGCCCCACCACCAGCTCGATGCGATTGAACAGGCCGCGCCGCAGGGGCCGGCTCAGGGCCGGGCCATCCTTGCGGGAGAACATGCTGCCCCACAGGCCACGCAGGGCCATCGGGATGACCGCTACCGGGTTGGCCTCCAGGATGCGGGCGATTCCGGGGCGGAAGGGGCACAGCTCCCCATCAGCGGTGATCTTTCCTTCCGGAAAGAGGCCGATCAGCTCTCCGGCAGCTAGGGCTGCCGAGACTTCCGCAAATGCAGCCTCCATCATTGCCGGGTCTTCCTTGGCGGGGGCGATGGGAATGGCTCGGCTGTGACGGAAGACGAAGGACAGCACTGGCCAGCGGAAAATGCGGTGGTCCATCACGAAGCGGATCGGCCGGCGTGAAGCCGCCGCGATCACCAGCGCATCGACGAAGCTCACATGGTTGCAGACGATCACGGCCGGCCCTTCGGCGGGGATGTGCGCCAGCCCTTCGGTGCGCAGCCGATACACCGTGTGGACCAGCAGCCAGACGATGAAACGCAGCAGGAATTCCGGCACCAGCCGGTAGATGTAGAAGGCTACCGCTGCGTTCATGATGGCGGCCACGCCGAACAGCATGGGCATGGACAGCCCGGCGCCGAGCAGCACACCGGCACCCAGCGCCCCAACCACCATGAACAGCGCATTGAGGATGTTGTTGGCAGCGATCACCCGTGCCCGGTGCCCCGGCGCCGAGCGGCTCTGCATCATGGCGTAGAGGGGAACGATGAAGAAGCCTCCGAACACCCCGAGCATGGTCAGGGCCAGCAATACCTGCAGCATGCCGGGTTGCGTCAGGACCTCACCGATGGCCAGCGGTGCGCCGGCCGGCAGGGTACCCGGAGAAGCCAGGGCGATGTCGAGCCCGAACAGGGTGAGCCCGATGGAGCCGAAGGGCACCAGGCCGATCTCGACGTGGCCGCCGGAGAGCTTTTCGCACAGCAGCGAACCCAGGCCGATACCCACCGTGAAGGTTGCCAGCAGCAGGGTGACCGTGCCTTCTCCGCCACCCAGCACGCCCTTGGCGTAGGCCGGAAACTGGGCCAGGAACAGGGCACCGTAGAGCCAGAACCAGGAGATGCCGAGGATGGCCAGGAAGACCGGCCGGTTCTCCCGGGCGAAGCCGATGTTGCGCCAGGTTTCCGTGAAGGGATTGGGGTTGATGCGCAGCTCGGGCGCTGGTGCCGGGGCCGGCGGAACGCCCCGGCTGGTCAGGTAGCCGGCTAATGCCACCAAGATGCCACCGCCGGCAATCCACAGGTCACCGTTGGGGGCACCGGCAAGCAGGCCGCCACACAGGGTTCCAAGCAGGATCGCTACAAAAGTGCCGGCCTCCACCAGTGCATTGCCCCCCACCAGCTCGTCTTCGTGCAGATGCTGGGGCAGCAGGGCGTACTTGACGGGACCGAACAGGGTTGAATGGCAGCCGAGCAAAAACAGGGCACTGAAGAGCACGGCGAGGCTGTGGATGAGGAAGCCGATCAGGCCCACGACCATGATGCCGATCTCGAGCACCTTGACCAGGCGGGTCAGGCGGGCCTTGTCGTATTTGTCGGCAAGCTGGCCGGCCGAGGCCGAGAACAGGAAAAAGGGCAGGATGAAGATCCCGGCGGCCAGATTGGCCAGCAGCGCCGGGGCAATCGTTGTCCAGCTGGCAGCCTGGAAGGTGAGCAGTACCACCAGGGCGTTCTTGAAAAGGTTGTCGTTGAACGCGCCCAGAAACTGGGTCAGGAAGAAGGGGCGGAAGCGCCTCTCCCGGAGCAGGTGAAACTGGGAGGGAGGGGCGTCCTTGGCGTGATCCGGAGGGGCACTCATGCAGGTTTCCGATCAAAGAAGTTGCGCGTTTCAAAAACGCCTCGGGCAAAGTGCCGCTGTCCCGAGCGCAGGTGGCGCTTTAGAACGAAGTCGAAAAGCAGGGGATTGTGCTCGCGGAGGGTTTCCAGCACCGACACCGCGGCCGGATCAAGGAGCTTCTCGCGGGCCAGCCGGCGTGCCGACACCAGGGGCAGGATACCCGGCAGCGGGTAATCGGTGCCGAAGAGCAGGCGCGGATGCCAGTCTTCCTGCTCAAGCAGGCGGCGGATGATGGCCACATCCCGATTGCGCAGGTTGATGGCCGAGATGTCGCCATACAGCAGTCCGGCATAGCGCTGCTCACCCATCAGTCGCGAGAACAGGTCGAAGCTCGATACCCTGGGGCCGTCGCGGCCCCGGTCTTCGTCCTGGTCCTCGCCGAGGCTGGCGCAGTGGGCGATGACCACGCGCACCCCATGATCGAGGACTCTGCGCAGGCGCAGGGGGTTGCCCCAGGCCGGTTGGCCGGCGCCATGGATGGCCTTCTCCTCGCCAGCGTGGGTAATCAGCGGCATATCGAGCCGGGCCAGGGCGGTGTAGAAGCGGTCGCAGGCGGGCGAGGCCGGATCGATACCCATGGCAGGTGGCAGCCACTTGACGGCACGCGCGCCATCGCGGGCTGCACCTTCCAGGGCTTCGACGCAATCCGGCCGGTAGGGATGGATGGAGCAGACCCACTCAAAGTAGGCCGGATTGGCCCGGGCCACATCCCGGGCATACGCATTGGGGACATGGAAGGCGGTGAGTTCGGGATGTGGCCGCCCGTGTGTGTCGTGGGTGCGCTCAAAGGCCAGGAGCATCAGCTTGAAGCCGGTGTGCATGCCGTCAGCCAGGTTGTGGAGACGCTCCACATAGCTCTGGTCCACCCGCCCCGGGGCCTCGTGGGCACAGCCGGCGTTGAGGTAGAAGAGCCGCTGGAAATACTCTGTGGGGTGCAGAGGACTGAGCATGCGTGGGGTGATGGTGACCCCGCTTCCCCCGTCACCGATACCGGCCAAGTGGGCGTGACAGTCCCATACCCGGGCAGGATCAAGCCCCTCCCAGGCGGCGCGGACGACCTCGTGACCGGCGATATCCGGGGGCAGGCTGGCTCGGCAGGGGTTCCACAGGCTGCGTCGGGCTAGGGCGGTGCCACCCGCACCAAGCATTGCTGCCGCTGCAGTGGCGCCAATGATGAAGTGGCGGCGGTTCATGATGGGGATGCAATGTTCCGGTCGAGGTGGAGAAAGACTGCTCCAGCGGCCAAACCGAGAAGAAGCCCTGCCAGGTGGGCCTGCCAGGTGGTGGTGATGCCCTCAGGCAGAAAGGGCGACGGCGTTCCGGCAATGGCGTCGAATGCCAGTTTTGCTCCCCAGGCCAGGGCCACGACTCGGCCGATCAGGCCGCCATCCATCGCTACACCGACCACCAGCATGGCGACCAGTCCGGAAAATCCGCGGTAGATTTGCAGCGCGGGCACCAGGCTGAGCAGGACCAGAGACAGCAGCGGGGCAGCGAGGGGCAGCAGCGCAAGCCAGCGCAGTAAAGGCGATCCGGCAATCACCGCGAATGCGGCGACGGCAGCGAGGTTGCCTAGCAGATGCAGAAGTGACCAGTGGCACAACTGCCCGGTCCACAGCCGCCAGATTTCGCCGGCTGCGATGGCGTCCCGGTCGAACTGCATGCTTTCACCCGGCATGAGGTTGGCGAAGGCAAAAAGACCGACCAGCAGGGCCAGGGACAGTCGCCTAGCCGGCACGCTGCCTCCTGGCCACGGCAACGGTCGCGGCCAGTCCGAACAGACCGAGCGCGGCCAGGTCCATGCTGCCACCACTGCCGCTGTACCCGGGCTTGTGGAGGATTTTTGCCACCTTCTCTTCCTTGACCCTTGTCCTGAAGGCTTCGAGCTGGGCATCAAGGCGCGGAATCATGTCGTCGATGGCTTGCCGGTAGCCTTCCGTACGCGCTTCCCTGGAGGCTTCGGACAATTTGACCAGTGCCGAACTACCCTTGATCTGGCTGGTTCCCGGGGCGCGGAAGAGCATGTTGCGGCTCTTCACATCGAAGACGGTGGCATCCACCAGGGTGCTCACGTCGTACTGGCTGCCGTTGATCACATAGGCGCCGACGATGGTCCAGTACAGCAGGGACAGGCGGTTGCTGTCGCTGAACTGGACCTGATCGTAGGAAATCAGGGTCACCACGTCCACGTTGAACATCCGGGCGGCCTGTTCGAGGTTCTCGAAGCCGCCCCTTGGACGCAGGTAGGCCGTGGGGATGACCTCAATGGCGGAAATATAGGGGCGGTTGGCGAAGGCATCCTTGACCCGGCGCAGCAGGCGGTCACGTTCCACTTCCGGCAGGTCCGCATGACGATCACCCGGGGCAAAGGCGATTCCCACCCGCAGGGGAAGCCTCAGCTCAGGCAGGGTCGGCGTGAGTTCGGGTTGCTGGTTTTTCGGGTAGAGGTAGTCAACCACCATGCCGCGCTGGGCGTGGTTACCACGTTCCCACCACATGGCGCAGCCGGCCAGCAGGGACGATGCGAGAAGAATGGCGCTGAGGGCTTTGTTGCGCATGGCTGTCCTTTCCCGGATGGCTCAGGCCTTTTCGGCCCACTGTTTGAGGGTGACGTAGTCGATCTTGCCGGTACCCAGCAGGGGCAGGGCATCGACCGTGACGATCCGGCGGGGTACGGAAATTTCCGGCCAGCCGCCGCTGCGGGCCGCACTCTGGAGGTGTTCGCGACTCAGCTCGGGGTCGGTGGAAAACAACAGGATGGTCTCGCCCCGGGCAGGATCGGGCTGGGTGGAAGCGGCGTGGGCTGCAGTTGGCGATGCGGACGCCGCGAGTTTCTCGACGGCCTCCAGCGACACCATCTCACCAGCCACCTTGGCGAAGCGCTTGACCCGTCCGACGATCTTCACGAAGCCCTCGTCGCTCACTTCAACCACATCACCGGTCTCATACCAGCCATCGCCGGCCGGAGAGGCAGGCGCTTGCAGAACGCCCGGATTCTCAAACCGCAGGTAGCCCGACATGAGGTTGGGACCCTTCACATGCAACATGCCGCCCGCTGTAATCCCTGGAACTGGCACCAGCTGGTACTGGATGCCCGGGAGAAACTGACCGACCGTACCGCTACGGAAGGCCATGGGGGTGTTGACCGCCAGCACCGGCGCGGTTTCGGTGGCGCCGTAGCCCTCGAAGATGCGGATGCCGAACTTCTCGAACCACAGGTCACGCACGGGCGTGGCGAGCTTCTCGGCACCGGCAATCACGTAGCGCAGGCGATAGAAATCGTAGGGATGGGCAAATTTGGCATAGTTGCCCAGGAAGGTGCTGGTACCGAGCAGCACCGTGCAGTTGCGGTCGTAGGCCAGCTCGGGAATCACCCGGTAGTGGAGGGGAGAGGGGTAAAGAAAGACCCGCGCGCCGGACAGCACCGGCAGCAGGCCACCGGCCGTCAGGCCGAAGGAGTGGAACAGGGGAAGGGCGTTGAGGATCTTGTCATCAACGGAAAAATCGACCACTGCCCGAATCTGCGCCACATTGGCCAGCAAGGCCCTATGAGAGAGCACGACCCCCTTCGGTTTGCCTTCGGAGCCGGAGGTGAACAGCACCACCGCCGCGTCCTCCGGCGATCCGGCCGGTAGGGCAAGCCTGGGGAAGGGCAGTGCCCACAGCAGCAGCCAGAGGGTATCGGTGAAACGCATGGTGGCGCGCAGATCTTCAAGATAGATCAGGCGCACGCCCTGCAGGGCCGGGAGCTTGTCACCCAGCTTGGCCTGCTCGACAAAGGCCCGCGAGGTGACGATGCAACGGACTTGGGCCGCCGTGATTGCAGCCTGCATGCCCTCCACGCCGGCCGTGTAATTGAGCATGGCGGCCGTGCGCCCCTGCGCCGAGAGGCCGAAGATGAGTCCCAGCGTGGGTGCCAGATTGGGCAGCAGAAGACCGACCTTCTCGCCGGGCTGGCTTTCCCGGGCAACCAGACGTCCCAGGGCCAGGGCCATCTTGATCAGGTCGCGGTAGCTGTACTCGATCTGCTTGAGATCCTCCACCAGGGAATGACCATGGCCCTGGATGTCAGCTGCATCGAGCAGGGTGGTGAACAGGGTCTGATCCGGCCGGGTGGCGAAGATCATTTCCTGCATGAGGCGCCGCATGGCTTCGCCGGCCCGCCGCCGCCGATCGCGGGCGGTGGGTGCATCGGGCATGGGAATGTGCGTGGTGGGCAGGATCGACAGGCTGATCCGCGGAAAGAGCCGGCGTGGGACGTGCGCCGCAAGACGGGAGAAATAGGTGCGGGCGGCGCCGTCCATGCGCACCGGGAGAATGGTCGCACCTGTCTTGGCCGCCACGAAGGCCGGTCCGTCGTAGGTCTTCATCAGGCTGCCGGTGGTGGTGATGCGCCCTTCGGGGAAGATGACCACTGGCCGACCTCCTTCCAGCAGCCGGATCACCTTCTTCATGGCCATCGGGCTGGTCGGATCGACAGCCAGGTAATCCACCAGTGAGAGCAGGAGCCGGAAGGCCGGATTGCGCACGACTCCGGTATGCACCACGAAAACCGGGTCGAGGGGCAGAAAGAGGCCGAGCAGCAGGCCATCCAGGAAGGATTCATGGTTGGCGACGATGAGCAGTCGTCCGGTGCTGGCGGGGGGGTGCCCGCTTACCCTGACACGGAACATCAGGACGCTGAGCGCGCGCAGGACTGCCTTGATGAAGGATCGCATGAGAGTGCTTCGAAGAAAGTCAGAGATAAGTGTCGAGGTAGGCCGAAACCTTGCCGAAAGCGTCCTGCAGGAAAGACTTGTTCACGCGGAAATAAATCTCCTTACCCTCCCGCTCGGAAATCAGCACCCCGGCCTCCCGTAAGACCTTGAGATGGTGTGAGACAGTGGACCTGGCGAGGGTGGACACCTCGGCGATCTCGCCGACATTGAGTCGTTCGCCTGCCTCGAATGTCAGCAGGATGCGTTGCCGATGCTCATCGCCAAGTGCTGTAAAAACGGCGGAGATATCGCGCCATATTTCGGGAATGGCCCGGGAGTAATCGTTATTCATATCGATGATTGTCGATATGTTTATTGAGTCTGTCAAGCCGAAGTAACGCCGAACGTGACCTTGATGAGGACCTGTCCATTTTTGCTGCAGTGCCGCGGCGATTGACTTTGCTGCGGTTAACCCCTACTATCCACACGTTTTTCGTACGGCGGACGGCGCATTACCCGACGTGCCACGCAGAGAGCCAATGTTAAAAGCGGTATTCCTGCAGATAGGCGCGACAATTCTTGTGGCATTGGCCGCGGGATTGATTTCAGGGACGCGCGGTGCGTTGTCGGCGGCGTTGGGAGGCGCAGCCTGTGTTCTTCCCAATTTGTTGTTCGCCCTGCGCCTCAGCTTGGTATCCAAGCGGCCGGCTGCGTCGTACCCGCTTGAGTTTTTTGTTGGCGAGTTCTTTAAGATCGCGTCAACCGTAGGATTGTTGGCGACCGTTCGACTCGTGTATCCAGACGTCCATTGGTTGGCGTTGTTTATCGGGTTGGTCGTGGCGCTGAAGGCGAATTTATTTGCATTTTTGGTGAAGACCTGACCATGAGCACTGGCACCGAAGCACACGGCCCGACAGCGGGCGAATACATTGTCCACCACCTTACCCACCTGAACTCCACCGGTCATGCGCAAACCGCCATCATCGACTGGAGCGTGTGGAACCTGGACACCCTGTTCTTCTCCATCGGCCTGGGTATCGTCACCCTGCTGATCCTGACCAAAGCAGCCAGCAAAGCCACTTCCGGCGTTCCGGGTCGCTTCCAGGCTGCCATCGAAATCCTCGTCGAAATGGTTGCGGATCAGGCCAAGGGCATCGTGCATAGCGCCGAATCCCGCAAGTTTGTCGCTCCGGTGGCCCTTACCGTGTTCTTCTGGATCTTCCTGATGAACTCCATGGACTTCCTGCCCGTTGATCTGCTGCCCAAGATCTGGGCACTGATTTCCGGAAACGAACATGCCTACCTGCGCGTCGTGCCCACCGCCGACCTGAACGGCACCCTCGGCATGTCCATCGGCGTTCTGCTGATCTGCCTGTACTACAACATCAAGATCAAGGGCCTCGGTGGCTGGATTCACGAACTCTTCACCGCTCCCTTCGGATCCCATCCGCTGCTTTACCCGATCAACTTCCTGATGCAGATGATCGAGTTCCTTGCCAAGACCGTGTCCCACGGCATGCGACTGTTCGGCAACATGTACGCTGGCGAACTGGTGTTCATGCTGATTGCGCTGATGGGCGGGACTGCCACCGTGTTCGGTTTCCTCGGCCACATCGTCGCGGGCTCCATCTGGGCGGTCTTCCACATCCTGATCGTCGCCCTGCAGGCCTTCATCTTCATGATGCTGACCCTGGTGTACATCGGACAGGCCCACGAAAGCCACTAAGAAGTTTCAAGGTTTAAGCAGTCGTTTCGGTTTCAATTTAAATCATCTCAACTAAAGGAGTAGTCATGGAACACGTTCTCGGTTTTGTTGCTCTGGCCGCCGGTCTGATCATCGGTCTGGGTGCTATCGGCGCCTGTATCGGTATCGGCATCATGGGTAGCAAGTACCTGGAAGCATCCGCCCGTCAGCCCGAACTCATGAACGCCCTGCAGACCAAGATGTTCCTGCTGGCTGGTCTGATCGACGCTGCGTTCCTGATCGGCGTCGGTATCGCCATGATGTTTGCGTTCGCCAACCCGTTCAAGATCTGAGTTTCGCGGTCCAACCTGACTAAAGGAAGACTACCGTGAATCTGAACGCAACCCTGGTAGCCCAGCTCGTTGTGTTCTTCATTCTGGCGTGGGTCACGATGAAGTTCGTGTGGCCCCCCATTGTGAAGGCACTCGATGAGCGCGCGAAGAAGATCGCCGACGGGCTCGCGGCTGCGGACAAGGCGAAGAGCGATCTCGCTCATGCCGAGAAGAAAGTCGTTGAAGAGCTGCGCAAGGCCCGCGAGTCCGCTACGGACGTCCGTGCCTCTGCTGAAAAGCAGGCTGCAGTGTTCCTCGATGAAGCTCGCGCCGAAGCCGCCCGCATCATTGCCCAGGCCCGTGAAGCCGCTGAAGCCGAAGCTGGCGTCGCCGCCCAACGTGCCAAGGAAGCCCTGCGCGATCAGGTCGCCCATCTGGCTGTCGCCGGTGCCGAGAAGATCCTCCGCAAGGAGATCAACGCTCAGGCCCACGCCGACCTGCTGGCCAACCTGAAACAGGAACTTCAATAAGCCATGGCCGAGAACGTCACCATCGCACGCCCCTATGCTGAAGCGGCATTTCAGCTCGCTTCCGCGGGCAATGCGCTGGGGCCTTGGTCGGAAGCACTAGATCGGCTGGCGTGCATCGCCGCCGATCCGCAAATGGGGGATTGCATCAGCGATCCCAAGCTCCAGCCTGCACAATTGGCCGGGCTTTTCCTCGATGTCGCGGGAGCCGGACTGTCTGCCGAACAGCAGAACTATGTCCGCGTTCTTGTCGAAAACGAGCGTCTGCAAGTGCTTCCCGAGATCCGTGACCTGTTCGTTGCTCTCAAGAACGAACACGAAGGTGTCAAGGAGGCGAATATCGTCTCCGCCTTTCCGATGGACGATGCCACGCTGAAAGCACTCGTTGCCGACCTGGAAGCTCGCTTCAAGGCCAAGCTCAACGTGACTGTCAGCGTAGACCCCGAATTGATCGGTGGGGTCAAGATCGCCGTTGGGGATGAAGTCATCGACGCCTCGGTCCGCGGCAAGCTCGCGAACATGGCCGCCGCGCTAAAGAACTAGGAGCATAAGCTATGCAACTCAACCCCTCTGAAATCAGTGACCTGATCAAGAGTCGGATTCAGAACCTGCAGCTGTCCGCGAATGCCCGCACCGAGGGTACCGTGGTTTCAGTGACCGACGGTATCTGCCGTGTTCACGGCCTTTCCGATGCCATGCAGGGCGAAATGCTGGAATTCCCCGGCAACGTTTTTGGCCTCGCCATGAACCTCGAGCGCGACTCCGTCGGTGCCGTGGTTCTGGGTGAATACGAAGGCATCTCCGAAGGCGACACCGTGAAGTGCACGGGTCGCATTCTGGAAGTTCCGGTTGGTCCGGAACTGCTTGGTCGTGTGGTCAACTCCCTTGGCCAGCCGATCGACGGCAAGGGTCCGATCAACGCCAAGCTGTCCGAGCCGATCGAAAAGGTTGCTCCGGGCGTGATCTGGCGTAAGTCGGTGTCCCAGCCGGTGCAAACCGGTCTCAAGTCGGTCGACTCCATGGTCCCGGTCGGCCGTGGTCAGCGTGAGCTGATCATTGGTGACCGTCAGACCGGCAAGACCGCCGTCGCTGTTGATGCGATCATCAACCAAAAGGGCGAAGGCGTTCTGTGCATCTACGTGGCAGTCGGTCAGAAGGCCTCGACCGTTGCCAACGTGGTTCGCAAGCTCGAAGAGCACGGCGCGCTGGAATACACCATCGTCGTCGCTGCCACCGCTTCCGAGTCCGCCGCGATGCAATACATCGCTCCGTACTCCGGTTGCACCATGGGCGAGTACTTCCGCGATCGCGGTCAAGACGCCCTGATCGTTTATGACGATCTGACCAAGCAAGCCTGGGCCTACCGTCAGGTTTCCCTGCTGCTGCGTCGTCCCCCGGGCCGTGAAGCCTACCCCGGTGACGTGTTCTACCTGCACTCCCGTCTGCTTGAGCGCGCTGCTCGCGTGTCCGAGGATTACGTCGAGCAATTCACGAAGGGTGAAGTCAAGGGCAAGACCGGTTCGCTGACCGCTCTGCCGGTGATTGAAACCCAGGCCGGCGACGTGTCCGCGTTCGTGCCGACCAACGTTATCTCGATTACCGACGGTCAGATCTTCCTGGAAACCGACCTCTTCAACGCTGGTATCCGTCCCGCCATCAACGCGGGTATCTCGGTGTCCCGCGTGGGTGGTGCTGCCCAGACCAAGGTCATCAAGAACCTCGGCGGTGGCGTGCGTCTGGCGCTTGCCCAGTACCGTGAGCTGGCTGCGTTCGCGCAGTTCGCTTCCGACCTGGACGAAGCGACCCGCAAGCAGCTCGAGCGCGGCCGTCTCGTGACCGAACTGATGAAGCAGCCGCAGTATGCTCCGCTCAAGGTTTCGGAAATGGCGATCACGCTGTTCGCAGTCAATAAGGGTGCTTTCGACGACGTCGATGTCAAGCGTGCCCTGGCCTGCGAAACTGCGATGCACCAGTTCGTGAAGACCAAGGCTGCTGATCTTGTTGCCAAGATCGAGTCGAGCAAGGTTCTCGATGGAGAAGGCGAAAAGCAACTCGCTGCCGTCATCGAAGAATTCAAGAAGAGCTGGGCTTAACGCAGGCACACGGAGAGCGAAATGGCTAGCGGTAAAGAGATCCGTAACAAGATCAAGAGTGTGCAGAACACTAAAAAGATCACCAAGGCCATGGAGATGGTTGCTGCGTCCAAAATGCGGAAGGCTCAAGACCGCATGCGGGCAGCCCGTCCCTACGCCGAGAAGATCCGCCGTCTCGCCGCGAATCTGTCTGCAGCCAACATCACCGACTACAAGCATCCGTTCCTCGTCTCGAAGGACGATGTCAAGCGTGTTGGGCTGATCGTCGTAACGACCGATAAGGGTCTGTGCGGCGGCCTCAACACCAACACCTTGCGCACCGGGTTGAATGCGCTCAAGGATTGGGAAAGCAAGGGTGTCACCGACATTCGTGTGACCTGTATCGGCAACAAGGGGCTGGGTTTCATGCAGCGCCTGGGTGCCAAGGTCGTCTCGCATGTCACCCAGCTCGGGGATACCCCCCATCTGGAAAAGCTGATCGGGCCCGTCAAGGTCATGATCGACGCTTTCCAGAATGGTGAGCTGGACGAAGTGCACCTTGTCTACTCCCGCTTCGTCAATACGATGAAGCAGGAGTCCCAGCTTGAGCAGCTTCTCCCGCTGACCGGCGAGCGTCTCGGAACCCCCGAAGGGAACTGGGACTACCTCTACGAGCCGGATGCGCAGGTTGTGATCGACGAACTCCTGGTGCGCTATGTCGAAGCGCTGGTGTACCAGGCTGTCGCCGAGAACATGGCGTCCGAACAGAGTGCCCGGATGGTGGCGATGAAGGCAGCCTCCGACAACGCAGGAAGCGTGATCGGCGAACTCCAACTGGTCTACAACAAGACCCGTCAGGCCGCGATCACCAAGGAACTGTCAGAAATTGTCGGCGGCGCAGCCGCGGTGTAACGCTTTAACAAGTTTGGGGAAACGACGATGAGTCAAGGAACGATCGTTCAATGCATCGGCGCCGTGGTGGATGTGCAGTTCCCGCGCGACGCGATGCCCAAGATTTACGACGCCCTTACCCTGGAAGGTGCTGAACTGGTTCTTGAAGTTCAGCAGCAACTGGGCGACGGCGTTGTGCGTACCATTGCGCTGGGGTCTTCGGACGGCCTGCGTCGTGGCATGGTAGTTGCAAATACCGGCAAGGGTATTGCTGTGCCGGTTGGCCACGGCACCCTGGGCCGCATCATGGATGTGCTGGGTCGTCCGATCGACGAAGCCGGCCCGATCCAGTGTGACGAGCGTCGGGTTATTCACCAGAAGGCCCCGAAGTTCGACGAGCTGTCCCCGTCCGTGGATCTGCTCGAAACCGGCATCAAGGTTATCGATCTGATCTGCCCGTTCGCCAAGGGCGGCAAGGTCGGTCTGTTCGGTGGCGCCGGTGTGGGCAAGACCGTGAACATGATGGAGCTCATCAACAACATCGCCAAGCAGCACAGCGGTCTGTCGGTGTTTGCCGGCGTGGGCGAGCGTACCCGTGAAGGGAACGACTTCTACCACGAAATGAAGGACTCCAACGTTCTCGACAAGGTTGCGATGGTGTTCGGTCAGATGAACGAGCCCCCCGGCAACCGTCTGCGTGTGGCGCTGACCGGCCTGACCATGGCCGAGCGCTTCCGTGACGAAGGTCGTGACATCCTGTTCTTCGTGGATAACATCTACCGCTACACCCTGGCCGGTACCGAAGTGTCCGCGCTGCTGGGTCGTATGCCTTCCGCGGTGGGTTACCAGCCGACGCTGGCCGAAGAAATGGGCCGTCTGCAGGAGCGGATCACCTCCACCAAGGTGGGTTCGATCACCTCCATCCAGGCCGTGTATGTGCCTGCGGATGACTTGACCGACCCGTCTCCGGCGACCACCTTCCTCCACTTGGATTCGACCGTCGTGCTGTCGCGTGACATCGCCTCCCTGGGTATCTACCCGGCCGTGGATCCGCTCGACTCCACTTCCCGTCAGCTTGATCCGCTGGTGGTGGGTGAAGAGCACTACAACACCGCTCGCGGCGTTCAGCAGACCCTTCAGCGTTACAAGGAACTGCGCGACATCATCGCGATTCTGGGTATGGACGAACTTGCTCCGGAAGACAAGCTGCTTGTTTCCCGCGCTCGTAAGATCCAGCGTTTCCTTTCCCAGCCGTTCTTCGTGGCGGAAGTGTTTACCGGTTCTCCCGGCAAGTACGTCCCCCTGAAGGAAACGATCAAGGGCTTCAAGATGATCGTGGCTGGTGAGTGTGACCATCTGCCCGAGCAGGCCTTCTACATGGTCGGCCCGATTGAAGAGGCCTTCGAGAAAGCGAAGACCCTCTAATCATCGCGACCATCGTTCGGCGGTGCTCCTGTGAGCCCGCCGGATTGAGGAGGAAATAGCTATGGCAATGACCATTCATGTCGATATCGTCAGCGCGGAAGAGCAGATCTTCTCCGGTCTGGCCGAGTTCGTGGCTCTGCCCGGTGAATCCGGCGAGCTGGGTATTCTGCCGGGCCACATGCCGCTGATGACCCGGATCAAGCCGGGTGCCGTACGCGTCAAGGTCCAGAACCAGTCTGAAGAAGAAATGGTTTTTGTGGCCGGCGGCTTGCTCGAAGTTCAGCCCAACCTTGTGACGGTCCTGGCGGATACCGCCATCCGTGGCAAGGATCTGGACGAGGCCAAGGCACTGGATGCCAAGCGTCTCGCGGAAGAAGCCTTGCAGAACCAGGGTTCCGCCCTGGAGTACGCCAAGGCCCAATCCGAACTGGCTTCGGCGCTTGCGCAGATCGCAGCCATCAACAAGCTGAAGAAGCGCGGCCACTAAGCACGAACGGTTCGCTGTATTGCAAAAGGGGCACTCCGATTGGACTGCCCCTTTTGTATGCGGGTGCTGCTTCAGCGTGTTAACTTGAGCTTTTGTAGTCGCTTTTCGAGACGAGCCAAATCATCGCGCAGCTCGGAATTGGCACTCGCCAGATCTTCGAGGGCCTGTCGTTTGACCAGCACCGGCTGTTCCTCGCTTAGATACTCGGAAAGGTTCTCAACGACATTCTGCGCGATCTGTCGGTGCCAAGCAGCCACCTGGCGGACAATACCGGTGCTTCGATGGGCGGCGATATCACCAATCAGCCGCGACAAGGCTTCTTCCCCATCCCAGCGCAGTTTGCGCAGTACAAAACCCAGCGTATCTGCCAGATCGGCGTTGCCGCTGATGCGGATATCGGCCATCAGGGCGTCCGGTCCCCCAATCAGCTTGGGCAGACTGGCGAGGGGAAGCTCGAGGACGACGTCGGGTGTTGTCGTGGCTGACTCGGTAAAGTAGCCGTTGCCATCGATGCCCAACCCAAGCTCAAGGGGTTTAAGCACGAAAGTCGCGCTGCGATCAGCGAACGGGGCCAGTTTTTCCCGGGCCCACGGGGCATCGCCGAGAAGGTGGTTGAGGCCGGTGATGGCTGAGGAGGTGAGCATCCTGACTCCCTGACTCAGAGTTTGTAACCCCGATGCAGCGCGACCACGCCGGCGGTCATGTTGAAGTACTCGACCCGATCCAGACCCGCGCCTTCCATCAGTTCCTTTAGGGACTCCTGATCGGGATGCATGCGGATGCTCTCGGCCAGATAGCGATAACTGTCGGCGTCCTTGGCGACCTTCTCGCCCATCATTGGAAGCAACTTGAACGAATAGAAGTCGTAGGCCGGGGCCAGGGGCTTCCAGACCTTCGAAAACTCCAGTACCAGCAGGCGGCCACCGGGTTTGAGCACACGGCGCATCTCGGCGATCGCAATGTCCTTGTGGGTCATGTTGCGGAGACCAAACGCGACCGTCACCACGTCGAAATGGTTGTCGGGAAAAGGCAGCTTCTCGGCATCGCATTGGGCGACGGGCAGCAGGAAACCCTTGTCGACCACGCGATCACGGCCGCGGGAAAGCATTGCATGGTTGATGTCGGTGAGCCAGACCTGACCGGTCGGGCCCACTTTTTTCGCGAAGGCCAGGGACAGGTCGGCAGTACCGCCTGCGACATCAAGCACCCGGTCTCCGGCCCGAACGCCCGCAATCTGCACGGTGAAGGCTTTCCAAAGGCGATGCAGGCCGAAGGACATCAAGTCATTCATCACGTCGTAACTGGAGGCGACGGAGGAAAAGACACTTCTTACCTTGCCGGCCTTTTCGGATTCGGCAACCTTCTGGAAGCCGAAATGGGTGGTCTTGTCATTCATGTTCGTAAGGCGATCAGAGTCGATGGGGCGTCCCGTGGCGTGCGACGATCAATGAGGGTGACCGCAGCCACCGGGTGCGGGGGATGTGACAGCTGCTTGTTCGGCGGGATCACGGCTGCCGCCTGCTTCGGCAAGGCGCAGCAGGTAGGTCTGCCACAGATCGTCTTGGTTCTGACCGAGATCGTAGAGGTAATCCCACGAATACAGGCCGCTGTCGTGGCCATCCGAAAAGACCGGCTTGATGGCATAGTTGCCCACTGGCTCGACCCGGGTGATCTCCACGTCGCGCTTGCCGAGTTGCAGGACTTCCTGGCCGATTCCGTGACCGCGGACTTCCGCGGACGGGGAAAAGACCCGCAGGAACTCGAAACTGAATTCGAATCGCTGGCCGTCGTCGAAGGAAACTTCCATCAGACGCGAACGCTGATGCACCTTGATTTCGATGGGGACGGGATCGTCCTTGCGCAGGCCTGCCATGTTGGTGTCCGCCGTTGGAGAGAGTGATGGACGAATGATACTAGAAGGCGGCCGCACTGCTGGCCCGCAGCATGAGTCGGGTGCTGTTTCAAGGCCGTGACCTGTCATTAAACCTTCAAGTAGCTGCAATACACTGCAACGGTCATTTGCCAAACCGAGGTTTCCATGCCCGCCACCATCCTGCTTGTCGAAGACGAGCCCGCAATTCAGGAACTCATCGCCGCCAACCTGATGCGTGCGGGTCACCATGTCGTGCGTGCGACCGACGCAGAGACCGCCCAGCGAATCGTACGCGATGCCTTGCCGGATCTCATTCTTCTCGACTGGATGCTCCCCGGCATGTCCGGTGTCGAGTTTGCCCGTCGTCTTCGGAGCGAGGAGCGGACGCGCGGCATTCCGCTCATCATGCTCACCGCGCGGGGCGAGGAGCAGGACAAGGTTCTCGGACTGGAGTCCGGGGCCGACGATTACATCACCAAGCCTTTCTCTCCGCGTGAGCTTGTGGCGCGGATCAAGGCCGTGCTGCGCCGTCGGGCACCGGAGACGACCGAAGATCCTGTGGAACTGGGCGGTCTGCGCCTTGATCCGGCAACCCACAGGCTGGCGGCTGCCGGCAGTCCGGTCACCCTTGGCCCGACGGAGTTCCGCCTGCTTCATTTCCTGATGACCCACCCGGAACGCGTCCATTCGCGAGCCCAGTTGCTTGACCAAGTGTGGGGAGATCACGTCTTCGTGGAAGAGCGGACGGTGGACGTACACATCCGTCGTTTGCGCTGTGCCCTTGAGCCGAGCGGTCACGACAGTCTGGTGCAGACCGTGCGCGGCAGTGGCTATCGGTTCTCGACGCAGCAGGAATCAGTGACCCCCGTGCGATAATCAAAGGCTGGTTCAGTTTGCCTGAGGGGTGACGGTCATCCGGCCGATAAAATATATCTTTGTTGCAGCGTTTGCGTATCTGGCGCTCATCGTCGTTTTGGGACTGTTTGTCTGGGTCCTGCTCGGGCTCGTACCTGGGCTCCTGGTATTCTGTTCCGGGCTTCTGGTGGCTGGTGTCTACCATGTACGCAATCTGTACAAGCTGGTCTATTGGCTCAGGCTGCCCGTTGACGACGCTCCCCCGATGCCTCGGGCGATCGGCATGTGGGATTACATCTTTGCCGATCTGAACAGCCATGCCCGCAACGCCAGTCGTCGGCAGCAGCGCCTGACATTGGCGCTAGAACGTTTCCGGGAAGCCAGTCAGGCCATGCCCCATGGCCTGCTTTTCCTGTCCAACACGCATACCATCGAATGGGTGAATCGGCAGGGCGAGCAGCATTTTGGTCTGGAACAGGCGCGCGACCAGGGAACCCCGATCACCAATCTGGTCAGGCAGCCGGATTTTGTGCGATACCTTCAGGAAGGCCGCTATGAAGCACCGTTGACTCTGAGCATCGGGCGCCCGATCACCCGGACGCTGATGGTGCACGTGGTGCCGTTCAGCGAAGACATGCGCCTCCTCATGTCCGAAGACATCACTCAGGGAGAACGCCTGCAGGCGATGCGCCGTGATTTTGTGGCCAACGTGTCCCATGAGATGCGGACGCCCCTCACCGTCGTCAGCGGTTTTCTTGAAACCGTCATCGATGGGCTGGATGAACTGGATAAGGACGACATCCGTCATTATCTTGGCCTCGCTTCCGAGCAGGCCGGACGCATGCAGCGCCTGATCCAGGATCTTCTCACCCTGTCGGCGCTGGAAGTCGACGAGCCGATCCGGCACGAGGAGGCCGTCGATGTGGCGGCGCTTCTCGAGGAGGTAAAGCAGGAGGCACAGGTTGTATCTGGCGGCCGGCATGTCATCGAACTTGAATGTGGCACCCGCGCATGCCTGCTTGGAAACGCCAAGGAGCTCTACAGTGCCTTTACGAATCTGGCCATCAATGCCGTTCGCTATACGCCGGCGGGTGGGTCCATCCGCATCAGCTGGCGGCTGCGCGGCTCGGTGGTGGAATATTCAGTGAAGGACGATGGCATCGGGATCGCCCCGGAGCACATTCCCCGTCTGACCGAGCGCTTCTACCGGGTTGATCGGGGACGTTCCCGGGAAACCGGTGGTACCGGCCTTGGCCTGGCCATCGTAAAGCACGTGCTGAGTCGTCACCAAGGCGATCTGCTGATTGAAAGTGAGCCCGCCAAGGGCAGCACCTTCACTGCCTGCTTTCCGGCACGTCGCCTCGTGACCTGAGCGCAGTCAAGGTGTTCAGGTGGCAACCAACTCGTAAGTGGCCTGATCGAAGTTGGTTCCCCTCGCCACCAGCGTGGTAAGCCGAATCTGGCGCGGTTCGCCCGTGTGCAGTTCGAGCGTGCGATCGGCGTGGAACCAGCCGCCCGGCAGCACAATGGTTGCCGGAGCCCGCATCGCGGCGATCTCCGGTAACAGGAAGCCCTGGGCATAGGGTTCCTGCTTGCTGACGTTAACACCGGTTCCCCGCACGGCGACGGTGGTCGGAAGGCCTGCCAGCAGGTGGATTCCGGCCATCAGGGTGCCGTCGGGTTCATACATGAGCCAGCTCACCTGGCCGAGCAGATACTGGTTTCCGTCACCGGGCTTGATGCCCACCAACTGGTGATGCTCGATGCGCTGACCGGGGTGCTTGCGTTGCAGCCGGAAACCCGACACCGAATGATCAACGGTCGCCCATTCGTCAAGATGGAAGCCCCGCTGTCTTACTTCGGCCTCAGCGTCGATGATGGGCGGATCTTCGTCGTCGACCCGGGCACCGAAGGTGATGACGTTGAGGTCATGGCGGCTGTCCATGGTCTGGTGCCGGTTGGGCGAAACGAAATCACGCCCCGAGACAAGGAGACCGATGGCTTCCCAGTCGGTGCTGATCATGTTTCCGCCCTTCTTGCTGCGCCGGGGGAAACGCCGCCCGGCGGCAGACATGCCCCATGGCCGGTAAAGCGAAACCAGCAGTCGGGCACAGGCGGGCTGGGAACAGTCGTCACCGAGGCCGAGGGATGCAGGCGTGGTGCCCTGCTTGAACTCCGCCAGCATGGCCTTGATCTGGGCAGCCAGGCGATGGCCATCGAAGCGCCGCATGCCGGGCCGGCTGCCGATCAGGGCAATTGGCCGCAAGCCATGGTCCTCGGTCAGGTCAAGGCCGTAGGCGCGGGCGTCGTCCTTTTCCCATTCTCGCTGCATGATGCAGTAGGGGGCAAAGCGTTGGGCCCAGCGGCAGATCCAGTTGAGTTCGCGCTGGTTCCGGCCGTAGGGGTTGGTCAGGTCGATGAGCAGCAAGGCAATATAGGCCTCGTCCGGGCTCTGGGCTTTCCAGGTGTTGTTGAGGGGATCAATCACCCGGCTGTGAGCCACTCCCGTCCGCTCCGCTTCCAGGTAGGCCGCATGGACGGACTTCCAGGACCCTTGAGGTTCTGCCCGGTGGGCCCGGAAATACTCGATGATGACCTGCCCCAGATACTGGATGCGGCGCTGGGCCAGCAAGGGCCATTGGGCGCGGAACTCGTCGCTGCCGGCACCACTTTCACCCAGGCGGGCATAGGCAGTACTGAGGGCCGTCCATAGGCGTACCACCTGGCGCAGGGTGGCATCTTCCGCGCTGTCGGGGGGAAGGGGATGGGCCGCGTAGCGGGACGACATTTCGTGCTGCACGAAAGTGATGGTCTGGCGCGCCGACTCAAGGACCTCAAGCTGCTCTTCCGGCCCCAGGGGGCTGGCCAGCAGGCCTTCGAGCATGCGCACGAGGGTGGCATGACTCTCGGTGGCGTTGAGCGTGTGGAGATTCCTCAGCAGCTTGCGATACTGCTCCACGCTGCGCAGGTCGGTGTAATTCTGGGGGCTGTCCGTCATGGGGCTATCCTCGGGTTTCAGCCTGAAAGGTGCTCGGCAACGGCGTTGCGTATGGCCAGGGCGAGACGGGCATCGTCCACCTCGGGTGCGGGGGATGTGCCGCCCTTGCGCTGGGGTTGCCCCCACACGGGCTGGGGAAAGTGGCGGTCGTCAAGGTAGCGCGGGATAACATGCCAGTGCAGATGGGGAACCATGTTGCCAAAGCTTGCCAGATTGACTTTCTCCGGCCGGAAGCACTCCCGTACAGCCACTTCGACAGCCATCAGTATGTTGAAGCAGTGCCGCTGTTCTGCCGGGGAGAGATCGCTCATCTCTGCAACGTGCTCGGTCCAGATGAGCCGGCAATAGCCCGGGTAGTCCGGATCATTGACCCGAATCACGCGGCAGCTTGCATCGTGCCAGAGCACGTTCTCCCATTCGGGAAAACACAGGGGGCAGTCTTTCGGGGCGCTTGTCGGCATGAATGTTTCGACCCGGTTTGGCAACGTCCGGTGATTTTAGCCCGGATACATCGCAATTTCTCACTGGTGTCAGGATGTGACGTAATTCATAGAAATTGTAATTCGGGACAAATTTGGCATTCCTGTTCACACCGCTTCCCGAATGAATGGACGGGTGTGGGCAGGCCCTGCATCCACCGGCTCGCCGTCTTCCAGGAGCAGCAGCGTGCCCGGAGGGATGGTGGTCCATTCTTCGTTGTCCGTAAGTGGTGTGGTTGCCACGATGGCGACCCGGTCAGCGGGGGACGTCAGCTGGCGGAAGTCCACCGTGATGTCCTGGTCCTTGAGATGTGCCTCGTCAAAGGGGGCTTTGCGCACGATGTAGGTGAGCCGGGATGCGCAGTGGGCAAACAGGCAGGTGCCATTGGAAAGCAGGAAATTGAACTCTCCATGACGGCCGATATCAGCGGCGATGCGTCGAATCGCCGCGAAAAGTTCGACCCGAGGCGGTTCTCCGGCGGGAAACTCCCGGTTGAGGGTTTCCATCAGATGGCAGAATGCCAGCTCCGAATCGGTCTGCCCGACCGGTTGGAAATCGCCGCGCAGCACGGGTGCGAAATCCAGGAGGTTGCCGTTGTGGGCGAATACCCAATAGCGACCCCACAATTCCCTCTGGAAGGGGTGCGTGTTTTCAAGGCTGACGAAACCCTGGGTGGCCTTGCGGATATGGGCGATCACATTGAGGGAATGGATCGGGTAACTGCGCACCAGCTCGGCCACGGGCGAATGGGCACTGGCCTTCGGATCCAGGAAGACCCGCACGCCACGCCCCTCAAAGAACGCGATACCCCAGCCGTCGCCATGCACATCCGTCAGGCCCCCCCGGGCCTGGAAGCCGGCGAAGGAAAAACAGATGTCCGTCGGTGTATTGCAGTTCATCCCAAGTAGCTGGCACATGTTTCTATGGCATCCCTATGGCCGCTGACCGTTCCAGCGGTCAGAATTAAACCCTTTCCGCGTGCAGCCGTTAGGCATGCACCCGCGTCACTCCGGAATTTTCCCGTAAGGGACTCAGCATGACAAACGCCACCATAGCCGAATACGCTGACCGGATCGCTGCCGCAGGTCGCCTCCTGTCTGCCGCCAAGCGCATCCTTTTCATTACCGGGGCCGGCCTTTCCGCCGATTCGGGCCTTCCCACCTATCGGGGCGTCGGTGGCCTTTACGAGGGCGCCCTCACCGATGCGGGTCTGCCCATCGAGCAGGCCCTCTCGGGAGAGGTTTTCCGATCGCGACCCGACATCACCTGGCGCTACCTGTCCCAGATCGAATCCAGCTGCCGCGGTGCCCGGCCCAATGCCGGGCATTACGCGATTGCCCGACTTGAAGCGCTCCATGGCAAGGTCACCACCCTCACCCAGAATGTGGATGGTTTTCACCTGGAGGCGGGCTCCAGGGATGTCATCGAAATGCATGGCACCCTGCGTCGGCTGCGCTGCCTGGACTGTGGCCGGGTCCGTCAGGTGGACAACTACGCGGGCCTGTCGATTCCGCCGGAATGTCCCCATTGCGGGGGTGTGCTGCGGCCCGATGTGGTGCTGTTCGGCGAGAGCCTTCCCGACCAGGCCGTGCATCGTTTTCAGACTGTACTGGCGGCCGGCCCGGATCTGATCTTCACGGTCGGTACCGGCAGTGCCTTTCCCTATATTGCGGGGCCGGTCTTGTGGGCCTTGGAAAACGGTGTCCCGACCATCGAGATCAACCCGGGAAGCACGCCGGTCAGCGAGCGGGTGGATGTTCGCCTGCGCCTGCGTGCAGCCGAAGCCCTTCCGGCCATTCTGGATGCGGCCGGCTATTCCCTGGACAGTGGTCGCGACGCCTGAGAGGGTGTGAATAACTCGACTGCGCAGTCCGATTTCGCCCCTGCGATGCTTACCGTACCCTTGTACGGCTGCGTTTCTCGGCGCGAACTCGAACCGCTCGCGACGGTTTCTTCACATCCTCTGAGAGCCCACTGCTGCAACAGCCCGATGGTTGTTTCGCTGCAGCGCCGCAAAGCCTAGAATCGTGAGTTTTCTTTGCCCGGCTCCCGGCATGGATCTACCTCGCCTACTTGCCCAGCTCGACGACACCCTCCTGGGCGAGCTGTTCTCTGCCAGCGCCCTCAATCGCGCCAGGACTTACGTGGGCAGGGTGCGTCACATCGAGATGGCCGGCAACCAGCTTCAGGCCCAGGTGCAGGGGACCGAAGCGGTCCCCTACCGGGTCACGGTGCGGATCGAACGGCGGGAGTTCTTCGGTCAGAGCAGCATTGAGCTGGCCACCCGCTGCACCTGCCCTGTCGGCAACCGCTGCAAGCATGCCGCCGCCCTCATTCTCGCTGCCCGCCGGCCGGGTGCCCTGGTGGACAAGCCCCGTGCCGAAGTTCTCGCCTGGGCGCGGGGCCTGCGTGAGCGGATCGACAAGGCGGGCAAGGCCAGGAAGGCCGCGGCACCCAAGGAAGCCATCTTCTACCTGTGTTCGGTGATCAGCCTGCCCACGGGTGACGAGATGGAGTTCAGCCTGCTCAAGGCCAAGGTGGGTGCCGATGGGGGGCTCAGCAGTGTGGCCGCGGAGTGGTCCAACTACGAGCAGGCGCTGCTGCGTCCGCCCGCCTTCGTGCGCGACGAAGACCTCAATGTGTTCCGTCTGTTGCGCGAGGCCAACCGGCGCACCGGCGGGTATGGCTGGCCCCACCTCAGCGGCACGTCCGGCCTGACGCTGCTGGAAGCGGCGTTGGCCACCGGCCGAGCCTACCTGGAGGCGGATGGCAGTGGCCGGGTTTCGCCCCTGCGCGGCGGGTCGTCCCGCGCGGGTGCCCTGGAATGGGTGCCGGGCGCCAACGGTATCAAGGCGCGGGTGGTCACCGAACCGGCCGCCGCCCTGGTAATCCGCACCGATCCCCTGGCCTACGTGGACACGGTACAAGGGGAGGTTGGCCGGGTCATGCTTGAGGATGGAGCCGTGATCGGCGAACTGCTGACCCTGCCACCCCTTGCCCCGGCCGAACTGCCGGTGATCGCCAACGCCCTGGCCGAGGTGGCGCCGGCCCTGCCCTCGCCCCAGGGGCAACGCGCCGCCGAACTCCCCCTGGTGTCACTCCCCTGTCGCCCCGTCCTCAGTTTGGCCTCCCTTTTCTGTTGGAGCTGGCGCAAGCACCGGGGCTACGAGGCTGATTTCGGTGGCCATGAGTACGACGTGGCCACCCCCGTGTTCACCTATGGCGACGCCCGTTTCGAACCCGGTGCCACCAGTGAGCTGGCCAGTCTGCCCGATGGTCGTGCCGTCCGCGTGCAGCGTGACCTCGCCACCGAGGAGGCCGCCTGGAAGGCCTTTCTGCGCGTTGGTTTCCAGCCCCTCAAGCGCGGCTGGCTGATCAGTCCCGGTACCGTTGCGGAAGGTTTCTACGGTCTCGAGAGCGAAGCCCACTGGATTCACTTCTTCTCCCTGGTCGCCCCCGAGCTGCGTGCTGCCGGCTGGCACATCGATTGCCCCAAGGACTTCCGCCACCGGGTGCTGCTGGCCAGTGGCTGGGAGGTCAAGGTCGAGGAAAGCGACGAAGGCTGGTTCGAAGTGTCCCTCGGGGTCGAGGTGGAGGGGCGTCGGGTGGATCTGGCGCCCATGCTCCACGCCGTCTTCCGCCAGGATCCGCGCTGGCTCGACCCCAAGCAGATCGACGGGATTCCCGACAGCGCCCAGGTGGTGGTGCAGCTTGAGGATGGTGATCGCGTGGCCCTGGCGGCCGAGCGCGTAAAGCCCATTGCTCGCAATCTGGTGGACCTCTTCGACACCCCTTCCAGCACCCTCAAGGTGTCCCGATTCGACGCCCCGCGCCTGGCGGACGTGCTTGGAGACGGCTGGCGCGCCGAAGGCCTGGCAAGCCTCGAAAACTGGATCCAGCGTATCCGTGGTGTCGGGCAGATCAAGGCCGTGGCCGCACCCAAGGGCTTTGCCCTTGATCTGCGCCCCTACCAGCTCGACGGTCTGGCCTGGCTCCAGCACCTGCGCAAGCACGAGCTGGGTGGCATCCTGGCCGACGACATGGGCCTCGGCAAGACCGCCCAGACCCTCGCCCACCTGCTTACCGAAAAGCGTGGTCGGCGCCTGGGCAAGCCGGCCCTGGTGGTGCTGCCCACCTCCCTGGTGTTCAACTGGCAGCGGGAGGCCGAACGCTTCGCCCCCGACCTGAAAGTGCTCAGCCTGCGCGGTGCGGGCCGGGCCGAGGCCTTCGCCAAGATCCCCGAGCACGACGTCTGCCTCACCACCTACCCGCTGCTGTGGCGTGACCGGGAGCAACTGGCCGCCCACGAATACCACTCCCTGATCCTCGACGAAGCCCAGACCGTCAAGAACGCCGCCAGCCAGGCTGCCCAGGTGGTGCGCACCCTCAAGGCAAAGCACCGCCTGTGCCTCACCGGTACGCCCCTCGAGAACCACCTGGGTGAGCTGTGGAGCCAGTTCGACTTCCTGCTGCCGGGTTTTCTGGGGGACCAGAAGGACTTCACCGCCCGCTGGCGCACCCCGGTCGAGAAGCATGGCGACACCGTGCGCCGGGATCTGCTGGCCCGCCGCATCGCCCCCTTCATCCTGCGCCGGCGCAAGGAAGAGGTGGCCACCGAGCTGCCGCCCAAGACCATCGTCGTGCGCAGTGTCGAGCTCGAAGGCCGTCAGCGCGACCTCTACGAGACCGTGCGCGCCTCCATGGACCAGCGGGTCCGCGACGAGATCGCCGCCCGGGGCTTCGCGCGCAGCCAGATCGTCATCCTCGACGCCCTGCTCAAGCTGCGCCAGGTGTGCTGCGACCCGCGCCTCATCAAGACCGACGCCGCTGCCAAGGTGAAGGAGCGGGCCAAGCTCGACCTGCTCATGGACATGCTGCCGGAGCTGGTGGAGGAGGGCCGCAAGGTGCTGCTGTTCTCCCAGTTCACCGGCATGCTCGGCCTCATCGCCGCCGAACTCACCACCCGGCGCATCGACTACGTGACCCTCACCGGCGACACCCAGGACCGGGAGGCTCCGATCCGCCAGTTCCAGGACGGGGAGGTGCCGGTCTTCCTGATCAGCCTGAAGGCCGGCGGCGTCGGGCTAAACCTCACCGCCGCCGACACGGTGATCCACTACGACCCCTGGTGGAACCCGGCCGTCGAGAACCAGGCCACCGACCGGGCCCACCGCCTGGGGCAGAAGAAGGCGGTGTTCGTCTACAAGCTGGTGGTGGCCGGGTCGATTGAAGAGAAGATCCTCGGCCTGCAGGAAAAAAAGGCCGAACTCGCCGCCGGCATCCTCGAAGAGGATCACCAGGGCACGGTCAAGTTCGGCGAAGACGACATCCGCGCCCTGCTTGCGCCGCTGCCCCCGGTAGCGGGCGAGGCCGACGGGGCGCCGAAGAAGCGCGGACGCCCCGCCAAGGCCTGAAACCCGCGCTCAGCGGGTGATGATCTCGCGATGCATCGGGGCCAGTTTGGCCAGCAGCTTGTTCTGGGCCCGGAAGGGAACGCCCTGCGCATCCATGGCCTTCTGCAGATCTTCCACAAGTGCATTGAAATCCGCCTCGCGAATGCCCAGCCCGGCGTGCAGCGGCCCCATCGGGGCACCGCCGTAGGTGCAGGGGCCTTCAAGGACGGCGCAGATCTGATCCACCAACTGGGCCTTGACCCGGGCCTGGTCGGCCTTCTCGAAAAAGGGGCGGGTGCGCGGATCGGCCAGCAGCCTGAGCATGAAGTCATCCATGATCTTCACCAGCCCCGGTTTTTCACCGAAGGCCTGGAAGGTGGACAGATCCGGTTCTGCGTGACCGGCCGCGGGAAGGGCCATGGCGGCACAGGTGGCAACAACGGTAATGAAATGGCGGGTTTTCATCGGGGTGCTCCTCGGGTCAAAAGCCGACCTGCAAAGACAGGTAGGGTGCGCGCTGGTTGTCCTTGATGACGATGTTGCCCAGATGGGCGTAGGCCAGCGTCACCGAAACGTTCTTGATCGGTTGGTAGGCAACGAAGAAGTCGTACCAGTCATCCTCCCGGGCGATCTTCAGGTTGTCCGGCTTGCTGCGGTACTCGACACCCACCGCCAGATCCTTGCGGACCAGGTAGGCCAGAGAGGTTTCGAACTGGGTCGAATAACCGTCGCGCTTGTCACCCCCGAAACCCAGAATCCCCAGCTGGTTGGCCTTGGTCTGGCGGAGGGTCGCATTGGCCAGCACGCTCTGGGCCAGGAAGAGCTTGGTGGCGCTGACGTAAAAGTCCGTACCGTGATCGTCCTTTGCGCCAATGGCCCGCAGCACCGCCCCCTGGTCATTGCGTTTGTGCTGCACGCCGATGGCAATCTGGGGCAGCCAGCTATCCTGCTCCAGCACCGCATTGCCGAGCACCCGCAGCTTGACCCCGAAGACGTCCTGATTGAAGGCGAATCCGTTCCCCAGCCCGAGTGCGCCGCCCACGTCACGTGTGTTGAAGCGCTGGCGGGCGTAGGACAATTCGAGGCGATCCCACAGGCCCACGGCGACGCCGCCCGTCGCCAGACCGTAGTCTTGGGACCACACGCCGGTGTAGAAGGCGTTGGCGCCGATCTGGTCGCGGGTGCCGTAGCCGGCAATCACCGCCCAGGGCGTCAGCCCGCCGCCGGCAGCGCCTTCCAGCTGGGTGACGCCGCCCGTGAGCAGCAGCTTGTCGCTCCCGGCGAGGGCCGGCAATGCGGCGCCCCAGGCGAGCAAGAGGGTCAGTTTCTTGATAACGTGCATGGCAATGTGCCTCCCAAGGTGATGAAGTGGGCGGCGCCTCCCCGACGGGGTCCGCCGCACCCCCTCACTACGCGGGGTGTGGCAATCCGGATGCAGACGGGTCTGCCGACCCTGCATTGCTGCGGCTGCATCCACCGCGCTGCCGGCTGCGTAATGCAGGAACACGCTGCCGCTCGTGTTGCCCTGCGACCCTTGCGCTCAGCGTCCCGATCCACTCCCGGAGACATCCAAAATGGCCCCCGATGCCTGTCACAGCAAGGAGCGATGCCCATGACCGAGGACCTGCAGCCGGTGATCCTGCCCGGCACCGCGCCGCCGCCAAGCCTTGCTGGCGCCGCGGACGCGTGCCAGCGCGGCGGATGGGCTGCGCCCGAAGACCTCGAACTGGCCGGATGCCTTAAGCGCATCGGAGGTGGCGACGAGGATGCCCTGGCCGAGCTCTATGACACTACCGGTGGCCGGGTGCATGGCATCGTCCTGCGTATCGTCCGGGATACGGTGGCTGCCGAGGAGGTGGTGGAGGACGTCTTCTTCCAAGTATGGCGCCAGGCGCTGCGCTACGATCCGGCCCGCGGCCGGCCGCTGGCGTGGATCCTGACCATTGCCCGCAGCCGTGCCCTCGACCATCTGCGCCGGGCCGACCCGGCCCTGTGCCACCCCGAACCGCATACCCTGCTGGAGGTCGAACCCCAGGATGGCGGTGGCGACCCGCCCGACCTCCTGGCGGCCTGCCAGGACAGCACGCGGGTGCACGCGGCGCTGGCGGCCCTTGACCCGGTGCCGCGCCAGCTGGTCGCATTGGTCTTCCTCCGCGGTCTGACCCACGAGGAAGTCGCTCAGCATGCAGGCTTGCCCCTCGGAACCGTCAAATCCCATGTCCGGCGTGCGCTGCTGAGTCTACGTGCAACGCTGACCGCACACATCGACAGGAGCACTGCGTGATCATGAACGACAAACACATGCTTGATCCCGACGATCCGACCGGCGCCCGCGATGTGCGCGACGGCCTGCTCGAAGCCGTCTCCCCCGTTGCCCTGTCTCCGGAGCGCGCCGATGCGCTCAAGCAGCGCCTGCTCGCCCGTGTCCGGGCCAGCCGTGCAGCCGGTGCGGATTTCATCCATGTGCGCCTTGACGAAGGCGAGTGGGGCCGTCTGGTGCCAGGGGTTCGCGTCAAGCGCCTGTGCGGTGATGCCCGGTCCGTGTTGCTTGAACTGCAGCCCGGTGCGGCGATCCCCTTCCATCGTCACCATGAAGACGAGGAATGTGTTGTCCTGCGCGGCGAGGCCCAACTGGGCGACATCACCGTCCGCGTCGGCGACTATCACCTGGCCCGTTCCGGCAGTCGCCATGGCGTGGTGCGTTCGAGCGGTGGAGCACTGCTCTATTTGCGCGGCACGCCCATCGGCCATGGCATGGAAGTCGCCCGGGACGTGATCAGCGCATTGCTTCCCGGCCGCGGGCAGGCTCCCCTCACCGTGCATCGTGACGAAGGGGAATGGACCGAACGCCAGCCCGGCGTCCGTCTCAAGCTGCTGCATGACGACGGGCGGCAACGCGCCCTGCTCCTCAATCTCGCACCGGGTGCCCGCGCCGATTTCCGCGATCCGCCGCTGGACAGCGAATGCCTGGTGATCGAAGGCGAAGCCTTTGCCGGCGACAGATTGCTGCGCACCGGCGACTACCAGTTCGCCCCCGACGGTGTGTCGCAGCCCCCCTTCAGCAGTGATGTGGGCAGTCTGCTCTTCGTGCGTTCGGCGAGCCGGCCAGCCGCCTGAAGCGGGTATCCGCTCCCTGCGGGCCGGGTGACTGCACTTTCCGGTGCGGCACCCGGCCCGCAGCGCTTTGGCGCTTGCATCCAGGTCGTTGCGGGCTGCGTAGAGGAGGTGAAGCACCCGTTCACCCCTCACCGTCAAAGGAGTCCGACCATGTCCGCCAATGCCCTTCCCGCCCGCCGCAACTTCCTGTCCATCTCCGGCAAGGCCACCCTGTCTGCCGCCGCCATCGCCCTGCTTGCCGGGCGCCCCGATCTTGCCACTGCCGCCCCTGGCGACATGGGCAAGGACGTGGACATCCTCAACGTGGCCCTGGGCCTCGAACACGAGGCCATCAACGCCTACCAGCTCGGCGCCGGCAGCGGCCTGCTGCAGAAGCCGGTGCTCGATGTGGCCGTGCTGTTCCAGTCCCATCACAAGGGCCACCGGGACGCGCTCATCGCCACCATTGAGAAGATGGGCGGCAAACCGGTGATGGAACGATCCCTCGACGACTATGCCAAGGCCCTCAATGCCGGAACGCTGAAAAGTCAGGCTGATGTGCTGGCCCTGGCCACACGCTTGGAACTGGGCGCCGCCAACGCCTACCTGGGGGTGATCCCGTCCTTCAAGGAGGCAGCGCTGGCCCAGGTGGCTGGGCGCCTCGCCGCCGACGAAACCATGCACTGGACGGCCTTGTCGTCCGCGCTGGGGCGCATGCTGCCGGCCAAGCCGCTGAGCTTCGGCGCATGAAGCCCGCACTGTGCCTCGCCCTGGCCGGCCTGGCGGTGCTTGCGGCACCTGCCCGAGCGGCCGATGACGCCGACCCGGGCCGCGCCCTCTATGAGGCGCGCTGCGGTGGCTGCCACGCCCTCGCCGCGGACCGGGTCGGGCCGCGCCATGCCGGGGTGCTCGGCCGCAAGGCGGGCAGCATCGCCGGCTTTGCCTACTCCCCGGCGCTCGCCCGCTCACAGATCGTGTGGACCGAGGAGAGTCTGGAGCGCTGGCTGCGCGATCCGGAAGCCCTGGTGCCGGGGCAGCGGATGAACTTCCGGGTTGGCGACGCGGAGGAGCGGCGGCGGATCGTCGAGTATCTGAGCCGTAATCGCTAGCGTCTCACGCCACCCGGTTGCGCGCCTCCCCGGCGGCGAAGGCTTCGATGTTGCCGATCAACTGGTCCGCCAGGGCCTGCATGGCCTCCCGGCTGGACCAGGCCACGTGGGGGGTGAGGATGAAGTTGCCCGCGTCCAGCAAATCGGGGGCGAGAAGGGGATTGTCCCGGGGTGGCTCCTCGCTCAGCACGTCGAAGCCGGCGCCGCCGATCTGCCTGTGGCGCAGGGCCTCGGCGAGGGCTGCTTCATCCACCAGGCCACCGCGGGCGGTGTTGATGAGCAGGGCGCCGGGCTTCATGGCGGCCAGCTCTGCTGCACCGATCATGTGCCGGGTGGCGTCGTTGAGGGGGCAGTGCAGGCTGATCACGTCGGCCTCGCGAAGCAACTGCGGGAAGGCAACGTAGCCCGCGCGCACGCTGTCGGCGCCATTGCGCTCGCCGCGGATCACCCGCATGCCGAAGGCCTCGGCAAGGCGGGCGACGCCGTCGCCCAGGGTGCCGCTGCCGAGAATGCCCAGGGTCTGGCCGGCCAGGTCGCGGATGGGGTAATCGAAATAGCAGAACTGTTCGCTGCGCTGCCAGCGTCCGGCTGCCACCGAGCGGTGGAAGGGGCCGATCTGCCGGGACAGGGCCAGCACCAGGGCAAAGACGTGCTCCGGTACGGTCTGGCGGGCGTAGCCGCGCACGTTGGAGACGACAATGCCGCGGGCCCGGCAGGCCTCCAGATCGATGTTGTTATAGCCGGTGGCGGCGATGGCGATCATCTGCAGTTGCGGCAGGCCGGCCAGGATGTCGGCGGTCAGCAGGCGCTTGTTGACAATCGCGATGGTGGCTCCGGCCAGGCGCTCGGCGACCTCATCCTGGCGGGTGGCGTCGAACTCCACCCACTCGTGGGCAAAGCTTGGTCGGCGGATCTGTGCGGTCAGGGCGCCGGCTTCGAGGGTGACGATGCGGTGCATGGGGCTTCCTGGAGCGGGAAGAGCCCAAGCTTAGCGCGCCCGGGGGGCCTGGCAGAACCCGGGTTTACCGCAGGCGGCTCAGAACTCCACCCCGGCCTGGGCGGCGATGCCGGCCTTGAAGGCGTGCTTGACCACGCCCATCTCGGTGACGGTGTCGGCGGCTTCGATCAGAGCCTCGGGGGCGCCGCGGCCGGTAACGATGACGTGCTGCAGCTCGGGCCGGCTGTTGATGTCGCGGAGGACTTCGGCCAGGTCCAGGTAGGCGTACTTGAGGGCGATGTTGAGTTCGTCGAGGACGACCAGGCCGATCTCCGGATCGTCCAGGAAGCGCCGCGCCTGTTCCCACCCGGCCTTGGCGCTGGCGATATCGGCGCTGCGGTCCTGGGTGTCCCAGGTGAAGCCGTCGCCCATGACGTGCCAGCTCACCTCGGGTTGGCGGCGGAAGAAGGCTTCCTCGCCGGTGTCGGAGCGGCCTTTGACGAACTGCACCACGCCCACCTTCATGCCGTGGCCGATGGCCCGGGCGAGCACGCCAAAGGCGGCGCTGGACTTGCCCTTGCCGTTGCCGGTGTTCACCAGCAGCAGGCCGCGGGTGTCGGTGGCGGCGGCGATGGCGGCGTCAACCACGGCCTTCTTGCGTTCCATGCGGGCCTTGTGGCGGGCGTTGCGCTCTTCCTCGGTGGACGTCGCGTTCAGATCGGGTGCGCTCATGGCTTCTCTCGGGTGTGGTTGTGGCCGGTTCAGACCGGCACGAACAGGGTGTGTTCGCCATCGGCGATGGCCCGCAGGGGGTGGCCGAAGGCGGCGGACAGGCGCGCAGTGGTGAGCACCTTGGCCGCCGGGCCGATCACGTGGCCGCCTTCGCCATCGAGCAGCAGCACATGGCTGGCGTAGCGGGCGGTGAGGTTGATGTCATGGAGGACCATGGCTACGCCGGCGCCGCTGGCGGCCAGGCTGCGGAAATGATCGAGCACGGCGACCTGGTGGTGCAGATCCAGGTGGGCCAGGGGTTCGTCGAGCAGATAGAGGCGCGGCTGCTGGACCAGCAGGGCGGCAATGGCCAGGCGCTGGCGCTCGCCGCCGGAAAGGGTAGGCACCTGGCGCGCGGCAAAGCTCTCCAGGCCCATCTGTGCCAGGGCCGCCAGGGCGATGGCTTCGTCGTCCGGCCCTTCCCAGTCCCAGCGGCCCAGGTAGGGGTGACGGCCGACCAGGGCGGTCTCGAGCACGGTGGCGCTGAAGAAGTCGGGTTGACTCTGGGCGAGCAGGCCGCGCAGGCAGGCCTCATGGCCGCGGGGCCAGGCGGCATAGGGCTGGCCGGACAGCAGCACGGCGCCGCGGGCGGCATCGCGCAGGCCGGCCAGGGTGTGGAGCAGGGTGGTCTTGCCGGCGCCGTTGCGGCCGAGGATCACCAGGGTGTCGCCGGCCTGGAGGCTGAAATCCAGCTCGCGACACACGTCCCGGCGCCCCACCTGAACGGTGAGCCGTTCGGTGGTCAGCACGGGGGGGCGGGCATCCATCTTCATCGGGGGTGACGGGCCAGCAGGAACAGGAACACCGGCACGCCGATCAGGGCGGTGAGCACCCCCACCGGTAGCTGGATGGGGGCGACCACGGTGCGTGCCGCGGTGTCGGCGGCGCACAGCAGCACGCCGCCGGCCAGGGTGGCGGCGGGGAGCAGCAGACGCTGGTCGTTGCCGATGGCCAGGCGCACCAGATGGGGCACGATCAGGCCGATGAAGCCCACCGAGCCGACGGTGGTGAC
>NZ_JAFLDT010000090.1 GCF_017302315.1 Zoogloea sp.
GCCGCGAGATCGCGCGGGCGGCCGTGCTGGTGCTGGCCAATGGCGTGGGCATCCGCGCCCTGCCCCAGGCGGCCAGCCTGCCCGTGCGGCCTGCCCGGGGCCAGGTTTCCCATCTGCCGGCCATCCCCGGCAGCGCCCCGGAAGTCGTGGTGTGCCGGCTGGGCTATGTGAGCCCGGAGGTGGACGGCATGCGCTGCGCCGGCGCCACCTTCATCGCCGACGACATGGGCAGCGAGCTGCGGGAGTCCGAACACCGGGAAAACATGGAGAAACTCGATTTCATCCTGCCCGGCTATGCGCACCCCTTCGACCCCACCACCCTGGACGGCCGGGTCGGGTTTCGTCCGGCTTCCCCCGACCGCCTGCCCATGGTTGGCGCCATTCCTGCCGTTTCCGTGGCCGAACGCAGCACGCCCCTGGCCGACATTCCACGCCAGCCCGGTCTGTACGCGGCCTCCGGTTTCGGCGCCCGGGGTCTGGTCTGGGCCAGTCTGGTCGGCGAGTTGCTGGCCAGCCTGATCGACGGCGGCCCCCTGCCCCTCGAGCGGGATCTGGTGGATGCCCTTGATCCCGCCCGCTACCTGCTGAAGCCCCCCCGGCCCGGTGCCGGCGGCGATGAATAGCTGGACGGCAACTTTGTAAGCGGCCGTTGCGCCTGTCCCCGGTGGGCAGACCGTGGCGTTACTCTCCAGGTACCGCAAGGAGAAAACATCATGAGCACCCACCCGAACACCCCGTCCCTGCATCCCGCCCTGTGGGTTGCAGCAGCCTCCATCACCGCAGTGAGTCTGGCAGGCGTTGCCAAGCTCACGGGCCTGCTCCCCGATTTCGGCAGCACGCCCCCCACCGCCACAGAGACCGTGGCCACGCCCGCCGCGCCCCTTGACGCCCCGGCCGCGCGGATCGCGACAACCCCCGCCACGCCTGCGGTGGTGCCGGAACACACCGTCCCCGAAAAGCCTGCAATGGCTGCCTCCGCGCCCGCCAAGGTTGAGCGTTCGGACAAGCCCAATCCAGCCCGGGAACATGCCAAACCGGCACCCGCCGTTGCGCGCCGCGCCCCGCCACCGACCGACGCCGTTCCCACCGCACCACCGTCCAGCCCCCGCCATGTCGCTGACGCACCTCCCCCCTGCCGCGATTGTGGCGTGATCGAACATGTCGAAGCCGTCCAGCAGAAAGGCGAAGCTTCGGGGATTGGGGCGGTAGGGGGCGCCATCCTGGGAGGCGTGCTCGGCCACCAGGTGGGAGAAGGCTCAGGCAAACAACTGGCGCGCATCGGCGGTGCCGTGCTGGGCGGCCTTGCCGGCAATGAAGCGGAAAAACGCACCCGCACGGTCACCCACTACCGGATCACCGTGCGCATGGAAGACGGCAGCCGTCAGGTCATCGAACAACCGAGCGCGCCCGTCTGGCGCAATGGCGACCCGGTGCGCATCCGCAATGGCGAGATCGTCGCCAAAGGTGGAGAGCCCGGCGCAACGACCGGCTTCTAGCCCGAACGGGTCGAAGCTCTGCGGGTGGTCGCAGGATGTCAGACCCGGGATTGGCCAAGGACGGAGAGAACAAAAGGAGAGCGCGCAGTGTGAAACACATGCGCGCTCTCCGATTTCAGGACACTCTGCCGTTGAATTGCTCCGGCACCCTTGTTAGAAGGGGCCCACGGGCTCGGTGTAATAGCAGGTTTGCCCGACGTTCACAACCAAGCCTGCGGCGCAGGTCGGGCTGAGGGTTGTCACCGCACTCGGCGGCGTCACGCTCAGAATCCGCATCGGAATGGAAGGGTGGCCATTGATGGGTACGTCGATGATCGAAGGCCCATACTCACTCAGATCGATGGTCCCGCCGGTATTCACCACCATCGTCGGCACGGAAACAGCCTGTACGCTCCCCACCGGCGTACCTTGCACCCCCACCCCCAGGGCCATCACCGCCAGCAGCCCCGAAAGCAGCCGGTTGCCCGACTTGCGCGTCGTGTAGACCGCGGCCATCGCCAACAGCACCGCCAGAATCAGCATGCCCCACTGGGACAGGGTCGGCACGGACGTCGCAGCCGGCCCATAAACGATCACCTGGGCAAAGGCCGGGACGGGAAGCCCCGCCGCCAGTAATGACCCCGCCGCCAACCTGGAAACATTTGAATTGATTTTCATGAAAAACCCCTGAGCAAGAGAGAACGATTGGATTTGTAAAAAGATAATGTCGCCCCACAATCCCGGCCCATGCTAACACCCCACGGCACGCGCTGGCCGATTTGTACCCCCGATTTGCAACGATGGCGCAACGCTCGCGCGCCCCGCCTTAGCCCGTCGAGCGCACCCCCTGTTTGAGGAGGCAGCACCGACGCGTCGGCATGCTCCCCGCCGCGTGCTGAAGACACGCTTTCACGTCGAGGGCTCAACGGCGTTCAACACGCCCTTTTCCCCTCTGTGCGAAATCCGACAAAGCCGACAGCATCGCGCCCTTCCGTCACCGACACGCTGATCGAAAAATCAAAAAAACTTGTAAATCAGTGACATAAGACGTCACGTCGGACATGGCACGGCCTTTGCTGATCTTTGGGCGAAAGGACAACACCGACCATGAACCCGCTGCCCACCATCAACGACACCACCCTGCGCGACGGCGAACAGACCGCTGGCGTGGCCTTCACCGTCGAGGAGAAGTGCGCGATTGCCCAGGTGCTCGCCGATGTGGGTGTGCAGGAGATGGAGATCGGCATTCCGGCCATGGGGGCGGTGGAGATCGAAGCCATCGGCGAGATCGCCCGCATGCACCTCCCGACCAGCCTGATGGTGTGGTGTCGCATGACCGACACCGATCTGGCCGCCGCCCGCCAGTGCCCGGTGGACACCCTCAACCTGTCCATTCCGGTGTCCGACATCCATATCAACACCAAGCTCAAGCGCAGCCGCGAATGGGTGCTGGAGCGGGTGGGACGCTACGTGAGTCAGGCCCGCGACATGGGCTACGCCGTCTCCGTGGGCTGCGAAGACTCATCCCGCGCCGATCCGTCCTTCCTCGCCCATGTTGCCGAAGCCGCCCAGCGGGCCGGCGCGGTGCGGGTACGCTATGCCGACACGCTCGGCATCCTCGACCCCTTCTCCACCTACGATGCCATCGCAACCCTGCGTCGGCGGGTGGACATCGACATCGAGATGCACGCCCACGACGACCTGGGCCTGGCCACGGCCAACACCCTCGCGGCCTTCCGGGCCGGCGCCACCCATGCCAACACCACCGTGAATGGCCTTGGCGAGCGCGCCGGCAACGCGCCGCTGGAAGAGATCGTGATGGGTCTGCGCCACCTCCACGGCATCGACTGCGGCATCGACACCCACACCCTGCCGGCGATCTCCGCCTTGGTTGCCGAAGCCTCCGGGCGTGCCGTGGCCGCCAACAAGAGCATCGTCGGCGAGGCCGTATTCACCCATGAGGCCGGCCTGCATGTGGATGGCCTGCTGAAGGATCCGCGTACCTACCAGGGCTTCGACCCGGCGGAGCTGGGGCGCAGCCACCGCACCGTACTGGGCAAGCACTCCGGCTCCCGGGCGGTGATTGCCGCCTACGCCCAGCTCGGCATCCTGGTCAACGACCTCGAAGCCCACAGCCTGCTCGAACGCATCCGCGATCACGCCACCTGCACCAAGCGTTCGCCTTCCGCCGGAGAGCTGGCCCGCTTCCTTCTCGAAGTCAGCCGTTTTGCAGGGAGCGCGTCATGAGCCCCAGGGAACCCGACATGAAGATCCTTGCCGACAGCGTCGCCGCCCAGGGCGCCGCACCGGGCTTCTTCGCCACCCTGCGTGAAGACGTGGCCTGCGTCTTCGCCCGCGACCCGGCGGCCCGCAACACCCTTGAATTGCTCACCATTTACCCCGGCGTGCAGGCCCTGATGCTGTATCGGGTCGCCCATCGCCTGTGGCGCGGCAACTGGCGCTATGCGGCCCGAGCCCTGTCCTTCGTGGCCCGCTTCCTGACCAATGTGGACATCCACCCGGGTGCGGTCATCGGCCGGCGCTTCTTCATCGACCACGGCGCCTGCGTGGTGATCGGCGAAACGGCAGTGATCGGTGATGACGTCACCCTCTACCACGGGGTCACCCTGGGCGGCACCACCTGGAACCCGGGCAAGCGCCACCCGACCCTGGGCAACGGCGTCGTGGTCGGCGCCGGCGCCAAGATCCTCGGCCCCATCACCGTCGGCGACAACGCCCGGGTGGCAGCCAACTCCGTGGTCATCGACGCAGTGCGCCCCGGCATGACGGTGGTCGGAATCCCCGGCCGCATGGTGCTGCCCAAGGAAGGCCGGCGCATCGCCCACGGCATTGATCTTGATCACCACCAGATCCCCGACCCGGTCGGCAAGGCAATTGGCTGCCTGCTCGACCGGATCGCACAGATGGAACGGGAAATCGCCAGCCTCAAGGGCGAACCCACCACCGCCGAAGGCGCCTGTCGCACCTGCGACGACACCTGCTCGCAACCCACCTTTGACGGTAGCTGGAAGGCCACCGCCCCCATCGCACCAGGAGCCTGACGCCATGAACGAACTGACCGGCGAACTCGCCAAGCTCTCCTCTGCCGAGGAATTCCTCCACTTCTTTGCCGTGCCTTTCGACCAGAAGGTGGTCAATGTGAGCCGGCTGCACATCCTCAAACGCTTCTATCAATACCTGCGCCGGGATGCAGACCTGAGCAGCCTGTCGGGCAGCGAGCTGTTCGGTCGTTACCGTAGCCACCTGATCGCCGCCTACGACGATTTCGTGCGCTCCACTCCGGCCCAGGAAAAGGTCTTCAAGGTGTTCCAGGACACCGACGGCCGCCAGCAGGTCAGCCTCGACAGCCTGCGCGCGACCCTCCCCTCCGCCAGCTAAACCGACAGGACAGCCGCCATGCACATCGTCGTCTGTATCAAGCAGGTTCCGGATTCGGCGCAGATCCGCGTCCACCCGGTGACCAACACCATCATGCGCCAGGGTGTACCGGCCATCGTCAATCCCTACGACCTGTTCGCCCTGGAAGAAGCCCTGCGCCTCAAGGACAAATTCGGCGGCAAGGTGACCATGCTGTGCATGGGCCCGCCCCAGGCCGAGGATGCCCTGAAGAAGTGCATCTCCTTTGGTGCAGACGACGCCGTGCTGGTCACCGACCGATCCTTCGCCGGTGCCGACACCCTGGCCACCTCCTATGCCCTGGCCGCAGCCGTGCGCCAGCTCGGCAAGGAGCAAAAGGTGGACATCGTGTTCACCGGCAAGCAGACCATCGACGGCGACACGGCCCAGGTGGGCCCCGGCATCGCCAAGCGCCTGGGCCTGCAGCTCCTCACCTATGTGTCGCGCATCGCCGACCTGGACCTGGAGAACGACACCATCACCGTCGAGCGCCGTGCCGAAGGCGGTGTGCAGGTGCTCAAGACCGCCGTGCCCTGCCTGATCACCATGCTTGAAGGCACCAACGAGATGCGCTTCGCGCCGCTGGAAAACATGATCCACGCCGCCCGCTACCCGGTGCGCAAGTGGAACAAGGAAGCCGCCGGCATCGAGGACGTCACCAAGATCGGCCTGAAGGGTTCGCCCACGGTGGTGAGCAAGGTCTTCGGCCCGACGCCCCGTGCCGAGAAGGCCCTGATGCAGTCCGTCGAGGATGCCACCCCGCGGGATGTGTCCCTCAACGTGATCCAGAAGATCTTCACCCAGCACCCGACCCTTGAGCGCGACATCCTCGCCAAGGCCTCCGTGTGACCCCACGACAAGACGCGAAAGGAAACCTGCCATGAGCGACGCCGAAGTCAAGAAGCCCGCCGCCCGGGGCGGCCGCAACCTGGAACTGCCCGAACACCTGAAGGCCTACAAGGGCGTCTGGGTGTTCATCGAACATGACCGGGGCGAGGCCCACTCGGTGTCCTGGGAACTCCTCGGCGAAGGCCGCAAACTGGCCGATACCCTCGGCGTGTCCCTGTCCGGCGTGATCATGGGCGGCCCCGACGAGCCCCTCGATGCCATCGCCAAGGAAGCCTACAGCTTTGGTGCCGAGGCCTGCTACATCGTCCGTGACCCGGTACTCAAGGGCTACCGCAACGAGCCCTTCACCAAGGGCATGACCGATCTGGTCAACAAGTACCAACCCGAAATCGTGCTGCTGGGCGCCACCACCATGGGCCGCGACCTGGCCGGCTCGGTGGCCACCACCCTGGCAACCGGCCTCACTGCCGACTGCACCGAACTGCGCATCGACCCCGCCACCCGCGCGCTGGCGGCCACCCGCCCGACCTTCGGCGGCTCCCTGCTGTGCACCATCATGACCCTGGCCTACCGGCCGCAGATGGCCACCGTGCGCCCCCGCGTGATGCGCATGCCCGATTCCGACACCAGCCGCAGCGGCACCGTCATCGAAGACAGCCTGGGCATGATCGAGACCGACATCGTCACCAAGCTCCTCGACTTCATCGCCGATGAGAACAGCAACAAGGTGAACCTGGCCTACGCCGACATCATCGTGTCGGGCGGCAAAGGTCTCAAGACACCGGACAACTTCAAGCTGATCTGGGATCTCGCCAAGGTGCTCGGCGCCGAAGTGGGCGCCACCCGCCCGGTGGTCCAGTCCGGCTGGGTGGATGCGGAGCGCCAGGTGGGTCAGACCGGCAAGACCGTGCGTCCCAAGCTCTACATCGCCGCCGGCATCTCCGGCGCGATCCAGCACCGGGTGGGCATGGAAGGCGCCGACGTGATCGTCGCCATCAACACCGATGCCAACGCGCCGATCTTCGATTTCGCCCACCACGGCATTGTCGGCAACGCCATGCAGGTGCTGCCGGTTCTCACCGACACCTTCCGCGAACACATTGCGATGCGCAGCCGCAAGGCCGCCTGAGCGCCCACCGGAGACCCACCATGAGCGAGAAATTCGACGTCATCGTAGTCGGAGCGGGCCCCTCGGGGAACGCGGCCGCCTACACCGCAGCCAAGGCCGGCCTGTCGGTGCTGCAGATCGAACGGGGCGAATACCCCGGCTCGAAGAACGTGCAGGGCGCCATCCTGTACGCCAACGCCCTTGAGCAGATCATCCCCGACTTCCGGGACGATGCCCCCCTCGAGCGCCACATCATCGAGCAGCGCATGTGGGTACTGGACGACGAATCCTTTGTCGGCACCCACTTCCGCTCCGACGACTACAACAAGCCCCCCTACAACCGCTACACCATCATCCGCGCCCAGTTCGACAAGTGGTTCTCGTCGAAGGTGAAGGAAGCCGGCGCGCTGGTGATCTGCGAAACCACGGTCGAATGCCTGCTGATGGATGGCGACCAGGTGGTGGGCGTGCGCTGCGACCGCCAGGGCGGCGAGGTGTTTGCCGATGTGGTCATCCTGGCCGACGGGGTCAATTCCACCCTGGCCCGCAAGGCCGGCTTCCACGGCGAGATCCAGGCCGGCAACGTGGCCCTGGCGGTGAAGGAAATCCTCTTCATGCCCCAGGAGACCATCGAGGCCCGCTTCAACGTCAAGGACGAAGAAGGCGTGGTCATCGAGATGTTCGGCAAGATCACCGACGGCCTGATGGGTACCGGCTTCCTCTACACCAACCGGGACTCCATCACCCTGGGTGTCGGCTGCATGCTCTCCGACTTCAAGCAGAACCCCAACCGCACCTCGCCCTACGCCATGCTGGAGAAGATGAAGGCTCACCCCTCCATCGCCCCCATGATCGCCGGCGGCGAGATGAAGGAATACTGCGCCCACCTGATCCCCGAAGGCGGTTTCCACGCCGTGCCCAAGGTGTTCGGCAACGGCTGGATGATCGTCGGCGACTCCGGTGGCTTCGTGAATGCCGTCCATCGGGAAGGCTCCAACCTGGCCATGACCACCGGCCGCCTGGCCGCCGAAACCGCCATCGCCGCGAAAGCCGCAGGCAAGGGCTTCGCCGCCAAGCAGCTGGCCGGCTACAAGTCGGCCCTGGACGAATCCTTCGTGATGAAGGATCTGCACAAGTACCGGGACATGCCCAGCGTGTTCCACGACAACAGCCAGTTCTTCACCACCTACCCGGAACTGGTCAATCGTGCCGCCCGCACCATGCTGACGGTGGACGGCGTCGACAAGAAAACCAAGGAGAAGGAAATCTTCTCCAGCTTCCGTAAATCGCGCAGCCTGGCCGGCCTGGCGGGCGACGCATTCAAGCTGTGGAGGGCCTTCAGATGAGCACCGTCGTGAATGTGGAAGAGAAACTCTTCCAGAACCGCTACAAGGTCGACCATGGCCGGCCCCATATCAAGATCCGCCAGCCTGAGCTGTGCCGCAACGAGTGCAAGGTCCAGTCCTGCACCTTCGTGTGCCCCGCCGCCTGCTACAAGGCGGAAGGCAATGGCGCCGTCACCCTGATCACCGACGGCTGCCTGGAGTGCGGTAGCTGCCGGATCATCTGTACCGAGCTGTCCAACGTGGAATGGGAATATCCCCGCGGCGGGCACGGCATTCTGTTCAAGTTCGGTTGAGAATCATCATGGACGATCTTCATCTCTTTCTCGCTCATGCAATCCAGCTCGAGCGGGAAGCGGCCCGGCACTACGAGGAACTGACGGAGCAGATGCAGACCGCCGGCAACTCGGAAGTTGCCGGCTTCTTCCGCCAGATGGCAGTCTTCTCGCGCAAGCATCTGGGCGAGGCCATGGAACGGGGCGGCTTCCGTACCGTACCTCACCTGCGCCCCGACCAGCTCCGCTGGCCCGATGGAATCAGCCCCGAAAACGCCGGATGGGAAGGCGTGGACGGCTTTACGGATGTTCTCGGCGCCCTCGAACTGGCCCTCCAGGCCGAACGCCGTGGGCACGCCTTCTATGCCGGCATTGCCGCCACGACCCACAACGTGCGACTCAAGCGGATGGCGGACGAATTTGCTTCCGAAGAGGCCGAGCACGTGGCCGAACTGGAAAAGTGGATCGACCGGGTCGCCGCAGCTGAATAAGGGCGGCAACGCACCGCCCCAGCCCGTATCACCCCAACCGGAGAACTCCCATGTCCCGACCCAAGAAACACGTCTTCGTGTGTGCCCAGCAGCGCCCCCCCGGCCATCCCCGCGGCTCCTGCGCCGCCAAGGGCTGCAACGAAATCCTCCAAACCTTCTGGGGCGAGCTGCAGAAGCGCAATGCCTATGACCGCATCGGCGTCACCTACTCGGGCTGCCTCGGCCCCTGCGACAGTGGCCCCAACGTGCTGGTCTACCCGGAAGGTGTGATGTATTCCGGCGTCACCAAGGACGACGTCCTGGAGATCTTTGACAAGCACCTGGAAGGCGACGAAGTGGTCACCCGCCTGCAGGCGCCGGCGGCCGTCTGGTGAACCTGTTCACCGGCGAAAGCTCGCGGTCGCTCTTCGGCGGTGACGCGCCGGAGAGCGTCAATCGGCTGCTCCATGAGGCGGCAGCCGCCCACGCCGACCCCACCAAGGCCGAAGCGCTGCTGTGGAGCGCCCGCCTGTCGGCGCCCGAATGCCTGCCCGTGTACTTTGCCCAGTACAAGTTCTACTTCTACCGCAAGCGCCTCGAAGACGCCGAACGCTGTGCCCGCGACGGCCTGCGTGTCGCCGCCGGGCTGGCCCGGCTGGGACGCCACTGGCGCGAAGTGCAAGGGGGCGACGCCGACTTCAGCGCCATCGGCCCGGCCCGCTTCTGGCTATTCACCCTCAAGGCCCTGGCCTTCATCCGCCTGCGCCGCGGCGACCGGGCCGAAGCCCAGGCCCTGCTCGAAAAAGCCGCCCAGCTCGACCCCGCCGACAACATGGGCGCCAGCGTGATTGCCAGCCTGAAGGACGCCTCCGCGCCCGACACCCCATCCGGCAAACGCCCCGGCCCCGCCGGTGACAGCTACCTGGATCGCCTCAAGAAGGGGGGCACCCAATGATCATCCCCGCCGCCCTCCTGGCCAACATCATCAATGCCGGCACCGACATCCTGACCCTCGCCGAGGGCATGGACGAATCCGAATTCCTGCGTTCCCGCCTCGCCCGCGTCGAGATCGGGCGTCTGGTGGGCGTCATGGCCATCAACCTGGCCGACCTCCCCGACGCCCAGCGCCAGCTCTTCGCCGAGCTGGACTGGACCACCTGGCGCGCCATCCCCGAACAACTCAACACCGACCCCGCAACCCGCGACGAAGCCCTGTGGTTCGCCATCCGCGCCCTGGTCCCGGCCACGCTGATGTGGCTGCGGGTGTACAAGGAGAGTGCGCCGCAGTTGTTTGAGTTTCAGCAGGGGTGAGGTGGATCAGGGAAGACCAGCCTGGCGGCCGGTGATTGGGAGAAGGCTGCTTGACGGGGCGTCATTGGAGAGGGCCAGGCCCAACCCTGCCATAGCGCTCTCGGTCATTGACACGGCTCCCGCGAAAGCGCCACGAAGCCGCAGCGTAAATTGCCAGCATGACGCCCAAGACCAGCTCTTCGTAACCCGACGGAACCGCCAGGTAGGCCACTACGGTGGCGCCTGCCAACAGCCAGATGAGCTTTGCAGGAAGAGCGGGATTTCTCCGGTCCAGCAAGAACGCCTTACAGTGCGGGCAGGTCGGTTTCATCTGCCTGGGGGTGTACCACTTTGCTCCGCGCGGCCAGAGTTCAAAGACGGGTCTGTCGAATCCCAGCGAGCACACGGGGCACAGGTGTTTGCCTCTCATTGAAGTCTTCAGCTCGCGCTCCAACTGCGCATCGCAAGCCGGACAAACCGCCTTAGCATTTGAAAGTACCTTCCCGCAACTATCGCAGTGAATCCGGGCTTCTGACATTGTTAGTAGTGCTGCATGAGCTTGGGGTCTTGGCGCCGGAGGTTGAAGCAAGCGCGGACAAAGGGCTGCGGTTTCGTGGGTGTCACCTGGGAAGCCTGCTTACTTTCGCCCATTCAGAAACGAACATATCTCTTGACCCTGGCTTCGAGCAATTTCACCAGATCTGGGTCCATGCGCGCGTATATGTCCGGAATATCCAGGCATACCAGCCGCTTCCCCTTTAGCTGCTCTTTGTACTTCTTTGCAATCTTGTTCCTGTGACTCTTCTCCATCACAAGGATCACATCGGCCCACTCGATGAGATCCCCGGAGACAGTTGTTTCTGCGTCCGCATTGGTGCCCGCACCGATGGCGCTAACGCCAGAGTACTTGGAGAACACCTCCTCAGCAGTTGGGCTTCGCAGCCGGTTCTCACTACAGACGAAAAGAAGGTTCATAGTTTCCTTTCTCGCAACGTCTTAATTCATCGGCCTGCGCGGCTTTTCGCGTAGGCCCGGTGGAATGATGAGTTATGCGGCAATTGGACATGGCAAGCCTAGCGGCGAGGTACCAGAATAATTTGGCCTTGGTGATTAAGCTTTGCTCGATCTGTTGGGTCAGTCGAGAAGATCTGAAAGTGCGCGACAAAGGGAGTTCCCTCTGTGGGTCGTTTGCAGTTTTGGAACCAAACCCAAACCTGCAATCCAGGCTTGAGATCTGAAAGAGGCCCATCGCCGCCGTAGACGCTGTAAATCTCGCTGACTTTTGAAACCGACACTTGCTCAACTTCTAGTGTCCTTCGGTTCCTGACGGTCACTAAAGGAAGCTCAACCCGCACAATCTCCCCGAAGAGATTCTCCTTCGACGGAACATACCCTTCGCTTCCCCCATCGGGGATTGGCAGGCGACATGCGCCATACGATGACAGTGGGGCGAGAAACAGCCCAGCAAAAAGGAAAAGGACAAACCTATTGATTGACGCCATGACATGCGCCGCCCCGCGATGGCCATCAGCCGTTGGGCGGCTTCGCTTTGCCGGGCCAAGGCTGCGATCTTGCGGTCGTAGGCGAGGATGCGCTCATCCAGTGCCCGGAACCGGTCATGGAGCTCGCCGATGGTTTCTCGCGCCAGCAGGGGCAATTGACGACCGCCAACTCCGATCTCCGCCAGCAGCTTTCTCGCCTCGGCCGTTCCGGCCCCCGTGACGATGCCGAACTCGCCCAGCAGGCCGCGCACCTGATTGATGAGGGCGGTGCGTTCAGAGACAGTCAGCGCACGGGCACGATGAACGGACAGGACGGCTTGCGCTTCTTCGCTCTTGACCGGAACGAACCGCATGTAGGGCCGGCCCACGGCTTCGCAGATCGCTTCGGCATCGTTGGCGTCGTTTTTGCCGCTCTTGCGGTAGGGGCTGACGAATTGGGCCGCCATGAGCCGCGCATCGTGCCCCAGTTTGATCAGTTCCCGAGCCCAGTAGTGGGACCCGGCGCAGGCTTCGATCCCGACCAGACACGACGGCAGGCTGACGAAGAAGCTCAGGACTTTGCCGCGGGACAAGGTCTTTTTGCAGACCGGTTTGCCGTGGCTATCTACACCAAGGAGCTGGAAGACGGATTTGGCAATGTCGAGACCGATGCGGACAAGCTGTTTCATGGCACCTCCTCCTGATGATCTCAGCCCCATGGCTACTTGGGCCTCAGTGTCACGCTACGGGGTGGGGGAGTCCATTTCATTAGCTAACCGGCGCTGCGCGGCTTTATCGCGCAGCGTCCAGAGAGCGCAGCGAACGGGGTTGAGCGCCAAGTTAGAGCGCATTTGGGGGGCGGCTTTCATTCAGAACTTGCTGAGCATAAGAATGTGCATTGGAGACCCAATATGCCAGTTCTTTTTCAAACCCTTTGCTTCCAAATAATTCAAAAAATACCCACCCGGAGCCTGCCCCCTCATGGCGCTTCGCACCTTTGGACAAAGCTTGCGCCTGCATATCCTCGCGAAGCTTCAATGTCACACCTTGCATTCCCTCCGCAAAGGCGAAGGCCTGATCTGCCACACATGCAACAACGTACCCAAAGTCATTGCGATCAGCGCAGTAAAAGTTAACATCACTTAAGTCACGGCATGCTTTCCAAAGCGCGGAGCCGGTATCAGAGTGGGCTGATTTCCCCGCGAGGAAGGCAAAGACCAGCTCATTCTTCCCATGCTTCAACTCTTCAGGCGGTCGCTTGATCATCGTGCGCTCTAACGTTGAAGGTAAGGGGCGCTGCGCGGAGCTTTATCGCGCAGCGCCCAGCGACCGGAGGGAGCGGCCTTGACCGGAATGTTAGGCATTGGCTTCTGCCTCGTTTTCGGTTGGGTACACTGACAGACACAGAGAGATGCCAGCCTGACCTGACAAAGACAACAATGCAGGCGGAAATGTGAATGAGGACCAGCCCGGAGGATATATTTCAGCCCCGAAATCAAAAACCAACCACTCAACCCCAGGGAACGAACTCAGCCGCTTTAGGTTTTCAAGGTTGGTTTGGAGGAACGAAATCACATCTTCGATTTGCAGCGGCAATTCGGAGAAGCTGGCTTCGCTGGCCACAATTCGAATGCCCGAGGATTCATTGATTTGTTCGCTTGTTGTGCTGTTCGGGAAGCGCCTTTCACCCTTGCGCCACATGGAATCAATGATGAGCGGAACGCTGGCGATGAAGCCATCCGCATTAAAATTTTCACCACCGGCTCGAAGCATGCAACTCATAGATGCCTAACGACGCTGTAGAAAAACCCCATTCAGGGGCGACAGGTTTCGTCCGGCGTGCGCCGGCTTGAATTCATATTTCATCATCTCGCCTCTTGCAGCCCGATCCGTTCATTTCGTCGTTCCTTCTCGCCGCATTCACGCTTTCAAGGGCATTCCTGGCCCCTTTCTCCCCTTCATTACCCATAGCCATGGTGCGCCAGCTTCTCGATGTTGTGCATCATGCAATAGAGCTTCCACTGCCCATCCACCTTCGCCCGGCCCCGCAGGGTGAAGCGGGTGAGCCGTTTGTTGTGGCGCAGGTTGCCGAACACCGGTTCCACCGTCGCAAAGCGGGCCGCGATCATGTGCTTGCCGGCGGCCGAGTCGATCTTCGCTTTCATCCGGTCGGTATGGCTCTGCTGGTCCGCGCGCTTGCCCTGGAAGAAGGCGACTTGCCGGGCCTTGGTGGTCTCGGGTTTGCGCAGGCACTGCTGGCGCAGCGGGCAGGGCATGCAGTCCCGCTCGGCCCCGCGGAATTTCATCGCGGCGTAGCCGTTGAAAGAGCAGTCCTTGCCGTTGCCGTAGAGGCGTTTGCCGGCCGGGCAAATGCAATGACTGCGGTCCTCGGCCAGTTGGAAGTCGGCCGGGGTGAAGTGGGTAGCCTTCTTCGCCTTGGGGCTCTTGTCCCACAGGGGGTCGGGCTTGGCCTTGTGTTTGGCCTGCTCGGCATAGCGGCGGTCGCGCTGGCGATAACCGTTGTCGCAGATATAGGCATCGACCTGACTTTCGGCGAGTTTCGCCAGGTTCGCTTCCGAGTGGTAGCCGGCATCGGCGCAGAGCACCGTTTCTGTCTTGCGCCAGACGGCGGTGGCCTCGACCA
>NZ_JAFLDT010000091.1 GCF_017302315.1 Zoogloea sp.
CCCGTGCCGCCTGCCGCGAGGTCCTCGGGCAGGACGCCGAGACGGTGACCCCCATGCGCTGCGCCGGCGACCACTTCGCCTACCGCGTGCGCTGCGCGGGCCAGGAACTGCTCTTCCGCGCCGCCGCCGACGCCACCGGCGACGACTACATGCTGGCCGAGGACGCGGCGATGGCGGCGGCACGGGCGGTCGGCGTGCCGGTTCCGCACGTCCTGCGCACCGTGGCGGAGCCCTGCGCCGGCCTGCGCTGGCAGCTGATGGAGCTGGTCCCCGGCTCGACCCTGCGCGATCTCGCCATCGACCGCGCAGCGATCGCCGCCGATCTCGGGCGCATCCTGCGCCGCCTGCACACCGTCGGGGCTGAGGGCTACGGCTTCCTCGACACCGCGCACCTGCGCAGCGGCGCCGGCATGCGCGGCCTGGACGCCAGCTACGGATAAACCCCTTCGGCTTCACCCATCGGGTGGTCCGGCCAGTGGAGAGCAAACCCGCGTCCGCGATGGGTTTGTGTCTGTTTCAGAGAGAACAACCGAGGAAAGTAGGTTCACTCGACCTCCCCCCGCCGGATCAGGCGCTGACGGCGACGCTCCCGCGATGGCGGCCTTCGTCACCGCTGTAGGCACGCATCAGGTCCATCAGGCGTTGGGCCAGGGCGGCATCCGTGGTGGAGCTGTCGGACGACGATGTGCTGGCGGTGGCGCTGTCGCTGGTGCTTGCGCTCTCCCGCTCATAGGCCATCGCCTCCGACGCGCTCACCTTGCCGTCGCCGTTGGCATCGGCGGCTTCAAAGTTCTCCACCACCTTGGAGATCAGCTCGGAGCGCTGGCTGTCCGTCGAGCCAATCTCCTCCAGCTGGCTGCTCAGCTCTTCCTGGGTGAAGCCCGCGTCATCACCTTCAGGCGGCGGCGGGGGTGGGGGCATGGCGCCGGCCATTCGGCTGCCGAAGGCCTGGCTGTCCAGGGCGTCGGCGAGCTTCTGCAGGCTACTGGAGAACTCGCTCTCCGTCACCTTGCCGTCGCTGTCCCCATCCAGCGCCTTGAACAGGGCGGCGCTATCGTTCTCGGTGCTGCTGGAGGAGGTGCTACCGATCTGGCTGAACGCCGACTGCAGGTCACTCTCCTCAATGTAGCCCTGACCCTTGGTGTCGAGCTTCGAGAAGACATTGCTCGCCATCCGGCTCGGGTCGTGGCGGGACAAGCCCGCCATGGAAGCCATGCTGTTACTGCCAATGCTGCTGACCATGATGCAATCCTCTACATGCAAGACCGGAGAACCCGCCGGTCGATCCGGGCCGGCAGGCGGGTGGAGCCTCCGGACCTTTCATGTAGCAATTTAGCGGCCGAAAAGCGGCGATCTTGCCGTTAACAGGCGTTAAGACGGGTAAAGTCCAGTTAAGGGGATGCGTCCAAAATCCGCGTTCCGAAGCAGCCGGCGGACATCGGCCAGGGTCCGCGGCCCCTTTCCGGAAAAATCTGCCGGCGGCAACGGACGGTCCGGGCCGCGACGCGCAAGGTATGACGCCCCCCGCACCACAGCCCCCCGGCAGGAACTGCCGCCTCAGACCAGCCCGCCGTGCCCGCCCTGGACGCCGTCGAAGGGCTCCGGATAGGGATAAAGCATGTTGAAGGCTTCGCTACGACCACCCGACTGAACCAGACGCACATGCTCACGGCGGAACTCCCGCGCATGCTGGAGCCCACACGCATGGGCAATCATGTCAATTTCTTTGTTTAGATTGCGGGCGTAGTTGGCCACCCGCAGGTACTTCTCCTCCACCACCAGGCCGCGCTGCAGCTTGGGGTTGTGGGTGGTGATGCCGGTCGGGCAGCTATTCTGGTGGCAGCGCATGGCCTGCACGCAGCCAAGGGAGAACATGAAACCCCGCGCCGTATTCACAAAATCGGCGCCGCAGGCCAGGGCCCAGGCCACCCGCGCCGAGGTCACCAGCTTGCCGGCGGCCACCACGCGGATGCGCTCGCGCAGGCCGAACTCGATCAACGTATCCACTACCCGCGGCAGGGCCTCGTCGATGGACAGGGCCATGTGGTCGGCCAGGGCCTGGGGCGCCGCCCCCGAGCCGCCCTCGCCGCCGTCCACGGCGATGAAGTCCGGCGCCGTGTCGAGCCCCCGGCGCAGGATCGCCTCGCACAGCTCATGCAGGAAACGCCGCCCGCCGATGGCCGTCTTGATGCCCACCGGCTTGCCGGTCACGCTGCGCACCCGCACGATCATGTCGAGCAGCTCATTGACGTTGGCGATGTCCCGGTGCCGGTTGGGGCTGATGGAATCGACCCCCACCGGAATCCCGCGGATGGCGGCGATCTCCGGCGTCACCTTGCTGGCCGGCAGCACCCCGCCCTTGCCCGGCTTGGCCCCCTGGGAGAGCTTGATCTCGAAGGCCTTGACGGCCGGATGGGCGGCAAGCTCGCGCAGGCGCGCGTTCGAAAGCTCTCCCTGGGCATCGCGCACACCGTATTTGGCCGTGCCGATCTGCATGACGATGTCGGCGCCCCCTTCCAGGTGGGCCGGCGCCAGCCCACCTTCGCCCGTGCCCATCCAGCAGCCGGCCTCGGCCGCCCCCTTCGACAGGGCCAGAACCGCCGGGCGCGACAGGGCGCCATAGCTCATGCCACTGATGTTGACGATGGAACGGGCGACGAAGGGCTGCGCCGCATAGCCCTCACCGATAGCCAGGGGCGGCGTGGGGGCCTGGTCCTCTTCCAGCACCGGGAAGCCCGAATTCACAAAGATCAGCGCCCCCGGGTGGTGCAGATCGTAGGTGGAGCCGAAGCCCACCACGCCCCCCTCGTTCTTGGCCAACCGATAGACCCAACCGCGGGTGGCCCGGTTGAAGGGCATCTCCTCCCGATCCCCCAGAAAGAAGTACTGCCTGAAATACTCGCCAAGCTGCTCGAAAAAGTAACGCAAATGGCCTATCAGCGGGTAGTTGCGCAGAATGGCATGCTTCTTCTGGGTGATGTCCTGCACGTACCAGTAGATCAGCCCCCCCACCAGCACCACCACGATCAGCACCCCAAGACTGACCTCCAGCACACCCAACATCGCGGTCATGACGCCTCCCCCCCAAGTGTTAGAATTCCAGGCCGGTACATCTTAGGTGACTCCCGATGGAATTTGCAGAACAGCTTCGCGTTGAAGTCCAGCGCTCCGTGGCCGCTTCCCTGGCCGAAGACATCGGTACGGGCGACCTCACCGCCCGCCTTGTGCCGGCCAGCCGCAACGCCCGGGGCCGCGTGATCACCCGCGAGGACGCCGTGCTGTGCGGCACCGCCTGGTTCGACGCCGCCTTCGCCGCTCTCGAACCCTCCGCCTCCGTGATCTGGCATGCCCGCGACGGCGAGCGCATCAAGCCCGGCCAGCTACTGTGCGAGGTGGACGCCTCTGCCCGTGCCCTGCTCACCGCCGAGCGCACCGCCCTCAACTTCGTCCAGCTCCTCTCCGGCACCGCCACCCTCACGGCCACCTTCGTGCAGGCCGTGGCCGGCACCAAGGCCAAAATCGTCGACACCCGCAAGACCCTGCCCGGCCTGCGTCTGGCTCAAAAATACGCGGTCAAGGTCGGTGGCGGCACCAACCACCGCATCGGCCTCTACGACGGCATCCTGATCAAGGAAAACCACATTATCTCCGCCGGTAGCATCAAGGCGGTGATCGAGCAGGCCAAGTCCTTCGCCCCATCCAACGTCTTCATCGAAGTCGAAGTCGAAGACCTCGCCCAGCTCGAGGAAGCCTTGGCCGCCGGCGCCAAAATGATTCTGCTGGACAACATGGACCTCGCCCAGATGCGCGACGCCGTTGCCATCAACAAGGGTCGGGCCGAGCTTGAAGCCTCCGGTGGCGTCAACCTGGAACGGGTGCGCGCCATCGCCGAAACGGGCGTCGACCGCATCTCCATCGGCAGCCTGACCAAGGACGTGCGCGCCATCGACCTGTCCCTTCGCCACGTCGAGGAATAAACCCGGCCCCACGCTTTTCAACCATGCACATCGATTTCGACGGCCCCACCTCCACGGCCAACGCCCACACCCTCCGCCAGGTCATCGAGGCCCTGCTCGAACGCATCCAGGCCCGCGACGAAGACCTCGACCTGGTCGCCCTGTCGCGCATCGTCATCGCGGACGACCTGGCCGCCACCGAGCAGAAGTTCGGTGTTGCCCCGGCGGGCGCCGAGCACCTGTCGCGCATCGTCTCCGACGAAGGCGGGCTGGCCCTGCTCTTCGACGGCAGCAAGCTGTGGCAGATCCTCTCCGGCGACGGTGCCGAGATCGCCCGCCTGATCCATCACCTGCACAAGGAATGCTGGCGCTTGCACGACTCCCGGGCGCCGGTGCCCGATAGCAGCGATGCACCTCTGGCCCGCGCCCTGGCGCCGATTGTCGCTGCCATGTGGCAGGAATACCGCATCAACCGGCGCAGCGCCTGGTCTGTACCGGCCGACTCCGACCTGCTCCTCAACCACCTGGCGGCCCTCCTCCAGGCCCTCCCCGACGGCATGCAGGAAGAGATCACCCTCTACTACGCCGCGCAGGATCTGGACGATCTCTTCGCCAAGAGCCTCGGCCGCATCGCCCACCTGATGCAGGCCGTCGCCCATGTTCAGGGCTACCTGGACGGCCTCGGCCAGCCCCTCAAGGCGGTCAGCGCCGAGATGCACGAGCTTGTCGCCGACTCCTTCCTGTCGCCCATCTGGCTCACCACTGCCCAGCACCTGGCCGCCGGCCATGCCATCGGCCCCGGCGAGCTGGCCGACATCCCCCTGCGTCGCGACGTCCAGGCCGCCTTTGCCACCTTCGGTCTGCAGATCCGTGAAAGCGAGGACGGCAGCGACGTTTGGCTGGATGTCCAGGCCCCCGAACGCCCCGAAACCCTGCACTGACGACTCGCTCGCCAATGGAGCGCGCTGGCGCAGGAGTTCTCTGCGCGCCAAGACTATGCCAAATGCATTAATATCAACCTCACTTGTATTCCATTGGGGTCAAAAATGCATACTTCGCAGCGCGGCTTCACCCTGGTCGAGATCGCCGTGGTCCTGGTCATCATCGGGCTGCTCCTCGGCGGCGTACTCAAAGGCCAGGAACTCATCAACAGCGCCAAAGTGAAGAGTGTGGTCAGCGACTTCCGCTCCACCTCCACCTACCTTTTCAGCTACCAGGATCGTTTTCGTGCCATGCCCGGTGACGACCCGGGCGTTGCCAACCGCCTCGCTGGCGCCATCCGCGCCAGTACCGGAGGCAACGTGGGCAATGGGCGTATCGAGGGCCTGTGGAACTCCACCACCCCCACCGATGAATCGGTCCTGTTCTGGCAGCACGTGCGCCTCGCCAACCTGGCCACGGGTGACGGCCGCAGCCCGGCGGGCGACGGCATCGTCATCCAGGACTGGCTGCCCCGCAATGCCGTCGGCGGCCGCATCGGCGTCACCGGCACCCCACCCATTGCCGGCTGGGCAGGCACCTTCTTCATCTGCCAGGACAATCTGGCCGGCAACTTCGCCCGGCAGATTGACATCGCCATGGACGACGGCCTCCCCGCCAGTGGCTCCGTCCGCCTGCTTCCCGGAGGCGCAGCCAACGGCGCCGCCATCAACCAGACCGATCTGGTGGATAGCGGCATCTACACCGTGTGTGCCGCATTCTGAATACCTAGCCCGGGAAGCACGCGGGCTCAGGACACGAACGGTCGCGGGGACAAGCCCGGTCGCCCACACCCTCCTAGAGGCCCTTGAAAAGGCGACTTTCGGCGGAAGCCAGTTGGGAGGGAGTACCCAGCAGCACCAGGACATCGTCCAGTTCGATCCGGGTCTCCGGAGTGGGGTCTACGACACGGATACGCTGACGGCGGACGGCGCTGACCTCAACTCCGGTTTCGCGCAGACGCAGCTCTTCCAAGGTATGCCCGATCGCATGGGCACCAGCGGCCATCACAACAGAATGCAGGCGTGGCTGCTGACGCTCTTCGATAGCTTCCTCATGGAGATGATCCCCGCCCCGGTAAAGACCACGTAACAGGTGATAGCGTTCGGCACGCACCTCGCGAATGCGCTTGAGAATGCGCGGCATCGGTACGCCGAGCAGGGCGAGGGCGTGGGAAGCAAGCATCAGGGACGACTCCACCGCCTCGGGCACCACCTCGGCAGCACCGGCCTGACGAAGCTTATCCAGATCCACTTCATCGGCAGTACGCACCACCACCGGCACATCCGGCCGACAGGCCCGGATCTGGCTCATTGCGCGCAGGGCCGCGTCCGTATCGGCATAGGTAACCACCACCACGGAAGCGCGGGAAATGCCGGCGGCCATCAGGGTTTCGCGCTTGGCCGCATCACCAAAGACGACGGTTTCTCCGGCCGCCGCCGCTTCGCGTACCCGTTCCGGATCCAGATCAAGGGCGATGTAGGTAATGCCCTCCTGCTCAAGCAGCCGCCCGAGATACTGCCCGTTGCGACCAAAACCGCACAGGATGGCGTGTTTATCGACGAACATCGACTGGGTGGCGATGTTGGTGAGCTGCAGGGAGCGACTCATCCACTCGGACGGCACCAGGCGCAGCACCAGCTTTTCGCTGTACTGCACGATCAATGGTGCCAGCAGCATGGACAGTACCAGGGCAGCCACGATCACCTGAGAGAGAGCCGGCGGCAGCAGGCGGGCGGCATCAATCTGGCTCAACAGCACGAAGCCGAACTCCCCGCCAGCGCACAGCCACAAGCCGGTGCGGGCAGCCGTACCCTGCGGACTGCCCATCACGCGCGACGCCACCCCGGCGAGCAGAAACTTGACCAGCAGCAGCGCCCCCAGCATGGCGAGCACGGCAGGCAAGCTCAGGATGATCTGCCCCACATCCAGAAACATCCCCACCGTTACAAAGAAAAGCCCCAACAGCACGTCGCGGAAAGGCTTGATGTCCTCTTCCACGTGGTAGCGGTATTCCGTCTCGGAGATCAACATGCCGGCCAGGAAGGCACCGAGGGCCAGGGACAGGCCCGCACTCTCCGTGAGCCATGCCAACCCGAGGGTGATGAACAGCACATTGAGCATGAACAGCTCGGCCGAGCGCTGCCGCGCAACCTCGAAAAACCAGCGGCGCATCACCTTCTGGCCGAGGAAGAGCACGAGCCCCAGCATTACAACGGCCTTCACCGTCGCCAGGGCGAGTGTCGTCAGCATTTCCTCGGCGGGCTTGGACAGGGCCGGGATGAGGATCAGCAGTGGCACCACCGCCAGATCCTGGAACAACAAGACCCCAATGGTCTCCCGACCGTGCCTCGAATCCAATTCCAGACGGTCGGACAGCAGCTTGGAAATGATCGCCGTGGACGACATGGCAAGGGTGCCACCCAAGGCAAAGCTTGGCCCCCAGCCCAACCCTGCCAATGCGCCGACCAGCGTCACCACAACGATGCAACCCAGCACCTGCATCGACCCCAGCCCGAATACAATGCGCTTCATGCTGTAGAGACGAGGCAAGGAAAACTCCAGCCCGATGGTGAACATCAGGAATACCACGCCGAACTCCGCCAGGTAGCGAGCGCCGCCCGTGTCGGGCATGAGATTCATCGCGTGCGGGCCCACCGCGGCCCCCACCATCAGGTAGCCGAGTACGGGCGGCAGGTTGAGGGATCGGAAGATCCCCACCACCAGCACGGCACCGGCAAGGAGAACGAGAACGAGCTCGAAGGTATGCATAGGCAGCAGGCCCGCCGGACGGGCCGAATGGTCGTTCTGATATACTCCGGTGCCTGATTATACCTACGTCAACCATGAGCTCAGCCCCGATTGCCGCTGCCCATGCCCGCGTTATCGCTCTCGCTCGGCGCGTGCTGATCGTCGAGGCCGAAGCAGTGCAGACACTCGCGGAGCGGCTAGACGAAACCTTCACCCAAGCGGTGGATATGATCCTTGCCTCCAAGGGCCGGGTCATCGTCTCGGGCATTGGCAAGACGGGGCACATCGGACGCAAATTTGCCGCCACCCTGGCCAGTACCGGCACTCCAGCCTACTTCGTGCACGCCGCCGAAGCGGCCCACGGCGACCTGGGCATGATCACCGCCGACGACGTGTTGGTGGCCATCTCCTACTCGGGCAGCAGCGAAGAGCTCCTCAAGATCGTGCCCCTGGTCAAGCGCCAGGGAGCGCGCCTGATCGCCCTGACCGGAAATCCGGACTCCCCCCTGGCCCGCGAGGCCGACGTACATCTCAACGGTGCGGTACGTGAGGAGGCCTGCCCCCTCAACCTTGCACCCACAGCCAGTACCACCGCGGCCCTGGCCCTCACCGATGCGCTCGCCGTGGCGCTGCTCGACGCCCGTGGCTTCGGCCCCGATGACTTTGCGCGCTCGCACCCGGGCGGAGCCCTTGGCCGGCGTCTGCTGACCCACGTCTTTGATGTGATGCGCAGGGGCAACGCCCTCCCACGGGTCGGCGAAGACGCGCTGCTCGTTGAGGCCCTGATGGAAATGACCCGCGCGGGCATGGGCATGACGGCCATCGTCGGGGAGAACGATCAAATCATAGGCATCTACACAGACGGTGATCTGCGCCGTTCCCTGGCAAGCGGCTGCAACTTCTCCACCGCCCGAGTTGCCGATGTGATGAAGCGTGGCCCCTGCACGATTCAGGCCAGCGCACTGGCTGTAGAGGCCGCTGAAATGATGGAAAGATTACGTATCAGCCAGCTTCTGGTGGCCGATCCGGAGGGACGACTCGTCGGCGCCCTCAACCATCACGATCTCATGCTTGCCAAAGTCATCTGACTGGGTGCCATGAATAGCCGCGGCCACAGCCTCTTTCCGGTTATCGTCCTGATCCTGCTCGCCGGTGTCAGCGTCTGGCTCGACCGGATAACGCGTCAAGATGAAACGGTGAAAGTCGACAAGAGCCTCCACGAGCCCGACTTCACCGCCGACAAGCTCACCCTGCGGCGCTACGATCTCAGTGGCAAAACCCAATACATCCTGGTGGCCGACCGCATGATCCACTATGGCGACGATGAGAGTACCGAACTCATCCGCCCACGCCTCGACTACCTCAACCGGCCCGAGCCGGTACGCATGGAGTCTGACTTTGCCACCGTAAGCAAGGACGGTGAAACGGTCGTGCTCACCGACAACGTATTCCTCAAGCGAGCCGCCCAGCCTGGCAAGCCCGAGGCCACACTCCGCACTGAACGCATGACCGTCTGGCCGGACGACGAAAGAATGCGTAGCGACGCCCCCGTCACGCTCACTCAGGGTAAAACGGTGATCGCTGCTGAACGCATGGAAAGTGACAACATCGTCGGCAACATCCGCCTTCAAGGTCTGGTCCGCGGCACTCTCTATCGATACACCCCGACGCCGAAACCATGAAACCATCACTCCGGCAATCCGCCCTCTTTGTCCTTCTGGCCTTGGCGCCCCTCGCCCATGCGGAAAGGGCTGACCGCAGCAAGCCGGTAAACATCGAGGCCGACCGAGTTACCGTGGACGACAAGAACAAGATCCACATTTTTGAAGGCCACGTGGTACTCACTCAGGGCACCCTTACCATCCGCAGCGACAAACTTGTCGTCAGTCAGGATGCCGAAGGCTATCAGCGCGGTGTCGCCACCAGCGGCGAGGGCGGGCTGGCCCGCTTCCGCCAAAAGCGCGAAGGCAAGAACGAGTGGGTGGAAGGCGAAGGTGAGCGCATCGAGCACGATGCCCGCAGTGAGCTCTCCCAGTTCTTCCAGCGCGCGAGGGTGCGCAGCGGCGCCGACGAGGTACGTGGCCAGTACATCCAGTTCAACGGCATCACCGAAACCTATCTCGTCACCAACGGCCCCAACGCCACCACCGTACCGAGCCAGCAGGGTCGCGTCCAGGTCACAATTCAACCCAAGAAGAAGGACGCGTCGGCCTCCCCCTGATGCCTCACGGCCACCCTCTTCCGGGCCGAGAACCGCGTCACGCCTTGATCTCCGGCGGATGCTCACCTCCCGCCACGGAAGCAGGAAAAACCTATATTTTTCAAGTACGTTACGAATTCGGAAGTTTTTTGTGCGGCGCAGCAAAAAACTGTTGACAGCACTCTTCGCGTGCATATAATGGATTACATGTTGCAACGCACCAATCAGGGGCATTGCATAACCCCGACAGTAATTCGTTAATTCACTCAAGGAGATTGTCATGACCACCCCCGAGCAAATCGTCGCCGCCAACAAGGCCAATGTTGAAACCCTGCTGACCCTGGCCAACACTGCGTTCGCCAGCGCCGAGCGCATCGCCGCCCTGAACCTGAACACCGCCCGCGCCGTGCTCGAAGACAGCGTTGCCTCCACCAAGGCCCTGCTTGGCGCCAAGGACGTGCAGGAACTGATCTCCCTGCAAACCTCCCTGGCTCAGCCGATGGTCGAGAAGGCTGTTGCCTACTCCCGCAGCATCTACGAAATCGCTTCCCAAACCCAGGAAGAAGTGTCCAAGCTGTTCGAAGCTCAAGTTGCCGAAGCCAACAAGACCTTCGCCGCCGCTCTGGACAAGGCCGCCAAGTCCGCTCCCGCCGGTTCTGACGTTGCCGTGGCTGCTGTCAAGTCTGCCATTGCCGCCGCCAATTCCGCCTACGACAGCGTGACCAAGGCCGCCAAGCAAGTCGCAGAGATCGCCGAAGCCAACGTTGCCGCCGCCACCAGCGCCACCGTCAAGGCCGTCAGCACCTCCGCTCCCGCCAAGTCCTCCAAGAAGGCTGCCTAATCAGGCAAGCCCTCGCGGAACGGTGACGCCCCGGCGTCACCCGACTGGCAACAAACAGCCCGTTCTGCCTCCGCAGCGCGGGCTTTTTGTTGCCATGAGACTTCTACGGCGCATCCCTGTATTGACCGTAAGCGTCCAGCCAACTCACCCTTGACGTGAATGCGGATGCTCAGACGGTGGCGTTTTCAGGCTGCCAGCAATGGGGCAGCAGTTCCTCGATCCGGCTCGCTTTGTGGATGCGCAAGCGGGTGAGGATATCTTTCAGATAGGCATAGGGGTCATGCCCGTTCATGCGGGCCGAATTGATCAGGCTCATCACGGCTGGTGCGCGCTGGTCTGCCAGCTGTGTTCCGGCAACCAGCCAGTTCTTTCGGCCTGTCGCCCACGGCCTGATTTGCTGCTCATCGTGGTTGTTGTCGATGGGCAAGGCCGGATCGGCCAGGTAGCGCGTCAGCGCTACCCAGCGATTCAAGCTGTCATCGATGGCCTTGGCGATCACAGTGCAGTTAGGCAACTTGATTCGGTGCAGGACGAGCCACTCGTGCAGCTTGGCGGCCAGCGGTGCGGCCCGAGCTTGCCATTGTGCCAGGCGGGTTGCAGGGGGCTTGTCCTTGAGTTCCCGCTCGATATCGTACAGTTGGCCGATCAGCGCCAGCGGCGCGGCCGCGATGTGGCTCTTCTTGGCCAGATGCAGCTCCACAAACTTACACCGCACATGAGCCATGCAGCCTACCTCAATCATCCCTTGAGCGAAGAAGGCCTTGTCGCCGGCAAAGTCGTCGCACACCAGGCTGCCTTGCCAGCCCCCGAGGAAGCGACGCGCATGCTCACCGGCCCGGCTGGGGGTGAAGTCATACACCACTGCCTTGAGGGCGTCGAACTCGCCCGTGGCATAGACCCACAGGTATGAGCGATGGGTCTTGCCCGTGCCGGGGGCAGGGGGGCCACCGGGGTCTCGTCGGCGTGCAGCACGGCGCAGTTCAGGAGTTCGGCCTTCAGGGCATCCACGAGGGGTTGCAGCCGAACGCCGCACACGCCCACCCAAGAAGCCAGGGTGGAACGCGCAATGCCAAACCCAGCCCGGGCAAAGATGGCTTCCTGCCGGTACAGCGGCAAGTGATCGGCGTACTTGGCCACCAGCACGTGGGCCAACAGGCCTGCAGTGGGGAGGCCTTTGTCGATGACCTCAGCCGGCACGGAGGCCTGCACCAGGCGCTCGCAGGCGCGGCAGACCCACTTGCCGCGCACATGTGCTCGACCGTGAAGATGCCCGAGGTGTAGTCAAGCTTCTCGGCCACATCCTCGCCGATGCGTTTCATTTGGCAGCCACAGGTGCAGGTGGTGGCGTCGGGTTCGTGGCCGATCTCGGTGCGGGGCAGCTCTGGGGGCAGTGCCTGGCGCTTGGGCGTGCGTTGGGCGGCGGCCTCGGTGGGTGGGGTGCGGGCCTGCAGCTCGGCGAGTTCCTCTTCCAGGGCGGCGATGTCGGCCCGAACGGCTTCTTCAAACAAGGGGCGCTGCTGGGCATCGAGCTGTTCGCTCTTCACGCCAAAGCAAATGCGCCGCAGTTCGGCCAGCTCAAAGCTGAGTTTGTCGATCTTGGCGTCTCGCAGCGCAATGGCCTGGCTGGCCTGTTCAGCGCGCTGGGCATCTTGCTCGATGCGGGCAAGCAGTTGAGCGGTGAGCGCACGCCATTCATCCGGGGCCATGGCGGTCAGGGCTTCGGCGTCGAATTGCGGCAAGGATGCAGCCCGAGTTGCGCTCTTATGAGCCAGATCGCTCTCAAGTACCCAGCGCCGAACAAGGTTGGCATTGAGGCCGTTGGCCAGCGCAACCGCAGCCGTTGAAACGCTGGGTGCCTTGCACGCGTAAGCGGTAACTCCCCAGCGTTCGCCTACCACGAAACCTCAAAGAGATCAGATCACAAGGGATTGTCCGCGAAGTGCTGCTTCCACAGCCTCGGTGTGAGCTGGGCCACGTCGGCGGCCGGGTGTTGGCCGACGCGCTGGAGGACGTCGACCAGATAGATATAGGGGTCAATGTCGTGCAGGCGGCAGGTGGCGATCAGGCTTTGGGCAATGCCCCCATATTTTGCCCCGACCTCGGTCCAGCAGAAGAGCCAGTTGCGGCGCCCCATCAGCACCACGCGCAAGGCACGCTCCAGGTGATTGGTGTCGATTGGCACGTCGAGGTCGGTCAGATACACCTCAAGGGCGGCAAGGCGCTCCCGCACATAGGCCATGGCGGTGGTGAGCGGGGAGCTGGGCAATAAGCCCTGGGTGTCAAACTGGGCATCAATCCAGGCGAAGAACTGGCCGAGCACGGGCTTGGCGTGCGCGAGCCGATACGCCCGGCGCGCCTCACCGACGAGCCGGGCCTCACGGATGTGCTGCTCCACGGCATACAGTGTGCCGATCATCTCCAGCGCCTGGCCCGCGTGTCAGACGACACACTAAATTGCCCCCCCGGACGCCTACCAAGACGAGTCATGAAGGCAGTAAGAGAGCAGTATCCGGGCCTGCGAGTCAGCAGGAGAGAACGTATGCAGGAGCCGGAAGCCGTAGCGCAGATGTTGGCGTTGGCGCGGTTGGGGTGGGGCACGAAGCGGATTGCGCGGGAACTGGGGGTTGCGCGCAATACGGTGAAACGCTACGTGGCGGCGGGTGGCTATGTGCCGTATCGCTCGCCGGCCCGGGAAGGGAAGTTGGCAGGCCTGGCAACGTGGCTACAGGTTCAGTTTGCACAACACCGCGGCAACTGCGACGTGGTGCGGCAGGAACTGCAACGGCAGCAGGGCGTGTCGGTGAGCCTGCGCACGGTAGAGCGTGCCTGCCTGGGCTACCGAGCGGAATGGGCGGCCCAGGCGCGGGCGACAGTGCGTTTCGAAACGGCCCCGGGGCAGCAACTGCAGATTGATTTTGGCTCCGCCTGTATTGACCCAGTAAAACCCTGCTCAGGTGTTAACCTTGAAAGGAACGACACATGAGCATGGCCATGGAAGACGAAATCAAACGCTGGACAGCCAAGCGCAAGAGCGCGTTGGTGATGGAAATCCTGCAGGGGAAGACGACGGTGGCGGAGGCCAGCCGTTCTTATGATCTGCCCCCTTCCGAGATTGAGACCTGGATCGACGAGGCGAAGCGGGGCATGGAGAACGCGCTGCGTGCCAACCCGCTGGACATCCGGGAGCAGTACGAGAAGCAGATCAAGCAACTGCAGGAAACCTACGGGGAAGCGATGCTGGAGCTGCGTGCCCGAAAAAAATTGCAGTCCCTGCTGGGCGAGGACGAGAAGTGATCGAGACGATCCGCCAGGGACTCAAGGAAGAAGGGATCGTCGTCTCGATCAGTCAGCTATGCCGGTGGTTTGAAGTGCCCCGTCGGACGTTCTACTACCAGTCGGTGAAGGCCCCACCGAAGGTGCAGCCCCGCTTTGCCGAACCGATCAAAGCGATGATCGAGGACAACCCGTCCTTTGGCTACCGGACGGTGGCCCACCTGCTGGGGTTCAACAAGAACACGGTGCAGCGGGTGTTCCAGCTGCGCGGCTGGCAGGTCAGGAAGC
>NZ_JAFLDT010000092.1 GCF_017302315.1 Zoogloea sp.
CCTGGCAGATGGGCGTCATGCAACTCAGCGAACGCGACCGCAGTCTCGTGCGCTTCCTGATCGACGCGCTCGACGACGACGGCTATCTCGCCACACCGCTCGCCGAACTCCTCCGCCTTCTGCTGCTGGTTGGCGAGGCGTCGGGCGATCCACTCGGGCAGGCGGTCCCGCTCCGGGGCGTTGAGTTCGACAGCCACGCCAGCTTCGACCAGGGCGGCGAACCAGGCGGCCTTGCGGGTGGCCCAGTCGAGCTCGGGAAGGGTGATCAGGGTGACGACGCCGTCATCCAGGTGGCGGGCATAGCGTTGCAGGGCTTCGCCGCCATCCCGGCCGGGCTTGCCGTTGGGGATGCGCAGATCGACGAGCTTGCTGGCGCCGAACAGTGACATGTTGCCGGCGGCCGACTGGAGGCTGTCCCAACGGAAGCCCTGTCCGGCGACCAGCACCTCGCGCTCGGCATAGCCCTGGCGGCGGGCGGCCGCGCGGATGGCGTCGCCCGCTTCGAGGACCAGCAGTGGCTCGTTGCCGTGCAGGATGTAGAGGGGGGCGAGGGCCTTGTCGAGCTGGGCGGCGAGCTGCTCGGGGCGGAGGATCACGGCTTCGGTGCGGCGTCCGGCATCTTGGCCGCAGCCAGCCGGCGCATCAGCTGCTGCACGAGATCGCCCTGCATGTCGCGGTAGAGCAGGATCTCCTCCTGCTCCTTGGCGAGCACCTGGGAGTCGTCGAAGGCCAGGTCACGACGCAGCAGGATCTCGTTGGGGGCCAGGACCTCCTGGCCGTTCTTGTCCACCAGGCGGAAGGCGTAGCGCAGGCGCAGCTGGTATTCACGGACCCGGCCCTGGGTGTTGAGGGCCAGGATGACTTTTTCCTTGGCATCCGCCAGGACTTCCAGCCGGACCTGCGCCTCGTCCTTGTTGCTGACCACCTGGGTGCTGGTGCTGGCGCGGATCTGGCGCCGGATGGCTGCTGCCAGATCGGAGTACTCCGACATGCCCAGGTAGAGGGTGTCAAAGGGCAGCGGCCGTTGGCCGCGCAACTGGAAGCCGCAACCAGCTGCCAATAGAGGCAGGGCGGCGAGGGTGGTCAGGGCGCGACGGCGGCCGGCCCGGGGCGCTTGAGTCATTGAGGCTGACCCTCCTTGAGGCGCTGGCGTTCCTTCTCGTAGGCCTCATAGCTGGGGGGGACCGGGTCGCGGCTGATGTCGCGGCCCGGTTCGTATTGGCGGCGGAGGTTCTCCTGGCGGAGCCCTTCATAGAATCCGCGGTCGCCCGGTGTGTTGGCGCAGGCGGCCAGCAGGACGACGCAGGGGACAAGAACGAGGTGGCGCATGGAAAACCTCCGGGGGTCAGCCGACGATATTGACGAGACGGCCGGGAACGACCACCACCTTCTTGGCGGGCCGGCCTTCGAGGAACTTGATGGTCGCCTCGTGGGCCAGGGCAGCGGCCTCGATGGCGTCCTTGGCCGCTTCGGCGGGGACCCGCAGGGCGCCGCGGAGCTTGCCGTTGACTTGCAGCATCAGCTCGATCTCGTCCTGGGCCAGGGCGGCGTCGAGGGGCTCGGGCCAGGCGGCCTTGAGGATGTCCTCGCCGTAGCCCAGCCCGGACCACAGGGCATGGCTGATGTGCGGGGTGAGGGGCGACAGCACGCGCAGCAGGATGCCGAAGCACTCCTCGATCACCTCGGCCGCCAGGGCGCCCTGGCGGGGCGCCTTTTCGAGGGCGTTGAGCATCTTCATGGTGGCCGAGGCCACGGTGTTGAACTGCTGCTTGCCCAGGTCGTAGTTGGCCTGCTTGAGGAGCAGGTGGATCTCGCGGCGGAAGGCGGCCAGATCTTCCGGCAGCTTGGCGCCGGTGAGCTGGCGCTGGGCACCGATCTGACCGCGGATCTCGCTGGCGAACAGGTGGCCGAAGCTCCACACCCGGCGCAGGAAGCGGTAGGCACCCTCGACGCCCGCGTCGGACCATTCGAGGGTCTGCTCGGGTGGCGCGGCGAACATCATGAAGAAGCGGGCGGTGTCGGCGCCGTATTGTTCGATCAGGGACTGCGGGTCCACGCCGTTGTTCTTGGACTTGGACATGGTGGTGAGCTCGTGCTCCAGCACCGTGCCGTCCTGCTTCAGCCTGGCGCCGGTGATCTGGCCCTTGGCGTCCTTCTGGATGTCGATCTCGCTTTCCCAGTAGTAGTTCTTGCCGCCGCCTTCGGGTTTGTGGAAGAAGGCGTTGTTCAGCACCATGCCCTGGGTGAGCAGGTGGGCGAAGGGCTCCCGGTAGCTGACGAGGCCTAGGTCGCGCATCACCTTGGTCCAGAAGCGGGAGTACAGCAGGTGCAGGATGGCGTGCTCGATGCCGCCGATGTACTGGTCGACGGTCATCCAGTAGCCGGTCTCGTCGTCCACCATCTTGTCCTTGCCGAAGGTGGTGGCGTAGCGGGCGTAGTACCAGGACGAATCCACGAAGGTGTCCATGGTGTCGGTCTCACGCCGCGCCGGCTTGCCGCAGCAGGGGCAGGCCACGTTGAGGAAGTCCTCGCGCTTGTGCAGGGGGTTGCCGGAGCCGTCCGGCACGCAGTCTTCGGGCAGCACTACCGGCAGCTGGTCGTCGGGCACCGGCACCGAGCCGCAGCTATCACAGTGGATGATGGGGATGGGGCAGCCCCAGTAGCGCTGGCGCGAAATACCCCAGTCACGCAGGCGCCATTGCACCTTCTTTTCGCCAATGCCCTGGGCCGCCAGGTCGGTGGCGATGGCGTCCACGGCGGCGTCATAGCCGAGGCCGTCGTATTTGCCGGAATTGACGCAGACGCCGTCCTTGCTGCCGTACCACTCCTGCCAGGCGTCCAGGCTGTAGGCCTTGTCGCCCACGGCGACAACCTGTTCGATGGGCAGGTCGTACTTCTTGGCGAAGGCGAAGTCGCGCTCGTCGTGGGCCGGTACGCCCATCACGGCGCCATCACCGTAGCTCATCAGCACGTAGTTGCCGACCCACACCTCGACCTGTTTGCCGGTGAGGGGGTGGGTGACGAACAGGCCGGTGGGCAGGCCTTCCTTTTCCATTGTGGCCATGTCGGCTTCCATCACCGAGCCGTGCTTGCACTTCTCGATGAACGCGGCGAGCTCGGCGTTGCCTTTGGCGGCGTGCAGGGCCAGGGGGTGCTCGGCGGCCACGGCGCAGAAGGTGACGCCCATGATGGTGTCGGCGCGGGTGGTGAACACCCACAGCTTGCCGTCGTTGATGGGCTGGCCGTCATCACCGGCGATATCGTGCTGGAAGGCAAAGCGCACGCCGGTGCTCTTGCCGATCCAGTTGGCCTGCATCAGCTTGACGCGCTCGGGCCAGCCGGTGAGCTCGTCCAGATCGCCCAGCAGCTCGTCGGCGTAGTCGGTGATCTTGAGGTAGTAGCCGGGGATCTCGCGCTTCTCCACCAGTGCGCCGGTGCGCCAGCCGCGGCCGTCGATGACCTGCTCGTTGGCCAGCACGGTCTGGTCCACCGGATCCCAGTTGACCACCTGGGTCTTGCGCTCGGCGATGCCCTTCTCGAGCATGCGCAGGAAGATCCACTGGTTCCACTTGTAGTATTCGGGGGTGCAGGTGGCCAGCTCGCGGCGCCAGTCGATGGCAAAGCCCAGCGACTTGAGCTGCTGCTTCATGTAGTCGATGTTGTCGTAGGTCCACTTGGCGGGTGGCACCCGGTTCTTGATCGCGGCGTTCTCGGCGGGCAGGCCGAAGGCGTCCCAGCCCATGGGCTGCAGGACGTTGAAGCCCTTCATCTTGTGGAAGCGGGACAACACGTCGCCGATGGTGTAGTTGCGCACGTGCCCCATGTGCAGCTTTCCCGAGGGGTAGGGGAACATGGACAGGCAGTAGTACTTGGGCCTGCTCGCATCGGCATGGACGCGGAAGGCTTCGGTACTGTCCCAGTGCTGCTGGGCGGCGCGCTCGATATCGGCGGGGAGGTATTTGTCCTGCATGGGCGGGAGAGGTCGCGGATGGAACGAAACCGCGCATTATAAACGCCTCCCGCAAAGCCCGCTGAAACGTGCTCAAGATGTTGATGTGACGAGATATTTCGTTTTCATGAACGGGGTGGCCGCATGTCACGCCATTCTCCCTCTGCTACAATCCGCGTCCCGCGTTGCAACAATTCTCCATGTCCGAGCCCCTTGTCCGTCTCGAGAACGTGCGTTTCGCCTATGGCGAACGTGCGATCCTGCGCGGCATTTCCCTGTCGATTCCCCGCGGAAAAGTGGTTGCCATCATGGGTGGCAGTGGCTGCGGCAAGACGACCCTGCTGCGCCTGATTGGCGGGCAGGAGCGCGCCGTGGGCGGCCGCGTGACGGTGGATGGGCAGGATGTGGCGAAGCTGGGGCGCGACGCGCTGTATGCCCTGCGCCGGCGCATGGGCATGCTGTTCCAGTTCGGTGCGTTGTTTACCGACATGTCGGTGTTCGACAACGTGGCCTTCCCCCTGCGGGAGCACACCGATCTTCCCGCCGAGCTGATCAATGATCTGGTGATGATGAAGCTCCACGCGGTGGGCTTGCGCGGGGCCGCCAAGCTGATGCCCGGGGAGCTGTCGGGCGGCATGGCGCGGCGCGTGGCCCTGGCCCGCACCATCGCCCTCGACCCCATGCTGCTGATGTACGACGAGCCCTTCACCGGTCTTGATCCCATCTCCCTCGGGGTGATCGGTCAGCTCATCCGGCGTCTCAACGATGCCCTTGGCGCCAGCTCCGTCATCGTCACCCACGATATCCAGGAGTCCCTGCAGATCGTGGACTACATCTATTTCATCTCGGAAGGCCGGGTGGTGGCCGAAGGCACGCCGGACGAGATCCGCAACTCTGCCGACCCCTTCGTCTCCCAGTTCGTCCATGCCCAGGCCGATGGCCCGGTGCCCTTCCATTACCCGGCCGGCGACTACGCCACGGCCCTGGTCGGAGGGGCGGGCTGATGGCCGACGTGTTCCGCAAGATGGGTTCGATGGCGATCAACGGCATCTGGCAACTGGGCTTCATCGCCCGTTTCTTCTGGCTGATCCTTGTCTATTCCGGGCAGTCCTTCACCCGTATTCATCTGACCCTGCGCGAGCTGTATTTCAGCGGGGTGATGTCCCTCCTGATCATTCTCGTGTCGGGTCTCTTCGTCGGGCTGGTGCTGGGCCTGCAGGGATACGAAACCCTGCAGCGCTATGGGGCCAGCGACTCCCTGGGAACCCTGGTCGCCCTGTCCCTGGTGCGGGAGCTCGGGCCGGTGGTGGCGGGGCTGCTGTTTGCCAGCCGGGCGGGGTCTGCCGTCACGGCGGAGATCGGCCTGATGAAGGTCACTGAACAGCTCAAGGCCATGGACATGATGGCGGTGAGCCCCATCGCCCGGGTGGTGGCGCCGCGTTTCTGGGGCGGGGTCATCTCCATGCCCCTGCTGGCGGCGCTGTTCTCGGCCATGGGGGTGTTCGGCGGCTGGTTGATCGGCGTGGTGGTCATCGGGGTCGATGATGGTGCCTTCTGGGCGCAGATGCAGGATGCGGTCGATTTCCGGTATGACGTCCTGAACGGCGTGATCAAGAGCGCTGTGTTCGGCGTGGCGGTGGCCCTGATTGCGGTCTTCGAAGGCTACGACTGCGTACCCACCGCCGAGGGCGTGTCCCGGGCCATCACCCGCACCGTGGTGAGCTCGGCCCTGGCCATCCTGGCGCTGGATTTTGTAATGACGTCTTTCATGTTCCGAGGTTAATGATGAGTCGCACCACGATGGATCTGTGGGTCGGGGTTTTCGTGGCGATGGGGATCGCCGCGCTGTTCTTCCTGGCGCTCAAGGTCGGCAGCATCTCGGGCTCCGACATCCAGTCGCCGTACACGCTCAGCGCCCGCTTCGACAACATCGGCGGTCTCAAGGTGCGTGCTCCGGTCAAGGTGGCGGGCGTGCTGGTGGGGCGGGTGTCCGAGATCCGCTACGACAATGAACGCTTCCAGGCAGAGGTGGTCTTCACCGTGGATGGTCGTTACAAGTTTCCCACCGATACTTTCGCCAACATTCTGACCTCGGGCTTGCTCGGCGAGCAGTACCTGGGCCTGGACCCGGGGGGCGAAGAGAAGCTGTTGGCGCCTGGCGATGTCATCAAGAAGACCCAGTCCGCCGTTGTGCTCGAGAAGCTGATCAGTCAGTTCATGTTCAGCAAGGCGGCCGAGGGCGAACCGGCGCCGGCAAAGTGAGCGGCGGCACCCACAGGGAGTACCCCACGATGAAGAACAGCAATATGCCCGCAACGAGAAGCCTGGCGGTACGTTTTACCCCGCTGGGCCTTGCGCTTGCCTTGACGGCCTGTGCCGGTGCGGGCGGGCATCCGCGCGACCCCCTGGAGCCCCTCAACCGCGCCACCTTCGCCTTCAACGAGACCGCTGACAAATACGTCATGCGCCCGGTGGCGCAGGTCTATGACTATGCTCCCCTGCCCCTCAAGGTGGGGGTCGGCAACTTCTTCGGCAACATCGGTGACGTCTGGATCGGGGTGAACAACCTGCTCCAGGGCAAGTTCGTGGACGGCCTGTCGGATGGAGGCCGGGTGCTGGTGAACAGCACCGTCGGCATGTTCGGTCTCTTCGACATCGCCACCGAGCTGGGCCTTGAGAAGCACGACGAAGACCTGGGCCAGACCCTTGGCAGCTGGGGCGTCAGTGAAGGGCCCTACATCGTCCTGCCCTTCCTGGGGCCGAGCACGCTGCGCGACAGCGTGGGCCTGATCGGCGACCTGGAGGCGGATCTGGTGTGGCAGTTCAAGGAGGTGGCCGTGCGCAATTCCCTGACCGGCCTGCGTTTCACCCACCGTCGGGCGTCCTTGCTGGGTGCCGATACCACGGCCGAGCAGGCGGCGCTGGACAAATACGGTTACATGCGCAGCTTCTATCTGCAGTACCGCCTCAATCAGGTCTATGACGGCCAGCCGCCCCGGGTGAAGGATCCGGACGACGAGTGAGCCCCGCCGTGTTCCACGACAACAGAGAGAACGACAGATGAACAAGATTGCTTCCCTGCTTGCCGCGCTGGCCCTCAGCGTAGGCGTCCAGTTCAATGCCCTCGCGGCCGACGCCACCGCGCCGGATGCCCTGGTGAAGAGCGTCACCGACGACGTGATCACCATCGTGCGCCAGGACAAGGCCATCCAGTCCGGCGATACCCGTAAGGCCGTCGAGCTGGTCGAGACCCGGGTGCTGCCCTATTTTGACTTCGCCCACATGACCCGTCTTGCCGTCGGCAAGGACTGGAAGCAGGCCAGCCCCGAGCAGAAGACCGTGCTGACCCAGGAGTTCAAGACCCTGCTGGTGCGCACCTATTCCAACGCCCTGACCCAGTACCGCAATCAGCAGATCGACTTCAAGCCCCTCAAGGCCAAGCCCGAGGACACCGACGTGGTGGTGCGTACCGAAGTGCGCCAGCCGGGTGCCAAGCCGGTGCAGATTGATTACAACCTCGAGAAGCTTGCCGATGGCTGGAAGGTCTACGATGTCCTGGTGGCGGGTGTCAGTCTCGTCACCAATTACCGCGATAGTTTCGGCCAGGAGGTGCGCACAGGTGGCATCGACGGCCTGATCAAGTCCCTCAAGGACAAGAACAAGCAGCTCGACCCCACCGTGTCGGCCAAGAAATGATCCGCACCGACGGCCAGCGCCTCAGCCTCTCCGGGCCAGTTACGGTGGCCACCGCCGGTGATCTGGCGACCGCGGGCCGCGAACATGTGATCGCTGCCGACCTCGTGGTGGACCTTTCCGGGGTCACCCAGGTGGACTCCGCCGCCCTGGCCCTGCTGCTGAGCTGGGTGCGTGCCGCCCGCAATGCCGGCCGTCGGCTTACCATCGACCAAGCACCGCCGGCACTGGTCAGTCTCGCGTCCCTCTACGACGTCGACACCCTTCTTCCGCTGGCCCACTGAGCCAGCGGCCCCGTCCATGAATCCAGCGATCCGCATTGCCGGCGTCACCAAGCGTTTCCGTTCCCTGCAGGCCCTGGCCGGCGTCGATCTGGAAATCGGCCAGGGTGAGTTCTTCGGTCTCCTGGGCCCCAACGGTGCGGGCAAGACCACCCTCATCTCGTGCCTCGCAGGTCTGGCCCGGCCCGACTCCGGCACCCTGGAGGTGATGGGGCGCGACGTGGTGCGCGATTACCGCGGGGCGCGCATGGCCCTGGGGGTGGTGCCCCAGGAGCTCGTCTTCGACCCCTTCTTCTCGGTGCGCGAAATGCTGCGCATCCAGTCGGGCTACTTCGGCATCCGCAACAACGACGACTGGATCGACGAAATCCTCCACAACCTGGACCTCACCGGCAAGGCCGGCGCCAACATGCGCATGCTGTCCGGGGGCATGAAACGCCGGGCGCTGGTGGCCCAGGCGCTGGTGCATCGCCCACCGGTCATCGTCCTCGACGAGCCCACCGCCGGGGTGGACGTGGAGCTGCGTCACGGCCTGTGGCAGTTCATCCGCAAGCTCAATCAGGACGGCCATACCATCGTGCTGACCACCCACTACCTTGAGGAGGCCGAGTCCCTGTGCGGGCGCATCGCCATGCTCAAGGCCGGCCGGGTGGTGGCGCTTGATACCACTACGAACCTGCTGCAACGCTTTGCCACCCATACCCTGAAACTGCGGCTTGCGGCCCCGGTCACGCTGCCGCCACCGTTTTCCGCTCGTATCCTGAGCCAGGAGGGCACCGAGCTGCTTCTGGGTTTCGACCACTACGACGATGTCGGGCACCTGCTCGCTGGCCTGCGTGCCGCGGGGGGCGAGATCACCGACATGGCCCTCGGAAAGCCCGACATGGAGCAAGTCTTCGTCGGCATCATGAATCAGAACTGAGGCGTCCATGGAAGGTTTCAAGACCCTGCTGTACAAGGAATGCCTGCGCTTCTGGAAGGTGGGCTTCCAGACCGTGCTGTCGCCGGTGCTCACCGCGGTGCTCTACCTGTTGATCTTCGGTCACGTGCTGGAGGGGCACGTGCAACCTTACCCGGGTGTCAGCTATACCGCCTTCCTGGTGCCCGGGCTGGTCATGATGACGGTGCTGCAGAACGCTTTCGCCAACAGCTCGTCGTCGCTGATCCAGAGCAAGATCACCGGCAACATCGTGTTTGTGCTGCTGCCGCCCATCTCCTACCGTGAGTTCTACGCCGCCTATGTGATCGCCTCGGTGCTGCGGGGCGTCGCCTGCGGGGTGGGGGTGCTGCTGGTGTCCCTTCCCTTTGCCGCCCTGAGCCTGGCCGAGCCGGGCTGGGTCGTGGCCTTCACGCTCATCGGCGGCGCGTTTCTCGGCAGCCTGGGGGTGATTGCCGGTATCTGGGCCGACAAATTCGACCAGTTGGCGGCCTTCCAGAATTTCCTGATCATGCCCCTGACCATGCTCTCGGGCGTCTTCTATTCGATCCACTCGCTACCGGCTTTCTGGCAGGGGGTGTCGCATTTCAACCCGTTTTTCTTCATGATTGACGGGTTCCGTTACGGATTTTTCGGGGTCTCCGACGTCTCGCCCTGGGTGAGCATCGGAGTAGTGTCGGTCTGTTTTGTCGTGCTCGCGGTCATTACCCTGCAAATGCTTGCCAGGGGCTACAAACTGCGGGCCTGAGGATTGAATCATGTTTGAAGCAAGTGAAATCGAGCGTCTGATTGCGTCGGGTCTTGAATGCGAATTCCTGAAGATCGAAGGTGATGACGGTACCCACTTCACCGGAATCGTCGTCAGCCCCACCTTCGAGGGCAAGCCGCGGGTGCGTCAACATCAGGCTGTTTACGCCACCCTGGGCAAGCTGATGGGCAACGAGATCCACGCTCTCCAGCTGAACACCTATACGCCCTCCCAATGGGCCGAACTTCTGAAGGAACTGGGCTGAACGCCCTTTGATGCATGGACAAACTGTTGATTGAAGGCGGTGCTCGCCTGTCCGGCGAGATCGCCATCTCCGGTGCGAAGAACGCTGCCCTGCCCATCCTCTGCGCGGCGCTGCTGACCACCGAACCGGTGACCTTCACCAATGTGCCGCGTCTGAACGACATTGCCACCCTGCTGCGCCTGTTGGAACAGATGGGTGTCAAGGTCAGCCGTGAGGCCGACGTCGTGACCCTCGACGCATCCGGCGTGGACAACCCGGTGGCGTCCTACGAGATGGTCAAGACCATGCGGGCCTCCATCCTGGTTCTGGGCCCCCTGGTGGCACGCTTCGGTGAGGCGCGGGTAAGTCTGCCCGGTGGCTGCGCCATCGGGGCGCGGCCCGTGGACCAGCACATCAAGGGGCTGCAGGCCATGGGCGCCGACGTGAAGGTGGAGCACGGCTATGTTCACGCCAAGGTGCCCAAGCTCAAGGGTGCCCGCATCTTCACCGACATGGTGACGGTGACCGGCACCGAGAACCTGATGATGGCCGCCTGTCTGGCCGACGGCGAGACGGTGATCGAGAACGCGGCCCGCGAGCCCGAGGTGGTGGACCTGGCCAACTGCCTGGTGGCCATGGGTGCCCGCATTTCGGGTGCGGGTGGGGACGTGATCCGCATCCAGGGGGTTGCCGCCCTGCACAGCGCCACCCATCGGGTGATGCCCGACCGCATCGAAACGGGAACCTACCTGTGCGCCGCGGCGGTCACGGGGGGCGACGTGCGTCTGACCGGCACCTCGGCCAGCTACCTGGATGCGGTCATCGACAAGCTGATGGACGCCGGCTGCGAGATCGTTGCCGAGCGCGATGCGGTGCGTCTCAAGGCGCCTGCGCGCCTCAATGCCGTCAGCCTGCGGACGGCCCCGTACCCTGCCTTCCCCACCGACATGCAGGCCCAGTTCATGGCCATCAATGCGGTGGCCGAAGGCACGGCGGTGATCCGCGAGACCATCTTCGAGAACCGCTTCATGCACGCGGTGGAACTGCAGCGCCTCGGTGCCGACATCAAGATCGACGGCAACACGGCCTTCGTGAAGGGGGTTGCCCGCCTGCAGGGGGCGACCGTCATGGCCACTGACCTGCGGGCTTCGGCAAGCCTCATCATCGCCGGCCTGGTGGCGGAGGGTGAGACCACCATCGAGCGCATCTATCACCTGGATCGAGGCTACGAAAAGCTCGAGTCCAAGCTGGCGGCGCTGGGTGCCAAGGTCCGGCGCCTGAGCTGAACGACAGGCCCGCCATGGAAGCGTGGATCGTTTCACTGGCGGGCGGCAATCCGGTGTTCTCCGGGGGGCTCGCCCTGGCCTTGCTGGGGGCGGTGGCCTACTGGCTGAAGGATGTGCTGCCGGCCACGGCGGCCTTCCTCAGCCGCTACATCGTATCCATGGTCACCGTCGACAACCGGGACGAGATCCTCTTCCCCACCGTCGTCGAATACATGCACGCCCGCGACGTGCTGCGCCGGATCAACCAGTTCACCGTCCGCGCGGTAAAGGACTCCGACGCCTACCAGAGCTTCTCCGACGACTTGCGCCAGGGGGTGCGCCCGCGCGCCTTCCTGTCGCCGGCCGAAGGCTTCCACATCTTCTGGCTGGATGGCCGGCTGATGTGGATGAAGCGCGAGGTCAGCATCGGCCAGACGATCTTCGAAAAAATCACCCTGTCCACCTTCGGTCGCGACAAGGCGGTGCTCGAAGCCTTCATCCATGCTGCCATTGAAGCGCGCGTTGCCCGCGAACTCGACAAGATCGCCATCTACATCCCCAACCCCTACACCCATGGCGACTGGTCGCGGGCACGGCTGGGCAACAACCGCCGCCTTGCCTCCCTTGTCCTGAAGGCCGGGCAGACGGAGCGGATTCTGTCCGACCTGAAGCAGTTTTTCGGCGACAAGGCGCGCTACGACGATCTGGGCATTCCCTGGCGGCGTGGTTACCTGCTCTACGGCGCGCCGGGCACCGGCAAGACCTCGCTGGTCACCGCGCTGGCGTCGGAGATGCGCCTGAACGTATGCAGCCTGTCACTGGCGGCCTCGGGTATCACGGATGACAAGATCGGCAGCCTGCTGGCCAGCGTGCCGCCGCGTTCCATCATCCTGATTGAGGATGTGGATGCGTTCTTCCGCCAGCGCGAGCAGCAAAGCCAGCAGGTGCGGCTGTCCTTCTCCGGCTTTCTCAATGCCCTCGACGGCGTGGCTGCCCATGAGGGTTCGGTGGTCTTCATGACCACCAACCACCCGGAGACCCTGGACGCCGCCCTCGTCCGGTCGGGGCGTGTCGATTTCCGGATGGAACTCGGCCCCTGCGATCACCATCAACTTGCCGGGATGTTCCGCAAGTTCCACGACGATCCGGTGCTCGCCGCTGCTTTTGCCGCGGCGCTCCCCGAAGGGGCACTTGCGCCGGCCACGGTGCAGGAGCGCCTTCTCCGGGCGCGCACACCGGCCGAGGCGTTTGCCTGCTTCGAGTTGCCCGTTCCTGTGGCGCTTGCGGGCAAGGCCGCGGCTGACGACGACTGACGGCCATCGCCGCGATCGGATAAAATCACTTTTTAAGCAGACAGATCATCATCTTGAACGGCATTACGCTTGCCCTTTCGAAGGGCCGAATTTTCGAAGAGACCCTGCCGCTGCTTGCCGCCGCCGGGATCACCCCGACCGACAACCCGGAGACCTCGCGCAAGCTCATCATCGGCACCAACCGTGACGATGTGCGCTTGGTCATCGTGCGCGCCACCGACACGCCCACCTACGTGCAGTACGGTGCGGCCGATCTGGGCATCGCCGGCAAGGACACCCTGATCGAGCACGGCGGCGCCGGGCTCTACCAACCCCTCGACCTGAACATCGCCAAGTGTCGCCTGTGTGTGGCCGTGCGCAAGGATTTCGACTACGTCGCCGCGGTCAAGCGCGGCGCGCGCATCCGCGTGGCCACCAAGTACGTGACCGCGGCCAAGGCCCACTTTGCCGCCAAGGGCATGCACGTGGACCTGATCAAGCTCTATGGCTCCATGGAGCTGGCGCCCCTGGTGGGGCTGGCCGATGCCATCGTCGATCTGGTATCCACCGGCGGCACCCTCAAGGCCAACAATCTGGTCGAGGTGGAGGACATCATGCCCATCAGCTCCCGCCTCATCGTCAATCAGGCCTCCCTCAAGCTCAAGCGCGAGCTGATCCAGCCGGTGCTGGAGGCCTTTGCCGGAGCGGTAAAACCATGAGCGCGCAGATCCGTCGCCTGTCGTCCGCCGATGCGGGCTTCACCGCCACCCTCGACGCCCTGCTGGCCTTCGACGGCAGCACCGATGCGGCCATCGAACAGGCCGTGGCCGACATCCTGCAGGCCGTGCGCCGGGATGGCGACCAGGCCGTGGTGGATTTCACCCGCCGCTTCGACCACCTGGACGTGGCTGACATGGCCGCGCTGGAGCTGCCCCGTACCGAACTCGATGCCGCCCTGACCGGGCTCCGTGCCGAGCAGCGCCAGGCCCTCGAAGCCGCCGCCGAGCGGGTGCGCAGCTACCACGCCCGCCAGGTGCAGGAGTCCTGGCAGTACGAGGATCCGGCGCCGGGCATGGCCGGTACCCGCCTGGGCCAGAAGGTCACGCCCCTCGACCGCGTCGGCCTGTACGTGCCCGGCGGCCGGGCGTCCTACCCCAGCTCGGTGCTGATGAACGCCATCCCCGCCAAGGTGGCCGGCGTGGGCGAACTGATCATGGTGGTGCCCACCCCCCGGGGCGAGAAGAACCCTCTGGTGCTGGCTGCTGCGGCCATCACCGGTGTTGACCGGGTGTTCACCATCGGCGGCGCCCAGGCAGTGGCCGCGCTGGCCTATGGCACCGCGACCATTCCCCAGGTGGACAAGATCGTCGGCCCCGGCAACGCCTACGTGGCCAGCGCCAAGCGCCGCGTCTTCGGCACCGTCGGCATCGACATGGTGGCCGGCCCCTCCGAGGTGCTGATCATCTCCGATGGCTCCGGCAACCCTGACTGGGTGGCCATGGATCTCTTTGCCCAGGCCGAGCACGACGATCTGGCCCAGTCCATCCTCCTGTGCACCGACGCGGCCTTCATCGCCCGCGTCGAAGAGAGCATCGCCCGCCTGCTGCCCGAGATGCCCCGCCGCGAGACCATCGCCACGTCCCTGAATAACCGGGGCGCGTTGATCCTGGTG
>NZ_JAFLDT010000093.1 GCF_017302315.1 Zoogloea sp.
AGTGGCGAGGGCAGGCTTTCCGTCGTCGAAAGCCCGCCTTTGCGGTGAAGGACGAAAAGCTATTTCCAGGGGAATCCGAACTGCCGAACCGGGCTTGTCCAACAACCGGTTCAGATCGTGGCTCGCGTAGCGATCACGATCTAACCTTAATCGTTCAAGCAAGACGAACTCCTTGCTGCCTCATTACCCGCGCCAGGCTAAGCATTTTTCTGAATTCAGTTTGGTACGTTTTTGGGACGCCTATTTCACGGCAGAACGACTCAGGATCGACACCTTCCAACGCGGCAGCGTTTTTCAGAACCTGGAAATGAAACATGGCAATCTTTTGGTTACCAAGTGCTGCGTCATGAACTGCTCTTCTGATTTCGTCGATCACGGCTGCAAGGCCTCCTGTTGAAATGCCCAACGTAGAGCTAACCGGCGCTGCGCGGCCTTATCGCGCAGCGTCCAGCGACCGAAGGGAGCGAAGTTGAGCGCCATGTTAGGGCGAGCGTTTGACATAGCCTGTGAGTTCACGGAATGTATTTGCTTCACCTTCGCTTGCCCTTCGAAACGAGATGACCCTCACTGTTTCATCGGGGCGCATGGTTGTAACCATTAGGACGACATCGCCACAGTCATCAACGCTAAGGTGCATATGGCGAACCTCACCGTTGTGCATGAATGCATAGCTCACCGCGTGGGGAGGTTGATTGCCCAGTGGAAGAACAAAGCGTTCGAGTAGATGCACTGCGCTTTCCAATGAATAGCCGTGTTGCTCACGGTTGATATATTCCTTGTCAATGTCGTAGTCGATCTTCGTTCGACCAAACACGACTCTGAATTCATGGGTAGGAATACCCAATTTCGCTGGAATATCCATGGCCCTAACGTTTTAGGTAAAGGGCGGCCCGCTTGCGGGACGTCCAGCGACCGAAGGGAGCGACTTTGACCGTAGTGTTAGCCGGCACGGACATGAGTAACCCCAAGGCGGACTACCGTACAAACGCCAATAACGATGGCGAGTAGTAGCGCAATGACGACAAATTGAAAACCAAACTGTAACAGCCCACCCTCAATAGCCTTGTGGTGAGCGGGCTGATTTAGTAGGCCAGAAGCGAATTGGCTGCTACTGATGACGAGCGCGCCAACAATGCAATAGACGGTGAGGGAGACAGCCTTGCGTAGCCAGTAAATGGCGCCGATACACACTGCGATTTCAGGTGTGAAAACCATGCACCAAACGTACATGGGCACCGACTGCCAAGTGGCTAGTTGAGGAACAACCCAAGGCTGATAAACGAACTGCTCACTCAGCACGAAGGCAATGCCGAGAGCTAAAGCAAGGAGAACAGGCCTAAGAATTGAGCGCATTTTATGACGGCTAACGTTCAAGGTCAGGGACGCTGCGCGGCTTTATCGCGCAGCGTCCCCTGCACCGCAGGGGGAGGGTTAGCCATTGAGGTCATATATCTCTACGGTATTTGGATGAAATACGTCTTCGACCTTCTTGTTTGTGTCAAACCAAACGCACAGCAAACCGGGGTCGGGAGCGGTTGCGTGGTAGTCGCCGATATTGTGAACCGTCATCGGGGGGCCTCCACTCTTCAGGATTACAACATCACCTATCTTGTACTGGGTTTGTGCCATCTGCTTCTCCTTCCCCACTGGTTTCACGGAAAATTTCATCAAGCATGGCGAGTAACTGATGCTCTCGCCTTTGGAGTAACTGCATTCTCACCAAGCGTGGATCATTCGCCGTGTAGGCAACCCCACGCATATCGCGTAGTTCATTTTTGTAGTGATCTAGCAGGAAATTGATCGCTGAAAGCCGGGCAGACTTCTCAGCTGTAGCAGCCTGTGCGCGCAAAGCCTTTTCGGAGAGTTCCTGAGCATGAGCGGATCGACTCAGCTCTTCCCGAGTTAGCTCAAGCTCTCGCCTTGATAGCTCGAGTTCGCGCGACGAGATGCTCAATTGCTTGCTTTGTAGAACTATGGTTAGCACCAAGGCATTGAGGGTCAGAAACGCCAGAATTGGGTTTGCAGTTCCACCAACAAAATCGCCAAATTGTCCCCATGTAGCCGAGTCGGCGCTGAGAGTTCCGTTCGAAAACTGCAGGAAGTACAACCCGAAAACTGCAGCCAATACGGAGCTGGCAACAGCAACGATCCAGCCGATCCAGCGCATGAGATCAAAGTGGGTCGCGGCGTCGAATTTCTCGGGCAGATTGCGTTTCATTGTTTTTGTAATGTCAAATGGCTAACGAATAGGGTTTATCCCTCGCGGCACGCAACTGAGTTCGAAGTGAGTGCGCATGTCGCGAGGGATAAGCCTTGTTGAACTGAACCGCCGGGAAAGAGGTAACACTGGGGATTCTACGCCCGGGAAATGCACCTTGGGTAGATCAGGCCGAGGAGCGTCCAGGCGTGGAGGACGAAACCACGGCCGGCAAGCGGCGGAGGGGGAGCATGCCGTGTTGGGTGCGAGCTGCGTGAGGTGGCAACGGAGGTGCTCTCGGGGCAGTCCGGGATGCGGGGGCATGGGACTTCCGACGAGCCCGTTGGCACGTCATTGACATATGGAGATGGGTGGGCGGCACGTGTCATGGTGGGCCATCGCGGCAGCGGGGTGCCGGGGGCAATACGGCGACGGTGCGCCAGTGCCCGTTGGCGCAGTGGGGGCAGCGGCTCGGATCGTGGCCTGTGACGCGGGCGAGGAAAGCGTGTGCGGCTTCAATCGCGGCGGTTTGAGGTTCGGGCATGGCCAGTGCGGCCCGTGCGACGGCAAGGCGCGCCCGTTTATGGGCGCTCGCGAGCAGACCATAGTGCCGGATGCGCTTGAAGCCCGCGGGGAGCACGTGGTGCATGAAGCGGCCGATGAATTCGCTGACGGGCAGCGTCACGGTACGTCTGTGTCCGAGGCGCTTGTCTCTCACCCGGATCTGTACCTGATCGTGCTCGCTGCTGAGGATGCGTTCGTTGGAGATGGCGACCCGGTGGGTGTAGCGCGCCAGGTAGTCCAGCACCTGGGCCGGCCCACCGGGGGGGGCTTGGCATAGACCACCCAGTCGTGGGCCAGCAGGGTTTGGCGGCGTGCCCGCCAGGCAGGGGGCGCGGCCTGGGGATCGTTGGGAATTGTCCCGTTCTGTCGGGCTTGATCCAGCGCATCGAGAAACTTGCCCCCGGGTTGGTATCGACATCAAAGCGTTCCATTAGAAGCTTCTCCACTCGTCCAGTGGCAAACCGTCGGCTTCGATGGTGGCGTTGTAGGCGGCGATGAAGTCGGCGTGATCCTCACGCCACCTGCGTTCCTGCTCATGGCGCACGACTTCACGCAGATGGTTGTCGCAGACCTGAGAGATGTTGATCCCCAGGCGTTTGGCAGCATCCAGAACATCGCTGCTCAGGCTCAGATTGGTGGCGTGTTTAACGGGCATGTCTGCTGGCACGCCGTGGGGGGAGCAGGCTAGCGTTGTAGTCCATGACTGAAAGCACGCCATCGATTTGCTGCTTCTGGAAGGTGAATCCACCTGCTATTCTTGCAAATCGAAACCATAATTTTTGATTTACAAGAATAGCAGGTGCCTATGTATCCACGCCACGCCCATGCCACGCTGGTGCGTCTGGCCCGGGGCTTTCCGGTGCTGGCGCTGACCGGGCCGCGTCAGTCCGGCAAAACGACGCTGGCTCGGGCCAGTTTTCCGGAGAAACCCTACGTTTCACTGGAAAACCCTGACGAACGTGATTTTGCCGAGCAGGACCCCAAGCGCTTTCTGGCGCGTTTCCCCGAGGGTGCAATTCTCGATGAGGTGCAGCGCTGCCCGGAATTGTTGTCGTGGTTACAAGGCGTGGTCGATGAGCGCCCAGTGATGGGCCAGTTTGTGCTGACCGGCTCGGCCCAGTTCGATCTGATCGCCGGCATGAGCCAGTCGCTGGCTGGCCGGGTTGGGCGGGTGGAGCTCTTGCCCTTGTCGCTGGGTGAAATGCAGGGCGCCGGCTTGTCGACCACGCTTGACCGACTGTTGCTGAATGGCACTTACCCGGCGATTTATCAGCGCGAGCTGGCGGCGAACGACTGGTTTCCCAACTATGTGGCGACCTATCTCGAACGTGATGTTCGGCAGATCATTGCCGTGCGCGATTTGTCGCAGTTCCAGCGCTTTGTCCGGATGTGCGCGGCGCGTTCAGGGCAATTGCTCAATCTGGCGGCATTGGGCGCGGATTGCGGCATCTCGGCGGTTACGGCGCGTGAGTGGTTGTCCGTCCTGGAGGCCAGTTATCTGGTGACGCGTCTGCCACCGTATTTCCAGAATTTTGGCAAACGGCTGGTGAAGTCGCCCAAGCTGTATTTCCTGGATGTGGGCTTGATGGCCTGGTTGCTGGGGATTCGCGACGAGCTATCAATCTCCACGCACGCCGCCCGGGGTGCCTTGTTTGAAACCTGGGTGGTTTCGGAAATGATCAAGCAGCGCTTCAACGCTGGCCAGCCGGCCGACCTGTATTTCTGGCGGGACAGTGCCGGGCACGAGATCGATGTGGTGTACGAGACAGCCGCGGGTTTGCAGGCGGTCGAAATCAAGTCGGGCAGCACCTTTGCGGCGGACTGGACGGATGGGTTGCAGAAGTGGCAGAAATTTGCCGGCGACACGTCAACGCGACAGCCGATCCTGATTTATGGCGGAACGGAGAGCCACGAGCGGGAGCATTGCTTTCTTCGCGGGTGGCAGGACATGGCGCGGCGCTGACTTCGATAGGCGCAGGGCTACTTGTGATTTCGGTGTTTTTTCGGGTCGAGTTGCCATGGCGTGACGACCCGCCGGGGAACGGTGTGTGAGGCCGGCTTGTGGGGGCGACTTCAGTCGCCCGCGGACTCCGGTCAACGGTTTGCCCGTTCATCAACGTGCGGAGGGCGACTGAAGTCGCCCCTACATTCGCCCTGCAGAGGGGGGCTCCATCCCTGCTTCAGTAAATCTCCCGCGTCTCCAGGAACTTGATGTCGGGGAAGCGTTCCTGGGCCATTTGCAGGTTAACCCGGTTGGGGGCGAGGTAGACGTAGTCGCCGTTGCCGTCGAAGGCCATGTTGGCCGGGGATTTGTCCGCGAGGGCCTTGAGGTCGGCGTCGGAGCCGCGCAGCCAGCGGGCGGTGGCATAGGCGCAGGATTCGAACATCACGTCCACGCCGTATTCAAACTCCAGCCGGTGGGCGACCACGTCGAACTGCAGGGTGCCGACGGCGCCGAGGATGAGTTCGTTGGTGGTGGTGGGGCGGAAGAGCTGGGTGGCGCCTTCCTGGGCGAGCTGTTCGAGGCCCTTCTGAAGTTGCTTCATCTTCAGGGGGTTCTTGATCTGGGCGCGGCGGAAGTGTTCCGGGGCGAAGCTGGGGATGCCGGTGAATTGCAGGTCTTCGCCTTCGGTGAAGGTGTCGCCCAGGTGGATGGTGCCGTGGTTGGGGATGCCGATGATGTCGCCGGCGAAGGCTTCGTCGGTGGTGTTGCGGTCTTGCGCCATGAAGGTGATGGCGTTGTTGATGGCGAGGCTCTTGCCGGTGCTCACCTGCTTGAGCTTGCCGCCGCGCTCGAAGCGGCCGGCGCAGACGCGGATGAAGGCGATGCGGTCGCGGTGCTTCGGGTCCATGTTGGCCTGGATCTTGAACACGAAGCCGGAGAACTTGGGCTCGTCGGGCTGCACCTGGCGGCTCTTGGAGGGGCGGGCCAGGGGGGCGGGGGAGAGGTCCACCACCGCGTCGAGCAGGCTCTGCACGCCGAAGTTGTTGACCGCCGAGCCGAAGAACACGGGGCACTGCTTGCCGGCCAGGTAGGCTTCCCGGTCGAAGGTGTGGGAGGCGCCGCGCACCAGTTCGATGTCCATGCGCAGCTCGTCGGCCTGGTCGCCGATGACTTCATCCAGGCGCGGGTTGTCGAGGCCCTGGATGATCTCTGAGGTGCCTTTTTCGGCCTGGGGGTCGAAGAACTGGATGCTGTCGTTGTAGAGGTGATACACGCCGCGGAAGCGCTTGCCCATGCCGATGGGCCAGGTCATGGGGGCGCACTGGATGCCCAGCACCGATTCGATTTCGTCGAGCAGCTCGATGGGTTCGCGGCCTTCCCGGTCGAGCTTGTTGATGAAGGTGACGATGGGCGTGTCGCGCAGGCGGCACACGGCGAGCAGCTTGATGGTCTGGGCTTCGACGCCGTTCACCGAGTCGATGACCATGACCGCCGAGTCCACGGCGGTGAGGGTGCGGTAGGTGTCTTCGGAGAAGTCTTCGTGGCCCGGGGTGTCGAGCAGGTTGATGACGCACTCGCGGTAGGGGAACTGCATGACCGACGAGGTCACCGAGATGCCGCGCTGCTTTTCCAGTTCCATCCAGTCGGAGGTGGCATGGCGCGCGGCCTTGCGGGCGCGGATTTCGCCGGCCACCTGGATGGCGCCGCCGAACCACAGGAGCTTTTCGGTCAGCGTGGTCTTGCCCGCATCGGGGTGGGAAATGATGGCAAAGGTGCGACGGCGGGCGATTTCCTGGGTGGCGGACATGGTGCGGTGCGGAATGCTGAAAAGCCCGCGATTATACAAGGCCTTGCGTGATCTCCCCAGCCTGTCGGGGTTGAGGGGGGGACGTACCGTGGGGTCGAATTCATCCTAATTTCCTCCATTTGACACGTCGTCTGACGGTCGATACGGTCTCTCCTGTAGGGGCGACTTGTAGGGGCGACTTCAGTCGCCCATCCGCGCGCCGATCACCGACACACCCTTGATCTCAGTCCGCGGGCGACTGAAGTCGCCCCCACAGTCCCTCCAGCCGCCCTCAGCGGGTCCCATAAACCCCTTCAGCTTCACTCGACCACTTTTCCTCTGGCAGCTTTCAGAACTCCAGCAACATCAGCCGCCGCCCGCCGGCCTCCCGTTTGCCCATCAGGCGGAAGCCCAGGCGGGCGAAGCGGCGGCTGCGGGCGGTGGACACGAGGAGGCGGCCGTGGGGGAAGTTCTCCATGGCCCAGGCGATGCGGGTGGCGATGAGGGCCCGGGCGATGCCCTGCCCGCGGGCGTGCTCGGCAACAGCGGAGAGGTAGAGGATGTGGGTGTCGCTGGCCCAGTCGGCGGCCTTGATGCCCCCCACGCCCACCACCTCGCCGCGCTGGCGGCAGATGAAGAAATGGCGGTAGAAGGGCGGCGGCGCGGCCTGCAGTTGTTCGACGATGCGCGCGTGGCTGTAGCGCTCCGGGTCGGCAAAGGCGGCGAGCAGGATGCGGGCGGCCGCGTCCCGGGCGGCCGAGTCGGTGGCGTCCAGGGGGCTGATGTGCAGTTCGCCATCGGGCTCGGCGGTGTTGATCGCGTTCTCCTTGCCGGCCGGGGGGCCGGTTTTGGACGCTATTGGAGCTTCGCGATGTTGCAGCGGTGTTGCGGCCGGCTCAGGGAACGACGAAGAAGCGGTACTTGCGGGGCAGGTTGCCGCGTAGCTGGATGACGCCACCGCGGGTGCGCCCTGCGGCACCGGGTTCGCGGGTGTAAACCTTGACCTTGGGGGAGGGCTCGACGAGCAGGCGGTCGGCGTCGCAGCGGATCACGCCACCTTCCATTTGCTGGTTGATGCACTGGGACAGCCAGGCCGGGCCGACGATGGGCGGCTCCGGGGCGGCTTCTTCCACGATGATCTCGGGGCTCTTTACGTCGGGTTTGTCCGCCTTGGTGGCCGGCTTCTCGCTGCGCGGGGGGCGTGGCTTGGCGGGCACCGGGCGGCTGACCGGGCTCGGGCTTGCATCGTCCCGGCCGGTGGCGGGGGGGCTGGGGGGTGTAGGGGTGTCCGGTGTCGGCGGTGAAAGGCTGCAGGCGGTCAGCATGCAGGCCGCGAGCAGCGCCGAAAGAAGAGGGGGGAATCGGGTGGGGTTCATGGTGATCCTGCCTTGCAGCGCGGGATCTTAGCACGGGCTCAAGCCGGGGTCGGAATGTTACAGACGGTGTCTTGCGGGCTTCCCGGGGCCGCCGGGCGTGTCCGGCGGCTCCTGCCCGGAGGGCGGCAGATCAGAAGGCGCGCCCCAACCGGGTGGAGTTCTTCGGGTCGCGGAAGACCAGCGGGCGCGCGACGCCGGGTTTTTCCGCCTCGGCGAGGGCGGCGTCGATGAGGGCGTGGTCGGGGGACTTGGGGCACACCGGGTCGGTGGCGCCGGGGTCGCCGGTGAGCATGAAGGCCTGGCAGCGGCAGCCGCCGTGGTCCTTGTCCTTGTCTTCGCAGCTCTGGCAGGTGGATGGCAGCCACGCCGTGCCGCGGAAGCGGTTGAAGAGGGGCGAGTCGTGCCAGATCCAGTCGATGCTGTGATCGCGCACATCGGGAAACTCCAGCCCCGGCAGCATGCGGGCGGTGTGGCAGGGCAGGGCGAGGCCGTCGGGGGTGACGGAGAGGAAGACCTCGCCCCAGCCGTTCATGCACTTCTTCGGCTTCTTCGTCTGGTAGTCGGGGGTGACGAAGAGGATGCGCATCTTCTTGCCGAGCCGGGCCTTCCAGCGTTCGGTGACGGCTTCGGCCTCGGCCAGCTGGGCGGCGCTGGGCATCAGGGCCTGCCGGTTGAGGAAGGCCCAGCCGTGGTACTGGGTGTTGGCCAGTTCCAGGTATTCGGCGCCGATCTCGGCGGCCATCTCGATGATGCGGTCCAGGTGGTCGATGTTGGTCCGGTGTAGCACGCAGTTGATCACCGTGGGGTAGCCGGCGGCCTTGGTCATGGCCGCCACCTTGCGTTTCAGGTCGAAGGTACGGGTGTTGGTGATGAGGTCGTTGGCTTCGCGGGTGGCGTCCTGGAAGGAGAGCTGGATGTGGTCCAGGCCGGCGTCCTTCAGGGCGGCGAGGCGGGCTTCGGTGAGGCCGACGCCGGAGGTGATGAGGTTGGTGTAGAAGCCCAGCGCGCGGGCTTCGCGGACGAGGATCTCGATGTCGTCCCGCAGCAGGGGTTCGCCGCCGGAGATGCCGAACTGGGCGGCGCCCAGGGCGCGGGCTTCGCGGATGACCTTGAGCCAGTCTTCGGTGGACAGCTCCGGCCCGGCCTGGGCGAAGTCCACGGGGTTGTAGCAGAAGGCACAGTGCAGGGGACAGCGGTAGGTGACCTCGGCCAGCAGCCACAGGGGGCCGGGGCGGCGCTGCATGGCGTCGGGCGGAACGAGCAGGGTGTCCATCAGTCGGTGTTCCAGGTGATCCAGTTCTGGGCGTCGGCCATCTCCAGAAAGGCCTCGACTTCGGGGGCCAGGCCGCTGGCGTTGAAGGCGGCCTCCAGGTCGGCCACGATCTGCGGCACCGTGCGTGCGCCATCACAGCGCTTGAGGATCTCCCCCGCGCTCTGGTTGAGCTTGACCATGCCTTCCGGATAGAGCAGCACATGGGCCTGCTGGGCGGGCTCCCACTGGAAGCGGAACAGGCGGTGGATGGCGGGGCGGGCGGGGTGCTGGGTCATGGTCGATATGCGAGGTGGGGTTCGCAGGGGTCTGCAGGGATTTGTTGGGGTGTAGGGGCGACTTCAGTCGCCCATCCGATCGTTGATCACCAGCAAAGCGTTGATCGAAGTCCGAGGGCGACTGAAGTCGCCCCTACGAGTCGCCCCTACGAGTCGCCCCTACGAGTCGCCCATCCGAGTCACCCCTGCAAGTCGCCGCTACAGGGCGCGGGCGTCCAGGCCGTACTTGATCATCATCGCGTCGTTCATGGCCCACAGGATGTCGAGCTTGAACTTGAGGATCTCCAGGGCGCGTTCCTGCTGGGCGCGGGTGTCGAAGTAGGCGAGGGTCACGGCGAGGCCTTGTTCCACGTCGCGGCGGGCCTGGGTGACGCGGTTGCGGAAGTACTGCAGGCCGTCGGATTCGATCCACGGGTAGTGCTCGGGCCAGTTGGCCAGGCGCTGCTTGTGGATGGTGGGGGCGAAGAGCTCGGTGAGGCTGGAGCACACCGACTCCTGCCAGGGGCGCTGGCGGCAGAAGTTGAGGTAGGCGTCGCAGGCGAAGCGCACGGCGGGTATCACGTGACGCTGGTCGACGATCTCCTCGCGGGAAAGGCCCACGGCCTGGCCGAGGCGCAGCCAGGCTTCGATGCCGCCGGCGTCGTCGCCGTGGCCGTCGTGGTCGAGGATGCGCTGGATCCATTCGCGGCGCACGTCCCGGTCGGGGCAGTTGGACAGCACCGCCGCGTCCTTCTGGGGAATGATGATCTGGTAGTAATAACGGTTGGCCACCCAGCCCTGGATCTGCTCCCGCGTCGCCTTGCCGGTGTTGAGCATGACGTTGAAGGGGTGGTGGATGTGATACGCGGCGCCCTTGTCGCGCAGCTGCGCTTCGAATTCTTCAGGCGTCCAGGGGCGAAGGGGTGTGCTCACAGGTCGATCTCCATGCCGTCGTAGGCCACCTCGATTCCGGCGGCGGTGAGGATGGCGCGCTCGGTGGAACCCTCGTCGAGGATGGGGTTGGTGTTGTTGATGTGGATGAGGACGCGGCGGATGTGCCGGGGCAGGCGGGCGAGCTGCTCGATCATGCCGCCAGGGCCGCTCTGGGCCAGGTGGCCGATGTCGCGGGCGCGCTTTGTGGAAAGGCCCAGGCTGATCATCTCGTCGTCGGTCCAGAAGGTGCCGTCCACCATCACGCAGTCGGCGTTGCGCATGGCGGCAAACACGGCGTCGTCCACCTCGGCCAGGCCCGGGGCGTAGAACACGCGGCGGCGGGTGGCGGGGTCGCGGATGGTCAGGCCCACGTTGTCGCCGGGCACCGGATTGCCCCGGTGGGGCGAGTAGGGGGGCGCGGCGGAGAGCAGGGGCAGGGCCTGCCAGTCGAGGCTTTCGCTGCCCTCGGGATGAAAGGGCTCGCCGCCGGCGGGCAGGGGGCGACGGTCAACCCCGCAGTAGTGTTCCAGCAGATGCAGGATGGGGTTGCCGCGGGTCAGGTCTTCATACACCGGGTCGGTGCACCAGATGGGCCACGGGCTGCCTTTCTCGCGCAGCATGTACAGGCCGGTGGTGTGATCGATCTGCGCATCCACCAGCACCACCGATTCGATGCCGCAACCGCGCAGCCCGCCGGTCGGCCAGGTGCCGGCAAAGGCCTGGAACTGCTGGAGGATGTCGGGGGAGGCGTTTACCAGGGTCCATCGGGCGCCCTCGGCGCTCACGGCGATGGAGGACTGGGTGCGGCGCTGAAAGGCGGCGTGGCCTTCACGCACGGCCCGGCAGTTGCGGCAGTTGCAGTTCCACTGGGGGAAGCCACCGCCGGCGGCGGCGCCGAGAACTCGGATTTTCATGGTCGGGGGCGTGGGGGGAGGGGCGCGGTGCCGGCCGCGGGGGTCACGGCCGGCACTACCGGGGCCGGGCTTACTTGGCGGCGATGTACATGGTGATTTCGAAGCCAAAACGCAGGTCGCAAGCTTGGGGGGTGGTCCAGGTCATGATCAGTCTCCAATATTCGGGTTGAGGTTTTCCGGCCCGCCGGTGGCGGTACCGTGAGGCAGAGTGTGTCAAAGGGCGGCATACTCCCGCCTCACGAAAATCATGATTCGCGGGCGAGGCCCGCCGCTGCCATGCCCGTCGATGCCTGCTTCTTCCTGCCCGTTGGCGATGGGCACCGCCTGTGGGTGGAGACCCGTGGCAACCCGGCCGGCGAGCCGGTGCTGGTGCTCCATGGGGGGCCGGGCAGTGGCTGCAGCCCGCGTTTCCCGGCGCTTTACGATGGGGCGCGACAGTGGCTGGTGCTGCCCGATCAGCGCGGTGCCGGGCGCTCCGAGCCAGCCGGGGAGCGGACGGCCAACACCACGGCCCACCTCATTGCCGACCTGGAGGCCCTGCGCCTGCACCTGGGCATTGCCCGCTGGCGGGTGACCGGCGGCTCCTGGGGCGCGACCCTGGCCATCGCCTATGCGGCAGCCCATCGTGATGCGGTTATCGACCTGGTGCTGCGCAGCGTGTTCGTTCCTTCGCGGGCGCGGGTGGATGCCTTCTTCGGCAGCACGCTGCCCCTTGACGGGCTGGCCGCCGGTCTGGATCACATCGACCCGGCCGTGGCCCGGGCCGCGGCGCTGGCCTGGTGGCGTCACGAGCTGGGCATGGCGGGGGCCACGGCAGTGGCGGCGGCGCCGGACGACGGGGCGCTGGATCGCCTCGTGCTCAAGTACCGCCTCCAGGCCCATTACCTGCAGGCGGAGTGCTTTCTGGGGGAGGCGGCGTTCTTCGCGGCCTGCAGCCGTCTGGCGGGCGTACCGGTAACGCTGCTCCACGGCCGTGAGGATCGGGTCTGCCCACCCGACAGCGCCAAGGCCGTCCATGCCCGCCTGCCGGGCAGCCGGCTGGTGTGGGTGGAAGGCTGCGCCCACGATCCTTTTCACCCCGCCATGCAGGCCGCCTGGCGGGCAGCGCTGTTGTCCGCCGAATGACGCCATGCCCCGACACCTGCTCTACCTGATCGTCTTCATCGAAGGTTTCTGCTCCCTGGGGGCCGAGGTCATCGCCCTGCGCCGGCTGGTGCCCCACGTGGGCAGCTCGATTGTCGTCACGGCGCCGACCATCGGCTTCTTTCTGCTGGCCCTGGCATTGGGGTATGCGTCGGGGGCCCGGGTGAGCGAGCGCTTCACCGCCGTGGTGGCCCGCAACTTCGTGGTCTCGGCCTTGCTCGTCGGCCTGGGCCTCGCCCGCGTCACCGTGGATGGGATGTTTGCCCACGTGCAGCCGGCAGGTGTGGCCTATCTGCTGTTCATTGGCGGCGTGCTGTGCCCGGTGGCCTGGCTGCTGGGGCAGACGGTGCCGGTGCTCACCAACCTCATGAAGCACATGCGCACCGGCGAAGCCAGCGGCTACGCCCTGTACTGGTCCACCCTGGGCTCCTTCCTGGGCTCGGTGAGCCTCGCACTGCTGGTGATGCAGTGGCTGGGGGTGTCGGCGGCGGTGCTGGTCTGTGCTTCACTGCTGGCGGCGGGCAGCCTGCTTCTGGGTGGGGCGGGCTGGCGGCCCTGGGCTGCAGCCCTGGCGGCGGGCTTGGGGGCGCTTGGTATCAACCTGTTTCCGCCCAGCCAGGTGGCGGACACGGCCTATGCCGATTACACCGTTGAGGCGGTGAAGCTGCCCGATCACACGGACCCCCGCGCCTTCTTCGTCAACAATTCGCTGGCTTCCCTCGTGGACGACAGCGAACCGCCGCGCTATGCCCGCTATGTGCAGCACCTGCGCCGCATCCTCCTGGAAGATCTGGCCCTGCGCGACAAGGCCGTGCTGGTGCTGGGGGCCGGCGGCTTCACCCTCTCCCACCGGGAGCCGTCCAATCGCTACACCTATGTGGATATCGACCCGAAGATCCGCGGGATCGCGGAGGCGCGTTTTCTCAAGGCGCCCATCCGCGGCGAATTCATCGTGGATGACGCGCGGCGTTACGTGCGCGCTACTGCCGAGCGCTACGACGCGGTGGTGGTGGATGTGTTCAGCAGCCACACTTCCATCCCCGGGCATCTGGTGACCCGGGAGTTCTGGCAGGACACGCGCCGGGCGCTGGCGCCGGAGGGGGTGCTGCTGGCCAACCTGATCCTCGACGGCAAGCTCGAGACGCCCTACGCCCGCAACCTGCTGGCGACCATCGAGAGCGTCTTTGGGCGTTGCGGGGTGGATGTGCTGCACCGGGGCAAGCCGCTATCCAACGTGATCGTGAGCTGCCATGCCAGCAGCCGGCCGGGCGGGGTGACACCCTATTCGGACGAGCGCAACGGGGCCGATGTGGATCTGGCGCGCTCGCGCTGAAGGGGTTTTCCGGGCAATTGATTCGTGTCAATGAGGTGGCGGGAGGGGGCAGCATACGATCCGCTCCACAACCCGCCAGACGGGTTTCCCAAACCCCCCATGACGAATACGAGAGCCCCATGCCCAAGTCCCACCTTATTCCCCTGATCCTCGTCGGTCTGCTGGCCGCCTGCGGCAAGTCCGAAGCACCTGCCCCCGCGGCCCCTGCCGCAGCACCCGCCCCGGTGGCGGCTGCCCCGGCCCCGGCGCCTGCTGCTGCCGATGGCGGCAAGGGCGCCGACATC
>NZ_JAFLDT010000094.1 GCF_017302315.1 Zoogloea sp.
AAAGTCAGGAAGATGCGGTGGCAGGCATCCTCGCCGATCAGATTGTGGCGGGTGACGTGGTGGTGATCCGCTACGAAGGCCCGAAGGGCGGGCCGGGCATGCAGGAGATGCTCTATCCGACCAGTTACCTGAAGTCAAAGGGCCTCGGCAAGAGCTGCGCGCTCCTCACTGACGGCCGCTTTTCCGGCGGTACATCGGGTTTGTCCATCGGGCACGCCTCGCCCGAAGCAGCCTGCGGTGGTGCCATCGGGCTGGTGGAGGAGGGGGACGTGATCGAGATCGACATTCCCAATCGCAGCATCCGGCTTGCAGTGCCCGACGCCGAACTGGCCCGGCGCCGGGTTGCGCAGGATGCGCGGGGCTGGAAGCCCGCCAACCGTGTGCGCCACGTATCGGCGGCCTTGCAGGCTTATGCTGCCCTCACCACCAGTGCCGATACCGGTGCCGTGCGGGATGTGACCCAGGTCCAGCGTTGAGTTCCTGCCACCCGTCCAAATGAAAGAACCCGGCTTGAGCCGGGTTCTTTCATTTGGACGGGTGGAAAGGGCTGGATTTCAGGTGCTACAGCTTCTTCTCCATGAAGAGTGCTTTCCCCATGGCCGGGTCGAGCTGGTAGCCCCGAAAACCAAATCCCTCGTAGGCGAGGCGCGCGCCGGTATTGCCTTCGAGGACTTCCAGCGTCAGTTTGCAGCAGTCTCGCTCCCGCGCGACATGTTCCGTATGGGCGAGTAGCGCTTTGGCAATGCCCTGGCGGCGGAAGTCGCTATGCACGACGATATCGTGAATGTTGAAAAGGGGGCGTCCGGCGAAAGTCGAAAACCCCTCGACGCAGGTGATCAGCCCGGCTGCCCGATTGCCCACGTAGGCAATGAAGCTCACGACTGTGGGGCGTTTGCGCAGCTCGGCAGGCAGGCGGGCACGCAGTGCGGCAGTCATGGCCTGACCGCTGCCGCTGGGGCCAAGCATGTAGTGATCAAGCAGGTCGAGAAAATCCGCCGTGCAGACAGGGTCGTTGAAATCGACCGGCCGGATCGCTGGGGGAGGCATAGCTGTGGTTGCGTCCTAGTGGATCAGGGACAGGGTGTAGATGAACCCTGAGGTCAGGAAGGTCAAGACCAATACAACTGCACCACCCGCGGCAAGGATGGGCGTGTAGCTGACAATCGCGAAGTGCCGACCGCATTTGCGGCAGCGGAAATACTCGGTGAAGTTGATGCCGGCAAAGCGGTGCGGGTGCATGCGCGAAGGACGTACGTCAAGGCTCTTGCAATGGAGGCAGTGGGGGCTCGCGGGCCTGGTCAGTGCAAAGCGGCGTGCCGGCCTGCGCTTGGGCGGATCCTGGCCCGGCGTGCGCGGAGAGGTGCCTTCCGTAGCGAGAGCAGGGATTTCGCTATCGGGGCCGGCGCCCTCGTCAGCCTTCTTCAACTGACGGTTTATCTGTCTGCGCCGAAACAGGAAAAAAGCGAAGCCGCCTGCAATGAAGGCAACAAAAACGGCGAGCCCGATGGTGACGTAGGGGCCGATCACGCCCCAGACGGATGCCAGATTCGGGGTGGTCAGGCTAGCTGATGTTGTTTCGATCTTGGCGGACTCTGCTGTGGCACCCTTGAGTTGCTTGAGTTTCTCGTGGCCATTCCATGCGGCATCTGCTGGAGACATGCCTGCACGGGCCAGCAGAAGGGCGTCCTCGAGAACGAAGCCTGCTTCCCACCAGGCAAGGCGATCATTCGGAGTAAAGCCTTCCCGCTTCCATTGGCTCGGATCGGACTGGTCCAGCTCCGACATCAGGCTGCGACTGGTTTTGGCAGAATCGAGCCATTCCCTTGCCTCGTCCGGATCGAAGCCCTTGTCCGACCAGGTGCGGGCCACAAGGGGGGTGAAGCCGGCCCGCTTCCAGTTGGCTGCCTCGTTCGGCGTGTGGTTGTAGGTCTGCCATTCACGCGCTTCCAGAGGCGTCATGCCGGTGTTTTCCCAGCGCGTGATCTTTGGGGGCGCAGGAAGTGCCCCATCAGCGGTGGGGCTGCTACCCTGCACTGTGGTCTGTGCCGGGGTGGATGGCGGAGTCTGCGCAAGGGCAGGGGTCGCGAACAGGGCGAATGCCGAAACGGCGGTCAAGAATACTTTCATGATCCTTGCAAGATAAAACAGCAGGCTTTCAAACGTGTAGTGGAATGTTTTCCATCATGCGACAAAAGTCATGCTGTTGTTGTCTTTCAGTGACTTCATATGCCTGACTGGCGCATTTTCATATGGCGCTCGCATTTGCATGTGGTCTTCTCCGGGTACAGCCCCTTCCAGACCGTCGAGTCTCCCGGGAGGCTTGCTCGCCAATCGGACCGGGAAAAGCGTATCGTAAGGACGTCCAGGCCTGACGGGGCCGTTTCTTGGAGTCTGAGCGTACTCGAGTTGGCATACAGTGAGTGCTTCCGGATTGTCCGGGAACTCGCCCCTTCCGGAGTGCGATGGTACGGGATGTTAGTGCAGAAGTTGCTGTCACGGTGTTGAGATATGCAGAAGAACTATAGTGGCAAGGCTGGTCGAACTTTCGTCAAGGACCGGCAACCAGGTCAGCGCCTGGAAGCCGCGACGGACGTTGAGGCGTTTGTGTTGCGAGTGTGCTCGCGCCAAGGCAGCATTGGTAGATGCAAGCTTGGAATGAGAGTGAGCAACCCATGTTGATGCTTGTCGATCCAACCCGAGTCGCCCGACGACTGCGGGTTCGCGGCGTGGTGCAAGGGGTGGGTTTTCGGCCTTTTGTGTATCGCTTTGCCACGCATCTTGGTCTCGCCGGCTGGGTGCGCAACGATGGCGGCGGCGTGGAAATCGAGATCCATGGCAGTGAGCCGGTGCTTGACGCCTTCACCCAGTGCCTTGCCACGGAGGCGCCGCCCCTTGCCCGGGTGGATGTGATCGAACCTGAGGTCATTCCGCCCGACCTGTCGTGCAAGGGTTTTGTGATCCTGCCCAGTGTGGAGGGCGCGGTGGTCACGGCTATCGGCCCGGACGTGGCGGTGTGCCCGTCCTGTCTGGCCGAGCTGTTCGACCCGGATGATCGACGCTGGCGCTATCCCTTCATAAACTGCACCCATTGTGGCCCGCGCTACACGATCACCCGGACGCTTCCCTACGACCGGGCACGTACCAGCATGGCCGGATTCAAGCAGTGCCCGGGTTGCGAGGCCGAGTACGGTCATCCGGGAGACCGGCGTTTCCATGCTGAGCCCAACGCTTGCCCCGCGTGTGGCCCTCATTTGGGCCTTTTCGAGCCCCACGGCGTGCGTGCCTTGGCCCGGGACCCCGTGGCCGAAACGGTGCGCCGTCTGAAGCTTGGTGAAATAGTCGCAATCAAGGGTCTGGGCGGTTTTCACTTGGCCTGCGATGCGTCGCAACCCGATAGTGTTGCGCGTCTGCGCGCGCGCAAGCGGCGTCCTCACAAGCCCCTCGCACTGATGTGTGCAAATCTGCCCAGCGTGGCACGCTGGGCGCAACTGTCTGCTGCCGAGGCGGCAAGCCTCGAGAGTCCCGAACGACCGATCGTGCTGCTTGGCAAGCAGGCTCATTTCGATGCCGTTTTGCCTGGAGTGGCTCCGGGGTTGGATGAGGTCGGCATGATGCTGCCCTGCACCCCGCTGCAGTATCTGTTGTTTCATGAGGCCGCCGGCCGTCCTGCCGGCATTGCCTGGCTGGCCGATGCCCAACCCCTCACTCTGGTGATGACCAGTGCCAACCCCCATGGGGAGCCCCTTGTGCAGGGGAACGACGAGGCCTTTGAGCGTCTGGGCGAGATTGCCGATGTGTTGCTCATGCATGATCGGGACATCGTGGTGCGCTGCGATGACTCGGTGCTTCGCGTGCGGCCCGATCTGCCCACGGGGCCGGGAGTGAGTTCGGGCGGTGGCATCCAGTTCATGCGCCGCGCCCGGGGTTTTACGCCGCTCTCGCTGCCCCTGACCGACGTGGGGCCCACCGTACTGGCCTTCGGCGCCCACTTCAAGGCCAGCGTGTGCATTGTCCGTGGCCGGGAGGCTTTCCTTTCCCAGCATGTCGGCGGGCTTGACAACCCGGCGGCATGTGCAGCCCTTGATGAGGCGGCCGAGCACCTTCAGACCATTCTTGCCGTGCGACCCGAGGCGCTGGCGCACGATGCTCACCCGGACTATTACTCGACCCGGGCGGCACTTGCCCTGGCGGAGCGCCTTGAGATTCCCGCCATACCGGTGCAGCATCATCACGCCCACATTGCGGCCGTTTGCGCCGAGCAGGGGATCGATGAGCCGGTGCTTGGTCTGGCGGCCGATGGGGTCGGGCTGGGCTCCGACGGCATGCCCTGGGGAGGGGAGCTCCTGCACGTGCACGGGGCTGTATTCCGGCGTCTGGGGCATCTGAGCCCGCTGCCTCTGCCCGGTGGAGATCGTGCCGCCCGTGAGCCTTGGCGTATGGCCTGTGGCGTACTGCATGCACTTGGGCGTCGTGAGGAGGCGATCGAGCGTTTTGCGGCCCGCCCGAACGTTGAGCAGGTGCTTGGCATGCTGTTGCGCGGAGCGCGCTGTCCGCCAACCACGAGTCTTGGCCGTTGGTTCGACGCGGCTGCCGGGCTGCTGGGCATTTGCGAGGACATGAGCTTCGAAGGTCAGGCAGCCATGCAGCTTGAAGTGCTTGCTCGTCGTTTTGGTGCGTGCCTGCCCCTGCCCGGGGGGTTTTACATCGATACCCGGGCCCAGAGTGGTTTGTCTGTGCTCAATCTCTATCCCTTGCTCGCGCAGCTTGCCGATGAGGATGATGCCGCTCGCGGTGCTGCCCATTTTCATGCCACGCTGGTGGAGGCGCTTGCCCAGTGGATTGGTGATGCGGCTCATGCGGAGGGCATTCGCCGTGTGGTGCTGGCTGGTGGCTGTTTGCACAATGCCTTGCTTGCCGCAGGTCTGCGTTACAGGCTGCTGGCGCGCGGGTTGCATGTCTGCGAGGCGCAGCATGCGCCTCCCGGAGATGGTGGGCTTGCATTGGGACAGGCTTGGGTGGCCCGAGCGGCCCTGCGTCAAGGGTCGGTCGGCGGCAGGGACTAAGAACGCATTCTTCCTTTCGTCTGCGTGAAATCAACGCTGACTCTGGTGCCGAGCCGCGTGCAAGGCGGGTCATACGGCAGCGCAAATCACTCATTCTGTAAGTGTGGATCCGTCGGGACGCGCCTGCCGTAAGTACTCCCTTCTGGCGAAGTTCTGCGGCTACGCGATAGGGCGCTTGGTGCAAGTGCCTGTATCAAAAGGGGACAGTGTCATTCGGGCCGCTGCGGGGCTTTCTGCAAGATGGGGTCAATATTGTCGTTTTGCGGCCGATAAGCGCCCACGGGCCCGTTTCGAGGCTTGCTAGGAGACATCAGAGTGAACCTGTTCAAGCGTTTGCGTAGCGCGCCAGCACCCGGCGTAGAAGTCCTGCAGTGCAGGGCGTCGGAGATCGTGACAACCCTCGCGTCGACGTCGCTCTCGCCCACCTTCATTAGTGGTTATGTATCGCCCCATGTGGACATTGACGCCATTGCACGTGCTGTCACTGCGCGCTTTCCGGGCGTGCCGGTGATGCTGTGCTCTACTGCCGGAGAGCTGTGTGGTGACGGCGAGAGCCTTTACTGTCGCACGGGCGATAGCTGGGACCGCGTGGTGATCCAGTGCTTCGATGCCTCTCTCGTGGCCCGCGCCCAAGTTGTCGCCGTACCGCTGGGGTGTGAGGATCTGCGTCGGGGGCTGCGGGAGGTCTCTGCCAAGGAGCGGGTGGACCGGATCGCTCGGGACATCCTGTCCGTGCGCGTGGATTTGGATATCGATTACCGGGACACGCTGGCCTACATCCTCTTTGACGGTCTATCGGCGTCCGAGTCCTTCTTCATGGAGGCGCTCTATGATTCGGGGCGCTTTCCGTGTTTGTTTGTGGGAGGGTCCGCCGGTGGCAAGTTCGACTTCAAGAATACGTGGATTCACGATGGCAGCCGACGCTTGGAAAACCATGCCCTGATTGCATTTCTCAAGGTGCCCAAGGGGGTGCGCTTTGGTGTGCTCAAGAGCCAGAACTTCGTTGCTGATGGCCCGCACTTTCCGGTCATCGGCGCGTCGTTGGAGCAGCGCTATGTAAGCCAGGTGATCGATGCGGAAGGGCGCATCGTGCCTTTCGTGGAAGCCCTCTGCGCCCATTTCGGCTGCCAGCCAAGGGAGCTGGAGGCCAAACTGGCCGACTATTCGTTTGCGATCCAGGTGGGCAAGGAGATGTACGTGCGTTCGGTCGTCAACGTCGATCCGAGCGCAGGGAGGGTGAACTTCTATTGCGACGTCTCGCCCGGGGAAGATCTGATGCTGGTGCGCCGCACCAGCCTGATTCAAAGTACCGAACGGGATTTTCGAGCCTTCATGGCGGACAAGTCAGGAGCCCCCGTAGCCGGCATCCTCAATGATTGCATTTTGCGCCGGTTGTATAACGACAAGGAGCTGTCGAGCGTTGGCTCCGCGCTGCCGTGCAAACAGTTGGCTGGTTTTTCGACCTTTGGGGAAATCCTCGGCCTCAACCTGAATCAGACGCTTACCGCGGTGTTTTTCTTCCGCGTGCCGGAGGGGACACCTTTCCGCGATGACTATGTGGACAATTTTGTAGCCCACTACGGTGAGTTCAAGGCCTTTTTCCTTCGTCGTCAGAGTGCCAAGCTTGCAGGCCTGTCGCGGGTCATTGTGAAGCAGATCGCCGACTATCAGTCGGAGGTCTTCGAGAGTCAGCTTGATCCGTCCAGTTTCGACGACAACATTGCTCTGGTCGTGAATGGTTTGAACACCTTGGGCCATACGCTTCGACGGTCCCATGATATTCGTGACGAAACCGCCCGGCAGTTGGAGTCCTGTGCCGGCGATCTGTATGCCTCCGTGGGTAGCCTTACCGGTCATATCGACGAACAGGGAAGGGTGGTGCATGCAGCCAGTGACACCGTCGGTGAGCTGACACGGAATGCGGCTGATGCCGCGGGCAGCGCTCGTCAATTGGCGGATGCCAGTGGGCGTATCCAAGGGGTCGTTGAGGTGATCCAGCAGATTGCGGACCAGACCAACCTTCTGGCGCTCAACGCCGCCATTGAAGCCGCCCGTGCTGGTGAGGCCGGTCGGGGATTCGCCGTGGTGGCCGATGAAGTGCGCAAACTCGCCGAGAAGTCCCGTACCAGCGCAGGCGAGATCGGTGCCGATATTTCGACCCTGGCGCGCGAGATCCGCAGAGTTGCCGGAGAGATCGAGCGTCAAGCAGGGGATGTCTCAAATCTTTCAGGATTGTTGTCCGACATTGAGGCCTTCAGTGGCAAGACGGCTGGCACGGCCGATCACACCAAATCAGTTGCAGATACCCTCAAGCGCCTCACAGGGAGCCAGCGGGGGCTTGCCTGAACAGCCCTGGTCCACTGTCTTCCGGGGACGGTAGGTTTGAGCCGTCGTGCCGACAGCGTGACACGTGGTGTCCGCCCTCTTGGCCTGTGCCGGGGCCGGCGTGATTTCCGGATGAGGTGGAGGGAAATAGGGCGATCACCCTGTGTCCGGGCGTGTGCGGCGTTGCGGCCCTATCGGTGTCCGCCGAATCGATTTTCTGGCCCTCGCCTCTGGCCGTTGCCGCTCTCTCCGCGCATCTCTCCTGCTGGAGGAGGAGCGCGGAAACGCGAAGGTGGCTCGGACGGAGCGCGCGGGACGTCCATGTGCGGCGCCCCGTGTCGTGGTGCGTGTTGCGACGGGCCCCAGCCTCCCGGGATTGTCGGTGGGGTTGAGCCGGTGGGTGGGGAGGGCGGTCTCGGTTCCTGACTGGGGGCACGATCAGGGCGGGGCGGATGATCGTCTCTGTGGCCTTCCCGGCTCCAGCCATCGTGCCAGCGAGGTTCCCCGGCATAGTCTCGGCTTGTGTGCCATTCCGGCTGCCAGCCCGAAGACGGTCCTGGATGGCGATGGATTGCCGGGGGAGCGGGTCGCCAGTGATGGCGGTCGCCATACCAGGGGCGGTCGCGGTAATGGTGGAACCAGTAGTCGCCAATGATGAAGCCGACCACCGGGATCCCGAAAGAGGGGCCGTACTGGATCAGGGGCAGGGGCTCCCCCGACCACCAGAGGCTCAGCGTGCCGCTCCAGACCCAGCCGCGTAGTCCATGGGGCGTTATCACGTCACACCACTGGTGACCCTGGAGGCAGCCTGTAACCTCGACTTCAATTCCGGCGGGAAGCAGGGAGACCTGCGGGTACTCAGGCCCGGGGCCGGCATGCAGGGGGACGGGGTCGGTGACATACGCCGGGTGTGCTTCTGCCGCCACGGGCAGCACTGCGGCAGCAAGAGCCAGGGCGCGGAGCAGGATAGGCAGGGGCATTATGGATGTACCGGAGACCGTGGCCGGGTGGGAATACATTGCGATGGCCCATTAACGCCCCCGGGCGGGAAAAGGACTGACGCGGGACTGTAAGCATAGATTTCGCCGGGCGGGAAACCTGTCCCCGGGCTTGTCGGCACCGGCAAGCAAGCTCTCGTGATCGGTCGGGTGTCATGTCCTGCCGTTTGTCGGCCGGGGCAGGGGAAAGCGTTCTTCAATCCGGATGATGTCGGAGTTGAGAAAAACAGCGACGGACGGGTTGCCAGCGCCCCTCGCCCGGCCGGGCACCCTCTTATCCTGCGCTTTCCTTGGGGCCTCCGCCGATGCCGAGGTTCGCGGAAGTGTGGGTTGTAACGTTTGGCCGCTCAGGACAAGCCTGCGGTCCGGGCTTTGAACCGGGTGGGAACACTGGCGGGTCGTTTGGCCAGGTAGTCGAAGAAGAGGATGCCGGTCTTGCCCCGAGCAACTTCACGGCCGCTCACTTTCTCGGTGGCCTGCCAGACGAGGTCGCAGCCATATTTGTTGAAGTCTGCTGGCGCCAGGGCGAAAACCAGGGTTTCACCATGAAAGGCCTCGGACTTGTACTGAAGGGCAGCGTCGGCGACAACGATGCCGACGCCCTCCACGTTCAGTTCGGTGTAGCCGAGACTGTTGAGAAAACGAACTCGGGACTCTGATACGAGGCCGACCAGTGCCGCGTTGTCGAGGTGGTGACCGTAATTGATATGGCTGATGTAGATGGGAATCTCGGTCGAGAAGACGAAGTGTTCGGGAAGGTCGATGAGGATACGGGCCATGGTGTCCTGCGCAAGTGTGGTTTCAGTGAGTCCCGAGATTATCGCAGCCTGTCTGGCCCGGGTTCTGAGCAATTGCGGCCGTTCCCGGCCGCGGGCAGAATGGTTCGACTGTCTTGACCCTGGAGCTGCCCGTGGAGCGATTTACCATATCCCTCGATGAAGACCTGGCCCGGGCCTTTGATGCCCTGATTCTGGCCCGGGGCTACTCGAACCGTTCGGAGGCGGTGCGCGACATCCTGCGTACCCACGTTGAAGCCAGCCGTTTGGCACGGGAGGACGCGCCCCACTGCATCGCCAACCTGTCCTACGTGTACGACCACCATGAGCGCGAACTGGCCGAGCGGGTGACACATGCCCAGCATGAGCATCATGATCTGTGCGTGGCGACCCTGCATGCCCATCTGGATCACGACAATTGTATGGAGAGCGTCATCCTGCGTGGAGCGACGGGTGCCGTGCGGGCATTCGCTGAAGCGCTGATGGCCAAACCCGGGGTTCGTCACGGCGCCCTCAATCTCGTCACCGCAGACTGCCGCAGTACGCCCCATGTCCATGCGCACGATGGGCGACCGGGGGCTGAGGGCGCGTCTTCGGTGTCCCACGTGCATTACCGGCCCAGAAGCTGACGGTTGCCGACTGCCCGTTTCAGATTTGGCATGGCGGCTGTATGAACTAAACTACTAACTTCATACTCGCCTTCCGGATAGATGCCCGTGCACGATCTTCCCTCCGATAGCTTCGCGTTCGCCATGCTGGTGTTCATGCTGGGGTTGAAGCATGGCTTCGATGCGGATCACCTCGCCACCATTGATGGTCTGACCCGCTACAACGCGCCCTTCCGACCGCGTCTGGCGCGCTTCTGCGGGAGTCTGTTCTCCATCGGGCATGGTGTGGTAGTCGTGGCTATCGCCATCGGTGCGAGCCTGCTGTCACGGGGCTGGGTTGCGCCAGAGTGGCTGGAAAGCACGGGCACCTGGATATCGATCAGCTTCCTGGTCCTGCTGGGGGTGCTTAATTTGCGTGCTGTTTATGCCGCTCAGCCCCATGAAATGGTGCGTCCTGTCGGCCTAAAGGGGCGCTGGGCAGGGCGTCTCGGGCGGGCTGCCCATCCTTGGGGGGTCGCGCTCGTGGGGGCCTTGTTCGCCCTGTCGTTTGACACCGTCAGTCAGGCAGCGCTCTTTGCAATGGCCGGTGTTCAGGCGGGGAGCTGGGGGCTGGCTGCAGGCCTCGGGCTGACCTTCATGGGGGGAATGCTCCTTGCCGATGGAATGAACGGTCTGTGGATCGCCCGCCTGATCGCGCGTGCCGACACCACGGCTCGGATTGCCTCCCGCGTGATGGGGCTGGCAGTGGCTGGCATCAGCTTGCTCGTGGCAGCCTGGAGCGTAATGCGGATGCTCGCACCTTCCCTTGATGCTTGGGGTGAAGGGAAGGCGCTATTTCTCGGGCTGTCAGTGATCGCCGTCATCTTCGCCAGCTTCTTGATTGGTTTGCGTCTGGGGCGCGCCGCGGTGGAAGTGCCGGGATGACCGGAAATCTCTGCTCCGTCGGGCGGTCATGGCGTCGATGGTGAGCGGATGGCCTCGTCAAGGGTTGAGATGCCCTTCAGTTCCCCACGAAGCGGGAACAATTAGGTACGATCCGTACCCTTGGCCTTGAGCGTCGGCAATTCGGCCATGCGTTTTGTCCGGCATGGGCCATTCGGTTCCGAATCATCGGCGCTCCGCGTGATGGCACGGTAAGCGGCCCCGTCCTGTTGGATCCGATCCACGATTCCCTTGAAGTCCACGAGTATCCCTGTTGTCGTCAATCGCCTTGAACGCGGAAACAAGCCCAGCTGCGCGTACTCATACGCTTGAGTCTGCAATGATGAATCGGGCGTTGGTGAATGCGTTAGGGCTGTCACTCCTTGTCCACGGTCTTGTGCTGGGGTTCGGGGGCAGGGTGCGTGCGCCCGTGTCTGAGTCGCCGCGCCTCCTTGAGGCCAGGCTTGTTGCTGAACCTCCCCCTCCCTCGTCACCTGAGCCGCCCCGCTCCAAAGTAGCGCAGCCCGTTGCCCCGGCCACTGAGCAGGTCCACCGCACCCGGTTATCACACACTGCGGCCGTCCCGCGCCCCGCGCCGACGCCGCGCCCGATGGTCAACCAGGGTGCTGAACCAACTGTGCCAGTGCTCGTTGCGCCTCCGTCCTCGCCGAGCGCGCCGGCGACTGCCGACGTATCCGAATCTGCCACAACGACGGCGCCTGTCGTGTCGAGCCGGGCGGGTGCCGGGCCGTCCGCCGGAGCGGGGTCGGCAGCCTATTCGCCACCGGGTTTCGGCGCCAGCTACCTGCACAATCCCAAGCCGAGCTATCCCCTGATGGCACGTCGGCGGGGCTTGGAAGGTGTGGTGCGCCTGGACGTTCGGGTATCCGCCGAAGGAATTCCAACAGGCGTGAAGATACGAGAAAGTTCGGGGCATGAATCCCTTGATGAGGCGGCCCTGATAGCGGTCTGGCACTGGCGATTCTCGCCGGCCCGTCGTGGCGGGGAGCCCGTCGAGGGGGCCGTGGTTGTTCCGGTGAGGTTCAACCTGGAAGGCGACATCGGCGGTTGAGCCGATGGAACCATCAATCTGACTATATCTGGAGCACGAAATGTCCTTGCACCTGTGGTTGGGCTTCCTCGCCGCGACGCTCGTGGTTGCGCTTTCGCCGGGGCCGGGCGCTGTGTTGAGCATGAGTGTAGGGATGCGTCATGGCTATTGGCACGCGCTGAAGGGTATTGCCGGCCTGCAGACGGCGTTGCTCATGCAGTTGGCCCTGGTGGCAATGGGGCTGGGGGCGCTGCTGGCGGCGTCGGAAGCTGCCTTCATGGCGGTAAAACTGGCCGGGGCGGGCTATCTGGTCTGGCTCGGAGTCCGGAAATGGAATTCCCGGGTGGAGGAGGGGGATCCTGCCCTGGAGCCCGATGCTCCCGAAGGGTTTTACCGGCAGGGCGTCCTGGTCAATCTGGGCAACCCGAAGGCCATCATCTTCATCGCTGCGCTCGTGCCCCAGTTCATCAACCCTGCAGAGCCGCAACTGCCCCAGTTCCTGATCATCGCCGGCACGACTTGCACGGTCGATACCATGGTGATGTCTTGCTATGCCCTGCTCGCCAGCCGTCTTCGGCGGGTTACCGCCACGTCACGAGCTGCGCTTCTTCAAAATCGCATTTTTGGTGGGCTGTTCATCGGTGCAGGACTGTTCTTGGCGGGGAGCTCCCGTCACTGACTCTCGGGGCGGCCGGCGATGCTGGCCAGCTCTTCAAGTGCCGCTTCGTTCAGAGAAAGTTCCGCCTCCACCATCTCGGCCCAGTCGATCCAGTCGGGCGACACGCCGTCGCGAAGCCGTCTTCCGACGGCCAGCAGCATTGCCAGGCGCTTTGGTGCATCTGCGAGGCGCCCCGCTCCCCGGGGGTCATGATGGGCGCGGATCGCGTCGCACACATCCGGTGGGAGTTTCCAGTTGCGGGCAACAAGATAGGATGCTGCCGCATGGTCCGTGCCGCTAAGCACATCAAGGGCCCTCGCCCCCGCCTCGAGTGCCTCACCCCGGGAATGAAATAGGCCGGCGTGCTCGGGATTGCGTTTGAGAACGACAGCGATCCCTGCGTCCTGCATCAGCGCCGCGAGATAGGCTGCATCGGCCAGCGCCTTCGATGGTGTCTGGCGACAGGCTGCATAGCTCAACTCCGCCGCTTTGGCGCTGGCAGACCAAAGCGCTTCCACTGCCGTGGCGTCAAGGCCGTTGAACTGGCTCCGCAGCGCCGTGCTCGCGGCGGTTGCCATGGTGCGTGTGCGCCCGAGCATGCTGATGGCTTCAAGTGCCGATCGTGGAGCGCTGCGAGGGCGAAAGACGGGAGAATTGGCTACGCGCAACAGGGCGCCGGTGATTGCCGGATCCTGGCTGACAGCGGCAGCCAGCTCTTTTGGCCCGGCATTCTCATCCGCCGCGGCTGCCTGCAACCGGACAAATCCCGGCCCCGGCGCTGGAAGTACCACGCCACTTGCCAGTACTGCTTCGATGAGCACGTCCTTGTCCATATGCGCTTTCCGTTCCGCCTGTCGTCCAAATCGACATTACAGCACAGGCCAGAAGACATTTTGAAAAATGCGTTTGACAGTGCGTATCCGGCTACCTATAATGCGCGCTTCTCGCTTGGAGGGGTTCCCGAGCGGTCAAAGGGATCAGACTGTAAATCTGACGGCACTGCCTTCGAAGGTTCGAATCCTTCCCCCTCCACCAACCGGTTTGGCAGTGCGCTCCGTCCATGGGTTTTGTGGCGGAGTGGTGATTGTGAGTCGTGGCGTTGTATAGCGGGTGTAGCTCAATGGTAGAGCAGAAGCCTTCCAAGCTTATGACGAGGGTTCGATTCCCTTCACCCGCTCCATTGAGTGTGTGAGGCCCATGTAGCTCAGTGGCAGAGCACTCCCTTGGTAAGGGAGAGGTCGGCAGTTCAATCCTGCCCATGGGCACCACCGATCTGGTGCGGCAGATCAAGATTAGTGTTCCGATTTCCTGATTTTTTTGCGGGGTTGATGAAATGGCTAAGGAAAAGTTCGAGCGGAAAAAGCCGCACGTAAACGTTGGCACGATCGGTCACGTTGACCATGGCAAGACCACGCTGACGGCTGCGATTACGACCGTTCTGTCGCGCAAGTTCGGCGGCGAGGCCAAGGCCTACGACCAGATCGATGCGGCGCCGGAAGAGAAGGCTCGCGGCATCACCATCAACACCGCGCACGTCGAATACGAGACCGAGAATC
>NZ_JAFLDT010000095.1 GCF_017302315.1 Zoogloea sp.
GTCGCCGCCCCTGCGCAGGTGAGCGAGCCCGCCCCCGCAGCTTCGGCGCCGCCGCCACCTGTTGCAGCTTCGGCTTTCACCGCCGAGCACGGCAGCAGTGTTCCGCCCTGGGAGGATCTGCCGCCCGAGGCCCACGCGCTGCCACTGACCTGCCCCTCGCCCGTCGTGCCTCCGCCTGTCCAGGCTGCGATGCCGGCGCAGGCCGAGCCCACGCCCATGCCCGCGCCGTCGATGCCGCCGCGCGAAGCGCCGCCGGCGGTGGTGGCAATACCCGATGAGGCTTTGCCGGAGACGGTGGATTGGCATGCCCTGCAGGAGCAGGTGGGCCTGGGGGGCTTCAATCTCCAGTTGGCCCAGCACAGCGAGTTGCTGGAGGTGGCCGGTAATTGCTTCCGTCTGCGCCTTGCCAATGACCAGCGGCACCTGCTGCAGATCAACAAGAGCGGCGCCGAAAAACTGCAGGAGGCCTTGTCGAACCACTTCGGGCGCCCGGTGCGGGTGAGCATCGAGGTGGGCGAGATCGCCACCGAGACCCCCGCCCAGCGCAATCAGGCCGACAAGGCGGTGCGCCATGCGGCCGCCCTGGCCTCCCTTGAGCAAGACCCTTTCGTTCGCGAACTGATCGAACGTTTCGATGCGACGCTGGAAGCAGCGTCGGTCAAACCCCTCTAATTCTTACCCGGAGAGCATCACCATGATGAAAGGCGGCATCGCTGGCCTCATGAAACAGGCCCAGCAAATGCAGGAGAACATGAAGAAAATGCAGGACAGCCTGGGCGGCATCGAAGTCGAAGGGCAGTCCGGCGCCGGCATGGTCAAGATCACCATGACCTGCAAGCACGACGTGCGTCGTGTCACCATCGACCCGTCGGTGATGGACGACAAGGAAATGCTGGAAGACTTGATCGCCGCCGCCGTCAATGACGCGGTGCGCCGTGTGGAGTCCACGACCCAGGAGAAGATGGCCGGCTTCACCTCGGGGCTCAACCTGCCCCCCGGCTTCAAGCTGCCGTTCTGACCGCGGTCGGGCGGCGTCATGAGCTCTCCCTCCAGCCTCGATGTACTGATCGAGGCCTTGCGCTGTCTGCCGGGGGTGGGGCCGAAGTCTGCCCAGCGGATGGCCTTTCACCTGCTGCAGCGGGATCAGCGCGGCGCGGCGCGGTTGGCGACGGCCCTCGGGCATGCGCTGGAGGTGCTGCGCCACTGTTCCCGCTGCAACACCTTCTGTGAAGAGGACATCTGCAACCGCTGCGCCAATCCGCAGCGGGACGCCACCCAGCTTTGCGTGGTCGAGATGCCTTCCGATCTGGCCATGCTGGAGCAGACCCACAGTTACCACGGCCTGTATTACGTACTGATGGGGCGTCTGTCGCCCCTCGACGGGGTCGGCCCGCGGGAGCTGGGCCTGGAGAAATTCCTGGCCCGGGCCGGCGACGGCGTCGTCCAGGAGGTGATCCTGGCCACCAACTTCACCAACGAGGGTGAGGCCACCGCGCACATGATTTCCGAGCTGCTGCGCAGCCGGGGTGTCCGGGTCAGCCGCATTGCCCGGGGCATTCCGGTTGGCGGCGAGCTGGAGCATACCGACACGGGCACCATTGCCCAGGCGCTGGTGGAGCGTCGCGTGCTTTGATGTCAGAGGGGTGAATAAACCTATTTCCTCCGTTCGACGCGTCGTCTGACGGTCGATACGGTCTCTCCTGTAGGGTCGACTTGTAGGGGCGACTTGTAGGGGCGACTTCAGTCGCCCATCCGCGCGTCGATCACAGGCATGCCGTTGATCGAAGTCCGCGGGCGACTGAAGTCGCCCCTACAGTCCCTCCAGCCGCCCTCAGCGCGTCCTATAAACCCCTTCAGCCTCACCCATCGGGTGATCCGGCCAGTGGAGGGCAACCCTCTCAGCCTTGCAGAGTGGTGCTGCCCGGCGGATCAGAAACCCAGTTCGCGCACACCCACCGCCAGAATCCGGTTCGCCGCGGCGGGAAGCCATGCGCGCCCTTCGCCGGCGATGCGTACTTCGCCGATGGCAATGCGCGAAAGGGCGGGCGATCCGTCGACGACGATGCGTACCCGGTAGAGGGATTCCCGCGGGGATCGGCCAAGGGCCGGGTTCTGCTGCTGATTCGGCAGCGTGGCAATCGGCCCGCCGGCGGCCGCATCGAGGGCCGGATGGGGCAGGGTGGTGCTGCGTGTGGAGTCGACCTCGATTACCTTGCCCTCAAGAATGCCGAAGGGTTGGCCCGCGGGGTGGAAGCGGGCCGCATCACCGGGGCGGACCCGGCCGACATCGGCTTCCGGAATGAAGGCCTCGACGATCCAGCCCGTCGGATCAATCACCATCCCGAGTGCTTGGCGGGGCGCAACCCACACCCCGGCGGCCAGACTGGGGTCCACGTCCACAAGCTGCCCTTTGAACGGGGCGAGCAGTTGCAGGCGGGCTGCTTCGTCGCGGAAGGCGCCGGCTTCGGCGGCATATTTGTCGAGCTGGCCCTGGATTTGGGCGCGCCGCTGCTCTCCATCCGGCAGGCCGCTCAGGCCGGCCAGCTCCCGTTCGCTGCTTTCCCGCTGACCATCGGCCCGCCGCGCCGAGAGCAGCAGTTCGGGGGATTCCACTTCGACGAGCAATTGCCCGGCATCAACCGGGCCGCTGCTGGCCAGCCGAACCACCCGGCCCGCCAGGGGGGCATGCACCGTGTGCTGGCGCTCTGCGTGCAGCCAGCCGGCACCGGACAGGCTGCCGGGCCAGGGGATCAGGCCGGCGAGGATGAGGATCAGCGCAGCGATCAGGGCGCCGCGTTTGCGGGACACCGGAATGTCGTTACGCCGGTTTCGCCACTCCCGCATCTCCACAATCAGGGGGCGAAGCACGAACCAGCCGATTTCCACCAGGAACAGCAGGATGCCCAGGGCTTTGAAGAACATGTAATACACCGCGACGGCGATGCCGATGAAGACACCCAGGCGGTATACCCAGGTGATCAGGGCAAAGGTGATCAGGCCGGCATGCTGACCGGGCGGCAGGCGTTCGGGCCAGGGTTCGTCGAGCCCGGCGAGGTGCCGTCGCAGCCAGGTGCGGGCCAGGTTGCCGGCCCGCTCGTGGAGATTGGGCATGTCGAGCAGGTCGGCGAGGATGAAGTAGCCGTCGAAGCGCATGAAAGGGCTGGCATTGACGGCAAGGGTCAGCACCCAGCTGGTGGTGGCGAGAAAGAACAGGGCGCTGCGCAGGGGGCCGTCCGGCACCAGACTCCAGGCCAGGGTGGCCAGACCGGCGAGGGCCAGTTCGGCGACGATGCCGGCGCTGGCGATGGCCAGTCGCTGGCGCGGATTGGCGAGCTTCCAGCTTTCGCTGGTGTCGGTGTAGAGCATGGGCCATAGCACGACCATCGCCACACCCATGTGGGCCACCCGCACGCCGTAGCGGGTGGCGGTGAGGGCGTGGCCGAACTCGTGCAGGGCCTTGGCGCAGGTCAGGGCCAGGGCAAAGCCGATCAGGCCGCCGGTGCTCAGGTTGTCCACAAAGCTGGTGCGGAAGCTGTCCCATTGACGCCCGGCGAGGAGCAGGCCTGCCAGACTGAGCAGTGCGATCAGCACGGCGGTGGCGGGCTGGTAGAGCCAGTCCAGCCGCGGGGCAATGCGTCCGAGCCAGTCCTGGGGGCGGGCCAGGGGCAGGCGAAAGAACAGGTAGTGGTGGAGCAGCCAGGTGAAGGGAGATTCCTGCCGGCGCGCGGCCCGCTCGGTGAGGCTCCGGACACCCGCCTGGGTGGCGATGCGCAGGAGGCTGTGGCGCTCAAGGAAGGCCGTGAGGGCTTGCAGGTCGCCCGTGTTGGGCATCAGGGTGGTTTCCGACTGGATGGACTCGACCACGGCGGCCGGCGAGCCCAGATCCCAGCGGGCGAGCATTTCGAAGTCGAGCCAGCCGATGCGAAAGAAGCGGTTGCATACCGGGTCGTGGATCATCCACGCCGGGGAGCCGTCGCCATTGGCCGCCGCCGGCAGCAGGCGCAGTTCTTCCCGCAGGGGAGGGAGCAGGGGCGTCACAGACCAGTCCACTCCCGCAGGCTGGCGAGGGGGCGGCGCAGCACATAGTAGGCCAGGGGCGCCCAGTTGCCGGACACCCGCGCCGTGCCCTTGAGGCCGATGCGCGGGGTTTCACTGTCGGTGAAGCGGCCGCGCAGCCGGTAGGACGCCACCCCGTCGGGGCTGGTCACGGCCTGATAGCTGGTCTGCAGAAGTTCGCCATCCAGGGGCGAGAGGGGCTGGGTGTGCAGGAACAGGCGCAGGGGGGCGCCGGCTTCGAGGTTGAGGGCGTCGCCCACCGGTAGCCAGACCAGCACGCCGGCATCGCGGGGGTCGGCCAGTTGCATCACCCGCTCGCCGGTCTGCACCGGACGGCCGAGCCAGTCATTGGGGTCGCCGAAGACGGCAATGCCGTCCCGTTCGGCGCGTACTTCGATTCGCCCGAGCAGTTCGGTGATGGCAGCGAGTTCGGCTTCCTTTTCCTTGACGCGCCCCAGGGCGGCGGCCATCTCGGCCTTGCTGCGGGTGTCGTCGAAGGCTTTTTGCTGGGCCACCAGCGCGTCGGCCTGGGCGATGGCCAGTGCCTTGAGGGCGACTTCGCGACGGTTGGAGAGGGTGGTGTCGTCCAGGGAGAAGAGGGCTTGGCCAGCCTTTACGGGAACGTTGGGCTGCACATGGAAAGTCTTGATCACGCCATCCTGTGGGGCGGTGACAGCCGGGGCATGGAGCGCCACGACTTCGGCGGGCGCCAGGGTGGACAGGCGGACCGGGATCAGCAGGCTGGCGGCGAGGGCCAGGGCTGTCCACCGTGCGGCGCGGGTGCTGCGCCAGCGTCTCAGGCGTTCGACGACGCCCGGTCGACTGCGCGACAAGGCCCAGGCGCAGTATCCATAGGTGGCATGGAGGCGGGCCACGAGGGCTTTCTCGTTGTCCAGCCAGGGCTGCTCCCGGGCGTACAGGGCGAGCCCGACCGGGGTGCCATCCGGGGCGTTCAGGGGGACTGCGAGCAGATGTCCGGGCAGCCATTCACTCCAGCCTTCGGCGATGTCTTCGGGTGCGTCGACAAGATTGAAGGGGGTGGGCGCCTCAAGGGGCGGGAGCTGGCGCACGTAGCGGGACAGCCAGGTGGTGTAGGGCGAATCCTCCGCTACCGACACCAGCCCCGAGGCCGCCGAAAGGCGCAGGGTGCCAAAGGCGTCGCACAGAAACAGGGCTGCCTGACGATAGGGAAAGAGCGCCAGGCTTTCGTTGGTCAGGGTGAAGCCGAGGGTCGTCAGAAGGGTTGCCGCCCGGGCGCGCCCCTCCAGGTAGAGCAGGGTTTCGAGGGCCGGCTGGTTGAGCAGGGGCGGCGCCGTATCGGGAGCAGCCACGGGTCAGCGGGGAGGGAAGACGGCCGTACCACTCATGCCCGGGAGCAGTTCCGGGTAGCTGCCGGCAAGGGTGGCTTCGAGTTCGACGGTCTGGCTGACCGAATCGACCCGGCTGTTTACGGCACTGACCCTGGCGGGGTAGCGCTTGCCGGTTTCCTCGATGGCGACTTCGAAGGCGAGCCCGGTCTTGAGCTGGCCCAGCCAGCGCGAGGGGGCGTTGAGACGGAGCTTGAGCGGGCCGGACTTCACGAGATCAACAAGGGGTTGGCCGGCGGTGACGCTCATGTGGCTGCGCACATGTACCTTGGCCGTGCGGCCGGACCAGGGGGCGGTGATGCTGCACTGGCTCACCTGAGCCTGTTGCAGGGCAACCTGGGCTCCCGCCTTTTCGGCGGCGCTGGCCGCCAGGTTGATCTCTACATCACCGGCCTGCTGCAGGGCCTGCATGCGCTTTTTGGCGTCGAGCTGTTCGACGGCGGAAGCCAGCTCGGCCTTGGCGATGCGCAGGCGGGCATTGGGTTCGTCGCATTCCAGGCCGATCAGCAATTGCCCTGCCCCGAAGGCGCCGCCGAGGGAGGTGTTGAGGGTGCGGATGCGACCCGGTATGGGGCTGGCCAGGGTGGTTTCCCGGTCAGGCGTGAGCAGAACGCGGATGGCGTCACCCGCGGCGGGGGCCGTCGCCGTGGCAGCCGCGGCGGCGCGGGGCGGTGTCTGGGCCATGGCCGGCAGGATGCCGGTCATGGCCAGGCCAAGAAGCAGAGGGCGGGTGAGGCTCACTTGGCCTCCGTCGCGCTGCCGGCCTGGGCGGTGAGGGCGAAGGCGTCTTTCTCGGCTTTGCGCAGATGCTCGCCGATGCGGCCGCTGAGCGTCTTCAGGTCGTCCTGTTCGAAGTTGTCGGGCAGGGGGTCGAGGCCCACGGAGTTGTAGATGCGGCCGTAGGCGATCTGGGCGTTGGCGTAGGCGTTGGCACGCTGGTAGTTGCCGAGCAGGGCGCGGGTCTGGGTGCGTACGGCTTCCAGATCGCTGTCGAGGCGGGCGGTGACGGAGGCCTTGGCGTAGTCGGCGAGGCGTTGATCCACCTGGGCGCTGGTGTCGGCGATCTGCAGGTCGGTCATGGCCAGACGGTAGCGTTCGACTCCGACCCGGACCTGGGTCAGGATGGCCATGGCGAGGGCCATGCGACGCGCTTCGTCGGTCTTGACCTGGCGTTCCTGGGCGGTGTTCAGCGAGGGAAGGGCGGCAAGGCGCATGAGGTTCCAGGAGACGCGCAGGCCGCCCTGGATCCAGCTGTCGTTGTAGAGATACTTGTTGGAGTCGTATTGGGTGCCGACATCGAAGGTAATGCCCGGCAGCATGGAGAGAAGCTGCTTGCGGGCTTCGTCACCGGTGATGCGCTTGCGCAGGTCTTCCTCGCGCAGTTCGGGGCGCTGGGCGAGAGCCATGTCTTCCAGGGCCCGGACGTCGGCCGGAAGCTGCGGCAGCGCGGCTTCCCGGTTGTCGGCGACGGTGAAGGCAGTGCCCGGCGGGACGTTCATGAGGGCGGCGAGCTCGCGTTTGGCGTACTCGAGATCCTGGCGGCGCAGGTTGAGCAGGGAGGTGGCGTCAAGCAGCGCGCGCTGGTAGTTGAGGGCCTGGACCGGCGGGATGATGCGCTGGCTCTCGGCCTCGCGGGAGCGCTGGAGGGCGTCGTTGGCGCGCTTCAGGACTTCTTCGGCCTGGGCTGACAGGCGCTGGGCGCCCAGGGCGCGCCAGTAGGCGGCGCGGACGTCCTGGAGCATGTTCTGCACGACCTTGCGGCGGCGCTCTTCGGCAATCAGGAACTGGTCGGCCTGTTGGCGGGCCCGGTAGTAGGAGACGCCGAAATCGAGCAGGTTCCAGGAGAACTCGGCCCCGGCGAGCCAATGGCGGCGCTCTTCGGAGGTGGAGGGGCGAAGGGATTCCAGCCGGTCTTCGATACCGATGCTGGTGCCGCCCGAATCGTTGTTGCGGGCCCGGTAGCCGGCGGTGGCGAGCAGTTGGGGCAGCATGTCGTAACGGGCGTAGTCCGCCAGGCCGAAGGCCAGGGCCGACTCCATCTTCTTCAGGCGGTAGTCGAGGTTGTACTTGAGGGAGCGGGCAATGGCTTCGTCAAGGCTCACCGGTGCGTCGATGGGGGCCTGATCGGCGTACATCTGCGCGGCGTCGGCGCTGATGCGGTTCTGGACTTCTTCCTGGCTGACGAGGGTGGGTGTCACGGCGCAGCCGGCAAGGGTCAGCGCGGCGGCAATGGCGCCGAGACGGGGGAGGGCGGCGAGGCGGCGGGTGGCGTTCATGGCGGTCGGCTTCATGGTCGTGGAGGTCATTTCTCGGGGGTTTCCTGGGTCAACGCTTGGCACTGGGTGCCAGCGGGCTGCGGCTGGTGTGGGCGGCGCGCGGCCGCAGGTCGGAGGCGGCATTGCGGATCTGGCTGCTGAAACCTTCGGCGGCTTGCCGTGCCGGCGTGGCGGCACGGGCGGGTGTCGCCGTGCCCTGCGTTGCCGGTCGGGTGTCGACGGTCGGTGCGGGAACGCCGATGGCGAAGGGGTCGAGCAGGGTGGTCACACCGGTCGCTGCCGTGTTGCCGCGACTCGTGCTCTGGGCATCGGCAATTTCGGCTTCGGCCTGGGTGGCACGTACCGAATGCTGGACGTGCAGGGCATGGGTGGTGGCGATGGGTTCGTGGCGCACGGCGTGCTGTACGTAGAGTGCGTGGCCGTCGCGCAGGTAGTCGCCGAGGATGGCGCTGCGTACTTCGCCAACCGTTGCCCTGTCGGCAAGATTGGGGACGATGCCCGAGCCTATGCCCCGTTCGATGCTGACGTCGGCAACGCCGGGCAATACGTGCAGGGCGGGGACGAAGGGCGGGAACAGTCGGGGTACCGGCCAGCGCTGTTCCGAAGGCTGCGAGAAGTACTCCAGCGGCGAGATCGGATCCGTCGTGCCCGTGGGCGGGGTGACATCGGGTTTCGGCAGGATGACGTCGGGGGTGAGCTCGACCAGGGCCGTGAAGGTGTTGGGGCTGACCTGGAAGAGCTGGCCGTCGAACACCGAGAAATCGAAGGTCTGGGTGCGGGTGGCGGCACCGGGCACCAGCACCAGCTTGCCGGCAGTCAGATCGGCGATGCTGATGATCTGCCCGGGTTGCACCGGAACACCGTTGAGAAGCAGCCGGGCGTCGGGGGGCAGGGTGTCGATGCGCAACGAGGCCATCGGGTCGTTGTCGGGGTCGGCGTAGCCGAAATCGGCGGGCGACAGGATGATGGGCTGCCCATCCTTGAGGGTGACGGTCTTGTCGGCGCCGGTGGGCGGGTCATTTACCGGTGTGACGGTGAGCGTGACGGTGGCCGTCGAGGTGTCTCCGTCCGCATCGGTGATGGTGTAGGTGAAGCTGTCGGGGCCGTGGTAGTCCGGGTTCGGGGTGTAGATGAAGCTGCCGTCGGGGTTGACCACGACCGTGCCGTGGGACGGGTCGCTGGCCTTCGTCCATACGTTGCCGCCGTCACCGGAGGGAATGTCGTTGCCGGTGAGGGTGCCGCTCAGGGGCGTGTCCTCGGGGGTGGTGAGGACGTCGTTCGTGGCGACCGGAACATCGTCCACCGGCGTGACCTGGATGGTGACGGTGGCGGTATCGGTGCCGCCGTGACCATCGCTGATGGTGTAGGTGATCACGGCGGTGCCGTGGAAGTTCGGTGCCGGGATGAAGTCCAGGGTGCCGTCCGGGTTGAGGATGACCGTGCCCTGTTCCGGCGGAATCGTGGCGGAGGTGACCGTCAGCGGGTCGTTCTCGGGGTCGGAGTCGTTGTTCAGCACCGGGATGCCGCGCAGTGGGGTGTCTTCCGGGGTGACGAGGATGCCGTCGTCCACCGCGACGGGAGGATCGTTCTGGCCATTGATGGTGATGGTCAGCGTGGCGCTGGCGGTGTCGCCGTCCTTGTCGGTGATGGTGTAGTTGAAGACCTCGGTCAGGGTGTCACCCGCACGCATGGCGGCCACGGCCGGATGGGTGTTGTCGAGGCTGTAGGAGTAGCTGCCGTCGGCCGCCAGGGTGAGGGTGCCGTAGGCGCCGGCCAGGGGGGCGCCGAGGGTGCCGGGCGTGGCGCCAAAGCTCACGTCGGTGACCGGGCCGGGGACGCTGTCGGCGCCCAGCCGGTCGGCCACATCACCGGCCGAGCCCCCTGCCACAACGTTGCCCGTGGTGGTGGTGGGGGCGTTGGTGATGCCTTCGTTGACGCTGTTGGTGTCTGCGTTGGCGGTGGGTTGGTCGTCCACGATGCGGACGGTCAGGGTGCCGCTGGCGCTTGCGCCTCCGGCATCGGTGATCTGCAGGGCGATGGCGTCGCTGCTCTCGTTGGCGCCCGGCGTCGTCTGATCGTGGCTCAGGGTGTAGCTGTAGGCGAGGGTGCCGGTGGTCGGTATGCCGCCAACGGTGCTGCCGGCGGTGAAGCCTGTGAGGGTGATCTCGCCCTTCGGCGTGGTGATGGTGATGGGCGTCGTGCCCAGGTTGTTGATCTGGGCGAGGCTGACGCTGGTGCCGCCGATGGTGACGCTCGCCAGACCGTCGTCGGCACTGAGGGTGAGCGTGCCGGTGTTGGTTTCGGTGGTGTCCGCCACGCTGGTGAGCCCGGCTTCATGGACGGTGGTCTGGCCGGTGGCCGCGCCGTTGCCATCGGCCGGGGTGATGGAGGGGCCGCCGTCGGTCACGCCGTCGATGGTGATGGTGAGCTCGGCAATGTCACTCAGGGCGTCCGGGTCGGTGAGGGTGTAGGCGAAGACCTCGGTGAGGCTGTCGCCGGTCTTCAGGGCATTGACCGTCGGATTGGTGTTGTCGAGGGTGTAGGTGTAGCTGCCGTCGGCGCCGATGCGCAGGCTGCCATAGAGCCCCGGCACCACCGTGCCGTCGGCGCCGGTGGTGCCAGGGGCGATGGGGCTCATGGCGCCGCCCCCGGCTTCGGTGCCGATGCGGATGCCGCTGATGGTCAGTTGGGCGTTGGTGTTGTCGAGGTCGCTGTCCTGCCCGGGTGTGCCGGGCTTGACGTTGCCGCTGGTGGTGGCATTGCCCTCGGTGATGCTGTCGGTGTCGTTCACGGCCACCGGCGCGTCGGGAACGGAAACCACGTTGAGGGTGGTGGTCAGGGTGTTGGTGAGCTGATTGCCGTTGCTGGCGGCGTCGCTGTTGGCATCAAGCACTTGCCAGCTGATGGTGCGGGGGGCAGTCGATGGTGCTTCGCTGGTGTTGCTGTAGCTGACGGTCTGGAGTGCGGCGAGTACGTTGGCCAGATCGGTGGCGGTGCCGCTGAGGCTCAGGGTGCCGGTGCCGGCGTTGTAGCTTTGGGTCCAGCCCGGGGGCAGGGTGGCGGCGCTGAGGGTGTCTCCGCTCCCGAGTCCGGCGCTGATGCGGACGCTGGCCGAGACCATCTGGGTGTCGTCCACGTCGGTGAGGGTCCAGCCGACGGGTTCGAGCAGCAGGGCGGGGTCGTTCTCGGTGAAGGTCCGCGTCGAGCCGGCCCCGCCGAGTACCGGGGTGTCGTTGATCGGGACGATGTTGATGGTCCGCGTGGTGGTGCCGGTGCCAGTGCCTGCGCCCCCCGAGCCGCTGTCCGCGATGTTGTAGCTGACGGTGCGGGTGCGGTTGGCGAGGGTGTTGTTGTTGTTGGGGTCTTCGCTGGTGCTGAGATAGGTGAGGCTTTGCAGCACGCTCTGGTAGTGGGCGGTGGTGTCGCTGCCCGACAGGGTCAGGACGCCCGTGGCGGCGTCGTAGCTGGCGGTGATGCCGGTGCCGGCGGTGTTCACCGCGAGAACGTCGCCGGGCAGGAAGCCGCTGCTCAGGCTGATGGTGGCGCCGCTCATCTGGGTGTCGTCGGCGTCGCTCAGGGTGATGGCACTGTCGACGCTGAGGGCGGGGTCGTTTTCTGTGTAGGTCTTGGCGCCGCCGGCAGAGAGGACGGGGTTGTCCACCACCTGGTTGATGTTGATCTGGATGTTGCCGCCGCCGCTGAGCTGTCCACCGCTGCCCTGGTCCTGTCCGCTGCCGGGTGTGCCACCGCCGGCGACGTTGGGGTTCTGGTCGTTGATGGTGTAGGCGAGGGTGACGGACGCGGGGGGCGCGTCGCTGCTGTTGCGGTAGGTGACGGCCTGCAGGACGCTGTCTGCAATGGCGGCGGTGGCGTTGGTGTTGAAGGTGATGGCCAGGGTGCCGCCGGTGTTGGTGAAGGTGCCCACCACGGTGCTGCCGCTGCGGATGTCGGTGCCACTGAAATTGATCCCGGTGCTGCCGCTGCCGGTGACGCCGAAGACGTCCTGGGCATTGGCGCCGCCGTCACGTTCGATGCGCAGGACGGCCCCGTCCCAGCTCGGGTAGATGTCGAGTTCCGGGTCGGTCAAGGTGGCGTTGGCGTCGATGACGACGGCGGCACCCCCTTCCGAGTAGAGGGAGGGCGACACGGCATCAAGGCCGGCGATGCCCGGGGCCTCATTCACATCGGTGCTGATGAGGGTGAAGGTGTTGCTGGCGGAGGTGGGGCCGGTGACACCCGAGGGGAGCCGCGTTCCGCCGTTGTTGCCGTCGTCCACGGTGACACCGAAGGTGATTGCACCATTCACGTTGGCGTCGGTCGGCGTGTAAGTGACGGTGGCAAGGGCGGCGAGCAGGTCGGCCTTGCTGCCCACGAGAATCACGTTGCCGGTGGTGTTGGTGACGCTGAGTCCGGTGGTCGTTCCCAGCTGGATGCTGCCGTAGTCGGCGCCGGCGAGCTTGGCGTTGAGGGTGACGGTGTAGGTGTCGTAGGTGGCGGGTTCGAAGCCGGCGCAGGTTTCAGTCGAGCGAACGCTCGCCACTCCGCCGCTTCGGTACGCGACGCCGGTGCGGAGCTTCAACTTCGCGCCTCCGGGGCCGAACCTCATGGCGAGCTGGGTCGACGGCGCGACGCTGTGGACGCAGATGGTGAGCAGTACGAGCGGCACGCTGACGGTGCTCCCTCCGGCGAGTCGTTCCATGCCACCGCTGCGGGTCGACCTCGACGCCGTCGTCGGCACTGCCGCGGGCACAGGGTACGCGCTGTATCGCGTCTCTGATGGCGGCGTCAGCTCGCTGTACGTCACTCGCCTCGACGACCCGAGCCCCGCGACGTTCAGCCTCGACGCCGGCGCCTTCGTGACCGACAACGCCGCCCTCGCCGAGCTCTCCGACGGCACCTTCGTCGTGACCTCGACGCAGGTCGACGGTCGGGGGCTTGGGTGGCGGTTGCTCAGTGACGGAGGCTTCGTCGGCCTCGGAACGGTGGCGACCGGGACGAGCAGGGTCGCGGTCTCGGCGTTCTCGTCGGCCGTCGGCGGCGCGCTGCTGCTGTCGTCCACGTACAACAATGGCGTCGTGGCGCAGCCGGTCTCGTCGTCGTTGGTGCCGACGGGCACGCCGGCTCAGCTGAGCCAGAGCCGCGCGGGTCATCGGTTCTCGCAGGTCGCCCCGTGGCGTGGAGGCGCCATCGCGGTGTGGCAACGCCTGACGATGCTCGAGGCCATGCACGTCGTATGGCGTGTGCTCCCCGACGGTGGGCATGCGGCGGCGCCCGACCTCGAGCTGGCGGCCTCGCGTCTCGACTCACCTTCCGTGACGGCCCAGAACGGCGGCGTCGCGCTGCTCTCGGGGGGCTCGCTCCATCTGCTCGACAGCGCGGGGACGTGGGCGCCGCCGAGGACGCTTCCACGACCGCTCACCACCGGCCAGGTGACGACTGACCGCCTCGGGCGGGTGGTGGTCGTGGGAATGCAGGAGCAACTGAGCGACGAAGAGGCGTGGGCGCTGCGGCTCGAGCCCTCGGGTGCCTTCACCGAGCGACTGCTCTTCCCGCTGGCGTCTCCGAAGCCCCATCGGCCCAGGCTGGCAATGGCGCGAGATGGAGGCTTCGGGCTCGCCGTCATCAACCCGGCGCACGAGGTGTGGGCGACGCGGCTGACGAGCGACCTTGGAGCGCGTGACGATGGTGGCTTTCGCATCTCGGGGCGCACGTCGGTCGACCCCTTCGTGGTGAGCGACGAGTTGGGCGGGTTTCTCGTCGTCTACACCGATGGCTTCAACGTGCTGGCGCGGCGGGTGGTCGACGCGAGCGCAAGCGCCGAAGCCCTGTTGCTGCAGGGCGACTGGGACGTGGGCAGCCTCGTCGAGGTGCCCGGAGGTGCAGTGGCCAGCGCGACCTCTCGAGCGAACGGCGAGCTGGTGACGTTGTTCCTCACGGTCGACGGTTCAGGCTCGGTGACGTCGTCGACTCAGCCCCTCATTGGCGCCGGCACGCCCACGAACAGCGCAGGCCTCGCGATCGGTCAGGACTCTCTCACGTGGGTGTTTGGCCGGTACGAGGCCGATGCAGGTGCTGCGACGAGCCGCTCCGTCACTGCGAGCCGAGCCGCCGGTGCGCCGTGCCAGGCGGGGTGGCAGT
>NZ_JAFLDT010000096.1 GCF_017302315.1 Zoogloea sp.
GTGTGCTCTTCCGATCTCGGGCGCCGGGGCGGCCGGTGCAGCAGCGGGGGCAGGAGCCGGGGCCGGGGCCGCAGCAGCCGGGGTGGGTGCAGCGGCAGTCGCGCCTGCGGCTTCGACCTTGATCAGCACGGTGCCTTCGGCAACCTTGTCGCCCAGGCTGATCAGCACTTCCTTGACCACACCGGCGGCCGACGAGGGTACGTCCATGGTGGCCTTGTCGGATTCGAGGGTGGCGATGGCGTCGTCCACCTTGATGGTGTCACCGACCTTGACGAACAGTTCGATCACCGGCACCTGGTCGAAATCGCCGATGTCCGGAACCTTCACTTCGATGAGTTGGCTCATGTTTGCAGTCTCCTGGGCAATCAGACGGACATGGGGTTGGGCTTGGACGGGTCAAGCTGGTACTTGACCAGGGCGGCGGCAACCTTGTCGCGTTCGATCCTGCCTTCGTCGGCCAGCGCCTTGAGGGCGGCCAGGGTGACCCAGTGGCGATCCACTTCGAAGAAGTGGCGCAGCTTTTCGCGGGTGTCGGAACGGCCGAAGCCGTCGGTGCCCAGGGTGACGTAGGTGTTCTTGACGAAGGGGCGGATCTGCTCGGAGAACAGGCGGATGTAGTCGGTGGCGGCGACCACCGGGCCGACGGCGCCTTCGAGCTTCTGCTCCACGTGACTCTTGCGGGGGGCTTCGAGGGGGTGCAGCAGGTTCCAGCGGGCGGCGTCCTGACCGTCCCGGGCCAGTTCGTTGAAACTCGGGCAGCCCCAGATGTCGGCTTCGACACCCCAGTCGTTCTTGAGCAGGTCGGCGGCGGCGATCACCTCATTGAAGATGGTGCCGGAGCCCAGCAGCTGCACGCGCAGATCGCCCGCACCGCCCTTACGGAAGGCGTACATCCCCTTGATGATGTCGGCTTCGGCACCCTCGGGCATTTCCGGGTGCTCGTAGTTCTCGTTCATCACCGTGAGGTAGTAGTACACGTCTTCCTGCTCGGCAAACATGCGGCGCAGGCCGTCCTGCACCACCACGGCCACTTCGTACTGGAAGGTGGGGTCGTAGCTGATGCAGTTGGGGATCATGTTGGCCATGACCTGGCTGTGGCCGTCCTCGTGCTGCAGGCCTTCGCCGTTCAGCGTGGTGCGACCGGCGGTGCCGCCGATCAGGAAGCCGCGGGTGCGCTGGTCGGCAGCCGCCCAGCACAGGTCCATGGTGCGCTGCAGGCCAAACATGGAGTAGAAGATGTAGAAGGGCACCATCTGCACGCCGTGCACGCTGTAGGCGGTGCCGGCGGCGATCCAGTCGGCCATGGCGCCGGCTTCGTTGATGCCTTCCTGCAGTACTTGGCCGGTTTCGCTTTCCTTGTAGAACATGAGCTGGTCATGGTCTTCGGGAACGTACTTCTGGCCCTGCTGGTTCCAGATGCCGTACTGGCGGAACATGCCTTCCATGCCGAAGGTGCGGGACTCGTCCGGCACGATGGGGACGATGTTCTTGCCGATCTGCTTGTCCTTCAGCAGGGTGTTCATGATGCGCACGATGGCCATCGTGGTGGACAGCTCGCGGCCTTCGCCGGACGCCTTGAGCAGGGCGGAGAAGGTGTCGAGGGACGGCACTTCCAGCGGGGCGGCGGTGCGGCGGCGCTGGGGCAGGAAACCACCCAGGTCGAGCCGGCGCTGCATCATGTACTTGTATTCCGCGGAGTCTTCCGGGAAGCGCAGGTAGGGCAGCTCGGCCAGCTTGTCATCCGGCACCGGGATGTCGAAGCGGTCGCGGAAGCGGCGGATCGAGTCGATGTCCAGCTTCTTCTGCTGGTGGGAGATGTTCATGGCCTCGCCGGACTGGCCCATGCCGAAGCCCTTGATGGTCTTGGCGAGGATCAGGGTCGGGGCGCCCTTGTGATTCACGGCCGCGTTGTAGGCGGTGAAGATCTTGAAGATGTCGTGGCCACCGCGGTTGAGGTTCCACACCTCGTCGTCGGTCCAGTCGGCCACCAGCTCACGCAGCTCCGGCGTGTTGAAGAAGTTCTCGCGCACGTAGGCGCCGTTCTTGGCCTTGAAGGTCTGATATTCGCCGTCGCACAGCTCCATCATGCGCTTCTTGAGAATGCCCTTCTTGTCGCGGTTGAACAGGGCGTCCCAGTGGGTGCCCCAGATCAGCTTGATGACGTTCCAGCCGGCACCGCGGAACTCGGCTTCGAGCTCCTGGATGATCTTGCCATTGCCGCGCACGGGGCCGTCGAGGCGCTGCAGGTTGCAGTTGATGACGAAGATCAGGTTGTCGAGCTTCTCGCGACCGGCCATGCCGATGGCGCCGAGGGACTCAACTTCATCCGTCTCGCCGTCGCCCAGGAAGGCCCACACCTTGCGCTGCTCGGCCTTGGCGGCATCGATCAGGCCGCGGCTGGCCAGGTACTTCATGAAGCGGGCGGAGTAGATCGCGCACAGGGGGCCGAGGCCCATGGACACGGTGGGGAACTGCCAGAAGTCCGGCATCAGCCACGGGTGCGGATAGGAGGAGATGCCCTGGCCGTCGGTTTCCTGACGGAAGTTGTCCATCTGGTCGTCGGTCAGGCGGCCCAGCATGTAGGCGCGGGAGTAGACGCCCGGCACCGAGTGGCCCTGGAAGAAGATCAGGTCGCCGCCGGTTTCATGGTTGATGCTCTTCCAGAAATGCGAAAAGCCCACGTCATAGAGGGCTGCGGCGGAGGCGAAGGAGGCAATGTGGCCACCCACATTGGTGTGCTTGTTGGCGCGCACGACCATGGCCATGGCGTTCCAGCGGATGTAGGAATGGAGCTTGATCTCCATGTCCGGGTCGCCCGGGTACTTGGGCTGCTGGTCTGCCGGGATCGTGTTGATGTACTGGGTGTTGGCGGAGTAGGGGATGTCGATCCCTTCCTCGCGGCCGGCCTCGATCAGCTTCTCAATCAGGAAGTGGGCCCGTTCGGCCCCCTCCTGGGTGACGACGCCTTCGAGTGCATCCAGCCATTCCTTGGTTTCCTGGGCGTCGATGTCTGCCTGGGAATTCTGCGTGTTCGCGGCCATGGTTTGTCTCCTCATGACTTTGCGGGTTGTGGGTTGCCATCGTGGGTAACGACGGCGGGCTTTCACTGCAAACCTGCGTGGACCGGATCGCGGTCCTCATGTTTCGCAATATAAAACGAAATACCGCATTGTGCAATACGTAAGTACCCTTACGCATGGCGTCGACAAGGCGCGACAGCGGCCCTGGCACAGGGCGTGCGAAGGGCGTGGAGTGGCCTTGCGATTGGGGCCGACAAGCGGGGCGGATTGGTCAAGAGCGCGTTCGCCGGCCGGGCCTGGAGGCACCAGCCGGCGAAGTCTCGTTCGACGGGAGTAGGGAAAAAAACGGCCGGGGGCGAGGGAGGGAGGGAGAAAACCCCCGGCCGTGCGCGGAAACCTGGGCTCCGCTGTGCGGGATCATTTGTGCTGCGCGTCCCGCTTTCGGTCTTCGTCATAGGCGAAGACCACTTGACTGTTGCGTACTTCCCCGATGACCGGAATCCGCGGCGTATCGATCGCCTCGTGATCCGTCCTCGAGAAGGGGCGATCATATACCATCACGATGCCTTCCACCTTATCCTTGAGGTTTTCAAGGGCATCACGCAGACGCACACCGTCGGTGCTGCGGGCCTGACGGATGGCCGCGGCCAGCAGCAGCATGGAGTCATAGCCCTGGGCAGCCGCGGGCGCCACCGGAATCCGCTCCACGCCGAAGGCCTTGCGGTACTTGTCGATGAAGGCCTTGCGGCGAGGGGTGTTGCCCTCCTGGATGAAGGTCTGGGGCATGCGCGTACCCTCGGCATTGGGGCCGGCATTGTCGATGAAGTTGGACATGGCCAGTGCCCAGCTACCCATCAAGGGGACCTTCCAGCCGATACGCACCATGCCATTGGCCAGGTGGGCCAGCTCGGGGCCCAGCCCGTAGGTGAGGATGGCCTCGGCACCCGCAGCCCGGGCCCGGGCCAGCTGGGGGGTCATGTCCACGTCGCGGATGTTGAAGCGCTCCACCGCCACCGGCCTGATGCTGTGGCGCTCCAGGGCGCGCTCCAGATCTTCCCGGCCGAGCTGGCCGTAGTTGGTGCTGTCATGGAAGATCGCCAGCTTGCGCAGGCGTTGGCGCACCACCGCCTCTTCCACGATCATGGCCGCCTGGACGGTATCCGGTGCCGATGCGCGGAAGATGTAGTTGTCGGGGTACTGGGGGGGCAGGAACTGCTTGGTGATGATCGACCCGGTGGCCACCGAGGTGATCATCGGGATGTGGGCCTGCTGGTAGAAACGCTGGCTGGCCAGGGCCACGCCGGTGTTCACGATGCCCAGGCCGGCGACGATCTTCTCCTGGTTGATGAGCTCCTGCACCACCTGAGCGCCGCGCTCGGGGCGGGCCTCGTCGTCCCGCTCCACCAGCAGCACCGGCCGCCCGAGGATGCCGCCGGCGTCGTTGATCTCCCGCGCCGCCAGCCGGATGCCATCACGCATGGCAATCCCCATCGGGTTCGAGCCGCCGGTGAAGGGGCCGGACACGCCGACGCGGATCGGTTCGATGGCCGATGCGGGCGACCCCAGCAGGGCCAGTGTTGCCAGGATTGCCGTGCGCAGGAATGGCAGCAAGGTGGTCTCCGTCAAGGGGGGCCGCTCGGGGTCGGCTCTGTTCGCACGGATGCGACCCCTCACCCTAGACCCGGGCGTCCGGGGCGGGAATGCGGGAGAACCCTTAGAGCGGGACCACCGCCGCAGAAAGCCATGCGGGCTCGACCCCATGGGTGTGGTTAGGGTATCTCCCGATGCCCTGTCCGCCCATCCGCCATCAGGATGCAGGGCAAATGTCGAACAATAGTCAGCCTTCCCCCCAGATCGCCCGGGCCAACTGGTACTGGACAGCGCCTTACATCGCCGTGCTGGTGTTCGCGCTGGCCATGCTGACCCTGGTCTGGATCCTCCAGCGCCAGGAGGGTGAGACCCAGCGCAATGCCCTGGCCCGCGACGTGCAGTGGGCCGAGCAGACCATGCGCCTGCACATGCAGGGTACCGAGGAGTTTCTGGGCCAGCTGGCCCGGGAGCTGGCCGCCGACACCCTGGATGCGGACGGCTTCCAGGTGCGGGCCAACCAGCACATCGCCAACAACGCCGAACTGGTCAACGTGGTGTGGATCGCCGCCGACCAGCGGGTCAAATGGACGGCCCCCTTCGATACCACCGACTGGCTGGTGGGTGACGCCTTGTCCGGCATCCAGGCGGTGGTCCTGGCGCGGGCGCGGGAACTGGGGCGGCCGGTCTATGGCGACCCCTACGTGAATGCCCGCAACATGGCCGTGCTGGAGGTCTATATGCCGGTGCAGCAGGGGCGCAGCCCCCTGGGGGCCATCGTGGCGGTGTATTCCATCGAGCGCATGGTGACGCACCTGGTGCCCAGCTGGTTTGGCGAGAAGTATCGCCTCGCCTTCACCGGCGGGCGGGGAGATGTACTGGCCGAGAACTCGGCCGTGCGGCCACTGGATGAGAGCCTGGCCTTTTCGGTGCCCCTTGATCCTCCCGGCAATGGTCTGACCCTGCAGGCCACCGCCTACCACACCGAGAGCAATCTGCCCCGCGCCTTCCCGATGGCGGTCATCGTCGGCCTGAGCTTTTTCGTGCTGTGGAGCCTGTGGCTGCTGCGCGCCCACATGCAGCGACGGGTGAAGGTGGAGAAGGAGCGCGACCGGCTCTTCAACCTGTCCCTGGACATGCTGGCCATTGTCGGGCTCGATGGCGTGTTCCGCCGCTGCAACCCGGCCTTCGAGCGCATTCTGGGCCATGCGCCGGACGATCTGCCCGGGCGGCCGATGATCGATTTCATCCACGCCGAGGACGTGGCGGAAACCATCGAGCACCTTCGCAGCCTGGCGGCCGGCACCCCGGGCGCCTTCGAGAACCGTTGCCGCTGCCTGGACGGCAGCTACAAGTGGCTGGCCTGGAGCGTTAACTCGGTGCCCGAAGAGCGCTTGATGTACGCGGTCGCCCACGACATCACCGGCCGCAAGGCTGCCGAGGAGGCTTTGCGTGGCGAGTACGCCTTCCGCAAGGCGATGGAGGAATCCCTCATCACCGGCCTGCGCGCCATCGACCTGAGCGGAAAGATCATCTATGTGAACCCCGCCTTCTGCCGCATGACGGGATGGTCGCCGGAGGAGCTGGTGGGCGCCCGCGCACCTTTTCCCTATTGGCCGCGGGACAACTACGCAACCCTGCAGCGCAACCTCGAGATCACCCTGGCGGGGGACGCGCCGGCCACCGGCTTCGAGATGCGCATCCAGCGCAAGAGCGGCGAGCGCCTGGATGCCCGCTTCTACCTGTCGCCCCTGATCGACGGGGAGGGGCGACAAACCGGCTGGATGGCCTCGATCACCGACATCACCGAGCCCAAGCGCGTGCGCGCCGAGCTTGAGCAGGCCCACGAGCGCTTCGTGGCGGTGCTGGATGGGCTGGACGCCGCGGTGTACGTGGCCGACGCCGCCAGTGACGAGATCCTGTTTGCCAACCGGGCCTTCAAGAGCATCTACGGCTACGACGCCGTGGGGCAGCGGGTGGGCATCTACGGCCTGCCGACGCCCCCCGATACCCTGTGGTATGACGTGGACCCGCGCCGCCTGGCGCCGGAGCAGGTGCCCCGCGAGCTCTACGATGGTGAGCTGCAGAACGCACTCTCGGGCCGCTGGTACCACATCCGCGAGCGCGCCACCCGCTGGGTGGATGGGCGCGTGGTGCGCATGGCCATCGCCACCGACATCACCGATCGCAAGCGCGTGGACGAGGAGAACCGCGCCCAGCAGGAGCGCCTGCAGCGCACTTCGCGCCTGATCACCATGGGCGAGATGGCCTCCACCCTGGCCCATGAGCTCAACCAGCCCCTGGCGGCCATTGCCAATTACTCCATGGGTTGCGTCAATCGGCTGCAATCCGGCGACTATCGCCAGGAAGACATTCTCACCGCCATGCAGAAGGCCAGCGCCCAGGCCGAGCGGGCCGGCAAGATCATCCGGCGGGTGCGCGAGTTCGTGAAGAAGAGCGAGCCGCGCCGCCACGCGGTGGCCCTGGCGACCATCGTGGACGACGCCATCGGCTTCGTCGAGATCGACGCCCGCCGGCACGGGGCCCAGGTGCTCAGCCAGCTTCCCGCCGATCTGCCAGCCGTGTTTGCCGACACCGTGATGGTGGAGCAGGTGCTCCTCAACCTGGTGAAAAACGGTATCGAGGCCATGGCCGAGACGCCTGCCGACGAGCGTATCGTGACCGTCTCGGCCCGCCGTCTTGAGACGGCCCAGGTGGAGGTGTCCGTTTCCGACCGGGGGAACGGACTGTCGGACGAAGCCCGCGAGAAGCTCTTTTCGCCCTTCTACACCACCAAGAGCGAAGGTATGGGCATGGGCCTCAACATCTGTCGCTCCATTGTCGAGTTCCACGAAGGGCGTCTGTGGGTGGACGCCAACCCCGCCGGAGGATGTATCTTCCGCTTCACCCTGCCCCTGGAGACCGTCCTTGAAACCGCAAGCACCGACGCCTGAACAGATCATCTACTTGGTGGATGACGACGAAGCCCTGCGCGACTCCCTCGCCTGGCTGCTGGAATCCCAGGGTTTCAAGGTGGCCGCCTTTGCCTCGGCCGAAGACTTTCTCAAGGCCTGGCGCCCCGAATTCAACGGCTGCCTGCTGCTGGATGTGCGCATGCCAGGCATGAGCGGGCTGGAGTTGCACGAGCGTCTGCGGGCTCAGTATTCCACCTTGCCCATCATCTTCATCACCGGCCATGGCGACGTGCCGATGGCGGTGGCGGCGCTGAAGAAGGGGGCCGTGGATTTCATCGAAAAGCCCTTCAACGACACCGAGTTGCTGCGCCTGGTCAGCCAATGCCTGGTCTCCGAGCAGGAGCACCGCGCCCGTCGCCGCCAGGACGCCGAAGTCTCCCGGCGCCTGGATCAGCTCACCCAGCGCGAACGCGAGGTGCTCGACCTGATCATCGCCGGCAAGCTCAACAAGCAGATCGCAGACGTGCTTGGCATCAGCATCAAGACCGTCGAAGTGCACCGCGCCCGGGTGATGGAAAAGATGGCCGCCCAGTCCCTGGCCGAACTTGTCCAGAACGTGATGGCCATTGAGGGCGCGCAGCGTTCCTGAGCTTTGCCGCCGGGCTGGATTAGAATCGGGTTTTGATCAGGGTGCGCACGCACGAGCAGGGAAACATGGCCCAGGAAGCAGGACAGCCGGCGTCGGAGGCATGCCGGATCAGGTTCTTGAACCATAGCTGCATTGTTCTCGAAAGCCCTGGCGCGCGGATTCTGTGTGATCCCTGGTTTGAGGGGACGGCCTTCAACGATGGCTGGCGCCTGCTGGTCGAGCATTCTCACCAGATCGACGCGATCGACTGCGACTACATCTGGCTCTCCCACGAACACCCCGATCATTTCTCCATCCCGACCCTGCGCGGGCTTGTGGCGCCCAGGCGCTTCCTGTATCAGAAGACCCGCGACGGCAAGGTCCGGGCGTTTCTGAACGCGAAGGGGCACACCTGCACCGAGATGGATGAGGGTGTGACCTATACCTTCGGCGACCTCCGCCAGACAATCTACGTCAGTGATGGCTACGATTCGGCGGCGGTGGTCGAGTTTCCCGACGGCAGCGTCTTCCTCAACGCCAACGACGCGCGGCTGGAGATGGGCGGCAACATCGAGCGCATTCGCAGTCGCCACCCCCGAATCGATGTGTTGGCCGCCCAGTTCTCCTACGCCAACTGGGCGGGCAACATCGGTGACGAAGCCACGCCCGTCCATCAGCAGGATCTGGTCATCGCCCGCCTCAAGACCTACATCGAGGCATTTCGGCCCAAGAAGCTCATCCTCTTCGCGTCCTTCGTCCATTACGCCCACGAAGAGAACTTCTACTGGAACCGGAGCTGGTTGCCCTACGTGATGAATGCGTTGCGGGACTACGCGGGCCTGATCGTCATTCCCCGCCCCGATCAGGTTTTCGGCGTGCAGGACATGCTGAGCCACGATTTCACTGCCGAGAACCGCGAATCCCTCGCCTTCTGGGAGTCAGCGGCCTCCGGCATCCGGGTGAAGGACTACACCAACCGTGAGGTGGGCCTGGACGACATCCGCCGCGCCTACCATGATTTCTTCGCCCGGATCTGGTCCGACAACGCCATTGACGCCGTCATGACCGACCGCAACCGGGACTTCTCCATCGTCGCCCATCTGCCGGACCTGGGCCGCGCCGTCCGGCTCCACCTGTTCCAGGACCGCCTCGATCTGCTGCCCGAAGACGATGCCTCACCGGCCGACTTCACGGTGACGGCGGAAACCCTGTGTTTCCTGCTGAAGAACAATTTCGGCCGGGGCACCCTCACCATCAACGGCAGGATCCAGTTCAATTACCCGAGCGCCCATCGCTTCTTCATCTTCTTTTTTGTCCCCTATGCCAACAATATCGGCATCCATTTCAGGGAAGGGCGCCTGGATGCGGGCAAGTTGCAGAGCATCGCCCGGACGTCCGTGATGATGTCCATCCTCCAGGCCACGTCCGAGGCGCGGGCCAACTTTGACCGGGATCTGCTGGCCTTCGGCTGAGTCTGCCGGGCCTAGCTTGCCGGCAGGGAGGCGACCACGTAGATCTCGCCCGCGATGTCGGGGTAGCGCTCGCCGAGGATCATGAAGGCGTCCAGCATGGCGTCGCTCCAGTTCGCCTCGATCTGCCCCGACGAGACCGGCTTGAGAAAGTAGCCACCAAAAACGTCTATCGTCAGGCCCGCGCCGAGAAAGGCCCGCCTGAAGCTCTCCGGGTCGAACACGCGGCGATGCCCGTGACGCCGGTCCATGTCGTTGAGGGCGTTCTCGGCTTCCAGTACGCCCATGATCACGCCGGCCTGACGATGCAGGGAGCGGGCGTTCGGCACCGCCGCAAAGAGCTTTCCACCGGGCGCCAGCCAGCCCTTGGCCAGCTTCAGGATGGCGACCGGATCTTCCACGTGTTCCAGCACATGGCCCATCACGATGGTGCCGAACTGCCTGTCGGGCCGGTATTCCTCGAACAGGGCCTGGATCACCTCCACCTCCGGAAACCGCGCCGACAGGGACTGGCAGAAGGCCTCCGCCCCTTCAACGCAGGTGATCCGCCGGCCGGTGGACTGGAGCAGCCCGGTCATCAGCCCTTCGGCCGGTCCCAGTTCGAGCACGTCGCCCTCGCCCAGGAATCTCCGCAGCACCCGAAAGCAATAGCGGGTGCTTGCCGCGTTGGCGCCCAGGGCGTAAACCGAGCGCGTGGCTATGCCATCAAGAATCTCTTTTTCCAGACCGGGCATTTCGTTTCCCTTGTTCATGTCCGTTTCAGAATCGCACGCCACCGATCCGCCGCGCAAGTTTGCTGCCTTTCCGTACTTTTTTGCCCTACGAGCGGGCTGCTTCGGTAATGGTATACTCACGGGTTTTTCCCGAGGGGCGGCACCATGACGGCTCGCATCATCGATGGCAACGCGCTTTCCGCGAAACTGCGCGGGGAACTCGCCGCGAAGGCGGCTGAACTGACTGCCAAGGGCACCCAGCCCTGTCTGGCCGTGATCCTGGTAGGGGGCGATCCGGCCTCTGCCGTTTACGTGCGCAACAAGGTGACGGGCTGCGAGAAGGCCGGCATCAAGTCCCTCAAGTTCGAATACGCCCAGGACACGGCCCCCGCCGATGTGCTCGGCAAGATCGCCGAACTCAACGCCGATCCGTCGGTGCACGGCATCCTGGTGCAATTGCCCCTGCCGAAGCACTTCGACGAGAAGGCCGTGCTCGAAGCCATTTCCGTCGAGAAGGACGTGGACGGTTTCCACGCCGAGAACGTCGGTCGCCTGTCCCAGGGCCAGGAAGCCTTCATCCCGTGCACGCCCAACGGCGTGATGGAAATGCTCAAGAGCATCGAAACGCCCCTGCGCGGCGCCGAAGCCGTGGTGATCGGGCGCTCCAACATCGTTGGCAAGCCCATGGCCATGCTCCTCACCGCCGCCGGCGCCACCGTCACCGTGTGCCACTCGGGCACCCGCGACCTGAACTTCCATACCCGCCGCGCCGACATCCTGGTGGCCGCCATCGGCAAGCCCAAGTTTGTCACCGGCGACATGGTGCGCCCCGGCGCCGTCGTCATCGACGTGGGCATCAACCGTCTTCCCGACGGCAAGCTCTGTGGCGACGTGGATTTCGACTCCGCCAAGGACGTCGCCGGCGCCATCACCCCGGTGCCTGGCGGCGTCGGCCCCATGACCATCACCATGCTGCTCGCCAATACCGTCGAGTCGGCAAGCCGCGCAGCCCGGAAGGCCTGAACCATGAGCGACCAACAACCCATCATCGGCATCGTCATGGGGTCCAACTCCGACTGGCCCACCATGCAGGCCGCGGCCAAGGTGCTGAAGGACTTCGGCGTGCCCTTCGAGGCCCGCGTGGTCTCGGCCCACCGCACCCCCGACCTGATGTTCGAATACGCCGAGCAGGCCCGCGCCCGTGGCCTGCGTGCCATCATCGCCGGGGCCGGCGGCGCCGCCCACCTGCCGGGCATGATCGCCGCCAAGACCACCGTGCCGGTGCTGGGTGTGCCGGTCCAGTCCAAGGCCTTGTCGGGCAAGGATTCCCTGCTCTCCATCGTCCAGATGCCCAAGGGCATCCCGGTGGGCACCTTCGCCATCGGCGAAGCCGGCGCCGCCAACGCGGGCCTGTTTGCCGTGGCCCTGCTGGCCTCCACCGATGCCGCCCTGGCTCAAAAACTCGACGCCTTCCGTGCCGACCAGACCGCCAGCGTGCTGGCGATGACCCTCGACCCGGTCTGATTCCGATCTGATTTTGCAGGACTGAAGCGATGATTCTCCCGCCCGCCACCCTTGGCATGCTCGGCGGCGGCCAGCTCGGCCGCTTCTTCGTCGCCGCAGCCCACGAAATGGGCTACAAGGTCTGGGTTCTCGACCCCGATCCCCACAGCCCGGCCGGCCTCATCGCCGACCGCCACCTGCAGGCCGGCTACGACGACTTCGAAGCCCTTGATGCGCTGGCCGAAGGCTGTGCCGCGGTGACCACCGAGTTCGAGAACGTCCCGGCCACCACCCTGGACTATCTGGCCAAGTTCATCCCCGTGCGCCCCGGTGCCTCGGCGGTGGCCGTGTGCCAGAACCGCATCGCCGAGAAATCCTTCCTGCGCGACAACGGCATCCCCCACGGCCCCTTCGCCGTCATCCACTCGGATGCCGACATCGCCGCCGCCGACGCCAGCCTCTACCCGGCCATCCTCAAGGTCGCCCGCTTCGGCTACGACGGCAAGGGTCAGGCCCGTGTCGCCAACGCCGCCGAAGCCCTGCACGCCTTCCACCAGTTCAAGGGCGAGCCCTGCGTGCTGGAGCAGATGCTCAGCCTCGACTATGAAGTCTCGGTGGTGCTGGCCCGCGACGAAAACGGCAAGACCCGCTGCTTCCCCACCGTGGAGAACCAGCACACCCACGGCATCCTCGACGTCTCCATCGCCCCGGCCCGGGCCTCCGCCTGCCAGCAGGATTCGGCCCAGGAGTACGCCGAGCGCATCGCCGAGCGCCTGGGCTTCATCGGCACTCTGGCCGTCGAGTTCTTCGTCAGCCGGGGTCAGCTGGTGGTCAACGAAATGGCGCCGCGCCCCCACAACAGCGGCCACCACACCATCGACGCCTGCGCCGTCAGCCAGTACGACCAGCAGGTGCGTGCCCTGTGCGGCCTGCCTCTGGGCGAGCCACGCCAGCACAGCGCCTCGGTCATGGTCAATCTGCTCGGCGAGCTGTGGTTTGAAGGCGGCGACCCCCACGGCCGCTACCGCGAGCCCGATTGGTCAGTGCTGCACGCCGTGCCCGGCCTGCGCCTGCATCTGTATGCCAAGCACCACGCCCGCCATGGCCGCAAGATGGGCCACTTCACGGTGGTGGGCAGCGACGCCGCCGATGTGCTGGCCAAGGCCCTTGCCGCCCGCGCCGCCATCGGCATCCGCGACGAATAAAGCCTGAGCGGATGAACGACATCCCGCGCGCGGTTGCGCTCCTGCGCCAGGGCGAGCTGGTCGCCCTGCCCACCGAGACCGTCTATGGCCTTGGCGCCGACGCCCTCAACCCGGCCGCCGTCGCAAAGATCTTTGCCGCCAAGGGCCGCCCGTCCGACCACCCTCTCATCGTCCATCTGGCCGACGCCGAGCACATCGTCGACTGGGCCCGCGACATCCCCCGCGAGGCCATCGCCCTGGCCCGCGCCTTCTGGCCCGGCCCCCTCACCCTCATCCTCAAGAAGGAGGAGGGCGTACCCGACATCGTCACCGGCGGGCAGGACACCGTCGGCCTGCGGGTGCCCAATCACCCCGTGGCGCTGGAACTGCTGCGCGCCTTCGGTGGCGGCGTGGCGGCACCCTCGGCCAACCGTTTCGGGCGCATCAGCCCCACCACCGCCGAGCACGTCCGGCAGGAGCTGGGTGAACGCGTCCCCCTGATTCTCGAAGGCGGCCCCTGCCAGGTCGGCCTCGAATCCACCATCCTCGACCTGTCCCGCGATGTGCCGGTGATCCTGCGCCCCGGCGCCATCGGCGTGGATGACATCGCCCGGGTCATCGGCCGCCGCCCGCGCCTGCGCGGTGAAGAACAGCAGCCCGATGCCGCCCCCCGCGTCTCCGGCGCCCTGGCCGCCCACTACGCCCCGCGCACCCCCCTCGAACTGATTGACAGCGCCGAGTTGCCCGCCCGCGCCCGCAGTGGCGACGCCGTGC
>NZ_JAFLDT010000097.1 GCF_017302315.1 Zoogloea sp.
GGCCTTTGCCGGGCCGGATGGGATCGGCTTGTCCAGCGTCGTCGCGGGGGTGAGCCCGGTGGGCCGGCGCCAGCCGCAGGGGGCCTGGGTGCATTGCGGTGGCGAGGGGCATGGCGTGCTGGCCCCGATCGCCCCGGGCCTGGTGGTGCCGGTGCCGATCGCCGCATCCGGCCTGCTGCAGCCCGACCAGCCGGTGGCTTTGCGCAGCCGGCACGGCAGCGTGGCCCTCGACGGTGAGCGCGAGATCGAACTCGACGGCCGCCAGGCGGCCACCCTGACCCTCGAACTGGACGGCCCGCTGAGCCTCGATGTGCCGGCCACCCTGGATGCCGCGATCCGCCGTGGCGCCCTGCATCACCCCCCCGGTGCCGCCATGGGCCGACCTTGAATCCCGGGTGGCGAGGATCTCGCCACCCCTGACCCGATCCACGAACGGGCGCGCTCCGCCCGTTCCGGATGTACCCCCAGAAATCCAACAACCTGGAGACGACCGTGACCAAACCACTCACCCGCGAAGACCTGCTCAAGGCCTATCGCACCATGCGCACCATCCGCGAGTTCGAAGAGCGCCTGCACACCGATTTCGCCACTGGCGAGATTCCGGGCTTCGTGCACCTCTATGCCGGCGAGGAGGCGTCGGCCACCGGCGTGTGCATGAACCTCACCGCCGAAGACCACATCGCCAGCACCCACCGCGGCCACGGCCACTGCATCGCCAAGGGCGTCGACCCGGTGGGGATGATGGCCGAGATCTGGGGCCGCACCACCGGCACCTGCAAGGGCAAGGGCGGCTCGATGCACATCGCCGACCTGTCGGTGGGCATGCTCGGCGCCAACGGCATCGTCGGCGGCGGCGGCCCGCTGGTATGTGGCACCGCCCTGGCGGCCAAGCTGCGCGGCCAGCCTTATGTGAGTGTGTGCTTCTTCGGTGACGGCGCTTCCAACCAGGGCACCATCTTCGAAGCCATGAACCTGGCCTCGGTGTGGAACCTGCCGGTGATCTTCCTGGCCGAGAACAACGGCTATGCCGAAGCCACCTCCTCCAACTTCTCGGTGGCCTGCGACAACATCGCCGACCGTGCCTCGGCTTTCGGCATGCCCGGCATCACCGTGGATGGTTTCGACTTCTTCGCGGTGTATGAAGCCGCCGGCGCCGCCATCGAGCGTGCCCGCCAGGGCGGCGGTCCGTCCCTGGTGGAGGTGAAGCTTTCCCGCTACTACGGCCACTTCGAGGGTGACCAGCAGACCTACCGTGCCCCCGGTGAAGTCCAGAACATCCGTGACACCAAGGACTGCCTGCTGCAGTTTGCCCGCCGCGTCACCAGCAGCGGCCAGATCGCCCAGGCCGAGCTGGATGCCATCGACGCTGAGGTGAAAGCCCTGATCGATGGCTCGGTCGTCAAGGCCAAGTCCGACCCCAAGCCCACCGAAGCCGACCTGCTGACCGATGTGTACGTCAGCTACTGAACACGTCCGATACAGACAGAAATAGAGGAGACAGAAAATGGCACGAAAGATCACCTACCAGCAGGCCATCAACGAAGCCCTGGATCAGGAAATGAGCCGCGACCAGAACGTGATCGTGATGGGTGAGGACGTGGCCGGTGGCGCCGGTTCGCCCGGCGAGCAGGATGCCTGGGGCGGCGTGTTGGGCGTGACCCGCGGCCTGTACCACAAGCACCCGGGGCGGGTCATCGACACCCCGATCTCCGAATCCGGCTACGTGGGCGCCGCCATCGGCGCCGCCTGCTGCGGCATGCGCCCGGTGGCCGAGCTGATGTTCGTGGATTTCCTGGGCGTGTGTTTCGACCAGATCTTCAACCAGGCGGCCAAGTTCCGCTACATGTTCGGCGGCAAGGCCGAGACTCCGGTGGTGATCCGCGCCATGTATGGCGCCGGTTTCCGCGCCGCGGCCCAGCATTCCCAGTGCCTCTACAACATCTTCACCCATATTCCGGGCCTGAAGGTGGTGGTGCCCTCCAACCCCTACGACGCCAAGGGCCTGCTGATCCAGTCGATCCGCGACAACGACCCGGTGATCTTCCTGGAGCACAAGGCCCTGTACACCATGGAAGGCGAAGTGCCGGAAGAGAGCTACACCGTGCCCTTCGGCGAGGCTGCCGTGGTGCGTGAAGGCCATGACGTGACCATCGTTGCCATCGGCCGCATGGTGCAGAAGGCTCAGGAGGCTGCCGCCGACCTGCAGAAGCAGGGCATCCACTGCGAGATCATCGACCCGCGCACCACCTCGCCGCTGGACACCGACACCATCCTGGAAAGCGTCGAGAAGACCGGCCGGCTGGTGGTGGTCGACGAGTCCCATCCCCGCTGCAGCATGGCTTCCGACATCGCCGGCCTGGTCGCCGAGAACGCCTTCGGCAGCCTCAAGGCCCCGATCCGTCAGGTGACCGGCTATCACGCCCCCGTGCCCTTCAGCGATGCGCTGGAGGAGCTTTACATCCCCAGCGCGGCCAAGATCATCGCCGCTGCCAAGAGCGTCAAGGAGTACAAGTAATGTCCGAAATCCACACCATCACCATGCCCAAGTGGGGCCTTTCCATGCAGGAGGGGAAGGTCAACGGCTGGCTCAAGCAGGTGGGTGATGCCATCGAGAAGGGTCAGGAGATTGTCGAGGTGGAGAGCGAGAAGATCGCCGGCGCCGTCGAGGCCGGCGTCTCCGGCGTGCTGCGCCGGCAGCTGGCGGGCGAGGAGGATGTGCTGCCGGTGGGCGGCCTGCTCGGCGTGATTGCCGATGCCAGCGTCTCCGATGCCGACATCGATGCCTTTGTGGCCGATTTCCAGGCCAGCTTCAAGCCCGCCGAGGGCGACGCGGAAGACCAAGGGCCGACCCCCCAGAAGATCGAGGTCAATGGCCACAAACTGCGCTACTTGAAGCGCGGCGAGGGCGGTGAGCCGATGGTGCTGATCCACGGTTTCGGCGGCGATCTCAACAACTGGCTGTTCAACCACGAAGCCCTGGCCGCCGACCGGGAAGTGTATGCCCTCGATCTGCCCGGCCACGGCGAATCTACCAAGGACGTGGGGGAGGGCACCCTGGAGGCCCTCGCCGACACCGTGGCGGCCTTCATGGACGCAGTGGGCGTCGATGCTGCCCACCTGGTCGGCCACTCCATGGGCGGTGCCGTGTCCCTGACCGTGGCGACGCGTCACCCGAAGCGGGTGCGCTCCCTGAGCCTGATCGGCAGCGCCGGCCTGGGCGAGGAGATCAACACCGGCTACATCGAGGGCTTCGTTTCGGCGGCGAACCGCAATGCCCTCAAGCCGCTCCTCGGCGACCTGTTTGCCGACACCAGCCTGGTGACCCGCCAACTGGTGGACGACCTGCTCAAGTACAAGCGCCTGGAAGGTGTCGGCGCGGCCTTGGGCACCCTGTCCGGCAATCTCTTCGCCAATGGCCGCCAGAACAGCGTGATGGCTGACCGCCTGTCCGGCCTGGGCAAACCGGTGCTGGTCATCTGGGGCGAGGAAGACCGCATCATCCCGGTGGCCCACGCCCAGGCTGTCTCCGGCCGGGTTCAGGTAGAGGTCTTCGGCAACCGGGGGCATATGGTGCAGATGGAAGCCGCCAATGACGTGAACCGGGCCATTGCCCGCTTCGTCGGCTGAGCGCGGGCGAATAAATCTGCTGCGGCCCGACTTCGCCCCTGCGATGCTCCACCGTACGCTTGGTACGGCGGCGCTTCTCGGCGCGAAGTCGAACCGCTCGCTACGATTTCTTCACCCGCCCGTAGCGCCACGCTTCAGGGGCCGGCATGGCCGGCCCCGCACCCCCATCCCAAGGAGAGAGACATGTCCCACGCCCCCGGCAGCGCGCCGGTGAGCCTGCGCGGTGCCGACAAGCTGGCGCGAATCCCGGTCAAGGTGGACAGCCAGCGCGCCTCGCCCCCCAAGCCGCCCTGGCTGCGCGCCCGCGATCCGGGCACCGCGTCGGTGCTGGCCTTGCAGCAGATGCTGCGCGAGCAGGAGCTGCACACCGTCTGCGAGGAGGCCGATTGCCCCAACATCGGTGAGTGCTTTGCCCGCGGCACCGCCACCTTCATGATCATGGGCAGCATCTGCACCCGCCGCTGCCCCTACTGCGACGTGGCCCATGGCCGCCCTGCGCCCCTCGATGCGGACGAGCCGGCCCGTCTGGCCCGCACCGTGAAGGCCATGAAGCTGCGCTACGTGGTCGTTACTTCGGTGGACCGGGACGACCTGCGGGACGGTGGCGCAGGCCACTTTGCCGCCTGCATCGGAGCGATCCGTGGGGCCACACCGGCGGTGCAGATCGAGGTGCTGACCCCGGACTTCCGCGGCCGCGAAGACTGCGCCCTGGAGATCCTCGGTCAGGCCCTGCCAGATGTGTTCAACCACAATCTCGAAACCGTTTCACGTCTGTACCGGGCTGTGCGTCCCGGGGGCGACTACGCGGCCTCCCTGCGCCTGCTGGCCGATTTCAAGGCCCGCTACCCCGGGGTGCCCACCAAGTCCGGAATCATGCTGGGCCTGGGCGAGAGCGATGCCGAGCTGCTGGAGGCCATGAGCGATCTGCGTGCCCATGGCTGCGACATCCTGACCCTCGGCCAGTACCTGCGCCCCTCCCCGTCGCACTTGCCGGTGGAGCGCTACGTGACGCCGGAGGCCTTCGAGGCGTGGCGGGCGACAGCCCTGTCCCTGGGCTTTGTGGAAGTGGCGGCCGGCCCCCTGGTGCGCTCCTCCTACCGCGCCGATCAGCTCGCGGCCGGGAGCGGCCTGCTCGAAGGTGTATCGGCATGAGCGCCGCGTCAGGGCGCGCCCAGGCGGGATCGGTGACTTCGACGATCCAGCTCAACGGCGTGGCGCGGAGCATTCCGGCGTCCTGCCTCCTGGTGGAGTTGGTGGACGCATTGGGCTTTGCCGGCAAGCGCATTGCCGTGGAAGTGAACGGGCAGATCGTGCCCAAGAGCCACTACGGGCAGGTTCGCCTCGACGCGGACGACCGGGTGGAAATCGTCGTCGCTGTCGGAGGAGGTTGAGCATGGGAAAGATCGAACACGGCAGCGCCGCGCCGCTGGATACGCCCTTCGTGATGGGGGGCGAGACCTTCCGTTCGCGCCTGCTGGTGGGCACCGGCAAGTACCGGGACTTCACCCAGACCCGTGATGCCATCGAGGCTAGCGGGGCGCAGATCGTTACGGTGGCCATCCGCCGCACCAACATCGGCCAGGAGCCGGGGCAACCCAACCTGCTCGATGTGCTTGATCCGCACCGTTTCACCATCCTGCCGAATACGGCGGGCTGCTACTCCGCCGTGGAGGCGGTGCGCACCCTGCGCCTGGCGAGGGAACTGCTGGACGGGCATGACCTGGTCAAGCTGGAGGTGCTGGGCAGCAAGGAAACCCTCTTCCCGAACATGCCGGAAACCCTGAAGGCGGCTGAAGAACTGGTCAAGGACGGCTTCCGGGTGATGGTTTACTGCTCGGATGACCCGGTGCAAGCGCGCATGCTGGAAGACATAGGCTGCGTTGCCATCATGCCCCTGGCCAGTCTGATCGGCTCCGGCATGGGCATTCTCAACCCGTGGAATCTCAACATCATCATCAACGACGCCCGCGTGCCGGTGATCGTCGATGCCGGCGTGGGAACGGCCTCGGATGCGGCGATTGCCATGGAGTTGGGCTGTGATGGCGTGCTGATGAACACCGCCATCGCCGCGGCGGGCGACCCGGTGCGCATGGCGGTGGCGATGCGCCAGGGTGTGGAGGCCGGCCGCAACGCCTTCCTCGCCGGCCGCATGCCACGCCGGGGTTACCGGGCAGATCCGAGTTCGCCGATGGCGGGGCTGATGAGCTGAGCCGCGGGCGCGCGGGGGGGCGCTCCGGGGGCCGGCTTCCGTGGGGTCGAGTTCATCATTCGGCCTTTTGCCGGCGGAGTCTTTGCTGGGCGGATTTCCGGTATTGGGCGTGACGTTGGCCGGGTCTCGCCCCGGCGGGCGACCTTCTTCTTTGTTGTACGACAAAGAAGAAGGCAAGAAAACGTACCCCGCTGTCGCGCCCCCTTCGGGGGTTCCCTCCTTCCGGCAATGCCGGGCGGGGTCTTCGCAAACTCGCCCTTTGGGCTCAGACATGCGAAGCCCTCTTTCCGCCCGTCATCACCTCCAGTCGGCACGCCAGAGGGGAAAGTAAATGCAGCTGATCAACCGTCCGTTGCCCAGCCCTGTATCAGTAAAGGCTCGGTGTGTGTGAAAGCCCGTCTGAGCCGCCGAGCAGCGCAGCAACGGGCGGGGAAGTCCGGCGCGGCTGTTTGAGCCCGAAGGGCGAGTTCCGCGCCGGCCGCCCGTTGGGAGCAGCGCAGGGCAGTCGGCCGAAGGCCGACCGGTGAAGCCGGGTCGCCTTCTTTGCCTTCTTTCTTGGCGAAGCAAGAAAGAAGGTCGCCCGCCGGGGCGAGACCCGGCCAATGTCACGTCCAACACCGGAAATCCGCCCAGTAAAGCCTCACCCCCTAAGGCAAAGCGGGGCAAGGGCCCTCCGGCCCCCGCTCAGCCTCATACCTTCCGATAGATCTCCGCCCCCGCCTTCACAAACTCCACCGCCTTGGTCTCCATACCCTTCTGCAGCGCCTCGGCCTCGGCGATGCCCTGCTTGGCGGCGAAGTCGCGCACGTCCTGGGTGATCTTCATGGAACAGAAGTGCGGCCCGCACATGGAGCAGAAGTGGGCCACCTTGGCCGACTCCTTGGGCAGGGTCTCGTCGTGGAAGCTCTTGGCCTTGTCCGGGTCCAGGCCCAGGTTGAACTGGTCGTCCCAGCGGAACTCGTAGCGGGCTTTGGAGAGGGCGTTGTCGCGGATCTGCGCCCCCGGGTGGCCCTTGGCCAGGTCGGCGGCGTGGGCGGCCAGCTTGTAGGTGATGATGCCTTCCTTCACATCATTCTTGTCCGGCAGCCCCAGGTGCTCCTTGGGGGTCACGTAGCACAGCATGGCGGTGCCGTACCAGCCGATCATGGCCGCGCCGATGCCGCTGGTGATGTGGTCGTAGCCCGGCGCGATGTCGGTGGTGAGCGGTCCGAGGGTGTAGAAGGGGGCCTCCTTGCAGTGCTTCAACTGCAGGTCCATGTTCTCCTTGATCATGTGCATCGGCACATGACCCGGCCCCTCGATGATGGTCTGCACATCGTGCTTCCAGGCAATGTCGGTGAGCTCGCCGAGGGTCTCCAGCTCACCCAGCTGGGCCTCGTCGTTGGCATCGTAGATCGAGCCCGGGCGGAGCCCGTCGCCCAGACTGAAGGCCACATCGTAGGCCTTCATGATCTCGCAGATCTCCTCGAAGTTCGTGTAGAGGAAGCTCTCCTTGTGGTGGGCCAGACACCACTTGGCCATGATCGAACCGCCGCGACTGACGATGCCCGTCATGCGGTTGGCGGTCATGGGGATATAGCGCAGGAGCACCCCGGCGTGGATGGTGAAGTAGTCCACGCCCTGTTCCGCCTGCTCGATCAGCGTATCGCGGAAGATCTCCCAGGTCAGCTCCTCGGCCTTGCCGTCCACCTTCTCCAGGGCCTGGTAGATGGGCACGGTGCCGATGGGCACGGGAGAGTTGCGGATGATCCACTCGCGGGTTTCATGGATGTTCTTGCCGGTGGACAGATCCATCACCGTATCGCCGCCCCAGCGGGTGGCCCAGGTCATCTTGTCCACTTCCTCGTTGATGGAGGAGCCCAGGGCCGAGTTGCCGATGTTGGCGTTGATCTTCACCAGGAAGTTGCGGCCGATGATCATCGGCTCACTCTCGGGGTGATTGATGTTGTTGGGGATGATGGCGCGGCCGCGGGCCACTTCGGAGCGGACGAACTCCGGCGTGATCTCGGCGGGGATGGCGGCCCCGAAGTCCTGGCCCTTGTGCTGACGGCCGAGCAGGGCGGCCATCTTCTCGCCCATGGGCCCGGTGGCGCGCAGGCTCTCCAGGTAGGCGGCGCGATTGACGTTCTCGCGGATGGCGACGAACTCCATCTCGGGGGTGATGATCCCCTGGCGGGCGTAGTGCATCTGGGAGACGTTCTTACCCGGCAGCGCCCGGCGGGGCTTGCGGTGCAGGCCGGGGAAGCGCAGTTCATCGAGCTTGGGGTCGGCGGCGCGGGCGCGGCCGAACTCGCTGCTCAGGTCGGGCAGCACCTCGGTGTCGCCGCGTTCCTCGATCCAGCGCTGGCGCAGGGCCGGCAGGCCGGAGCGGATGTCGATGCGGGCGGCGGGGTCGGTGTAGGGGCCGGAGCAGTCGTAGACGAAGATCGGGGGGTTCTTCTCGCCGCCGAAGCCGGTGGGGGTGTCGGCCTGGGAGACCTCGCGCATGGGGACGCGGATGTCGGGGCGGGAGCCTTCGATGTAGATCTTGCGGGAGTTGGGCAGCGGGGCAACGGCGGCTTCGTCCACGTGGGCCGAGGCTGCGAGAAATTTGTCGGTGGCGTTCATGAAGGCTCCTTGGGGAGGGCCGCCAGCGGATGGAAAGGCGGCAGGAGCCACGTTTCCCTACGCCGGCATGACCCGGATCAGGTTCGGAGGGTAAGTCTCAGCCGGGCGGTTGCACGCCTCGGCACCCCTAACGTATGGCCCGGAAAGTACTGGAAGAGGGCGGTAAATGCAAGATTTGGCGGGTTTTTTCGTGAATCGGGTGGAATCTCTAAAGCTTTCGGTCCCGGCCGCCGAAATAGGGTGCATCTGGCCCAGACGGGCCTCGCATCTTTCCCGGAGAAGCAAACATGCGCTTTCGCATGCATCCCCTCGCTGCCCTGCTGATATTTTCCAGTGCTTCGTCTGCCCTGGCTGCTGACTGGCAGATGATCGCTTCCGACAAGAAGCGCACCATCGAGCTTGACCGGGCCAGCATCCTCCAGTCCGACCCGGGCACCAAGGTGGCCTGGGGGCGCATCGTATTGGCTGAGTCCGAGGCCGAGACGGCGGGCTACACCACGGTCAAGGCCCTCAATCGCTACGACTGCCGCAACCAGACTTTCGCCACCATCAAGCGGGTCTATCTGGATGCCGACTCGGCCGTTGTGAAGGACGAGAAGGTCAAGGTCGAAAAGGACATGCCGGTGGCCGCCGGCAGCGTGGACGAGAAGCTGTGGCGGGACGTGTGCAAGCCTGCAGGTGGAGGGGCGAAGGACATCTCTCAGCTAGCCGCGAATGCTTCCAAGGCTGCGCAGGCAGCCCAGGGCGGCGGCAAGCAGGATCTGCGGGTGGCCGACTACCGCCCGGCCAAGGGAGCCGAGAAACCTGCCGTGACCCGGGTGTCTGAAGGCAAGGGTGACCACGGTGCCGAGCCGTCCATCCCCATCAAGAAGAACTTCATCGACAAGCCCGCGCCACCCCCCAAGGCCGAGCCGGTGCCCGAGAAGCCGGCCCATGCGGAGGCGCCGCCCCCGGAGGTGCGTCGCGTTCCTGCCTATGTGCCGCCGCGTCCGCGGCCCCGGGTGGTGCGTTCTCCGGTCATGCAGGGTGAGGCCCATGCAGCCCATGGTCACGGCGCGCCCGGCACGCCTTTGGCCCACCATGAGATCCACTGGAGCTACGAAGGGGAGGGCGCTCCCGCCAATTGGGGTACCCTGAAACCGGAATGGCAGCTATGCAATGTGGGCGAGCGACAGTCGCCGATCGACATCCGCGATGGTATCAAGGTGGATCTGGAGCCGATCCGCTTCGACTATCGGCCGTCCAACTTCCGCATCGTCGACAACGGCCACACCATCCAGGTGAATCTGGGGCCGGGCAATACGATGGCAGTGATGGGGCGCATGTACGATCTGGTTCAGTTCCATTTCCATCGCCCGTCGGAAGAGCGCATCAACGGCAAGGGCTTTGACATGGTGGTGCACCTGGTGCACAAGGATCTGGATGGCCGCCTGGCGGTGGTGGCAGTCTTGCTGGAGCGCGGACAGGCTCATCCAGTGATGCAGACCTTGTGGAACAACCTGCCGCTGGAGAAGAACGTGGATTACTCGCCGGAGGGCGTGGCCATTGATGTCAACCAGTTGTTGCCCGAGAGCCGCAGCTACTACACCTACATGGGTTCTCTCACCACACCGCCGTGCAGCGAGGGTGTGATGTGGATGGTGATGAAGCAGCCGGCCCAGGTGTCGGCGGAGCAGATTGCGATCTTCTCCCGGTTGTACCCCATGAATGCCCGGCCCGTGCAGTCGATCCGCGGGCGCCTGATCAAGGAATCGCGCTGACGCGCAGTGGTGACCACGCGGGAAAAGGGCCGGTCTGAGGATCGGCCCTTTTTATTTGAGCCTGGCGGTTGCGTTCTGCTTCAGATGAATGCCCCGCAGCAAGGGGCTTGCGGCGGGTCTGGAGGTGCCTGATGAACTGCCGGGCGGCCCCCTTGCCGCTGACGCCAGTCAAACGAATTGCATCAGCCAGCGCTCCACTGTCGAAACCGCCTCGGAGGATTGCCGTCGGGCGGGCTTCAGTATGTGGTAGGCCATACCGTCGAGCACGGGCTCGGAGACTATGCGCAACAGCCCCAGGCGCAGCTCTTCTTCGATCAGCAGCAGGCTCAATAGGGCGACACCCTGGCCTGCGACGGCGGCCTGGATGGCGTGGCTTTCCTCTGAGTACCGGATGCCGGGGGAAAACTCTTCGGGCGCGCGGCCAGTCTTGCGAGCCCAGGCGGCCCAGGTCAGGTCTACGGGTTGCGGGCGGTGCCAGTCGAAATGGATCCGTGGCCATTGGGATGCATCGAGGCGCGTTGTCGTCTCCAGCCCCGGGCTGGCGACGGGGGCGAAGTGGTCTTCCCGCCACAGGCGGGCAATGACCTCAGGGTACATGCCGTGCCCGTACCTGATCGCCAGATCAGCGGTGCCGGCGTTGAGGTCGACCGGGGCGTTGGAGGCATGGACGTGCAGATCGATGTCCGGGTGAGCGGTCTGGAACGCGGCCAGCCTGGGTACCAGCCACTTGGTGGCAAAGGCTGGCGTGACCGATAGCGTCACCGGGGCGCGTGGTGGCCGGCGCACTTGTTCGACAGCTTCGGCGATCATCTGGAAGCCGCTGCTCGTCGCCGAAAGCAAGGTCTGGCCATCGGGTGTCAGTTCTACCGCACGGACCTTGCGCACGAACAACGGACGTTCGATGTATTCCTCCAGCACCCGGATGCGGTGGCTGATTGCTGTGGCAGTGACGGAGAGTTCTTCTGCAGCCTGCTTGAAGCTGAGCAGACGGGCTGCTGCTTCGAAGGCACGCAAGGCGCTGAGAGAGGGAAGTCGGGTGGTCATGGATGAATGATCTCATGTCATTCATTGGGTGAGTATTGATCGTTTGTAAGCTGTTTTTAATGGGTTGAGACTGGGCTCTGCATGATTTTATTTCACCCATGGAGCTCTTCGGCATGACCACGCTATTGCATATTGACGCCAGCGCCCGCCCTGGCAGTTCAGACACGACAGCCTATGGATCACACACGCGTCGGCTCACCGCGCGCTTTGTCCGGCAATGGGTGGCTACCCAGCCCGGCGCGAAGGTGATCTACCGAGATGTGGGCATGGAGCCCCCGCCGCCCGTCTCCGGTCGGTGGATCCATGCCGCTTTCACGCCCGAGCCTGCGCGTGAGGCATGGATGAAGGAGGTGTTGCGTGTCAGCGACATGTTGGTGGGCGAGCTGCTCGAGGCAGACCTCATCGTTGCCGGCGTACCGATGTACAACTTCGGTCCGCCGGCACAGTTCAAGGCTTACATCGACAACATTGTCCGTGTGGGGCGTACGTTCGGGTTTGACCGCAGCCGTGCTGGGGATCCCTACTGGCCGCTGCTGGCGGATGCCGGCAAGCGCCTGGTGATCCTCTCGTCGAGGGGCGATCACGGATATGCAGAGGGGCAGCGCCTGTCGGACCGCAACCATGTGGAGGCATCGGTGCGGACAGCCTTTGCCTACATCGGTGTGACGGACACGCACAGCCTTGCCGTCGAGTATGACGAGTTCGGCGATAGGCGGCTGGCTGATTCGATCAGTCAAGCCGAAGCTGCGGTGGACGAATTGGTGGTGGCGCTGATACGACCTTGATGCTTGTGGACGCTGAGCCCGTTTTCCTGGCGACGTCGTCTTCTGATCGTTTGGCCGTGGACCTTGTTCGTGGTCCACGGCAGGGGGCTCAGCCCTGTACGCGCGCTTCCAGTTCGGCGATGAGCCGGTGCAGGAGGGCGGCGAGCCGGGCTGCCAGGGGCCGGCACTGGGGGTCGGAGATGCGGGCGGCCTGGTCGGTGGCCGCAGCAAGGGCCTGTACCTCGAAAGCCTTGAGGGAACCGGCCGTGCCCTTGATGCTGTGGGCGAGGAAGGCGATGTCGGCGTATTCACCGTCGCCGGCGGCGAGCTCGTGCAGGCGCTCGGCGCTGGTCCGGTAGTTCTTCACGGCCTTTTCGGCCAGGCCGGTGACGAAACGCGTCTTGCCACGGAACTGGGTTTCGAGGCCAGGCCAGTCGACCAGCGGTTCGGACAGTGGACTTGTTGCCCCGCGTGGAGCGGGCAGTGTCTGTTCGATCACGATGATGCTCCTCAAGGCTGGCACGTTGAAAGGGCGTCCTCCGGACGCGAGTTTTCTATTAACGGGCCTGTCTCGCAGATCTTTAAGCCTGTCTGAACTGGGGGTGTGACATGTTTGGCACTTCGGCCGCGGCGGCGAGGGCTTCATCGAGAAAACGCTCGAAGCGCGGGTGGGCGCAGAAGCCCACGTTGAAGCGCAGGAAGCCCGAGGGCTGGTTCTGGGGGCGGAAGACGTTGCCCGGGGCGAGCAGGATGTCCTCCCGGGCCGCCCGGCGGGCCAGCTCGGAGCTGTCGGCAATGCCGGGGATGCGCGCCCAGATGAAGGGGCCGCCGGCGGGCTCCGGATCGGGCTGCAGCCCGACCCGTTCGAGCATGCGCAGGGTTTGGCCCGTGGCTTCGGCGAGACGGCCCTTCAGCCGGTCCACCAGCTTGCGGTAGTGGCCGTCGGTGAGTAGCTGGTGGATAAGCTGTTCGGAGATCTCTGCGGAGGACAGCATCGAGACGATCTTGACGTCGGTGAACAGGTGGGCGAGATCAGGGCGGCAGGCCAGGTAGCCGACGCGCAGGTTGCCCGAGATGGTCTTGGAGAAGCTGCCGGTGTAGATCACCCGGGAGAGCTGGTCGAGGCTGGCCAGGCGGGTGGCGGCGTCTGGGGCGATGTCGCCGTAGATGTCGTCCTCCACCACCATGAAGTCGTGTTTCTCGGCCAGTTGCAGCACGCGAAAGGCGTTGGCCGGCGAAAGGTTGCAGCCGGTGGGGTTGTGCAGCACCGAGTGGGTGAAGAACAGGCGCGGCTGGTGGTGGGTGAGGATCTCTTCGAGTGCCTTCACGTCCGGGCCCTCGGGGGTGCGTGGCACGCCCAGCAGCGCCACGCCGTATAGGCGCAGGTTGCCGAAAAGGTTCCAGTAGCCCGGGTCATCCACCAGCACGCAGTCGCCGGGTTTCACGAAGTAG
>NZ_JAFLDT010000098.1 GCF_017302315.1 Zoogloea sp.
CTCCAGGGCGATGAGGCCCCGATGCGCCCCGGCGAGGCGATGATCAGCGACGACGGCATTGAGGGCAGCCTGGTGTATGCCCTGTCGGCCGCGATCCGCGAGCGCATCAAGGTGGAAGGCCGCGCCACCCTGCTCATCGACTTGGCGCCGGGCCGCAGCCCGGAACGGGTGCTGGCAGAGGTGGCCCACCCACGGGGTGCCCGCTCCCTCGCCAGCCACCTGCAAAGCCGCGTCGGCCTTGCAGGCGTGCGCATGGCCCTGCTGCGGGAATGCCTGCCCGAGGCGGTGCTGGCGGACCCGGCCCGGCTGGCGGCAGCCATCAAGGCCCTGCCCCTCACCCTGGTGGCCCCACGCCCCCTGGACGAGGCCATCAGCAGCGCCGGTGGGGTGCGCTTCGAGGCGCTGGACGCAGACCTGATGATCCGCGCCGTGCCGGGGGTCTTCTGCAGCGGCGAGATGCTCGACTGGGAAGCCCCCACCGGTGGCTACCTGCTCACCGCCTGCCTGGCCACCGGCCGCCGGGCCGGCGAGGGCGTGCTGGCGTGGCTGGCACGACGCTGAGCGGCACAGATATTCACAGCTTGTAACGTTGCCGGCACCGGGCGGAGGTTAGAGTCAGGGCTCACTCATTCTCCAGGGGCTTTGCCATGGGCATCATTTCCACCCTCTTCATCGGTCTGCTGGTCGGCCTCGTCGCCCGCTTCGTGAAGCCCGGCGACGACAGCATGGGCTGGATCAAGACCATCCTGTTCGGCATCGGCGGCTCCATCGCCGCCACTTACGGCGGCCAGGCGCTCGGCCTGTATCAGGCGGGCGAAGGTGCAGGTTTTCTCGGTTCGGTGGTCGGCGCGGTCGTGCTGCTGCTGGTGGCGGGCAAGCTGTCCAGCAAGTCCTGAGGCGCCGGGGCGTTACAATGTCGGGCTGACAGCACGCGCCGTCAGCCCTTTTCTTTGCTTTTTCCGGGAGCCCATCATGATGCTTCGTCCCGTCATCGCCACGCTGCTGGCGACCTTCGGCCTGTCCCAGTCCGCCCTTGCCATCGAGGCCCCTGCCCGCTTCAAGTCCGAGTACGCGCGCTGTGAGAAGGTGGTGCTCGAACAACATCCCGGCAAGATCGTCAAGGTTGAGCTCAAGCGCGAGAACGGACGCCCGGTGTTCGAGTTCGACGTGGAAGGCAACGACAAGACCTGGGATGTGGAATGCGATGCCCGCAGCGGCAAGATCACTGAAGTCGAACAGGAAGTGGTCAGTGCCGACTCCCCGCTGTTCAAGGAGAAGGCCCGCATCAGCCTGGAAGAGGCCAAGGCCATCGCCCTGAAGAAGTACCCCGGCACCATCGTCGAAACCGAATTCGAGATCGAAGCCGACGGCTCGGCCTCCTACGAGTTCGACATCGCCCGCAAGAACGGCAAGGAGATGAAGGTGGAGGTGGATGCCACCAGCGGCAAGATCGTAGAAGCCAACCGGGAGCTGTGGCAGTCCGGCAAGGAATAAACACCGGCCGGGCCGCTTGGCCGGCCGGGAACTGCACACGGAGCGGGGCTGTCCATCGGCCATTCCCGACAACGCCCCACCGTGCGCCACTTCGACGACGCCCCTCTTGCAGCACGACTCTCCGCCGTCGACCCGGCCGCCTATGCGCAGAGCCGTAACCATGTCGCGGGCGCCGTCACAGGGCTGTCGCCGTGGATCACCCACGGTTGCATCCCGGTCCCGGAGCTGATCGCCCGCTTCGGCCTGACAGGCCAGGACATGCTGGCCTTCCAGCTGGGCTGGCGGGCGTTCTTCCAGCATGTGTGGGGCCACCTGGGGGACGGCATCCTGGCCGACATCCGCCCCGGCCTGCCCGGTGTTCCCTACGCCGACACGCTCCCGGCAGACATCCGCGAAGGGCGCACCGGCATTCCGGTGATCGACCGGGCCGTGGCCACCCTGTACGCCACGGGCACCCTCCACAACCATGCCCGCCTGTGGCTGGCCAGCTACGTGGTGCATGCCCGCAAGGTCCATTGGCGCCTCGCCGCCGACTGGCTCTACGCCCACCTGCTCGACGGCGACCTGGCCTCCAACCACCTGTCCTGGCAATGGGTGGCGGCGACCTTCAGCAGCAAACCCTACCTCTTCAACGCTGACAACGTGGCGCGCTTCGCCCCGGCCGACTGGCACAGCCCGGGCACGCCGCTGGACGCGAGCTACGCGACGCTGGAGGCGCTGGCCCACAGCCCGCAGGCGCTCGCCCCGGTCACCCATGTGGCTGAAGGGCACACCGAACCGACCCGCCTGGGCGCCCCGCCGGCACACCTGCTCGGCGCCGACGACTTCACCCTGCCGCCATCCGACACCGACGCCACCCTCGTCCATCCCTGGGCCCTGCGCGCCGGCGAAGGGCTGCGCATCGGCGTGATCCACCTGCCCTTCCACCGGCGCTTCCCCTGGTCGGAGGCCCGCTGGGCCTTCGTGCTGCCCCGCCTGCGCGCCGTCACCGACCGGATTTTCGTGGGCGATCTGCGGCAGCTCGACGGCCGCTTCCGCGCCGAGGCCACGCTCAACCCGGATTACCGGGAGGCCCTCGCCCATCTGGGTGCCGCGCTCACGCCACCGCCTCGCTGGCTGCCCGATCCGGCCATGCTGTGCCCCTCCTTCAGCCGCTTCTGGGCCAGCGCTGGCCAGCCCCCACCCCACCGGCGCTGGCACGCATGATCACCGTTGTCTGGTTCAAGCGCGACCTGCGGGTCACCGACCACGCCCCCCTGCACGACGCCGCCCGCCGTGGCCCGGTGCTGCCCGTATACCTCTTCGAGCCCGACCTGATCGCCCAGGCCGACAGCTCGCCCCGCCATCTGGGTTTCATCCAAGAATGCCTGGCCGAGCTGGAGGCCCGCCTGGCGGCCCTGGGCAGCCCGCTGCAGCGCTGGCAGGGCACGGCGGTGGAGGTGCTGCAGGCCCTGCGGGATCGCCTGGGGCCTTTCCGCCTGAGCAGCCATGAAGAGACCGGCAACCTGGCCAGCTACGCCCGCGACCGGGCCGTGGCCCGCTGGTGCCGGGAGCACGGCGTCGAATGGCAGGAGTGGCCATCGGGTGGCGTGGTGCGCAGGCTCCACGACCGGGATGCCTGGTCCCGGCTGTGGATGGAACGCATGACGCCCGCCCCCCTGGCGGCTCCGGTGGCGCTGCAGCCCCCGCCCTGCCCTATCCTGTCGCCCCTGCGTCTGCCCCCCGGCGGCGCCCCCCGCCATCTGGCCTGGCACCCGGACACCCTGCCCGATCATCCGGCACGCCAGCATGGCGGGCGCAGCCACGCCCGCCAGCTACTGCGTCATTTCTTCGATCAACACCTGCCGGATTACCGCCGGGGCATGTCCAGCCCCCTGTCGGCCGGCGATGCCTGCTCGCGCCTGTCACCCTATCTGGCCTTCGGTGCGGTGTCGGTGCGCGAGATCGTGCATGCGGTGTGGCGGCGCCGCACCGAGCTGCAGGCCATGCCGCCGGACCTGCGCCCCCGGGGCGAGCTGCCCGGGCTCAAGTCCTTTGAAAGCCGCCTGCACTGGCACTGCCATTTCATCCAGAAGCTGGAGTCCGAGCCCGAGCTGGAATGCCGGGACATGCATCCCGCCTTTGCCGGCCTGCGCGACGCCAGCTTCGACGCCAATCGGCTGGCCCGCTGGCGCCGGGGCGAGACCGGCTTTCCGCTCATCGACGCCTGCATGGCCATGCTGCGGGAGACGGGCTGGATCAACTTCCGCATGCGCGCCCTGCTGATCGCCTTCTCCAGCTACCAGTTGTGGCAGCCCTGGCAGAAGCCGGCCCTGCACCTGGCCCGGGAGTTCCTCGACTACGAACCGGGCATCCACTACCCCCAGATCCAGATGCAGTCCGGCACCACCGGCATCAACACCCTGCGCATCTACAACCCGGTCAAGCAGGCCCGCGACCAGGACCCGGACGGCCGCTTCGTGCGCCGCTGGCTGCCGGCCCTGGAACGCCTGCCCGACGCCTGGCTGTTCGAACCATGGAAGATGCCGCCCGAGCTCCAGCGGCGTCAGGGGCTGGTGATCGGCCGCGACTACCCCGAGCCCCTGGTGGACCACGAGGCCGCCGCCCGCCATGCCCGCGACACCCTGTGGCGCCTGCGCAAGGAAGACGCCGTGCGCCGGGAGTCCCGGGCCGTGTATGAGAAGCACGGCAGCCGCAACCCCCACCGGGAAGGCACGCCCCGCCCGCGCCGCCCATCCCCACCCACCGACAGTCCGCAACTCGGCTTCGACTTTGGCTGAGAGGGATGAATGAACCTGTTTTCCTCTGTTGCCCTCCTCGAACCAGACGCAAACCCAATACTGACGCTGGTTTGCTCTCCACTGGCGGTATCACCCGATGGGTGAAGCTGAAGGGGTTTATGGGACGCGCTGAGGGCGGCTGGAGGGACTGTGGGGGCGACTTCAGTCGCCCGCGGACGTCGATCAAGGGCATGCCTGTGATCGACGCGTGGGTGGGCGACTGAAGTCGCCCCTACAAGTCGCCCCTGCGATGCTCACCGTACCCTTGTACGGTTGCGCTTCTCGGCGCGAACTCGAACCGCTCGCTACGATTTCTTCACACCCTCTGACCCCATGAAAACCACCACCCCCGCCTTTCGCGGCAACAAGCAGGCCCTGCCCAGCAAGCCCTGCGCAGTCTGCGGCCGCCCCATGAGCTGGCGGCGCAAGTGGGCGCGCTGCTGGGAGGAAGTCCGCTACTGCTCCGACGCCTGCCGTCGCCGGGCCGCGCGGCCATGAGCCTGCGCCATCTCGTCCTCGTGCTGGGCGACCAACTGAGCCACGACAACCCCGCCCTCGCCGGCTTCGACCCGGCCTGCGACCGCATCCTGATGGTGGAAGCGCCGGGTGAAGCCGGGCACGTGTGGAGCCACAAGGCGCGCATCGCCCTCTTTCTGTCGGCCATGCGCCATTTCGCGGCGGAGCTGGAAGCCCGGGGCTGGCCGGTGGATTACCTGCGCCTGGGCGAGCACGCCCACGACAGCCTGGCAGAGGCCTGGCGCGCCGCCGTGGTACGCCACGACCCGGCCGGTCTGATCGTTTGCGAGCCGGGCGAGTGGCGCCTGGAGCAGGCCCTGCAGGCCCTCGGCCGCGAACTGGGCCTACCCGTGGCCCTGCGCCCCGACACCCATTTTCTGGCCAGCCGGGCAGCCTTCCAGCGCTGGGCTGGCGACCGGGAAACACTGCTGATGGAGCATTTCTACCGCGCCATGCGCAAGCACCACCAGGTGTTGATGGATGGCAAGGCGCCGGCCGGCGGCACCTGGAACTTCGACAAGGACAATCGCCAGTCCTTCGGCCGCAGCGGCCCGGGTGCCCTGCCGGCAGCGCCCCGTTTTGCCCCCGACGCCATCACCCTGGACGTGCTGGCCACCGTCAGGAAGCACTTCCCCGACCACCCCGGCAGCCTGGACAGCTTCGCCTGGCCGGTCACCCGGGCCGATGCCCTGCAGGCCCTGGCAGCCTTCATCCGCGAGCGTCTGCCGGGCTTCGGCGCCCACCAGGACGCCATGTGGACCGAGGCCCCCTTCCTGTGGCACAGCCTGCTGGCCCCGGCCCTCAACCTCAAGCTCCTCGACCCGCGCGAAGTGATCCGCGCCGCCGAGGAGGCCTGGCAGGCAGGGCAGGCGCCCCTGCCCGCGGTGGAGGGCTTCATCCGCCAGATCCTCGGCTGGCGGGAGTTCATCCGCGGAGTGTATTGGCGTGACCAGCCGGCCATGGGCGCGGCCAACCACTTCGGCCACACCCGCCCCCTGCCCGCCTGGTTCTGGACCGGCGAAACGCGCATGAACTGCCAGCGCCAGGTGATCCGCCAGACCCTGGACCACGGCTATGCCCACCACATCCAGCGCCTCATGGTGACCGGCAACTTTGCGCTGCTGGCCGGGCTGTCGCCCCAGGCCGTGGCCGGCTGGTTTCTGGCGGTGTATGTGGATGCGGTGGAATGGGTGGAGCTGCCCAACGTGGCGGGCATGGCCCTGTATGCCAACGGCGGCCGCTTCACCAGCAAGCCCTACGTGGCCAGCGGCGCCTACATCAAGCGCATGAGCAACTACTGCGGCGGATGCAGCTACAGCCCGGACATGAAGACCGGCCCCCGGGCCTGCCCGGTCAGCACCTTCTACTGGGATTTTCTCGACCGGCACGCCGACATGCTGGCCGCCAACCCCCGCTGCACCCTGATGCTCAAACCCCTGGAGCGGATGAGCGAAATGGAGCGGGCCACCATGCGCAGCCACGCTGCCGTGCTGGCGGACGGACTCGACAAGCTTTAGCGTCGGAGAAAGGGCTCAGGGCCGGGCACTGGCCGGCGCCGCAAGCGCTGCATCCAGGGCCTCGATGGCGCTGATGAAGCGGGCCTCCCGGGCCTCCGGGGTGGCACCTTCGGGCGCCCGGGAAAGGGCCTCCCACCAGGCGGGCGGCAGACCGGCGAGGGTCGCGTGACGCACCAGGAAGGAGGCACTCGGGCCATTGAAGCGGGCGCCGCCGCTGGTCTGGACCACCGCCCGGTTGATGCCCGCATGCACACCCAGCAGGTAGATCTCCCGATGGCGGGGCGAGAGAACGCGTTCGATGCGCCCGCCGAGGCCGGTCTCGTCGTCTTCGAAACGCGCCTGGAGGCGGGCGAACTCGTCGGCGGTGCTCACCGCGGGCCACGCCGCCGACGCAACGCCAAGCGCGTCGGCCAGGGTTTCGGCCTGGGCGGCAAGGGGCGCGGCACGGGCTTCGGCCTGGGCACGCGCGGCCGCATCGGACAGGGCATGACTGCCCAGGTACTCGGCCAGGAAGCCCATCTGCTGGCCCAGCCGAAAGGCATCGACCCGACGCTGGGGCGGCAGGCGCGCCTCGGCCTCGCGGGAGCGGGCGGCGAGCACCTGGGCGTCATCCACCAGGGCGGCGTTCTGGCGGGCCTGCCACCAGTCCGCCCCCAACCCGCCGAGGGCCATCCAGCCGTGCTGCAGGAGCAGGTAGGTGCCCGCCAGGGCGAGGGTGATGAGGGTGAAGCGGACGGCCGCCCGGATCTGCTCGGAAATCATCCTTGAAACCTTGGTTGGACGTGGTCGACGGTGCGTCCGGGCGGGATGGCCGGCGCGAAGCGACGACGCGGCAGGCGTATGCCTGCGAGAAGGAGCGACAAAGCCGGGCACCCGACCGGGCGTGCCGGCGGCCGTGTAGCACCGTCACCCATCAGGTGAGTCGCCTTGACGGCACCAAGGCCTGTGTCCATCCGGCTGATCAAGGAGAGATAAGCGGTCAACTGAGGTTTCAAGGATCATTGGCCCTCCTGTTCGGGGTGTCGCCCCGGTGGGATGATAGCAGCCGTACATCCACATTCCGACCGCCCACCATGTCTCCCGGCGAACTGATCTTCCACTTCCTCAATACCGTCGTGCTGACCGCCCTGGTGGCCTCCGGGGTGCTGTGGCGCTACCGGGTGGACGTGCTGGCCGGCATGGGCAGCAGCAGCGGTCAGGCCCTCAGCCTACCGGCGGTGGTTCCGGCCCGCACGGTCATGCCACAGCCACCGGCGGCGGGGCTGGCCTGGGAGAGGCAGGCCCGGCGACGGATCGCCCTGGCCTACCTGGGCAGCGTGGCCGTGCCGGCCCTGGGGCTGGCCGTGCTGCAGCTCCATGTGGGCAATCTGCCCCACACGCCTGCCCATGTCATGCTGGTGGGCGGCAGCCTGCTGCTTGCCGCGGTGCCGATGATTGCGGTCAGCCTGGCCTTGCGTTTCCGGCAGGCGGCGGGGCTGGGCCTGGGGGTGCTCATTGCCTGCGCCGTGCTCGGCACCGGGCTGTCCATGCTGCAGCGGCCTTTCATGGGCGGGCGGCCCAGCCTCGACCAGTTGCTGAACTTCTTCACCTTCTTCCATTTCGCGGCCGTGTGGCTGCCCTTCCCCTTGACGCTGATCGTGCTGACGGGCCACGCGCGCATCCGCGGCGTGGCCCCCATCACCTTCGCCGGTCTGCTGCTGTTCGGGCTTGCTCCCCTGCTGGGTTCGCGGGCATCGGCGTGGCTTGCCACCACACCGGACGGCAGCCGCCTCCTGCTGGATATCGGCCTCAACGCGGTCTTCATGGCCCTCGCCCTCCCGGCCGCCCTGCTGGGCTGGTGGCGCCTGCAGGGGCTGGCCGGCGCATATCAGGCCAAGCGCTTCTCCGATGCCCAGTTGCTGGCCCGCACCTGGTGGCTGTTGTTTTGCGCTGCCCTGGCGCTGGAACTGATCAACGCCGCACCGGATCGCTGGCTACGGGTCCTCACCGGCTGCGTTGCGGCCTATGCGGTCTTCCCGTGGCTGAACGGTGTACTGCTGGCCCGCGCCGTCGGGCAGCACGGCCGGCCGCCCCGCCGAACCCTGCTCCTGCTCCGTGTCTTCGGCTACACGGCCCGTACCGAGAAGCTGTTCGACCGGGTCGGCGCCCGCTGGCGCCTGTTTGGCCCGGTGACCATGATCGCCGCCCCTGACGTGATGGCCCGCACCATCGACCCGGGGGACTTCCTGCGTTTTGCCGGCGGGCGCCTGGCGAGCAGTTTCGTGACCAGCCGGGCCGACCTGAACACCGGTCTGGCCACCCTCGACCAGACGCCGGACCCGGACGGGCGCTATCGGGTCAATGAGTTCTGTTGCCGCGATGACACCTGGAAGGCCACCGTGGTGGAGCTGATGGACCGGGCCGATGTGATTCTGATGGACTTGCGCGGCCTGACCCCGGCGCGGGGCGGCTGCGAGTTCGAACTGAAGCAACTGAATGAACGCCTGCTCGCCAACCGGGTAGTGCTGGTGGTGGACAGCGAGGCTGTGGTCACCCAGGTGGCGGCCCTGATGCCACGCCTGCCGGTCATTGTCCGCTTCGACAAGGGCAGCGCCACCGAGACCGAAACCCTGTTTGCCGCCCTGCTGCGGGCGGCAGAGTTGCTGCCCGCCCCGCGGCCCTAGCGGCCCCCTGAGAGCGGGCCGATGAGGCTCTCCGCGGCCCGGCGGGTGACGGCGGCCGCCTCGCTCACCCAGAGCATGAAGCAGGCCACATCCGCCCGCGGCGTGTCGTTGGCACCGATCAGCCAGTAACCCCGCTCGTCCAGTGTTCGCCGGTTTGCACCGATGGGCTGGAGCCGCCCTGCGGCGATGAGATCCGAGAGCAGTTCTGCCCGCCCGATGGCCACGCCCTGGCCGGCCACGGCGGCCTGGATGAGCTGGTCGTAATGGTTGAAATGCAGCACTGCCCGCGGTCGCACCCCCTCCAGCCCGCAGGCGGCCAGCCAGTCAGCCCAAGCCAGCCAGGGAAAATTCGGATCGTCGTAGTTCATCAGCACCACCGTGGGCAGGTTCTCCCGGGTCAGTTCGCTAAGCCCCAGGGCCGGGCTGGCCACCGGAAAGACGGTCTCGCCGAACAGACGCACGCTGCCCGGCGGCGCATCCCCGTCGAGACAGTGGCGCAAGGCCAGGTCCACGCCCTCCCGGCGCAGGTCCACCACCCGGTTGCAACTCGCCAGACGCACGTCGATCTCCGGGTGACGCGCCTGGAATTCACGCAAATGGGGCAGCAACCACAGGGCGGTGATGCCCAGGCTGGCAGTAATCGTGACCGGCGGACGCACTTGATCCGCCCGCAGGCTCGCCGCCAGATCGCCATAGTCGCGCAACCACACGCTGGCCAAACGGTAAAGGCGCTCGCCGTCGGGCGTCAGCGAGAGTGCCCGCGTACCGCGCACGAACAGACTGACGCCCAGGGCCTCCTCCAGGCTCTGGATCTGACGGCTCACGGCCGACTGGGTCAGGCATAGCTGGGTGGCCGCCCGGGTGAAGCTGAGGCTGCCGGCGGCGGCAACAAAACCCCGCAAGGGATCCAGGGGCGGCAGGCGCAGGAGCGGATCATCCATGAGAAAAACGCATCCTTTTCATACCGAATATCCGTTTGTGAAGGCTTATTTTCAGGCCAATACTGCAGCCACACCCGCCATCGTAATGCGTACCACGCATCCTGTGCGGACCAGGAGACGATCATGACCGAGCATTCAACCCCCCGCCAGGTGCGCCTCGAAGGCCACGCCTCGACGGTGCTTCCGGAAAGCGTCGGCACCCTCGTGGCCTGTACGTCCGGCTGCGTGTGGCTCACCCGTTACGGCGACCCCCGGGATCTCGTCCTCCACGCCGGCGACAGCTTTCGCATCGATGGCCCGGGCACCGTGGTGATGACCGCCCACCACGGCGCAGTGCTGCAGATCTTCCCCGGGGAAGCACCCCGCCCCGTCAGGCTCGGCTTCGGCGCCCGGCTGGCCAGGTTGATCGGCCCCCGCTGGCACAGTGCGGCACGGCGACTGGCGGGCGGTTCCATGCACGAGTGCTAGACTGAAATCGTGCCCTGCCGCGGAGCCGCCATGAGCAAACAGACACTGGAATTCTGGTTCGAGTTCGCCAGTTCCTACTCTTACCTGAGCGTGATGCGCATCGAACCCCTCGCCCGGGCGGCGGGGGTGACCCTGCAGTGGCGCCCCTTCCTGCTCGGGCCGGTGTTCCTGTCCCTGGGGTGGAACGACTCTCCCTTCAATATCTACCCACCGAAGGGGCGCTACATGTGGCGCGACCTGGCCCGGCTGGCCAGCCGCTATGGCCTGCCCCTGAAGGTGCCCTCACGCTTCCCGCGCAACGGCCTGCTTGCCGCACGGGTGGCCCTGGCCGGGGCGGATGAAGCCTGGATGCCCGCCTTCTGCCGCGCCGTGATGGGCGCCAACTTCGCCGAAGACCGGGAAATCGCCGATGTCGAGGTGATCCGCGCCATCCTGACATCCCTCGAACTGCCGGTGGACGCGATCCTGGCCCGGGCCGAAAGCCCCGAGAACAAACAGGCCCTGCGCCGGCAAACCGAAAGGGCCGGCGAGATCGGGCTATTCGGCGCCCCCAGCTTCGTTACCCCGGACGGGGAACTATTCTGGGGCAACGACCGGCTGGAGGACGCGCTGGAATGGGTAAGAAAGACGGACGTGGCAACACCCTGAACGCCTATTTGCCGAGCAGCGGTGTGGCGTCGGCGCCCGATGGCTTGCTGCCGGATGCAGCCTTGCGGGCCTTCTCGGCCTTTTTCTCGGCGGCCTTGCGTGCGCGCGCTTCGTAGTCGGCCCGGTCGCTGGTGGCCTGTTCGGCGCGGTTTTCCGCAGCCCGGGCTTCGGCGGCGCGGCGGCGGGCATCGGCGGCGTCCTTGCGATTGCGGTCGGCGGCGGCCTCCATGGCCTGACTCTTGCCGTCCTGCTCCCGTTTGACCCGGGCCGCATCCTTCTCGGAAAACTGGCGCAGCCGGGATTCGCTGTCGGCCCGATTGCGGGCCTCCTGCTCGGCCCGCTCGACCGCCTTGGCGGGCGCCTCGCGGGCTGCATCCGCCTGACGCTCCTCGAAGCGGCGGTTCTTCTCGGCCAGCTCGATGCGCCCGGCCTCGTTGTCCATCTCCCGCGCCTTGCGCACGTCCGCCACCCGGCGCGCCCGGGCCTCATCGATGCAGCGATTCACCAGGAAGCGCTCGTAGCAGGCGATCTCGTCCGCGTTGAAACGGGCGTCGGCAGCACTGCGCAGGCCCGCCGCCTCGCTCTTGAGCTTTTCGGCGCGGGCCAGTTCGGCAGCGGGGTCGGATGGCGCCACCGCCTCCTGGGCGTGCACGGGGCCAACACTCAGGACCACAAACACCAGGGAGGGCAGACAGGCGGACAGAAGGGGCAGGGGATACAGACGCATGGGACTGGGCAGGGCTGAAGGCTTTTGGACCGCTTACAATACCGGATTTACCGCCCGGTTTCCTCCCCGTCCTGCTGCCGTGATCCAGTTTCGCTCCCTCCGCCTCGCCCGGGGCGTCAAGACCCTCATCGAAGGCGTCAGCCTGCAGATCCACCCCGGTTGGAAAGTCGGCCTCACCGGCGCCAATGGCTGTGGCAAGTCCAGCCTGTTCGGCCTCTTGCGGGGCGAACTCCACCAGGACGCCGGCGACCTGGAGATGCCAGCCTCATGGACCATCGCCCATGTGGCCCAGGAGACGCCGGCCCTGGCCTGCCCGGCCATCGACTATGTGCTCGACGGCGACACCGAACTGCGCCGCATCGAAGCCGCCCTGGAACGCGCCGAGGCGGCCCACGACGGCGAGGAGATCGGCCACCTCCACGGCCGCCTGCAGGAGATCGGCGGCTATGCCGCCCGCGCCCGCGCCGCGGCCCTGCTCGACGGGCTGGGCTTCGCCGCCACCGATCTGGAGCGCCCGGTGGCCGATTTCTCGGGCGGCTGGCGCATGCGCCTCAACCTGGCCCAGGCCCTGATGTGCCGCTCCGACCTGCTGCTGCTCGACGAGCCCACCAACCACCTCGACCTGGACGCGGTGATCTGGCTGGAGCAGTGGCTCACCGATTACCGGGGCACCCTGGTACTGATCTCCCACGACCGGGACTTCCTCGATGCGGTGGTGAATCAGATCGCCCACATCGAGGGCCAACGCCTGACCCTCTATGCCGGCGGCTACTCCGACTTCGAGCGCCAGCGGGCCGAGCGCCTGTCGCAGCAGCAGGCGATGTTCGAGAAGCAACAGCGCGAGCGCGCCCATCTGCAGAAGTACGTGGACCGCTTCCGCGCCAAGGCCACCAAGGCCCGCCAGGCCCAGAGCCGCATCAAGGCCCTGGAGCGCATGGAGCTGATCGCCGCCGCCCACATCGACACCCCCTTCACCTTCAGTTTCCGGGACTGCGGTCAGGCCCCCGACCCGCTGCTGCAGATCGAGGACGCCGCCGCCGGCTACGCCGACAGGCCCATCCTGACGGACATGAAGCTCACCCTCCGCCCGGGCGAACGGGTCGGCCTGCTGGGCCGCAACGGCGCCGGCAAATCGACCCTGATCAAGCTGCTTTCAGGTGGCCTGAAGCCCACCGCCGGGGTGCGCCGGGAAGGCAAGGGGCTGGAGATCGGCTACTTTGCCCAGCACGCCCTGGAGAGCCTGCGCCCGGAGGAGTCGGCGCTGCAGCACATGCTGCGCCTCGACCCCCAGACCCGCGAACAGGAGCTGCGCAACTACCTGGGCGGCTTCGATTTTCACGGGGACATGGCCACGGCGCCCTGCGCTCCGTTCTCTGGCGGCGAGAAATCCCGCCTGGCCCTGGCCCTGCTGATCTGGCACAAGCCCAAGCTGCTGCTGCTCGATGAACCCACCAACCACCTGGACCTGGAGATGCGCCACGCCCTGACCCTGGCGCTGCAGGACTACGAGGGCGGCATGGTCATCGTATCCCACGACCGCGCCCTGCTGCGCGCCACCTGCGA
>NZ_JAFLDT010000099.1 GCF_017302315.1 Zoogloea sp.
TCCGGCGCCCTCTCCGGCCTCGCCGCCTACCTGGCCGCCGGCGGCCTGACCCTCGGCGCCGGCGCAGTCATCGGCGCCATTGCCGGCGCCGTCGGCAGCGCCGGTGCCGCCCACGCCGCCAACCGCCTGCGCGGCATTGACGACAACAGCCTGCACTGGAGCAGCGACAGCCTCGAACGCCTGTTCACCGCCAGCCTGCTGCGCTACCTCGCCATCGCCCACTACGGCCGCGGCCGCGGCGAATGGCGCCAGACGCCCTTGCCGGAACACTGGCGGCGTCAGGTTGAAGAAGCGCTTGCCGAGGTACGTGAGGAACTTCTAAAGGCTTGGCCCAACGGGAGGGATGAAGCGGCCATGGCCGGGAGCCGGGAGCGGCTCGAGGCGCTGCTCGCCCACACCGGTACAGTGGTACTGCAGCGGCTCTATCCGCAGGCAGGGGAAGCCTTGAAGCCTCATTGACAAGGCCATTTAAAGTAGCTGCATTAAATCGAAATCGAAATCGAAATCGAGTTCGATCCGATCAAGAACACTGCCAATCAGGCGAAGCACGGCGTATTCCTTTCACTCGGCACCGAACTTGACTGGGACGCCGCGCTTGTGTGGATTGACGAACGATACGGGTATGACGAAGTTCGCATGATCGCCCTCGCACCCAAGACCAACACCTTGTACTACGTGGCGTTTGTGAAGCGTGGTGAAACGCGCAGGATCATCAGCCTCCTCTACGCCACTCGCCGTGAGGTGACGCACTATGTCGAAAATCTCTGAACGTCCGGCCATCCACATGCCCAGCCTCGAAGAAGACAAGGCGATCACGGGCGCGGCAGAGAGCGACCCGGATGCCCAGCCGCTCACAGCCGAACAGCTGAAGGCAATGGTTCCGCTCAAGTCCTTGCGTGGGCGTCCCAGGTCAGAAAGCAAAAAGGTTTTGCTGTCCGTGCGCTACAGCCCGGAGGTCGTGGCCTATTTCAAGGCCACCGGCGATGGCTGGCAGTCGCGGATGGACAGCGTTCTCCGTGAGTATGTCGAGCATCAGGCCAAGGCAGGCTGCACTGGCGACTTGTAGGGCGACCGTAGGGGCGACTTCAGAGGGTGTTGTAAAACCATTTTGCACAGCGAAGACACTCGCGTTATGAGATCAAGAACTGCATTTAGCTCGCAAAAACATGGCGTTTCGGGTGACTGAACCGCGTTTGATGCCAAGTCCATCGTGAATGCCTGGTGGGCGACGAGTTTTGCGACATCCTCTTGTGGGGGCGACTTCAGTCGCCCATCCGCGCGTTGATCATAGGCATGCCCTTGATCGAAGTCCGCGGGCGACTGAAGTCGCCCCTACTGTCGCCCCTACGGTCGCGCCTACCATTCGCCCTGCAGTCCCTCCCGCCGCCCGTCGGTGCACCCCGGACGCTCTCTTCGCCTCACCCGTCAGTTGATCCGGCCAGGAGCAGGTAGCCCGGATTGCCGATGAAGTTCGACGCGACGCCGGCAGGCTTGCCGACGCACTGGGTTCGGCTTGCTGCAATGAGGCAAGCTGAACGTGGAGCTCAGGGTCGGATCCTTGACGCGGGTATCCGCAGGCGGGCGGAGTTGGGTAATCCCACGCCTCGGCCGAACTTAAGCGCATCGCCTTAGTCAATCAAGCTCCGGCCGGGAATGCACCCGACCTCACAAGAGCCCCTCCATGAAACTCGTCCCCACCGCAGCACTCACCCTAGGCCTGACACTGGGTGGCGCCCAGGCGCATGCCATCGAAGAGCCGGTCTTCCAGATTGTCCAGAAATACGACGCGTTCGAGATTCGCGACTATCAACCCTATGTGGTCGCCGAGGTGGTGGTGCCCGGTCCTGCCGAGGAGGCAGGCAACCAGGGCTTCCGGATTCTGGCCGCCTACATCTTTGGCAAGAACAAGGGCGAGCGGAACATCGAGATGACCGCCCCCGTCACCCAAACGCCCGTCCCGGCCAGGCTGGAGATGACGGCGCCCGTGACGCAATCCGCCACGGACGCCGGCTTTGCCATCCAGTTCAAGATGCCCGCCAGCTACACCCTGGAAAGCCTGCCGGAGCCGCTGGATGCCCGGATCAAGCTCAAGGTGCTCCCCGGAGGCCGCTTTGCGGTGATCCGATACTCCGGAAGCTGGTCCGAATCCAATTACAACACCCACCTGGAGCGGCTGAACGCAGGCGTCACGGCAGCCGGCCTGACCACGACGGGCGCGCCGATCTACTCGCGCTACAACGCGCCCTTCGTGCCGTGGTTTATGCGGCGCAATGAGATCTGGCTGAGCCTGAACTGAAATCCCGATGGACGTTCAGGCAGCCTATCCGTTGAACTGGGATGTCAGCTTGCGTCCTTGAGCTTGCGCGCAAAGGCCTTGAGCAACTGGTTGGCGGCGTCCGGGAAGAGCTGCCAGTATTTCTCGGCTGACACCGTACCCGGATAGATCTTGATCTTCTCACCCAAGATGGCCCGCATCGCGTTCGGGTGCTTGACCTCCTCCACGGTGCTCTCGATGGGGCCGGGAATCAGATAGGGCTCGCTGAGAAACAATTTGGCATAGTCGCCGTTGTGGCCCACGGCAACCCGGGTCAGGCGATTGCCCAGCCGCAGGCCGGGCTCGATGCCCTGCCGGCTGTATCCGCTGCCCCAGAAGCTCGATGAGGCCACTTGGACGTGGGCGAGGGGCACATACAGGCGCACGTGCAGGGTGGCCGCCCCCAGTTCCTTCTGCACATCCTTGTCGTAATACGGCCAGTTGGTGGTGTAGAGGCTGAGGCTTCCGGTGAAGGTCAAGGTCGGATCCTTGACGTTGGAGCCGAAGGTTCCCGTACTCAGGTGATCGAACTTGTTGCCCAGGACCAGGGGCACACCCGGCGGCGTGTAGAAGATGCTGGTGATTGCGCCAGCGCCGTTGCCCTTCTCCGACTCGGCCTCTTCCTTACGGGGTGTCTTGGGCGCGTTGGCCAGGTAGTCCTTGTAGGCCTTGCTGGCGGCCAGCGTCTCGGGCGAAACCACCTCAAAACCGGCCGCTTTCAGATCAGCCAGAAATTCCAGATACAGCTTGTCGGTGGTGCTCTGCATCTTCGCCGGATCCAGTGCGTCGGCGATATCAAACCCTCCGCCCTGCCCCGCGGTCTGCAGGCTGCCCTTCTTTCCGCCGGACGTGAAAGAGGTGTCCCAGACCTGGGAGGTCACGTACTGGACCGTGAAGGAGCTTACTGCCACCCGCTTGACGCCCTTCAGGGTCGCGCCATCCACGACCTCGATGGCCGGCGCGCCAAAGTCCACAGCCTCCGCGAGGGGTACGAACAGCACCAAGAGAAACGCCAGAACACCAACACCTTTACGCACTTGCATCCAAAATCTCCCCGATCAGAAATGATGACCCCCACGCCCATGAATCGCCCGACGCGACTCCTGGCGGGCATGGATCCAAATGACGAAACACTTGGACACCATCGGGCACGAGTATAGGGAGCGATCCTCAGGGCGGTCAAAGCCCATGGAAAACCACGTCGTCGGCGCAACGCCTGACGCCCCGACATGCACCGATCCAATGCAGCCCTCCTTCGCCATGCACCGTCAACGTGCCCTACACTGCACGCGGCGATTGCGTCCCCGAGGCGGGGTTATGGACAGCCCCCCGAAGCCACCGGGATTTTGGCGATTTCCACGCCATCTGGCACAGCCCGTGCTAGATCATTCTTCGAGAGGGGCGAATCGACATATTGCTTTCGCTTCTTCGAAGGGCGGCTAGGGTTCCGGTCCCGGTTTCGACGTGATTCACGTCACCGGGGATGTCTGGTCCGAGAGCCGCCGGCCAGGAAGTGCCGCTTGACGACCATCGGCATGACCGGCTCCACGGAGGGATAAAAGCCCGGGAGGTTCGCTTTGAATGAAGCGCCCTCTCGCCCATTTATCCGACTCGCAAGGGAGCCCTGTCATGCACCACGCTGAAAGCCGTCCTGCCCGCCGTTTCCACGTCCTCGGCAATCTCGCCCCTACTACCCCATCCCGCAGCCCCTTCGGTGCAGCCCTCTCCCGTTTCCGCAAAGGTCTGGGTGCCCTCGGGCTCGGCCTGGCGCTGGTGGGTGCCAGCACGCCGGCCCTGGCCGAGTTGAAGGTCGGCGTGTCCGACTGGCCGGGCTGGGTGGCCTGGTATGTGGCCGAGCAGAAGGGCTTCTTCAAGAAGCATAAGGCGGATGTGAAGCTGGTGTGGTTTGCCAACTACACGGATTCGATCTCCGCCCTGTCCTCCGGCCAGCTCGACGCCAACTCCCAGACCTGGTCCGACACCATGGGGCCGCTGGCCAAGGGCTTGCCCCTGAAGGCCGTGCTGGTGAATGACAACTCCGCCGGCAATGATGCGCTGATGGTCAGCGGCAAGATCAAGGGCTTTGCCGACCTGAAGGGCAAGAGCATCGCGCTGGAAGAGTTCAGCATCTCCCACTTCGTGCTGGCCACCGCGCTGGCCAAGAACGGCATGAGCCAGAAGGACGTGAAGGTGGTGAACCTGTCCGCAGGCGATGCGGCGGCGGCCTTCCTGTCCGGCCGGGTGGACGCCGCGGTGGTGTGGAACCCCTGGGTGGCGCAGATCGAGAAGAGCGGCAAGGGCAAGGCCTTGTTCACCTCCAAGGACATGCCGGGCCTGATCCCTGATCTGCTGGTGGCCCAGGACAAGGCCATCAAGGCCAAGCGCAAGGATCTGGTCGGGATGATCCGGGCTTGGTTTGACACCGAGAAGTTCATCCGCGACAACCCGGATGAGGCCGCGAAGATCATGTCCAAGGTGGTGGGCATGAAGCCGGAGGAATACAAGGTCTTCCTGCCCGGCACCCGCTTCTTTGATGCCGCCGCCAATCAGACGGCCTTCAACGCGGCCGATCCCAAGTCCCTGCTCGGCGTGGCCCCGACCATCGCCAGCTTCCTTCTCGACAAGAAGCTCATCGACGGCAAGCCCGACGCGGCCAAGGGCATCGACGCCTCGCTGCTGACCGAAGCCCTGGGCAAGTGAGACGAGCATGAGCGCACGCAAGGGAGCCGAAGGAGGGCGCAGCGCCCTCTGGCAGATCCGCACCGCCATTGATCCACGGCAATACTGGCTGCTGGCCCTGGGCGGGCTGCTGGCACCACTGCTGGCATGGGGCCTGGCGAGCAGCCTGGACGGGGTGGACAAGGTCTTCCTGCCCGGGCCGGCCGACGTGCTGTCGCGCATGTGGAGCTGGGCCGTCGAGGATGAACTGGCGGGCGACGTAGCCATCAGCACCTGGCGGGTGGTGGCCGGCTGGGCCCTGTCGGCGGTGATCGCCCTGCCCCTGGGCCTGTTCATCGGCAGCTACCGCGCGGTGCAGGCGCTGCTTGAGCCCCTTACCGACTTCATCCGCTACATGCCGGCGGTGGCCTTCATTCCGCTGGTGATGCTGTGGGTGGGGATCGAGGAGGGTTCCAAGGTGGCCATCATCTTCATCGGCACCTTCTTCCAGATGGTGCTGATGGTGGCCGAGGACGTGCGCCGGGTGCCCCTGGCCCAGATCGAGGCGGCCCAGACCATGGGCGCCAGCCGCGGCGAAATCATCGAGAAGGTCATCGTGCCCTCGGCCAAGCCGGCGCTGCTGGATACCCTGCGGGTGACCATGGGCTGGGCCTGGACCTACCTGGTGGTGGCCGAGCTGGTGGCCGCCAACTCGGGGCTGGGTTATGCCGTGCTCAAGGCCCAGCGCTTCCTGCAGACCGACAAGATCTTTGCCGGCATCCTGATGATCGGCCTGATCGGGCTGGTCATCGACCAGGGCTTCCGCCTGTTGCATCGCAAGGCCTTCCCCTACCTGGCCGGGAGACACTGATGGGTGCCAACATCGAGATCCGTGACGCCTTCAAGACCTTCGGGAACGGTCCCCGTGCCATCCAGGCCCTGGAGAAGGCCAGTCTGGACATCCGGCCCAACGAGTTCGTCACTTTCGTGGGCGCCTCGGGCTGCGGCAAGTCCACCCTGCTGCGCATGATCGGCGGGCTGGAGAGCCTGAGCAGCGGCAGCATCGCCGTCAATGGCCAGGCCATCACCGGCCCCGGGGTGGACCGGGCCATGGTGTTCCAGCACTACAGCCTCTACCCCTGGCTCACGGTGCTCGACAACATCCGCTTCTGCCGCCAGCTCAAGGCCCACACCCGTGACCGTACCTCGGCCGACGTGGAGAAGGCCTCGGGCCGGGCCGACGCGCTGATCCGCCTGATGGGCCTCAGCCACGTGGCCCACGCCTACCCCAGCCAGCTGTCGGGGGGCATGCAGCAGCGGGTGGCGATTGCCCGGGCGCTGATGAGCCGGCCGCCCATCCTGCTGATGGACGAGCCTTTTGGTGCCCTCGACGCCCAGACCCGCGAAGTGATGCACGACCTGATCCGCCACGTCCATCGCATCGAGGGCAGCACCATCGTCTTCGTCACCCACGACGTGGAAGAGGCCATCTACCTGGGCCAGCGCATCGTGCTGATGGCCCCCCGCCCCGGCCGCATCGACACCCTCTATGACGTGCCCCTGCCCGCCGAGCGCCACCAGGACATGAAGCTCGCCCCCGAGTTTCTCGCCCTCAAGCGCGAGATCCTGAACCGCATCCGCGAGACATCGGGCATGAAGACCGACCTGGAGCAACTGGCGCGCCTCTCCGCCGCCGCTGCCGACCTGGAGACCTGAACCATGAATCCCCTGCTCACCCCCACCGCCGCGGTGGACATCGACACCCGCTGGCAGCAGATCGCCCCCGACCTGCCCGCCGAAAAAGTGCTGTTCTCGGACGTGATCCCCGGCGGCTGCCACTGGTCATGGATGCTGCCCCGGGGCACCACCCTGCGCCTGGTGGCCCAGGACGCCGGCGCCAACCTGTCGGTGGTGCTCTACAACGCCCGGCAGAAGCTCGAGCGCTACAACATGCCCGACTCCCTCAAGGCCCAGCATACCGCCCATTACAGCCGTGGCCATGTGCTGATGAGCGACATGGGCTGCGCCATGGCCTCCATCACCGCCGACAGCCTGGGCTGGCACGACCCCCTCGGCCTGCTCCTCGACGCCCCGCGCATGCGCGCCAAGTACGGCGAACACGGCTACCAGCAGTACCGCAACGGCATGTACCGCTCGGGCCGCGACGGGTTGCTCATCGAGATCGGCAAGTACGGCCTGACCCGCCGGGACCTGGTGGCGCCGGCGAACTTCTTCAGCAAGGTCAGCGTGGACGCGGAAGGCCGCTTCGCCTTTCACCCCCACCACGCCCGGGCCGGCGACCACGTGGACCTGCGCCTGGACATGGACGTCATCGTCGCCGTGTCGGCCGCGCCCCACCCCCTCGACCCGCGCCAGGACTACGCCCCCGCCGCGGTGGGCCTCACCGCCTGGCGCTCCGGCCCGGCCCGGCAAGACGACTTCTGCCGCAGCTTCCGCCCGGAATGCGCCCGCGCCCTTCACAACACCGACATGCAATACCTGGCCTGAGGAGACGCCCATGACCGCCACCGCCATCCGCATCCAGGAGAGCCCCCTCGACCCCGCTAACGCCCTGCACAGCGCCACCCTGCCCGCCGGCGAACCCTGGCTGCACGAAGTGAAGCAGGGCCAGACCCTGCGCATTGTCGACCTGGAAGGCAACCAAGCTGCCGACATCATCTTCTACAACCGCCACGACACCGACGAGCACTACAGCGTCACCGACACCATCCTGCACCAGGGCGGCATCTACCTGACCACCGGCTCGGTGCTGATGAGCAGCGAAGGCCGGCCGATGCTGACCATCGTCGCGGACACCTGCGGCCGCCACGACACCCTGGGGGGCGCCTGCGCCGCCGAGAGCAACACCGTGCGCTACGCCCTGCACAAGAAGTATATGCACAGCTGCCGCGACAACTACCTGCTGGCCATCCAGCACTCGGACAGCGGCCTGACCAAGGCCGATCTGGTGCCCAACGTCAATTTCTTCATGAACGTGCCCGTCACCGCCGACGGCCAGCTCAAGTTCGACGACGGCGTCTCCGGCCCCGGCAAGTATGTGGAGCTGCGTGCAGAGATGGACCTGTGGGTGCTGGTCTCCAACTGCCCCCAGCTCAACAACCCCTGCAACGCCTACAACCCGACACCGGTGCAGTTCCTCATTTGGGGCTGATCCAGCAGCGCACGCTTCCGGCACTCGCCGGCCCCCGGGACGACCCGGGCGGACAGGAAAGACCAGGCGGGACGACCCGCCGCCCTTTTCGCGAGACACCACCATGTTCAGCAAAGTCCTCATCGCCAACCGGGGCGCCATCGCCTGCCGGGTGATCCGCACGCTGAAGAAGCTCGGCATCGCCTCCGTCGCCGTCTATTCCGAGGCCGACGCCAACTCCCTGCATGTCAGCCTGGCCGACGAGGCCGTGTGCATCGGCCCGGCCCCCGCCGCGGAGAGCTACCTCAAGGCCGACACCATCCTCGAGGCCGCCCGCGCCAGCGGTGCCCAGGGCATCCACCCGGGCTACGGCTTCCTGTCCGAAAACCCCGACTTCTCCGACGCCTGCGAAGCCGCCGGCATCGCCTTCATCGGCCCCACCCGCGCCCAGATGCTGGCCTTCGGCCTCAAGCACACCGCCCGCGAGCTGGCCGAGCAGGCCGGGGTGCCCCTGCTGCCTGGCAGCGGCCTGCTCGACGACGTGGCCCACGCCCGCCTTGAGGCCGCCCGCATCGGCTACCCGGTGATGCTCAAAAGCACCGCCGGCGGCGGCGGTATCGGCATGCGCCTGATCGACTCCGAGGCCGGGCTCGACGAGGCCTACGCCTCGGTGGACCGCCTGGCCCGGGCCAACTTCAAGGAAGCGGGCATCTACCTGGAAAAATACGTCACCGCCGCCCGCCACATCGAGGTGCAGGTGTTCGGCGACGGCCGGGGCCGCGTGCTGGCCCTGGGGGAGCGGGACTGCTCGGTGCAGCGCCGCAACCAGAAGGTCATCGAAGAGACCCCGGCGCCGGGCCTCACGGCCGAGCAGCGCGCCAACCTGGCGGCCACCGCCGTGCGCCTGATGGAATCCATCGCCTACCGCTCCGCCGGCACGGTGGAGTTCGTGATGGACGCCGACAGCGGCGCCTTCTACTTCCTGGAGGTCAACACCCGCCTGCAGGTGGAGCACGGCGTCACCGAGGAAGTCACCGGCACCGACCTGGTGGAATGGATGGTGCTGCTCGCCTCCGGCGATCTGCGCCTGCCCGCCACCGCGCCGCAGCCCCGGGGCGCCTCCATCCAGGTGCGCCTCTACGCCGAAGACCCGGCCAAGAACTTCCAGCCCTCGTCCGGGCTGCTCACCGAAGTGCGCTTTCCCGAGGGCGTGCGGGTGGAGACGGCCGTCACCACCGGCTCCGAGGTGCCCCCCTACTACGACCCCATGGTGGCCAAGATCATCGTCCACGCGGACACCCGCGAGGCTGCCACCGACACGCTCATCGCCGCCCTGGACGCCACCCGCGTGTATGGCATCGAGACCAACCGGGCCTACCTGCGCCAGATCCTCGACGGCGAGGTGTTCCGCGCCGGCCGCCAGACCACCCGCTACCTCAATAGCTTCAACTACCGCCCCGGCACCTTTGATGTGCTGGAAGCCGGCGTGCAGACCTCAGTGCAGGACTGGCCCGGCCGGGTGGGCTACTGGGACGTGGGCGTGCCGCCCTCCGGCCCCATGGACGACCTGGCCCTGCGCGCCGCCAACCGCCTGGTGGGCAACGCGGAAGGCGCAGCCGGCCTGGAATGCACCATGACCGGCCCGACCCTGCGCTTCAACTGCGACGCGGTCATCGCCCTCACCGGCGCCCCCACCGCCGCCACCCTGGACAGCGAACCCGTCGCCTTCTGGCAGGCCCATGCGGTCCAGGCCGGCGCCGTGCTGAAGATCGGCGCGGTGAAGGACGCCGGCTGCCGCAGCTACCTGGCCGTGGCTGGCGGCATCGACGTGCCCGACTACCTGGGCAGCAAATCCACCTTCACCCTGGGCCAGTTCGGTGGCCACGCCGGCCGCTGCCTGCGCCTCGGCGACGTGCTGGCGATTCAGCCCACCACCGCCCTGCCCACCCCCCTGGCGCTGCAGCCGCCCAGCTACAGCCACCACTGGGAAGTGGCCGTGCTCTACGGCCCCCACGGCGCGCCGGACTTCTTCACCGACCCGGACATCGCCAGCTTCTTCGCCACCGACTGGGAGATCCATTACAACTCCAGCCGCACCGGCGTCCGCCTGATCGGCCCCCGGCCGGAGTGGGCACGGACCGACGGCGGCGAGGCCGGCCTGCACCCCTCCAACATCCACGACAACGCCTACGCCATCGGCGCCGTCGACTTCACCGGTGACATGCCGGTGATCCTCGGCCCGGACGGCCCCAGCCTGGGCGGCTTCGTGTGCCCCGCCGTGGTCATCCAGGCCGACCTGTGGAAGCTCGGCCAGCTACGTCCCGGCGACACCCTGCGCTTCGTGCCGGTGAGCGCCACCACCGCCGCCCGACGGCTGGCCGAGACCGACGGAGCCCTGGGAGGCACCAATGCCCCCCTTACCACGCCGGTCGTCGCCGAACCCGAGACGGTCACCACCCCGGTGCTGGCCGAGCTGCCCGCGGCCGGTGAGCGCCCCCGGGTGGTCTACCGTCAAGCGGGCGACGCCTATCTGCTGGTGGAGTACGGCCCGCTGGTGCTGGACCTGGAGCTGCGCTTCCGCGTGCATGCCCTGATGGACTGGCTGAAGGCCCATCCCCAGCCGGGCATCATCGACCTGACCCCGGGCATCCGCTCCCTGCAACTGCACTTCGACGCCCGCCGCACCAACCGCAGCGCCCTGCTCGCCGCGCTGATCGCCGCCGAAGACGCCTTGCCCGCCATCGACGACATGGCGGTGCCCAGCCGCACGGTATACCTGCCCCTGTCCTGGGACGACCCCGCCACCAAACTCGCCATCGAGAAGTACATGCAGTCGGTGAGGAAGGACGCCCCCTGGTGCCCCTCCAACATCGAGTTCATCCGCCGCATCAACGGGCTGGATTCCATCGACGAGGTCTATCGCACCGTCTTCGAGGCCAGCTACCTGGTGCTGGGCCTGGGCGACGTGTACCTTGGTGCTCCGGTGGCCACCCCCATGGACCCGCGCCATCGCCTTGTCACCACCAAGTACAACCCCGCCCGCACCTGGACCCCCGAGAACGCCGTGGGCATCGGTGGCGCTTACATGTGCGTGTATGGCATGGAAGGCCCCGGCGGCTACCAGTTCGTCGGCCGCACGGTGCAGATGTGGAACCGCTGGCACCACGGCACCCGCGGCACCGGCCAGTTCGACAAGCCCTGGCTGCTGCGCTTCTTCGACCAGGTACGCTTCGTGCCGGTGAGCGAGGCGGAGCTGCTGCAACTGCGCAAGGATTTCGCTGCCGGGCGCGCCCGGGTGCGCATCGAGGAAGGCGTCTTCCGGCTGGCCGACTACCGCCGCTTCCTGGCCGACGAGGCCGCCCCCATCGCCGCCTTCAAGGCTCGCCAGCAGGCCGCCTTCGAAGCCGAGCGGGAGCGCTGGAAGGCCGCCGGCCAGGCCGAGTACATCAGCGAGGCCGACATCGCCGCCGCCGCAGCCGACTCCGAGCTGGACTTGCCCGAAGGCGCCCGCCTGGTCGCCAGCTACGTGCCCGGCAACATCTGGAAGGTGCTGGTCGAAGCCGGCCAGCAGGTGAAGGCCGGCGACCCGCTGGTGATCGTCGAATCCATGAAGATGGAGTTCACCGTCACCGCCCCCGAAGACGGCGAGATCCTGCAACTCCTCTGCCGCGAAGCCACCCCTGTCGCCGCCGGCCAGGACCTGCTGATCCTGCACTGCGCCCCCCAATGACGGAGAGACGACCATGCTGCCCCAAAGCCTAGACCTCGCCACCCTGGCCGCCGCCTACCGCCAGGGCCTCAAGCCCAGCACCCTGTTCGCCGACCTGCACGCCCGGGCCCGGGCGGATGCGCACCATGCCTGGATCAGCCTGCTGCCCGAGGCCGAGCTGCTGGCCCGCGCCCGCGCCCTGGACGCGCAGGACCCGACCAGCCTGCCCCTGTATGGCATCCCCTTCGCCATCAAGGACAACATCGATCTGGCCGGCCTGCCCACCACCGCCGGCTGCCCGGACTTCGCCTACCTGCCGACCGCCGATGCCCGGGTGGTGGCCCGGCTGATAGCCGCCGGCGCCCTCCCCCTCGGCAAGACCAACCTGGATCAGTTCGCCACCGGCCTCAACGGCACCCGCAGCCCCTACGGCGCCTGCCGCAACGCCATCGACCCGGCCTTCATCTCCGGCGGCTCCAGCTCAGGCTCGGCCGTGACGGTGGCCACCGCACAGGTCAGCTTCTCCCTCGGCACCGACACCGCCGGCTCGGGCCGCGTGCCGGCGGCCTTCAACAACCTGGTCGGCCTCAAGCCGACCTGCGGCCTGCTCTCCTCCACCGGCCTGGTGCCCGCCTGCCGGAGCATCGACACCATATCGATCTTCGCCCTCAGCGCCGCCGACGCGGCCGCGGTGTTCTCCGTGGCCCGCGGCTTCGATGAAGCAGACGCCTACAGCCGGCCGGTGGAGGTCCACGGCCGCCGCTTCCCGGCCGGCGAGCCCTTCCGCTTCGGCGTGCCGCGCCCTGAGCAGTTGAGCTACTTCGGCGACCCGCACAACGCCGCCCTGTTCGAGGCCGCGGTGGCACGCCTGACCACCCTTGGCGGCACGCCGGTGGAGGTGGACTTCG